>JBGSMN010000223.1:0-1648 GCA_041740155.1 Rhodopirellula sp.
TTCCCGAAATCTTGCAGGCCGAATGGGCCAAGGATCAGGTCATGCAATTGTTCGCTGATCTATCCGAAGGTGCCGACGTTCAGCACATACAAATGAAATCCACCAAGACGGATGCCGCCGTCACGCTGGCACAAGCCGCCGCCACGTTCGCCGCCGGTGAAGCCCAGGCGATCCAGGTCCGCTACGTCTTCGAGAACGAAATGTGGTGTGACACAATCATGCCGGGCGATCCCACAACTAAGATCATTCGCAACCGCCTGCCGACTGGTCAGTAGAAAGCCACACACCGGAAGTAAAAACGGAACTCAGCCTGCGAACACCGGATCTGCATATCAGCATCACGCCTCATCATCGAGCCGCAGTGAAACAGCACGGTTTCGCCACCATTCCGAAGATCGGTCTTCCGCAGGCGGCGGAATGATGCTGTGCTGCGGTCGATTGCCAGTCACTTCATCGCCTTCGCCCCGGCCCGCACCATCCCGATGCTTGTGATCGACCACGTCAGCAAGGTAACGTACAAAAACGCGATGCTCGCTCGATCCAAAAAGCCGATTCCAAAGCATCGGCTGGCCGCGTGCGTCGCGACGCAGTACATGCCAAGCGGAAACACCATGCTCCAGTAACGTAGGTCGTACCCGAACGACACTTTGTGATACTCATGACGCCACACACCAAACGCGATTAGCAAAGGGATCCACCAAGTCGCCGTGGCCCAGCACAGTAGTGTGCCGCCTTTCAAAAACGGGACGAACTGGTTAGGCATCGACGAAGTCGCGGACGCTTCGGTGATCGAGCAACCCGCTAAGGCGGAAATAGCCATTGCCCCCATGATGAACCAGTACGGTGGCGTCATGGCATCAACATCCACCGACTCAAAGCAATAGCGATAAAAAACGAGTGAGATGATCCGCGCGTAGAGCATTCCGCCGCTAAGGATCGTGCGGGAAATAAGTGTCGCCTTTTCAACACTCTCCCTCCGGGAGAGTCGGACGCGGTAGGTAATATCAGACAGCAATTTACCGCTCGATCCTAAGCCACATGGTCAGCGAAAAGAACAGCACCGCGTCTCGGCCAGTCGTGAAATGCACGCTTAGCATCGCACCCAAAACCGACACAGACTGTGCCGCCACGACAGCCAATAACCAGCCGCCATGAAGCCCGTTTCGGATGCTCGCCTTACGCTGCTGAACCGTGACACTGAAAAAGATTCCGTAGGTCAGCAGAAACCAGGTAACGATGCCGAAGCACCAAAGTCCGATCGCGGTTCTTGGCATTTGCGAGGTCACCTGGAACTGGCTGCCGAGAACACAACTGGCCGCGACGATCGAGAAAAAGCCGAACGAACGTTTCGTATTTTGAAAGTCGTCCATCATCCTTGTCGGATGCAAAAACAGTCTGCAAATTGTCAATCCAGTTAGCAACACAAATGCCAGCACGTTGCCCCACAACAGCATCGTGGACAAGCCATGCAACCAGGTCTCCAATCCGTGATGCCAGCACGCGAGCGAGACCACACCGGTTGCCATGACGATCGAAAAGCAAGCCGGATCGAGCGTCGCGATGACCCGGGCTCTCCCCATCACAGGGAATCGCTCAACGGAACGATCGGACTAGTCGAATTGAGCAGCCCAGCGATGATAACTTTCGC
>JBGSMN010000224.1:0-6613 GCA_041740155.1 Rhodopirellula sp.
TTGACGGTTCTCGTCGCGACTCGATTTGGGTTGCCAATATCGACGACGCATGGGCTTCTTGGCGCTCTTCTTGGTACCGGCATCGCTGCGGGATCAGAGATAGATAGCTCAAAACTGTTAACAAGCTTTGCAGCACCATTATGCGGGCCTGCACGTTCAAAGCCTAAAATCCGTGTTCGTCCAGTTTCATTCTGAATAAACACACAAGCACAGAATTTCAACTCAGCGTAGCGAACCCGAAGGAAAGAGGTTGGCTACGCTGAGAAGATTGCATGAATCAATTCGCTTCTAATTCGCACCATCCCGGTGCTTCTTGGCCGACTTGGCTGCTTTTGCATCCAATACAGGCTTGGTTCGACGACGTAGCGGCTTGGCCGCTTCTTTCGGTTTGTGATGACCACCGTTTGTCATGGCAGAACTCCAAAGGAAAGGGCGAGAGGAAAATTTCCTAAAACAGGAATTTCCCGTTTTGGGAAATTCTAGCAACGGCTTTAACCTGGGTCAACTAAAATTCCCCACGATTGGCCGCATGACCAAATCTCGACATACAACGCGTTATGAAAAGCTGCTAAACACGCTACGCGCCGCGCGGTTGCACGCCGGAATCACCCAAGTCGACGCCGCCAAGCATTTCGGATCCCACGCGTCCTTCATTTCGAAGATCGAGTCCGGCGAGCGCCGCATCGACGTTGTAGAGTTGGCCGATTTTTGCAAACTTTATGGCGTTCGCTTGCCGCAATTGCTGAAAGCGGCGGGGATTGAATAAACTTCAATCTGAGGACCATTCTCTTGGTGTCGCTCAGTCGGGCTGTGACAATAGCGCTCTTGTCTTGATGTAGTAATTGCGGAGAGTGTTCCGCGAAGCGACCCAGAATAACAGCGAAAAGGGCAGCACTGTGCCGTCGATGATCCCCCAATCGGATTCATGCCACCGCCAACAGCCGTAAGCAAACCATCCAGCGATTAGCATGTTGGCGTAAAACTGGTAGTACCGATAGTGAATCTCGATCAGGAAGGAATAGGCTTCCGTTCGTTCCGCCAGGTATTGAAACTCACCGTGATTTAGCGGGATGCCCGTACGATGATGGATGGTATCGACGAGCAGCCAGCGGACGGTGCTGGCCGTGAGTCCGGCTCCGACGGCCGCCAGGATCACAAACAAGAAACTACCCAACGCCGCCGTTCCGAGTGACCCGGAAATCCATGCGGCGATCACCGGGTTGACGAACGACAAACCGGCCAAGACCAAACAGCCCGGCAAGATGTACGCGATCACCAATCCAAAATCAAAAAATGTCTCGTTCTGCATCTTTCTTGTAAAGTATTCGTGTTTTCAGCTAATACCACGCTGTTCGGATTCTCGAAAGCGGCGATCGCACCAAGTCGTGAATTATGGCTTGCGCTGTTTCCGAGAATTGGGCATAACGTTTTTATTCGCCATCCATGGAATGCTTAGGAAGGGCCTGTTTTTGGCTAAATGTGCCGAACGACTAATCATCAAAAGTTCTAATCGAACGCACCGGGGAGACGTTTTTGACGGCGAAACCAAAGCTTGGATGAAGCCACGAGCTTAATCGTGCAATTTCCGGAAGTGGATTAAATCTCTCGCCAATCACGTCCCGGCACTAGCGTCGTAAAACATCCCACCGCCAATGTTCGAAAGTCCTGTGCTAACGCATACTTCCTAACCATTTACGGCGTCACTGAGGAAAACTATCTGTTGACCCGACTGCTCCATGCGACCACACTTCCATACTTGACATTAAACGACGGACGGTAGATACACATGAGCAGCTTATCACGTCGGTCGGTCAGAAAAGCAATTGATACTGCCACGAGCACTTCATCGACTTCGCAGTGTACCTACACGAGAAGTAGGGCATCGTGACAAATCAAAAGCTAACGGCGATTCTTGCGGATAAGTAAATGACTACTTGATTAGCTTATGGACGAGGGCGCAAAGACATTTGATCGCGGGTTCAATCGCTAGTATCGCGAAATAGAGTGAAGGGCTGACTTTCCGTTTTCAAATCATAGGCAAGGAGTTCGAACATGGGCTGGGAACAGAGCCAAAATCTTCTCGTGGGATTAGGTTTTCACGGTCTAATCCACACGAAAACCGTTACCAGTTCCGTCACAACCACCTGGGGAGTCAACTGGAATCACGAATTGGTGGCCCGCGACCTAATGCAAAATTTCTTCGACGACAATCGACAACAAATATCAAAGGTTAGGGTGGAAACCAACAAGGATGGCATTCGCGTAACTTCGCCAAATTCATTCAACCTGGAACGTCTATATTTTCTCGGATCCGAGAAAGGGGCCAACGATGTGGGCAAGTACGGCGAAGGCTTCAAGGCGGCCGCGACATGCGTTCTACGTCAGCATGGGACCGTCATGGCGGCAGCCTCGGATTCTCAAGTCGTTCGCATCCGCATCGACGACGAACCGGTCAAAGGGACGAAGCTTTATCCGTTGGTTTATGATTTCTTCTCGTCTCCCACGTCCTATCCAGGCAATGTGCTCATCATTCAGGGAGCCTCAGCTGAGATGGAACGAGCCATGGAACATGGCATGAACCACTTCTTTCATCCAGGCAACCCACTGATCGGACCTGAGGTTGCACGTGATGGTCAAGACTTCTTCGTCTACCGATCAACGACCGCCGACGGCCACATCTTTTACCGAAATCTGAAACGCGGAGAGATCCCCAATCTGCCGCTCGTCCTGGTCTTGAATAAGGAATACACCTCCATCGAGAAAAAGATTGCGAGCGACCGCGACCGCAAAGCTTTCGGTGAAGACGTGCGCAAGAACTTCTACTCGGTGTGGGCAAAATCTTTTTTCAAGGGACAAAATTATCAAGCGATCGTTGTGGCTGCTGCCCGCGCTTGTTGGGAAAATGGAGAGGGACATCCTCTACTGGCGGAAGTGGCTCGCTCTTCCTACTATTCGGGCTGGGATCAGAAGACAGCCCACCTCGTCTTCGCCGACCAATTCTTTGCTCGCTCGAACGCCGAGGACGCGACGCAGCAACTGCAATTTGAGTCGGTGGAGAATGCCTGGCGTAAGCAGGGACGGCGAGAACTGCCCAATTATTTTTCCAAATTTGGCGTGCCAACGGCCGAGTTGCACTTGAAAGAGATTGAAGATAAGGCTCGTAAAGAGGCTCGGACGCAAGCGCACCGGGCCACGACCTCAGCGGAAGCTAGGGCGATTGCCGTTTTGACAAAGGTCTTACGGGGATTTGCGCCTGAAATTATGGCGGTCTTCGATCGGGGAAAGACGAGCTATTCCGTCGCCATGACCGAAGTGGTTTTGGGCGAACTGAAACAGCTTCGTAGCTATCGATCGCGGGAAGTGTTTCTTGCGGAAAGCGTCTTCGACGAGGGTTTCGCAAGGGCACTCTCCATCTTTCTGCACGAACACAGTCACATCTTCGGCCACGACGGCAGCCGCGGTTTCAGCGACGCGCTGACCGAACTGATCGAAGTGGTCATCATGCACCGCTACACCCTCGATGAATGCGAAGAACAATGGAATCAGGTTCGTTTGGAAATCGCTGCCGAACGTGCTACTCAGCGCGCCAGTGAACCATTTTCAGGCGAAGAACTGGACGCTCTTGGAGAGAAAGAATTGCGAACCCTGTTGAGACGCCTGCCGCTCCCGGTATTGGAGCATTTGCTTACAAATAGTCGCCTCAGGAATCCAATCCAGCCATGACATCGGAACACAGTCGCTCAAACTGAGGATAATCAGTCAACGGTTGTAGACAGTAGATTATTGGATCAGCAGCCATTGGTTTTATTGTCAGGTTCCGGCAATCTTAGTAAGCAGCGACTTGATGTAGGTCTCCTTGTCCTCTTTCTGAAAGAGAACATGGCACTTCTCAAGTTCAGCTTTGCTCATGCCTTCACCCCACATCGGTATGTTTTTGTAGAGCGTAGGCGAGACGATGAACGAGTTCAACGTCACATTCGGTTCGTTCGGCTTCAATCGCGCTTCAATCTCTTTGATTGTCTTGTAGAACTGCACCTTCGGATTATTTGAGCCATCGTCGAGTTGCCGCAGACCTTTCGGATCGACGAACGTGACGTACTGTTTTTTACCGACCAGCAGCCACAGGATGAAGTCCGGATAGAAGTTCCCCGCCTCGAAGAAACCGATCCCTCGCTTGCTGACGTTGCGGAGCAAGAAAAGCTCCCGTTGCTTGAAAAATTCCTTGTCATCGTCGTGGTACTTTTTCAGGTCGAGCACGAAGTCTCGTTCGCCATCATTGAGCGACACCGGGCTGACTTCGATAAGTTTGCTTTTACTGAGATGCAGCAATGGTTGATACAGGTGGTTGCCAAACCAGTAGGCAGATAAGTTGCCAATGGAACAGTTCGCTTTGAAGGTCTTCTTGTCGATCTGAGCTTTCAGGGCTTCCAGACCCGTCTTGATGCTATCTGCCGATTCGTCGATCAGCAGGCGGTATTCCTGCACGAAGTTCGGATCGTCTTCCCGCAGTTCGTGATGCTCTAGGTAGTCGGCTTCCCACTCCTGCTTTTTGTACTTGTAGTACCGATCGATGTATTTTTTCAGCAGCGCGACAGCAATCTCTTCCCAGCGACGGACCCGGTCAAAGCGTGTGAATTCCATTTCTGCCGAGGGGATGAATAGCTGATACCATTGCTCATTTTCTGGACGAGGCGCAAGCAATTTCAGGATGCTTTGACGAGGCAGGTTGAGGTTATACCAGGCCCGTTCATTCTTGAAGTGCTGCAACTCGAAGTAGATGGCGTCGATGTCCATGAAGGCCAGGTGTTTGTCACCAAACACACCGGTTTGCAGTTCGGCAATGTCGCTCGTCGAGGCCACTCCCTTGCTTTGCTGCGATTGAATCTTTGGATACCAATTGAGTGTGATCGGATGCCGTAAAATTTGGGGTGTCGGCTCGTCGAGTGTTGGCTTCTTCCCTTCGCGTTTGAAATCGACGCCTTCCTTCAGCCGAATACTCGTCAGCTTCTTGCCGTCCAAATTCTTGACGACCGGCAGAATAAACTCGATTCTCTCCTCATTTGACGGCAGCCCCTCTTCTTCCAGATACTCCTTGAACTGCTGCATGTACTGCGCACGGATGCCAAAGATGTTCAGTGTTTCGAGCAGCTTGATGTGCGGCGGCTTCGTAACGCCATCGATCTGGCTACTACGTTTCAAGCACATGCCAAATCCCTTGAGCCGCACGCCGCGGCCGAAGAGCTGGATAATTTCCGAACCTTCCGACTTGCCGACGTTCATCAGTCCCATCGTGCTAACCCGCCAACTATTCCACCCTTCGGTGAATTTCTTGGAGCCGATCAACACGTTCACCGTCGAATCGGCCGCACTCAGATTGCCGAACAACGACCCGGAAAATTCCTTCTCATCCACGGCCATCTCATTGGGATGTTCTTCGCATAGCTTGCAAAGATTGGCCGTATCGCCGACGTTGATGACGCCAAAGGCTTCGTTTTCGCCGAGGCGGAGAGCAATTTCGCCGTCCGTTCCCTTCAAGTTAAGCACGTGAAGTTTGGCAGGCGTCGGCGAATTGAATAGTATCTTGAGAATATCAACAAACAATTCCTCGCCGGTCTGTTTGGTTTGGCTTAAGTAGCCAAACGCAGTGGCGAAGATTTCATTACCTCGTTGGTCATGTAGTCCAGGCTTCCCGCTCAGCAGCCGGTCGAGCAGCTTGATCGTATGGCGTTTGTCTTTGACGAACTCGGCCAGGAAGAGCAAGATGTCCACCACGTCCGAGACTTTTTTCTTGTTCTCCGAACGTACGGCGTTTACGCTCCCGCCGACGAATACCCATAAAGGATTCTCTAGCAAGAATGGCCGGAACTCAGCGGGCTTGTCTCGGTAGAGTCGTTGCTGCTGATAAAACGCCAATAGGCAGGCAGTCAGGTAAAGTCGGCGTTTGTCTTCGTCGGTATCATCGGCAAGATTCAGAATACGATAATCCTTGCCAAAGCCATCCCGGTAAAAATACTTGTAGGAGTAGTCGAAAAGGATGCACTTGGCGTACTCCTGCTCTAGCGCCTTGTTACTGCTGGCCTTCATGGCCTGACCAAATGTCGCCGAATATTCGAACGAAAAGCCTTGTTCGCATAGGCGGCGACGGGCGTCCATCCAGCGTCCAGCTTCCTTGCCGCTCGAACCACGATGTCCTTCATCCACCAACACGAGGTTATTTTGCTCGAAGGCGTCGATGGCGACAGTCTTATCGCCGGAATCTTCTCGCAGCTTGTGGATGTCGATGATTTCAATCGACTTCCCCGCAAACAACGATTTGCCGTCCTTCGAGAACAAATCAGCATCCAAGCCCGCCGCTTGAAACTCGATAAGATGCTGCTTCGACAGCCCTTCATTCGGAGTCAGCAAGATGATCCGATTCAGTTTTCGACCTTGCCCGTGCAGCTTCAGGTAGTACTGGTACTGAAGGATGTTGACGTGCATGAGCAGCGTCTTGCCGCTCCCCGTGGCGTTCCAAAAAGCAATCTTGCGCAGGTCCGGCAATTCGTAAGCCGGGATCTTATCCTTGTCGAGGATGTCCTCATTGAACTTGGTGACGAACTCGTTCAGATCGGTC
>JBGSMN010000348.1:0-12299 GCA_041740155.1 Rhodopirellula sp.
TTGATCCAAGGACTCGGCGGCGAGCGAAGCGATCTCATCATCGTCGCAACGCATCCATGCCAAGATGCGTTTTAGTGGCAACTGAGCCAATGCGTCCTGATGATGTGATTGCAGCATTTGCATCGACCACATCCGCACGACCCTGGCACGGGCGGTGCCGACCAAGTCTAACAGTGCCCCCGCATCCGTTTTCCAAAAATCGATCCCATAAGGAGCAGGCGAAAGTTTTTCTAGCGAACCGTTCTCTGCAACTGTCCAGCCGCGAGCCTCGGCCACGATCTGGTCGCAGTCATGGAACAGCACGTGCATCAACGACCAGTTATCAATCAACGCCAAACCGTCGGCGGTGTCATCATCGGTGTATTGGATTAACGCCATCGACATGGAAGTGCGATAACGTGTCGCGTCTGTTTTGGCCAGTGTGCGGAAGTATCGCCATACACGTCGCCGGAGATAGTCACGGGTTTTCGCACTAAACAACTGCCACTGGGATTGTTTAGTCGCGCGGCGATTGCGAGCCTTTGCGGACGCTTCCTGATCCGAGCGAGGCATGGATTGGTCACGTTTGTCGATATACGTTTCTTCGGTCACTTCGCGCGTACCCCAATCCCATGATCGCCGCGTGCGAACTTCACGCCGCACCGACCGATCTAGCGCCACCATGAACCGCGCCATCATTTGATCATCCGAGGCGGCTTCTGCTAATTTGAACAATCGCTTCACCAAGGCTTCATGTCGATACTGGCTCATGGCCACGTCGATGTATGCCAATAATCCGGCGCGAACATGTGAACGACGATCGTCCAAGAACTCGTGAGCGAAACTTCCCAACTTGTCCGCATCCTCGATCCGGCAAAGTTCGTCCAAAAACGAACCATCGGCTTGGTCGAGCAATTGCCGCACGACCAACAGTGATCCTGTCGCCGGAGGCTGATTGCCCGAAAAACGTGGATGAGGGAAGTGCGAGGTCATGCCGGAAATATATCGCATCGTTTGACACGTTTGGTCACTCGGCAAATATTTTTTGGCGAGCGGTGGCTTACGACATTTGCCCGAGAATAAATCGTTCGGCTTCGGCAATCATCGCTTCAATACAATCGCGATCTGGTTCCGGCGGAAAAATGCTCGTGCTGGTGATCCCGTCGATCCATCGCCGCCGGATCTCGGAGTGCCCGTGGCAGGCTCCCACCAATGCGCCCACGATCGCTGCGATTGTGTCGTTGTCTTTCGTATCGTTGACGGCCGCGATGATGGTTGACTCAAAACTGTCGGCATGACACGCCATCAAGTACAACACCGCAGGCACCGTTTGCAAAACATCGGCTCGTGAACCGAACCCGTCCAGCGAACAAGCATCGCGAAACGAGACTCCTTTGCAAAACGCTCGCCTGACCGGACCGTCGATGAAGTCACTCAAGTTGCCTTGGAAATTTTGATACCAGCGCGGCACGGGTTCCTTACCGTACAGCGAAGGAATGCAGGCGACCTCCAAATCAGCAGCGATCTCGATGTAACGATTGAAATAGAACTCGCCCGTCGGAGGTGCGCCTTTTTCGCACAACAACATTTGCCACAACAGATCCGTCATGGCCACGATCGATGACAAGGCAAACGGATTGCCATGCGTGATCAACGCCGCCATCACCGCATCGACGTACAATTGCGATGAGGGATTGGCAAGATGCGGCAGAACGATCGGTGCGAATCGCATCAGCGCACCGTTGCCACGTCCCTCCGTCGCCCGGTCGCCCAAGCAATCGATGTAGTCGAGTGACTCACCTGCCAATCGCCGCTGATGTCGATCGAGCGCTGCCACCGTGTTCCGTCCCGCGCCGACGATACTGCCGCGGCGCTCCACCCAATCACGAATCAAGTGGTCGAACTGAAAAGACCCGTCATCGAGTAACCGACGCAACATCCAGAACGTGAACTGCGTGTCATCAGAGACACTTCCTGCACGCGTCATGCCATCGGTTAAATGATCCACAATCGTGCCGTGATCGCGATTTCGGGAGGCGGGATCGAACTTCCATTCGGTGCTATGGCCGAGAGCATCACCGACCGCCACGCCCCACAACATGCCCGACAACCGCCCCTCCCGCACCAAGTCGGTCGCATCGACACGCGGTGGCGTTCGATCAAAAGCACTTCCATCGGCTAACCCAATCCGCCGCTGCGAGATCCAATCAAATAGAGGCTCATTGGCAAAGAACGCATACTGTCGATCGTTGTTATTTTTCACACGGCAGCCTGCAAAAGTGGCCTGGGGACGAACGAGGGCGAAGCAAGATTCTTGCGCCTCACATAAAGACGGCTGGAGCCTATCCAGTAGACTGCGTTTTCTAGCCCCAGCCTACTCCCGTTGCTCCCACCACCTTCAAGGACACCATGATGTCGAATTCTGTTTCGCCGACCAGCGGCAAACCCGCCCTTGTACACCCCGAGAAACTGATCGTCCCGAACGCTGGCTGGGCATCCTTATTCGGCTGCCTCGGCGTGATGGTCGTAGGCGGTCTCATTCTGATTTCAGGAGTCGTCTCCGAAAACGGATTCATAGCCATTCTCGGCTTGTTGATGATTCCCTTCGGATTTGTGGGGTTGTTTGGTTTGATGGCGATCGCTCCCAACGACTCGCGTGTGCTCCTACTCTTTGGTGACTATCGCGGCACAGTGAAACAATCCGGGTTCTTTTGGGTCAACCCGTTTTACTCGAAGCGTCCCGTCAGCCTGCGTATCCGGAACTTTGAAACCGGCTCGTCTTCGACACCCGAACAAAAGGATGCTGCGGGAACGGTTTTGCAAGCCAAATCGCGATCCGCGAGTCGGCCCTCCAAAGTCAACGACAAAGACGGCAACCCGATTGAAATTTCCGCAGTCGTGGTGTGGCGTGTGACCGACACCGCCGAAGCTTTGTTTGAAGTCGACGATTACGTGCACTTTGTTGAAGTCCAAAGCGAAGCGGCTCTGCGAAGTCTGGCGACGCGTTATCCGTATGATAGCGAAGACCATGAGGAATCGCTTCGCGGCAGCACGGAAGTGATTTGCAGTCGGCTGCGTGACGATATTCAAGAACGCCTGGAGACTGCGGGCGTGCAAGTCATCGAAGCACGTATCAGCCATCTGGCATACGCCGCTGAAATCGCATCTGCCATGCTTCAGCGTCAACAAGCTGGCGCGGTTGTCGCGGCGCGAACCAAAATTGTCGATGGTGCCGTGGGCATGGTTGACATGGCTTTGGCGCACCTCAAACGAGACAACATTGTTGAGTTGAACGATCAACAGCGAGCCACGCTTGTTTCCAATCTACTTGTGGTGCTGTGCAGTGATCGGCACACACAACCCGTCGTCCAGGCAGGCTCATAACCCTGCCACTAGCCCATTGTCCAAAGTACAGGCATCGTCCTCAATGCCGTTCGCCCTTGCCGCTCGATCGCTTCGATCGGCGGAGAGAGGAGGACTCACATGCCCGCAATCGGCACCACTCGAACCGTGATTCATGCCATGATTGAACAACAATGAATAACCATCCACGTCTGATCCTCGTTAGCGGTTGGGGCTACCCCAGTGAGTTATTACATCCACTCCAAGCAGCACTCGATTTGCATTTTAACGTGAGCTTGCTGGAGGCTTGTGAGAGCGCGAGTTCCAGTCGGTTGATCGATGAAATCGAAACCTCAGAACCGTGTTTGTTAGCGGGCTGGTCGATGGGAGGCATGCTCGCGTTGGAAGCTACTGCCGCGTCCGAGAAAGTGCTGGGACTGGTGTTAATCAGCAGTACGATGCGTTTTTTTAGTTTGCTCGATTCGTCGTACGGCATTCCCATTGCCAACATTCGTGCGATGTCCGCCGGGTTGAGGCGACGTCCGCTCGACACCATGATGGGATTCTATGAGCTGTCAGCATCCCCATACACTGTGCAGCGTCGTGATCTAGAGCATCTGGCCGAGCAAGCCTTGAACGCCGATACCGAAAAACTGCGTCATGGGTTAGACTATTTGATGCAAAAGGACCTCACTGACAGCCTGTCACTGATCTCCGTTCCCTCGATCGTTTTACACGGTGCTAACGATCTCGTGATTCCCATCGCTGCCGCTGTCGAGTTATCCGAACGCTTGATGGACTCCAAGTTGCGAATCCGAGACGCGTTGGGGCACGATTTGCCCGTTCGAGATCCTGCTTGGATTGCCGCAGAAATATTGACTTTTTGGAAGAACCGTGTGGCTCGCTAAGATGATGCAGGATCCGACGATACAAGCTCGCTTTTCTGCGGCTGCCGCTACTTACGATAGCTATTCGGAAATTCAATCCCGCGTGATTGACTCGGTCGTTGATTTATTGCGTGACATCCCCACGCCGGAACGACTCATTGAGGTGGGGTGTGGAACCGGTCGGTTGACGCAACGTGTTCGTGAGCGATTCCCAGACGCGTCAATCACGGCGCTCGATCTGTCAGGTGCGATGATTGATCGAGCCAAGACGAAGCTGAGCAGTGTGGCGAGCAACCTTAGGGCGACCGTTGAGTTTGTCACAAGCGATTTCTGTGAATATCGACCCGCTGCCGGGTTTCCACTTTTACTAAGCAGTTCATCGCTCCACTGGATCGTTCCTTTTGAACGAGCGATCAACACCGCAGATCGTTTGGTGGTGCCTGGCGGTCACATGGTGATTGCGATCATGTTGCGTGACACGTTGAGCGAACTGTACGAATCTCGCATGCGGGTGGCCAAACAAAAGCCGCCTGAGCATCGGTTGCCTGGGTTTGCTGATTTTGTCGAACTTGCCAACCGCCAGGGATGGGTGATCAAAAACTCGTTTGATCGTCACTACGTGAGTCGTTACGGTTCGGTGGAAGAACTGCTCGCTTCCCTGCGACAGCAAGGGCTGACAGGCGGGAGCGTCTCGCGTTCACACACGCCCCTGACACGAGGCGAATTGCAACGACTTCGCGCGGACTACAGCGTTCACTACCAAACCGATGGAGGCATGATCCCAGCCACCTATCACGTGGGATTCCTCCATGCCGTCAAGCCTGCATGCTAGTTTTTCGACAGGCGCCCCGTTCCGACCTGGGGAGCTGCTGGTTTGAAAGTGAACGCCAGTTCGAAGTTGTGTTTTTGTAGAAGGTGAACCTCGGGGACATAGCTCTCCTCCAGCCTCTCGGGTGATAGCCTGCTCAGGGTAGAGATAATCAATCGCGATCGGTGTCGTTACCAATGACCTATGGACACAAAGAATTACCCGCGTTCAGGCAATTTCAGGACTGATCAGGACGCAGGTGCGATTGATCGTAACCTCAGGCGTCGGTTTGCGGATCGGCTGTTTTCAGTCGAAGTCTCTGAGCAGATTGTCCGCAGTCTTGGCATGCAGTCCAACCGTGTCTACGGGTTGGTGTTGATCGATCACAAGAGCAGCGAAGAGCCGCACGTGTTGGTCCAGATGTTAGGATATATCGTCCGCATCTGGGAAAACTCATTGGAGAATAACCAGCCGCTGGTGCCGATCATTCCTTGGGTGATCTACAATGGCGTCAGCCCGTGGCGCACTGCTCGCAGCCTCGACCAACTGATTCCGGTTCCTGAGAGCTGGAAGCGGTATGTACCGGGACTGGAACTTGCGATCTTGGATATCAGCCGGATGGATGACGCAACGATGGCCGGCGACCCGATTTTGCAAGTCGCCCTGACGCTGCTAAAATATGGCAGAACGACTGAACTAGATGCCATATTGCGAACTCTGTATCAGATGCTAGCTCAGATCCTCAGCCAACAGCAGGCGAGAGATTTACTCAATACGATAAGAGTCTATGTGATGAGCGTGAACTCGGTTTTAGGGTAAGAGAAGATGAAGGAGTTAGTTTCAGAATTTTGGCCTGTTCAACCCGAGCCTGGCTCCATCGCTGACCAGTTGATCAAAAAGGGAGAAGCAAGGGGAGAGGCACGCGGAGTAGCCTTGGAAAAAGCGAATGCGATACGTACGCTGCAAGCAATCCTTCGCGTAGCAAAGTCGTTGGATGAGGCACTCGCTGGACTCAACCCAGAAGAATTGCAAGCGACGATCGATTCCCTTCAGCAACAAATCTCCAGCCGCTTGAAATAGCGATGCGCATCGCGTGGGACCAGATTCGGTTTGAACGTGGCTGCTCGGCTCAAGATCGCCTAGCTTGATCCAGTCATCTTCTTCGACTGACCAGATTGGATGCGGTGGCGTGCCGGTGATCGTCTCGCCGGTTTCCAGCGTGATCTCTTCCAGATTGGTTGCCGTGAGCATGATGATTCTGGCGGTGACGACGTTGCCGGTGCCGTCGGCGATCGGTGGGCAGGGAGCGACTTTGCGGACCGTGGCGTGGGTGGAGACTTCGAGTTCGGGGGAACTCCATGAGGACGCTGGCACCTGGGACCGCTCCTTGCTGTTGCCAGAACACTGTCGGACAGATCATCTCGACTTCGATTCACAGGGCAATCCTTCGAGCATCGACGGAGCTGGATTCGAGATCGACTGGAATTTCTCGCCGGATTTTTGGGATCGATTGTCGGACCTACACGGTGCTCCACAATCACCTTCACATTGTTTTACGCAGTCGGCCCGATGTGGTCACTGCTTGGAGCGATGTCGACGTCGCCCAGCGTTGGTTGCGTTTGTTCCCCAATCGCCGAAAGCAAGATGGCTCCCCGGAAACTCCGACTCAGCAGGAAATCGATATGATTATCAATCAGCTCGAAGTGCTACCGGAGCGACGTCGGCGGTTGTCGGATGTGAGTTGGTGGACGCGCTGCACGGCAGAGAATATCGCTCGTCGTGCCAATCGCGAAGATGAATGCACGAGTCGATTTTGGGAAGGCAGGTACAAAGCCCAGATATTGTTGGATGAAGCTAGCTTGCTGGTGTGTGTGCTGCGTATGTGGATCTCAATCCGATTCGCGCGGCGCTTGCCGAGACTCCTCTTTACCCACCCCGCTTCGGTCGCTGACCCCATGCGAAGCATTCCCCCCCAATCATTGAAATTATTGCATCAAGTCTCTCAGATCCATTCCCACCCCATCTGAAAATAAGGCGTCGACTTCCAATTCATTCAGGGCACGGTTCCAGATCCCGACATCGTCGATCATTCCTCGAAAACGGCGGAAGGTTTGGCCATCGCCCAAAACACGCCCGAGGTAGAGGTCGCCAGAATCGTTGAGAAGTGGCGGCCGCTGGAACGTGTGTGACGCGAGTCGCTCACCGTTCAAGTAGGCTTTCATTTCGACCGACGTTACAATCATAACGAGGTGGTGGAACTCCTCGTCCAGGATGTTCCGTTCGAGTGTCATGTGCGGAAATGCCGTCCCATCTCCAACTCCAAACACAATTTGATTCGAGCCGGCAATTCCCTGAATCGCTAGCCCGACAAAACCGTGCTGGAAACCATGTGATTGATCGAGAAGGGCGAACATTTCCGAGGGTTGTGAAACGTCCGCTCGGAACCATAGGCTTAATGTGAAGTCACTGGCGTCACTCCATTGGGGATTATTTGGAAACACGACTCCATCGTCGACACCGTCAAAAAGCAGTCCGTCACCTAAGTGTCCCGGAACTGCCTGTACTGCCCCTTCGAGTTGTCCGTTCGATGCGCCCACGGAACTATCTGCGGGATTGGCCGAATCGAATGCCCAGTACTCCTGCAAATTCTCCAATAACGATGTGATCGGCATCGCCGCGCTCACGTCGAACACCATCGGGCCCATGGGATTACCCTCGAGATCCTCAATTCCTATTCCGCTGGCGTGCAACTGGTATTGCGCATCGGTAAGGAGGGGGACGAGAATCCGAAGTTCCTTCTGATTCGTCGATAACGAAACGCTTTGAATGGGAATGGTCTCGCCCGAGAGGTCTTTGAGCGTCAGTTCCAGAAAGTTCTCTTCTGTTAGCCGAATCGGTTCGTTGAACTCAAGCAGAATGCGATTGGGCACCCAGGAATCAGCGATCCTTTGATGTGACTCAGTATCGGCACGCACAACCCACGGGCGAGTCAAATCGGGAAGGCTCAAGCCAGCACCGTCATTGTATAAATCAGCGACTTCATTGTCGGTCAGGTCCCGATTCCATAGGGCTACTTCGTCGATCGTGCCGCGGAACGATCGCGTCGTGTAAACATCACCGCTAACTCGACCAACAAACAGGCTTCCATCCGCAAACATAGGCGTCGAGTAGTTTGGTACGCTCA
This sequence comes from Rhodopirellula sp., assembly GCA_041740155.1. GTDB lineage: Bacteria > Planctomycetota > Planctomycetia > Pirellulales > Pirellulaceae > Rhodopirellula. Next base: position 8,201 of record JBGSMN010000348.1, read on the forward strand.
GCTCGAACTTGCCATCAATGTAGAGTCGAATCGCGTCATCAGCGACTACGGATGTGAAGTGGTGAAACTCTCCGTCGGCTAGGTTTGTCGCAGATTCCGCCACAACAAATTTAGTGCCGTCGCCGATCCCGAAGGAGACGTGACCAGTCGTCGCGCTGGCTTGGATGACCCAGCCCGTGTTACCACGTGCGAAGCCATGGGAGTGATCCAGCAGTGCCACGAGCCCGTCCGTCGATTCCTGGTCTGGATTGGCCTGAAACCACAAACTCACCGAAAATCCATCCTGCGCAGACAAGTGTAGTGGTTGGGTGATTTCGATCGCGTCATCTATTCCGTCCAGTGTGAACGCCTTTCCGACTTTGCCCCCATCCGTTTGACTGCCGTCGAGAACAATTCCCGATTGATTATTAACCTGGTTGAGTGCCCAATCGGCGCCGTCGAACGGCCAATACCCGGCCAGATCATGCATGAGCGAGAATCCGCCGCTAATCGCGTAACGTCTAACTCCAGATCCGAGGGGATTCGCCGACAGGTCGCGTACATGCCCTGCATCAAGCTCGAGATAGTATCGATCCGCACTCAGAATTGGAGTCTCAATCGTGGCGTTCTGACCGGAATCGTCCCAAGTGACAGTCTCGATGGGAACGAGTTGCCCGCTGTCATCCCTTACGGAAATCGTCTCCGCGTTCAACGTCTGCCGGTCGAGCGATTTTGAAAACGAAAGGTGAATCTGCGTGGGACCAGCAGACACATCCTCCCGTTCGATCGCCACCTCGCCGAGGGTAAGTGCGGTCAACGATGGGCACGTGACATCGATCGCTTCCGGCGACCAAGGCTGGTACGACGCACTCCGTTCGTTTCCATTCAATGCGTTGATGATCACCAACGCGTCGATCGCCGAAACGAAGCCGTCGCCATTGACATCGACGAAAGATTCGACTTGGGCCGGGTTCGTAGCTAAGCGTCCCGTCGAGTCCGTCGGAGCGAGCCGGTTCAGTTCGTTGATCACGATTAGCGCATCGAGCGCTGAGACCGAACCATTGCGATTGGTATCCAGCGGATCCTGCCAATTGCGCCAAGCTGAAAGGTTGTCAACAACCCCAGCGGACAGGAATTGCGTCGAGGTCGCGGTGATTGACTCACCCTCTGCTATCCGAACCAACTCCCCAGTAATGGCATTCGGCCACTCGTTAGCGCTCCATCCTTGCAACGCAACCAAGTCTGGCTGGCAACCACTCACTTCGCGAGGCAAATAGCGAATCTGACTATACCCATCGTTCGCCAGAAGCAATGCGTATCCCGGCGGCGTGCTTAATGTTCGCCAGGTTCGTCCGGAATCCACGGAGTACTGGATCTCGCCGGCATCCGAACGTGGCGTTTGGATCGCGACGCCACGCAAGGGGTCTTTCCCCATCGGTGTGTCGTGATCCATCAGTTCGGCGATGGTCATTCCGATAGCATTTCCCAGTGGCAGGTGAAGGGGTACCGTCGGGAAAGCTCGCTGCACGATGGCCAGGTCTGCGGGATTCTCCGGGACCGGCGTAATTTGGATGTTGTCGAGTAGGACGTGCGCGTCCCCCTCGGAACTGCCCTCGACCACAAATCGAATCTTGGCGGCAACGTCGGCTTCAGAAAGTGGTATCCGAATCTGGCGGGCGGACGTTCCCGGCCACGCTTCTTGATGGACCCGTTCTCCGTTGATTTCGATATACATCCACCTGCCGCTGTCTTCCACGGACGAAGCGAAATCTAGTTCCAGATACGACCGTCCGTCAGGTAGGACCACTTCTTGTTCCAGCCAAGCCGGTTGATCGCCCTCCGGACGCAGTGATACATGGGAGTTGTCGCCGTCAATGTATAAAAGTGTATCCCCCTCGGTCGTCCAGAACAAATTAAATAACTCATGACAACTGTCATCGGAGAAAAGCATATCAAGTTCGGCGATTCCCGACTCAAAAGACTCGATGTCGCGTGCCATTGAACACAGTTGTCCAATTTTCTCAAAATCGCCGTCAAAAACAATCGGCGGAGTATTGAGATCGATGCCTGGCCAGTGGTTGGTAGCCGAAGAATTATCGGAGAACAAGGACTCCCCCTCGCCTCCCTCCTTTTGGCCGTTGCTATCGCGAAGCTTTCTTACTTCGTTACCGATATAGGTCAATTCGAGATAATTTCCCTTTACGAAAGCGTCTGTAATCGTCGTGTGGTGCGTCGCATCACCAGGCACCTCCATATTGGGAGCTCGCGGCATATCGAAGTTACTACCAAATGAGGGGCGAGGCGGTGCGCGGAGGCTGTCGATGCCTGTATGTCGCTCCCAGAGAACTTGCCGTAGTGAGCTCGGAAATAAGCCCCAAAAGTTCGCAAATCCATCAATCACATCCAGTATTTCGGGATCGCGTTCGAGACCTTCTTGAGCGCGCGCATTAATAGCAAGTACACCATTGGAAGTAAGTGCGGCAAGATTACCCTCGATAGAGATGTTGCTCAACGCGCCTCCGCCTGAAGGCCAGTCGGTGTCATATCCATCGAGAGCAATATACTCAATGTTGCGATATCCTTTTTTCCAGAGAAGCCGTGCCAGCTCCGAATTCAGGGCGGCACCACGACTATGCCCCAAAAGCGTAATGTGTTGAAACTCGTTCGCGATCTGTGGGTCTGGTTCCAAATACGACTCGAAAACATCGGTGAGAGCCTTCTTAGCACCAAGTACTACATCTCTGTCCGCTTTCTCCGCCGTCATCTCCGCAATATTCACAGAAATTAGGTATAAAGGAAGAAAGATAGGGGCAAGTAATGGATCGACGGCGACTCCCGCATCAAACAGCTTGGATGCCATCATCGCAGAAAAACCAACTGTAAACAGAGGCACACCAAGCGTTGAGGAGGTAGAGTTCCATTCCGTCGCGTAGCTGAGGCTTCGGCCAGTAAACATGGATTCATCCCCAGGCAAATCGGCCAATGTTTCGCCGATTTTTCTCCAAGGCTCACGAAACAGTTCAACCGACGTACCAGGTGGTTTCCAACCGTGTGTCACCACGTTGACTGACATTGGCAGCACCTTCGCTGCGTAGTAGTTATTACGTTCAAAGATCTCATAAATACCATCTCCCGAATCAAGTTCAAGCTGTAGATAGAGGAGAGGATTCGGGTTTCCGAACTGCGCCATCGCCTCGTACGGGACGTGAATAACATGCTGTCCTTCAGACTTTAGATCCTGCCCCCCCGAGATGATTTTGATGTTTTGATCCGTCGTTCGATCGGTTACTAGGAGTTCGTAAGCAAGGCTGGATTTCTGCGTAGGCAAGTGGCCGGTTGCCCAATGAAAATCTACATAGAAATCTTCTATTGGCTCCTGGGAGACGTTAACGACATCATAGCTGAATGTGAATCCACCTCCGTCCGATGCATCATTCCATGTGATAGGCTTGCTGGTGTCTGTCTCTTGGGTTACAGCCAAATCAACACCAGTTCCTGTTGATATTGTTGCACTGATTTCTCCTGTCAGGTTGAAAAGATCCCAGCCTAACCAGCCAGCTTGCGTGCCAATAAACTCTTCAGAGGTGACAGCCTCGCCTTTCATAAACCACGAGACAACAAACGAATCTCCTATCTTCAGTTTCGTGACAACATCAGCTACGAAATTTTCTGAGTCAAAAAGCCCACTGCGCGTTTCGTTAAAAATATCTTGCCCATCGATCGATGCGCGGACTTCAAATACCTTACTCTTGAACGGAGAATCTCCAGAGCCGGCAATCGGTGACGCGGCAGATGCCCGAAAAGATGCGAACACTCCGATGGGGTCGCCAGCTTTTTCGTCCGGCTCTGATGGCTCAACAGTGACCGTAGTATCCCAGCTCGTCTGAAAGCCCCACCTCGGCCCTGCTATCCGAAATATTCCATCTGGTGACGTGTTAAACGATGCAGACGTCCGGATAGCTGCGCCGTCATTTTCCAGGGTGCGATTCCACTGGCCTTCGCCTAGAGACTCATACGTTGGGACCGACGATAGCGTAAGAGTCGCCAACATCAGTCGATGTTCAAGCGATTCAAGAGTCAATCGACGGAGACGACACTGAGATTTGTCTCGCCTTTCTTT
>JBGSMN010000283.1:0-4349 GCA_041740155.1 Rhodopirellula sp.
CTTGGCTCATTCCCAGCAGATCTTCAGCTAGCAGGTGCATCGGATTGCTGGGCAGTGGCTTAGTGTTTTCGTTCTTGTTTGATCCTGGCATTTGGTGCTCCGGTTTGAAAGCGAGACTAGAACGCCGTAGCAGAGCCGATCGTCGGCGACAGGTGGCGTGCCGTCGCTCGCACCGCATCGAGCGGGACGGCAGTCCGTGGTTTGGTTTCTTTGGCCGTGGTCTGCCCGTACCTGAGAGGCTCTAGCGTCTCCAGTCGCTGGAGTACCGAAATGTCGACTAGTTCGCGAGCCACTCCGTACTTGAAGATTTGGCAGATGCTCCGAGTCTGTGAGTTCGCGTAGTTTCGATTGTTGCCCGACGCGACAAAGATTTCTCGTAGAGCTGCCAGCCTTCGCGGTCCGAATTCTGTCGCTGGTTCGTCGCCGTACTCATCTTCTAGCAGGGTGCAGAGTCGCACAAACCGACCTTTGTGCGACGGTGATTTCGCGTACTTGACCTGGATGTGTTCACGAAACTCAGCAGTCACGCACCGGACGCTGATCGGCACATCCTTTTGGTGGGCGATGCTGTGCTGCTCCGGAATCGACAGCCCGTACTCGTTGTAGAGCTGCAGCAAGGCAAAATATTTGGCCCGGCTTTCAGGCGAGTCGTGAGGCCCCAGATAGTAGGTCTTACCGGATAACTCTACGACGCCCTGACCCGATACGTGGTACCGGTAGTCAGGCATTGATTTCTTGGGACGTCCCATGCGAATAACCCTGTCAAAATGGGTTTCCCGGTATGGATTACCGGAAAACTAGATTGAGAGAGGACTGCACAGCGACATCGCTGGTTACGCTCGGAAGCGTATCGACCCGGAAAACACGGAGTTTAGCACATCTTTGAAAAATCGGGATGACAAGATTCGAACTTGCGACCTCTGCACCCCCAGTGCAGCGCTCTATCCAGGCTGAGCCACATCCCGTTGGCAAATCGCCGATCGTTCCAATGGACCTAGCGGCTTTTGCTCAACAAACTCTACCGAAACAATTCGACTTTCGCTAGGGTGGAGACAGACGCCGGTGTCGATTCGGCGTCGGTTTTCAGCCACGGATAATTGGACTCTCGCGATGACGGTTTCGGATCGAGCGACGGCTCGCCAAAATAACGCACACAACGATGTTTCGGTAAATAGTTCTGTCGCGGTTTCGCTGTCGTCCGCTGGGAAGGCTACTCCTGGGCAGGGCCCTGGCCGTCGAGCGTCGACGTCGCGAACGGAAAACCCCAGTCGACTACGGCGGTATTGGCCACTGTTCGTGCTTGTAATAGCGATCGGTTCCGGGCTAGGTGTGTATTATTTCGGTTCACAGGAGCAGGGGCTGAATCCGCCACTTGAGTTAACAGCGGGGCCTGTCCCGGCGATTTACTCACCCGAACGTGCGATGGGGTATTTGAAGGCCATTTGTGATTTCGGGCCGCGCCCGACAGGCAGCGAAGCGATGCTCCGCCAGCAACAGTTTTTGTCGGATTTCTTTACCCAGCAAGGTGCCTTGGTGTCGCTGCAGAAGAGCAATATCCGGCATCCAATCAGCGGTGAAGCGGTCGAGATGGTGAACCTGATCGCTAGTTGGTTCCCAGAGCGACAGATTCGGTTTTTGCTATGTGCCCACTACGACACGCGACCATTTCCAGATCGAGACCGCAGCGATCCTCAGGGCGTATTCATCGGTGCTAATGATGGCGCAAGCGGAGTGGCAGCTTGGATGGAAATGAGTCATCAATTCGCTAGTCTGCCGGACGACGTGGGCGTCGATGTTGTGTTGTTCGATGCGGAGGAGTTTGTGTTTGCCGAAGGGCGAGATGATTACTTTTTGGGGTCGACGTATTTTGCCCAGCAATACCGAATGTCCCCGCCTGCGGTGCCTTACCAGGCTGGCGTGTTGTTGGATATGGTCGGAGATCGAGAGTTGCAGTTACTTTACGAACGAAACAGTTTGCGTTACGCACGGGATGTGACCAAGTCGATCTGGCAGACCGCAGCGAAACTCGGTGTGCGTGCGTTCGTGCCAAGAACGCGGATGCAAGATATTCGCGATGATCACTTGCCACTCAATCAAATCGCTGGCATCCCCACCACCGATTTAATTGATTTCGACTATCCGCGCCCAGGCTTCCGAGCACCCCAGTACTGGCATACGACCGAGGATGTTCCAGAGAAGTGTAGCGGAGAGAGTTTGGCTGCGGTAACTTGGGTGGTTCACCAATGGCTCGTGCAGCAATCACGAAACCGCAAATGAGCATCTCTCATGATTTTGTCCCATAGTTGGAGAACACTCTGATGTTTGCTGGTGGATTGATACTTTCGATCACACTGATGTGTTTTTCGGTGTGGTTGTTCCGGACCGAACGACTCGGCTGGCCAAACGATACTCGAGATGATCCGTCTGATCAGATTTATTTGGACAGACGGTCCCGGTCGCGTCGGCGAGTCAATGCGTTGTTCTTCCTGTGTGGGCTCATGATCCTCTTCGCCACGTTAGCCACGCCCGATCGTCGCTCGTTGTGGATCGGTTGCTGGATGAGTGCGGTGTTGGTGCTGTGGACGATCATGGCGCTCGCTGGTCTGGACGTGTTGCGCACGATGCTGCATCATCGTGGTCGGATCGACCGCGCGCGTAAGGAACGCGAGACCCGGATACAGTGATGTTTGAAAGTATATTCATGAATCGGCGTTAAGCCAGCAACGAACAAAGAAGCCCGCATCCAAGTTGCGTTCAGCAGCATCCGTGAGTGACATCCGGCCTGTTTCAAATTGTGGCTGTAATCGACCAATGCGACGCCCGAGCAGGTTCTTCTTTATGAATTTAGTCACATCGGCTTCATCCATCTCGGCGGAATGCCCCGTGACAAGTAAACGAAAAGAACGTCCTGTGAGCAGGTCAAAACAGTTATTGAGGAGTAGTGGTAGATCCCGTTGAATCCGCCACGCTTGAGCTTGTTTGGCGGGCCGTTTCTCTGTTGTTTTTGTTGAGCGTTTTTTGCCTGGCCCGTGACCGTACGCTGGAGGATCCAAGACGATCGTGTGATAACGGTTGCCGCGTCGAAGTTCTCGTTGAACGAAGGCCACCGCATCATCAACGAGATAGCGGATCGGTGCGGTTTGGAGTTCATTGATGACCGCCACACGCTTGGCCGATTCCACATTGGGCTTAGCGGCATCAACGTGTGCCACATGCATCCCAGAGCTGGCCATGGCCATCGTTGACGCACCGGTATACGCAAACAAGTTGAGTGCTTGCCGTTGGTTTCCACGCGCCGGCGTGTCGCTCGGTGGAGCAGTCTGCGTCAGCCACCGCCAATTCTCCGCCTGTTCAGGGAAAACGCCAATGTGTCCAAACGGAGTCGGTTCAACGGGCAAACACAATGCCTCAATTCCAGGCTTCAAGTCGGATTGAACATCGCAGGAATGTAAATCGGATGTCGCGTCATCCTCATCGCCGACATGGATACGAATGTCGTCGGGCCAAGGCGTTCGGTGGTGCCAACTTCGCGAATCCAGATCAAACCGGCTGTCTGCGTCCTGCCAGGCATCGGGTATCCTGGGTGCAACGTGCTCAGCGGCTGGGCAAGGTCGATCGACAAGCCGACCTGCTAGTGATTCGAGTTTGCGACCGTTGCCGAAGTCGATCAATTGGTAGCGGTTAGGCAAAGCGAAACTCAAGAGCGGGTCGTGGAGCAGGGAGATGCAACAATCGAACGGTTGATTTTGCAGCTGAGGAGCGAGACTAATCGAGAGGCAACTGTGATTTTCGTGTGTTGCCAACCAACTCGGCAACCCGTGAACCAACGTGAATAGAAACATTGAGAATACAGTGACTTATTGCCTCGCGGCGCCTGCTTGCACCGGTTTTGCAAAGAGAGAATGTGGTAAGCTGATCGGAAGAGAGGCGAGCGTTTACTGCGATTCACTCTACAAACTATGTCGCTCCATCACGCGAACGACGTGCGCAGGCGTCAGTGCACCGTCAATTATAAAAAGCTCGTCAATCTCACCGACCAAGTAAGCGGATGGACGCTCGGCTCGAATATCAATGAATCGCCCCACTGTCACGGGGAATGCTCCAGGGGCTGCGGTTTCGGTGAGAATTTTCTGTTGACGTCTACCCGTCACGGTTTCGAGTCTTCCATCGACATACAATTTAACGTGAGTGCTTAAGTCCGCGTTGACACCGCCGTGAAAGACGACTGCAATGTGGTGCCACATGCCATCCATTAGGTCGGTGCTGCCGATGACAAAGCCTTGCCCGAAGTCCAATCGAACAGCACCGAACGAACCGTGCTGGGAAAGCTGGTTGGAGGTGATTTCCCA
>JBGSMN010000309.1:0-5294 GCA_041740155.1 Rhodopirellula sp.
CAAACCGCAGTATGACTCCGATCAACTGCTGGTTCCCTTCTTCCAAGGTCTCGATCAGAAAGACTCCAGCGCCCACAATCTGAATGATGGAAGACTCGATTACGGAGGAATCCAGGCGATTCTGGATCAGGGATACACGGATCTGATTGCCTCCGTCAAATCTCCTCATCTTCCCTTTGTCGGGACCTTTCCAGCCGCGCTGGTGAGCGATCAGGATCACGGAACGGATCGCCGATTGGATTACATCTTTGTCTCCCCTTCATTGCGGGAACAGGTGGAATCGGTCGCGATCCTGCGTGACCCTTGCACGGAAATGCTCTCTGACCATCTCCCGGTTACCGCAACAATTCGGCTGAGGGAACCTGCTGCTCGAGAATCTGTCTTTGCATCAAAACCGAGACTCCTGCAGGAAACCGGAGCCGGTGAAGGTCCGGCGTGGCATCCGAAACTAGGACTGCTGACAAGCGGCGAAGGAAATATCAATCAGCGTTCGCCGGCGGGGAATCAAAGCGTGTGGTTTCGCGACGCTGGATCAAACGGCCTGAGATTTGACCAACAGGGAGACCTGGTCATTTGCCAGTCGACACAGCGACGTCTGGTGCGTCGAAATCAGGATGGTTCCCTACAGGTACTGGCAGACAATTACCGGAACATGAAATTCAACACCCCGAACGATGTGGCCATTGATGAGCAGGAACGGATTTATTTCACAGACCCGCGCTATGGTGATCGTTCCTCAATCGAGATGCGAGATGATTCGGGCCGCCAAGTCGAAGGTGTCTATCGAGTCGACACTGATGGCAAGATTGCCCGTATCATCACGCATGAAGTTGACCGTCCCAACGGAATCGCAATCACGACGGACAATCGATTTCTGTTTGTAACAGACAACAATAACAGCAGTCGCGGCGGTGCTCGCAAGCTGTGGCGATTCAACCTGAACCCCGATGGCAGCATTGACGCAGCGACACAAACGTTGATTTATGACTGGGGTTCAACACGGGGTCCGGATGGTTTGAAACTGGATACCGCAGGGAGGCTTTATGTTGCCGCCGGCCTGAATCGTCCGAATCTGCCATATGAAACGGCAGATCCGCCCACCGCTGGAATCTACGTATTTTCGCCCGCAGGAGAATTGCTGGAATTCGTGACCATCCCCCGTGACGAAACTACGAATTGTGCCTTTGGGGGCGAGGACGGAAAAACGCTATTTGTCACTGCGGGAGGTACGTTGTGGAGTATCCGCACAACGACTCCCGGCCAGGAGTTTTGAAGCGATGGTAGAGTCGTTCGGTGCATGTCCCCTGCTGATCACCTGCCCGCGACCGCGTTGCAGGTAAGTACCCGTTCGGTCATGCCTCCAGTGGTGAGAGTCGCTTCCTTCATCATCCAACTCTGATCGTCATCTGCGAGACGAGTTCGAATGTCTCCTTGTCAGGTGAAGTGTTAAATAGGCACCCAGACTACATCAGATGGTCGCACCCGGTAGGAGCGAACCACTAGATAGGATACCTAGTCTGCTTTGCTGCTCTCGCCACCCCACGTCGGTGTCGGGAAGTCTTTCTTCCACTCGATGTAGAGTTTTTCTAGGCGGGCGACGTCCTCTGGTCGCGAAGCTGCCAAGTTGTTTGTTTCGCTGATGTCGTTCGACAGATCGAAGAGTAGTATTTCGGTGGACGGTTTTCCTTTCGCTGCCTTCTTGCCCTTCCCGGCTTTTCCTTCCGAATTACCGGAAACCGCCTTCAAGTCACGATCACGGACCGCCCACTTCGAGCCATTTTTCCAATACAACGTTCGATGCAAGTCCTTCGTTTCACCTAGCATGTAAGGCAGCAGATTGACTCCATCCAACGGTTGACCAGGCGATCTGCTTACTCCAGCGGCCGATATGGCGGTGGGGAAAATATCGAGCGAGATCACGGGAGCTTCCAGCACTTTTCCCTTGGGCAATACAGCGGGCCACTGGATCGCAAACGGCACTCGTGTCCCGCCTTCCCAGGTGCTGCCTTTGAATCCACGCAGTGGCGTATTGTCATGCCCGGCAACGCCGCCATTGTCATTGACGAAAAAAATCAGCGTATTGTTGGTCAGCGAGTGCTTCTGCAATTCATCCAAAACGACTCCCACCGATCGATCCAATGCCAAGGTCATCGCTCGGTGTTTCTCGTTGCCACCGCCGCCTTTGACGGTTGCCAAGTCAGCCGCTGTTGCATCATTGGGGCCATGTGTTGCGTTATAAGCCAAGTAAATAAAAAACGGTTCATCCTTCGACTTGGCGATGTAGTTCGCCGCCGCACGTCCCAACTCATCGGTCATGTAAACGAAATCCTCGAGCACCGGTTCGCGGTCTCGAAGCAAGCGATTCAAGATGGTCGGCATCGCAAGTGGAAAGTAACTCCGGGCTCCTTGTAAAAAACCGTAGTAGTCGCTGAAGCCACGCTCCAGCGGATGAAACTTTGGAGCGTAGCCCAGATGCCATTTGCCAATCGCAATCGTCCGGTACTCGGCGGATTTTAAAACTTCGGCAATCGTTGTTTCGTTAAAGGAAAGGCCGTTGTCTTCGCTGTATACCGGTGGCACATTGAATTCATGGCCGAAGCGATTCTGATATCGACCCGTTAGTAGTCCAGCGCGTGTGGGGCTACAGACCGTGCCGCTGACATAGCCATTTGAAAAACGGATGCCGTTGCTTGCGATCGAATCGATACGCGGTGTCGGAAACAGCGGATTGCCACCGTTCATCGAAAATTCGTTGTAACCAGCATCGTCAGAAACAATGACGATGATATTAGGCTTATCGGCAGCCGAAAGAATCGCAGTTTCCATCAACGAAAATAGCAAGCAGCAGAGTTTCAAGAGCGATGGGCAGCGAGTCTGTGTCATGATTTGGCTCCAGCGGGTTTGATGATGAGCATGTAGCATCTAAGTTTAACACCTATGCATAAGTAACTGAGCACAACACCTAGGCGAGTCTCTCCGAAGATTCGCAGCAACTGGCTTCTCGGAGAGACGCTGACCACAGGTTAAGGTGATGAACTTTTCGCCGCGAGGCTTTGCGACATTGTAATTCATTAGTGAAGAGCGGAAAACGATCAATCTGCCGCACGAGAGCTTTCAAAGCAGAGACCGAGAGAGCTCATCATCGCCTGGGCGTAGGCGGCGTTGAAAAGCGTTGTGCGTCGGACACGACGCGAGTTCAGCGGCAGAGGCTACGCAATACAAGTCGCCATGACGCAGGTCGGCTCAATCTCTCGTCTCGGTACGTCGGTTGGACCAACGGCCATCTCGAACAGAATCCGCTTGGGCGCGGAGGTGGCGCTGACTGATGTAGGTATCAGCCCGCCGCCAGCGCGGGACCGTGGCCGACACCGGGTTATCATTCGGTTGATATAATCAGAGCGTCCGGTGTCGGCCGCCGGAGCACCGCGCTGTTCATCGACGACGATCTTGTGGATCTTACCAGTGAACTTCGTTTCGGTGGGGCCGTAGCCGATTCCGAGTGCGACGGGGGTTTGGTTGTCGGAGCCCAACTTCAGCGGCAACTCATCATGCGCTTTTGCGAGTGCTTCCACCCGAATATTGCGGCTGGGGGGCGCATCAAGCACGTTTCTAACCGACAAGCACCATCCAGACCATCGAAGGCAAACCTAGGATTTAATGTCTAATTTCCGTTGGATTCCAAACTATGTTAATGGCTAAATCAATTCATTTCGCAGTGTAATCCACATGGACAACAAACCGTCACTTCCGCACGCGCAGTTCGCCCTTACGCTCGACGGTGCCACGAGTCGGTTCGACCGTGAGCAACTGGACATTGCGTTTGCTGCGACAACGCTTCGTTCCGGAACTCTCTCCGAACGTGAACTTTCCAAAGCGTTAAGTGGTTGGGCCATTCACGGTAGCGTCTCCCTTGCGGACCACTTGCTGAAAACGGAGTTGATTGACGAGATTTCCGCCAAGAAGGTAATGGACTAGGCCGCGTCGATGAACTGGATGAACGCACTGACATCTATGGTTTAGGTGCGATCCTGTTTGCGATCCTGACCGGCATCGCGCCCCACGAAAAGACGCGAGCGGACACGTCGGCTCCGACCGGACGAGACCTTCTGTCGGCGATCACGAGTCGTCCGACTCCGAGCCCGATCGACGTTGACCCGAGCATCGACCACGCCCTAGCCGCCATCTGTTCCAAGGCGATGGCCCGCAAACAATACGCTCGCTATCAATCTGCCACACAGCTTGCCGAGGATGTTCAGCGCTGGATGGCGGGCGAGTCGATTTCGGCCTACGAGGAAAAGATTTCACAACGTGTCACGCGATGGGTCCAACGTAATCGCAGTTGGTCTCAAATCATTGCCGCATCCGTGATTGTCGGTGTGGTCGCACTCGTAACCATGGCGATTGCGACTCGTCAAAGCCAACTTGCCACGCGACAAGTCCTCTTCGATGAAATGCGAGGTTACGACCGTGAGATCGAAGTTCAGCTGGAATCCGCAGCGGATGGGCTGACCAAGGATACTCGTTTTATGTCATCGCTGCCGCCGATACAAGGAATCGTAGACGCTCGCGCAAACGTCAGCGGCAGTGAAGGCGAGGATGTTTGGCGGGGTCGATTGGAAATGATTTACGAAGGCCTGTTGAAAGCCAATCCCGATTACCTCTCCATCGCATTTACGGCCTTGCAAGATGACGGTGACGTCGATGCGGTCCGCGTTGAACGACACCTGAGCGATGCGGGGTTCGTTCGACGTGTACCCGAAAGCCGCTTGTCAGTGTTCGCCGACGCCGATTTGCTTCAACAAACGACCGCACTCTCAGCGGGCGATATTTTGTTGCTGATTCGCCAGCCAGCCGATTCGACAAAGTCGAGACGACGGTACGTACGTTTGATCGCTTCGACGCCCGTCTTTGACGATGCAACGGGATCACTATACGGCATCGTTTCAATCGAGTCCGACTTGCTCAGCCAGATGGTGTCGTTGTTGGAACGCGTGGAACAGACCACCGCAAGTATCTACATTGCCGATACCAGCGGTAACATTTGGGTGAGCGACGATCCGGCAATCGGTGTCGATGTCAAGAACGTCAACGTCAACGTCTCGAACGTCGTTCCAGGCACGCGTGATTTCTTTACGGACACAGATCAACACCGTCAGGAGGCGCGAACCGAAGGGTGGCTTGGAAATCGCATTACGCTTGATCGCGCCAATCCCCAAACCACGCTGAGCGTGGTTTTGTCACTGCGACAATAGTCGGTCGCGAATTGTCATTGACCCGCGATCGTTGCTTCCTTG
>JBGSMN010000331.1:0-20271 GCA_041740155.1 Rhodopirellula sp.
AATCATGGAACACCGGCGTCATGCTTCAAAAAACCTCGGGGGTTTGGGGGCTGGCCCCCAACCACACCGAAATAAAGAATCAAGAAATTCAAATTTCTTGATCTGACCCTTGATCTAAAATAAGACCGTCGCTCCGGGCTATCAATATGCGCAACTTCAAAACTAACGCTTCGGATTACGATGTTGCAATTTTTTCCAAGCGAGCCATCGCTTCGCTTCAACACCACCACGATTTCATCATGATTCGCATCCGCACCGTCACCATTGCCTTGGTCATCGCCGCCGTAGCGTCGGTAACGAACGTGGCTCCCGCCGAGCAGCCAACGCTCGCTCGCGTGCGGACGATCAACCAACGCATCGTCCCAAACTGGACCGACGCCAACCAATTCTCGTTCCGCCGCGAAACCGCCGGCGGCAAGAGCGAAACCGTTCGTGTTGACGCTCTCACCGGTGAGATGACGATTCAGCCGAACGAGAAACTCAGCGAAGGGGGCGGCTCGATGCCCTCGGGTTTGCAGGGTGGTCCTGTACCACACTCTGGCTCCTCGGACGATGAGACAGAAATTCAGTTTACCAACGCAGCCAAACAGCCTGTGCAGATCTACTGGGTCGATGCGAATGGCCGACGAACCGCTTATGGAAAAATTGCACCCAGCGAATCCACCCGTCAACACACCTTCGTTGGCCATGCTTGGGAAGCAATCGGTGATGACGGCGATTTCTATGGCAGCCTACTCGCCGAACCGCCTCCGCATCGCGTGAAAATTCAGGAAATATTTGAGCGTCCCAAGCCGATTCAACCACCGCGTCGCCAAAACAATCCCAGACGTGAGGAGTCAAGTAATCGTGATGCCAAACACTCATTTGAAATACGAATACACGACGGGAAACTACAACAACGAGCAACCGACAAACAAAAACCTGAGAGCGATCAATGGATCGATATCGCCGCTGTCAATGAATCGCTCCAAGGCACCGAAACGCTGTTTCGCCCCGAAGTCTCTCCGGACGGCAAACTCGTCGCTGTTTGGAGACGCACTCCAGGCGACCGCAGCGAGGTGTTTACGATCACCTCTTCGCCTCGCGGCGGTGGCCGCGCGACATTGCAACAACATGCCTACGCCTTGCCCGGCGATCGATTTGACGCTTTTGATCTTGTCGTCGTCGATACGCAGTCGTGGAAAACGTTGCCGACCGAACTACCCCTGATCGATTTCGGTAGCCCGAATGTTCGTTGGCGTGGTGAGCACGAACTGTTAATCGAAAAAGTCGACCGCGGCCATCAACGATTTCGCTTGTTCAACCTCGATCCGATCGCTCAGAATGTTCGCACGTTGATTGATGAAACCAGCGACACGTTCATTTGGACCGCGCACGGTCCGCAGGTACAACCGCTCACGTTTCTGAAAAACACCGACGAAGCGATCTACTCCAGTGAACAGGTTGGTTACCGGCATCTTTCGTTGATTGACCTGAGCGGCGAGCAGGGCCCGACTGCTATCACCAGTGGCGATTTTCTCGTCCGCAGTATTCTGAACATTGACGAGTCTAAACGCGAGTTGCTGCTCATGGTCGGCGAGTTCCACGACGATCAAGATCCCTATCATCGCCATCTCGCCAAAGTCAACTTTGATGGCAGCGGGTTTAAGATGTTGACCGATGGTGATGGAGACCATGACGTGCAATTGTCACCTGACCGAACGCGGGCGATCGTCACGTATAGCCGCGTGGATTTGCCGCCCGTTCATGAACTGCGGAGTTGTGAGACTGGCGAATTGCTGGCCACGCTGGCGTCGGCCGAGCGGATTGTGCCCGATAACACCACCGCTCCATTGCCGACCGTGTTCACGGCCAAAGGCCGTGACGGTGAGACGGATATCTGGGGCATGATTTGTTTCCCGCAGGAATACGATCCGAAATCGAACAAGAAGTATCCGGTCGTTGAAAACATCTATGCGGGTCCACATGATTCGCATGTGCCGAAACAATATCGCAGCTCTGCTTGGTACGAAGACATGACTTCCCTCGGATTCATCGTCGTGCGAATTGACGGCATGGGCACAGCGAATCGTTCCAAAGCGTTTCACGATGTCTGCTGGCACAACTTGAAAGACGCCGGGTTCCCGGACCGCATCGCTTGGATGAAAGCAGCCGCTGACAAACACCCGGCTATGGATTTGGAGCATGTTGGCATTTACGGCACCTCCGCAGGCGGCCAAAACGCTTGTGGTGCGTTGTTGTTCCATGGCGATTTCTACCGAGCTGCGGTTGCCGCTTGCGGTTGTCATGATAACCGTATGGACAAAGCCTCCTGGAACGAACAATGGATGGGTGTCCCCGTCGGGGAACACTATGCCGCATCAAGCAATATCGACAATGCCCATCGGCTGCAAGGTGATCTGCTGCTACTGGTCGGTGAACTCGATACCAACGTGCCTCCCGAATCCACGTACCGCTTAGTCGACGCGTTGATTCGCGCCGACAAACGGTTTGACTTTTTGATGATTCCTGGCATGGGACATAGCGATGGCGGTGATTACGGTCGAAAAATCACGCGTGAGTTTTTTGTCGAGAAACTGCAATCGCAGTCACCGACTATAAAAGTCTCGACCAAAAACGATGAGGTAAAAACGAAGAAAGGCAAGGATACCAACACTAGAAAACCTGTCGGTCTGGACAAGAAACAAGGGACTTTGGCGGGACCACCCGACTTATACAAAAACGGATCGGATCCCTTGCTCTTGCAAGTCCTCGGCGACGAAAAACACCTCGCTCTGAAAGAGCCGTTTTGGCGGTTGGTGAACCAGCGTTACGAAACTGACCATCAATTGTTACTACGCCGCTTGCCACTGACGACATCACCTGAAAGAACGATTCAGCTACAGCGTTTTTTTGATGCTTGGCTGGCAAAGTTAATAGTTACGACGGATACGGTCGACGATCAAGACAAAGCCGCGCTGATAATGTTAGTTGCCCAAATCAATATCGATCGTGAGCAGTTCTCCCGTGATCGAATTCTGGCTGAGCAGTTGATCCAACAATATCCGATCGTGGCAATGATCACCGAAATCTGTGACTGGCAACACCGTGGCAAGTCTCAGGATTGGCATGCGATCTCCAAGAAACTAGAACGGATTGAAAATGAATTACTCAGCGTTCTCGAAGTTCCAACGGATAGCCTTCCACTATTCAACGAACTGGTCACCCAACTGGAGCTTTGGCGAACGTTCTACGCGGACTACCATCCACAGTTTGATTGGTGGGTGAACGACTCGGCAACTCGTATCTCCCAGCGAATGAAGGATCTACTGAAGGCAGCCCAAGATGCTCGTGAGCCGACGGCGTTAGCCGCGGGCGTTATCGCCCCAAATTCCAATGTACCTCTTGAGCCTACCGCGCCAGCCGCAGGTGTCGACCGTAACCCGCGGCTATCGCCGTCGGCTCATCGCTTAGCGCCCATCATGTTTGGCGAGGGCTACCCTGACCTGACCAGCTATGCTGAAACCGCGACTCGTTTCATGCCCGCCTGTTTGAAAAACCACTCTCTGGTACTGCTTGGCGTCGAACGCGAGATGAAGGAGAAAACCGAGGACATGCCCGGCCAGATTCGTGACTACTGGCGGGCACGCATCAAGCTCTTCGAGCAATACGAGCCGGAAGGATTGTCGTTCGAGCAGTGGCCGCGTAGCGACCAAGTCGACTATCACTTGTTGATAGCGGAGATGAAATACCTCGCCGAACGTGCCGACTTGGAAACTCGTGACCAGGAGTTGATCTCGCGAGCCGCCGACGCCAGCGGCATTGAAGGCCGGGTGGCGGGACGAGAGCGTCTATTGATTGAATTGCGGCGCGAATTCATCGCGGACACACCCGAAGAATTACTGGAACTCGCGCAAACTCAGTACGAGCAATGCCGACATCAGATGGTGCAAACGTCCCGTGAGTTGGGATTCGGCGATGATTGGCAGGCAGCGGTGGAAAAGATCAAAACGCTACATGTCGCGCCTGGCGAACAGCCTGAACTGATCCGCCGCACGGCCGACGAATCGGTGCAGTGGTTACTCGATCGCGACCTGCTCACGATCGACCGACTCGCACAAACATCGTGGCGGATGGAGATGATGAGCCCCGAACGTCAAAAGGTGAATCCGTTTTTCACTGGAGGTGAACTGATCAGCGTTTCGTTTCCAACGTCAAGCATGACGAATGATGAGAAACGACAAAGCCTGCGTGGCAACAACCTGCCTTTTGTACGCGCCACGGTGCATCATGAATTGATCCCAGGTCATCACTTGCAGGCTTTTCATGTTCAGCGGTATGAAACGCATCGCGATGGATTTGGCACCCCGTTCTGGCTCGAAGGTTGGGCGTTGTATTGGGAGTTCCTCCTTGAGGAAAACGGCTTCACGCGCACTCCGGAAGAGCGGATGGGTTTCTTGGTGTGGCGTGCCCACCGCTACGCCCGCATCATCTTCTCGCTGCGATTTCATCTGGGGCAAATGTCGCCCGATCAATGCGTCAATTTCCTAGTCGATAATGTCGGTTTCGATCGGCTCGGTGCGGAAGCAGAGGTCCGGCGAAGCGTGGGGCCGGACTACCCACCGTTGTATCAAGCCGCTTACATGTTGGGAGCAATGCAATTGCGACAGCTTGCCGCCCGTTGGACGAGCGAACGGCGCGGAACACTCAAGGAATTCCACGATCAAATTTTGAGTCAGGGGAGTATCCCGATCGCGTTGGTTGAGCCAATATTATGGTCCGACCCGACGCGTGATCCACTGCTTACTCGCCAGACGCCACCGCAGTGGAAATTCCAAACTCAGTAACCGAACCCCCGTGAAACCGATCCAACAACCTGCCGCCAACACCGTACCCAATAAAGGAGCCACGGACGTGATTATCATCGGCGGTGGCGTCATCGGCTGCTGGACCGCTTTTTATCTTTTGCAACGTGGCGTGCGGGTTCGCATCGTGGAACGTGATTCGATCGGAGCGGGCGCATCAACGGGCAACTGTGGTTACATCTGTCCCAGTCACGTGATGCCGTTGTGTGTGCCCGGTGCGATCACTCACACGCTGCCGAAACTGTTGACCGGTCGCGGTGCGATTTCAATGGCCATGCGTTTCGATCCAAAACTCTGGAATTGGTTGTTTCAGTTTTCACGACACTGTTCGGAATCACCCAAAACGCATGCTGCTGCGGCGCGGCATGAATTGCTGCGTTCGTCGATGTCGCTTTACCGTGAATTTATCGGTGAGCATCCGACCGATTGCCAATGGCACGATGCCGGGTTGATGATCGTCCATCGCGGCCAACGAACGTGGGAAGCGTTTCAAGAAACAGCCGACGAGTTAGCGGCTCGTTATGATATCCATCCCCGGCGGCTCGATCCCGAACAACTCCAGCAACGTGAACCGACGCTCGTCGAGGAACTCGCTGGTGGATGGATTTTTGACGCTGATTCGCACCTGCATCCAGGGCATTTGATGCAGTGCCTACAAGACCGATTGCAGAATTCCGGCTGTGAAATCATCGAAGACACCGAGGTGTTGGAACTGAACATCGACAAAGGAAAAATTAGTAGCATCCGCACGAGCCGTGGTGAGATGCATGCGGAGCAGTACGTGATCGCCAGCGGTGCGGAGTCGCCCCGATTTGCGAAACCACTTGGTTGTGCGATTCCGATTGTTCCAGGCAAAGGACTCTCGATGACGTTTTCATCGCTCGCCACTGCGCCTCGTCAGCCAATGATATTTGAAGACACACACGTTGCCGTGACACCTTGGGGTGATCACGTGCGGGTGGGATCGACAATGCGGTTTGCAGGCTACGACAAATCTCTCGATGCCAAACGCATGCAGATGATTCGTGATAGTGCGCAGAGTTACTTGCGGACACCGTTACCACAACAACCCGAAGCTCCTTGGGCAGGTTGGCGACCGATGGTCTATGACGACCTGCCGTGCATCGATCGTGCTCCCAAAGTCGAAAACGCGTTGGTGGCGGCCGGTCACGGCATGATCGGTCTGTCAACAGCGACTGGCACCGGAAAACTGATCGCACAAATGATCACTGGCGAGTCGACTCATATCGACCCCAGCCCGTACTCGCTAAAACGGTTCTGAAAGTATCGGTCAATTGTGAACGTGTTGTGATAAACTGAAGAGAACTCGCACTCTTCTTCTTTTCTCACGGCGGCGAATACGATGTCCAATGACACGAGTGTTTCGGATGCAGCTACCATCCTGCCAACGCTTGATACACACGAGATCCCCATTGCGGGCCATGGTTGGGCGATCTTTTCCGAAGTGCTGATGGTCTTGGGTTGGACGGTCGCTGCGGACCTTTTGATCTTTCGCGTGCGTGGCTATTTCGCCATTGCTGTTTTTTTTGCGATCGCAATGCTCGCTCTGTTCATCGTTCATCAATTGCGAGATGAATTGTTTCAAGAAAGCCAGCGACCCACCTCCAGCGGTCGACGAAATCGGCGCGGTGCCGTCTGGATCGCGGGCAGTCTGCTTGTCCTCGCCATCCTGCGTATTGGCTGGTCTGGTTCGGTGCCAGCTTCACTGGCAGCAGCGTATGTATTTATCTCACTCGTGCTCTCCTTGTCAGGCTGGCTGCCGACACTTTCGCGAGTCCTGACGACCATTCTGTTCGCACCATTTTTCGGGGCCGAACGCTTACCTCAATTGCAACGCGTATCGACACCCGAAGGCATCGTCCCTTCCCGCTCGGTATGGCTGTCGGTGCTATTCCCTCTTGTTGCGGTTGGATTGTTCGGCAGCATCTTTATTCTGGCAAACCCCGACTTGGTTGAGCGCGTATCGGGTTGGATCGGTCGCTTCTCAGACAAGATTTTTGGTTTCTTTTCCGAGATCTCCTTTTGGGAGTTACCGTTTGTCGTGTTAGCATTTTTTGTGGGCTGTGGTGTGCTGCGACCGTTCGTTCCCGCCCACAATGACCTCCTACTGCGATTGCTCGGACCAGGGATCGCCGCCGATTCATCTCCGAGCAAGGCTTCGCCTGACGAGACCGCAAATCCACTGTATGCCCCATTTCGCAACACGCTGATCGCATTGATCGCACTGTTTGCTGCATATCTGGTATTCGAGTTCCGAACGCTTTGGCAGAGAGAGTTTCCAGAAGGGTTTTACTACGCGGGATATGCACATGAAGGAGCGGCTTGGTTAACCATTGCGCTCGCCTTAGCAACGCTCACACTCTCGATCGTTTTTAACCATGCAATGTTTCGAGACCCACGTGTCGGTCGCTTAAAAACACTAGCGTGGATCTGGTCAGCAATGAATCTATTGTTAGCCATCGCCGTCTACAATCGATTGTCGATTTATGTCGGTTACAACGGCATGACACGCATGCGGCTGGTCGGCTTCTTCGGGATCACACTGGTATTGGTGGGTTTTGTGTTAGTGATTCGCAAAATCCTTCGACAACGTTCGTTCCAGTGGTTAGTTCAGTCACAGTTGATCGCATTGTCACTCGCTGTCGTGCTGTATTGTTTGTTTCCCGTGGACTACATCGCTCACCGTTACAATGCAGCCCGTGTCGCAGATGGATACCTCAAACCTTCTGTCATGATTGCCGTCAAACCGATTGATGATGAAGGTGTATTTCCAATATTGGATTTGGTCGACCACTCTGATGTCATAATTCGCGAAGGCGTACGTGCGATGCTAGCCGAGCGGCAGCGGCAGATCGAATCCTACTCGCAAGACACTCCCTGGCACTGGCACCGCTACCAATACAGCAAAGCTCGTTTGTACCGGCTACTCGATCAAAACAAAAGCAAATGGTCCGATTACGTAAATGATCCCGAGGCACGTCAGCAAGCGACGACAAAGTTCGAGGACTATGCGATGCAATGGTACTAAGCACATTTCATTGGAAGTACCTGATGGCAAATCGTCTACAGCGACACAGTGCGTTTCCAAGGAATGAAATCATCTTGTTCGAGCCGCACGGCCATGGGTGTGTAACGACCGCTGGCAGTTCTGATGATTTTGTCCAGTAACTCTTCACCCACTTGCTCGATCGTTTTTTCGCCGGTGATGATCGGGCCTGCGTCGAGATCGATGATGTCAGGCATTTTTTCAGAGACGGCTGTGTTGCTGGAAATTTTCAATACTGGCGTGATCGGATTGCCCGTTGGTGTGCCCATGCCTGTGGAGAAGGCGAGCACGTTCGCACCGCTGCCCACGAGCGCGGTCGTGGATTCGACATCGCCGCCGGGAGTACATAGCAAACTCAGGCCGTCATGTTTGACAGGCTCTGGATAGTCGAGCACATCAACGATCGATGACGTGCCACCTTTGCGAATCGCTCCGAGTGATTTGATGGCATCCGTGATCAGTCCGTCGGCGATGTTTCCAGGCGACGGGTTGAGGTGCAAGGCCGCTCCGACGTGCGCCGCCAGTTGACTGTAATCGCTCATGATTTTTAGAAAGCGATCCGCAGTCGCCCGGTCAACACAGCGGTCGAGTACCTCTTGCTCGGCACCGACAAGCTCGGGGAACTCTGCCAAGATCACTTTGCCGCCTAATGCAACGAGTAAATCGGCGGCATGACCAATCGCTGGGTTGGCGCTGATTCCAGAAAATCCATCGGAACCGCCACACTCAACGCCGAGCGTGAGTCTATTCAGCGGTGCGGGCTCTCGACGGCACAGGTCAGCTTGCATCAGACCTGCAAAGGTATGCCTCAGTGCAGCGTTCATCAAGTTCGCTTCGCTGCCGAGTTTTTGTTGTTCAAAAATGTACATCGGCTTGGAAAACACAGGGTTCAGCTTGTGCAACTGTTCTTGCAGCATTGACACTTGAGCGTTCTGGCAGCCGAGGCTAAGCACAGTCGCACCAGCGACGTTGGGGTGGTTGATGTAACCAGCAAGTAGTCTGCACAAATCGGTAGCATCGGCTGGCGTTCCACCACATCCGATCGAATGAGAAAGAAACTTGATCCCATCGACATGTGGGAACAGGCGTTTGTGTTCAGATCGCATTGCATGGCCAGATACTGCCGTCGTGGTGAAGTCAGTTTCT
This sequence comes from Rhodopirellula sp., assembly GCA_041740155.1. Lineage (GTDB taxonomy): Bacteria > Planctomycetota > Planctomycetia > Pirellulales > Pirellulaceae > Rhodopirellula. Next base: position 9,058 of record JBGSMN010000331.1, read on the forward strand.
ATGATTTGTCCGCTGGTCGCTCCATCGCCATACAACTTCATCAGCTCGCGAGTCATGCTGCGGTAACCGTCCTGACTGGTGTAGCCGAGTTCTTCCAACATGGCCTTTTGCAGATGCCGAAGATTGCGTTCTTGACAGAACACCATCGGGACAACGACCCACATATTTGCGGTGCCAACAGCTCCGTCGTCGCGAACATAGCCGTCAAACGTGCGACTCGAAAAACGCTGGGTATCAGGCGCCGTCCATGTTGACGCTCGATCGCGGAAGCCGAATGTTTCGGCGTCGTGAACGAGATTGGATGTCGTGACCAAACTGCCTGCCTGGATCGCGACCGTGGCTCGACCGGCGGTGACTCCATATAACTTCACCGACTCGCCCTTGGCGATATCGCGGCAGGTGAATTTATGCTTCGCGGCGACTGTATTGAGGAGTGTGATCGAGCGGCCAGCATGCTCGACAACCTCGCCAGCTTGGTGATCTTGCAGAGCGACAATCAAATCGTCGCGGTCGTGAAGCGTGAGCGTCCGTGGCAGCATGATGACCCGTCAAAGGAGAGTGGGAGGACAAGAATGTAACAACGCAGCGAGATAATGTACGATACCCGATTCAATCCCACTCCACTTGGAATACCCACATGATCGATGAAACGAAATCCGGCGAGATAAGTGGGATCATTGATCCTCCACAGACACTCGGCGGCATGCTCAGAAAGCTCGGTCCTGGCATGATCGTGGCCGGCTCGATCGTGGGTTCCGGAGAACTCATTGCGACCACCAAGACGGGCGCCGAGGCGGGGTTCTACTTTCTTTGGCTGATCATCATCGGTTGTGTCATCAAGGTATTTACTCAGATTGAGCTGGGGCGGTACACACTCACCCACGGCGAAACGCCACTGAAGGCATTGGATTCCGTACCGGGGCCGCGCTGGCAAGTTAACTGGATCATCTGGTTCTGGTGGGTGACGACAATTCTAGTTGTTTCACAGCAAGGCGGCATCCTGGGTGGAATTGGGCAATGCTTGGCGATTACCAAACCGATCACGACTCAGGGAATCGCATACAACGAAGCGTCCAGCACGCATGTTGGTGCGAAGGTGGAGCTAGCATTGATGTATCGTGCGCACCCTGAACTTGAACAAGCCAACGTGGTCCAACGACGCTTCGATGGCTGGAGCAGAGCAGAATACAGTGGCGAGCTATCCAGGCTTCGTCAGCAGCGAGCGGCAATTTTGGGAGCAGAGACGGAGGCTCAGTTTGTCGCACAGGAACAAGTCATTGTTAATTTTGCGGAGGCACTAAAAGTCTTCGATGAAAACCCTTCGCAGGACGCCAACATCTGGTCGGCGATTGTGGCGGTGCTCACCTCCGTCATGCTGGTGATCGGACGTTTTGGATTCATTCAATCGTTCACGACCATTCTGGTTGCTGGCTTCACCGGCATTACCTTGATCGCGTCGATCATGCTGCACTTCCATAGTGATTGGGGAGCGAGTGGTGCCGAAGTGATGCAGGGCTTAAGTTTTCAACTGCCCCCGATCGTGGAAGGACTCACCGCCAATCCGCTGCTGACCGCTTTAGCGACGTTTGGCATTATTGGCGTTGGCGCGACTGAGTTGGTTGCTTATCCGTATTGGTGCCTTGAGAAAGGGTACGCTAAGTTCACGGGACCACGAGATGACTCGGACGCATGGACGAAGCGGGCGCGGGGTTGGATGAAGGTGTTGAAACTTGATGCGTGGGCTTCGATGCTGGTGTACACAGTGGCCACGATCGCGTTCTACATGATGGGTGCCTCGGTGCTTCACCGAGCCGGATTAAATCCCGAAGGCCAAGATATGATTCAAACCCTGGCTGCGATGTACGAACCGATTTTCGGGTCGTGGACCAGCAGCGTGTTTTTGATCGGTGCAGTGGTTGTGCTCTATTCCACGTTCTTTGTCGCTGCCGCTGCGTATGCAAGGATGATTGCAGATGCGACGGGGCTGTTAGGCTTGCATGACAACAGCGACAAGCCGCGACTGTGCTGGATTAAGCTGGTGTCATTACTTTGGCCACTCTTATCGCTTGCGTTGCTACTGGTGATCAATGCTCCTGCTGTGATGGTGTTGGCTTCGGGAATTGCTCAAGCATTGATGCTACCGATGATTGCGGCAGCGGCACTGTATTTCCGATACAAACGAAGCGACCAGCGACTCGCACCAGGGAAATGGTGGGACGCGATGCTATGGCTCAGCTTGGTTGGCTTCTTAGTGGTCGCCGTAACGGCATTCGTTTCAAAATGGCCCGATATCAGGAGTCTCGTTTAGTCGTCTTCGGGAAGTGGCTGTCCTTTGGTTTCGGGAAGAAAATAAACCACGACCAAACCGGCGATGAACACTAAACTGACCCAGGAGGTGGCATCCCGAAACGCGGACAATCGTGCTGCAGCCCTTGCCACCGCGTCAGCAGTTTCGGGAAGTTTCGCAATCGCCGATTCACCCAATTTTTGCTGTAGCAAACCCAGCGTGAACGGACCTGTTGCGGCAAGAAAGCGACCGACGTTGTAGCAAAAGCTAGTCCCGGTGCTGCGCAGTCGCGTGGGAAACAACTCGGGCAGATAAATCGCAAACCCGGCGAATAACGCCAACTGAAAGAATCCCATCACACCGCTCATCCACAATTGATCGACGCCCTGGAACATGCGGAAGTACAAGTTCGTCGCCAGAAAAGCACCAATGAAAGCGAGCGTGAAGGCAAATTTTCGGCCTGTCCGCTGGGCGAGATAGGCGAACGATAGCATCCCCAAGAACGCTCCGAAGTTTTGGATGATGCTATTGAGCCCCTTGTAATAAGTTGCTTGGCTGGTGATTTCAGTATCACTGAGGCCCTTATCTTTCAACGACGTCTGGATGACATCGCCGACCAATTCCGGCGCGAAGAATCCGATTCCCCACAGCCCGATAACGCCGGTGATGCATAGCAGCATTCCCAGAATTGCAGGTTTGCGCCATCGCCCTGGGCCGAGCAGCGAAACGTACGAACCGAACTTGGCGCCGCTTAAACGCCCGGCCTCGCGAGCTTCCGTCCACTTTTGTGGCTCTTTCAATCGCAACTGAATAAAAACGCACAGGAAAGCCGGAATGGCACCGACCAAAAACGCGTATTTCCATGCTTGATCAGATGTGATCTGCTGCGACGAAATCAACGTTCCCATGTACATGCTGATCAATCCGGCGGTCACGTTGCCGATCGCTGAAAGCGCTTGCAGCACGCCAAGAGCCCAGGTTCTCGCCCCTGGAGGTAGGGTGTCGGCGATCAGTGCCACGGCCAAACCAAAGACGCCGCCCACACCCAAGCCCGTGATAAAGCGGTAGACCGCAAAGTCGATCCAGGATGTCGATAACGCCGATAATCCAGTGAAAACCGAGTACAGCAGAACCGTGATCGTCAATGTCTTGGCACGCCCGATCCGATCTCCCAGCGATCCGAAAAACAATCCGCCGGTGGCCCAACCTGCCACGAAGATCGATGTGGCGTAACCACCGAACGTTTTCACGTTCGCGCCCTCGGGCAGTAGGTTTGTCAGCGCCGTATCTCGAAACAGAATAAATAGCTGTTGATCGAGACAATCGAACAGCCACGCCAGCGCCGCCATCACAAACACGAACCAGTGATAGCTGGTCAACTGTTGCCACCACGGACGAGCGTCATGGGGTTCATCTAATTGGAGAGGTTGCATGTGTATTTGTTAGTGGGCGAGGAAGGTCATGGGTGGATGTGCAGTTTCGGATTTTGCCTTTTTAATCCATCAAGACGACTTTGGCTCTAGGACTAAGATACGCCGCAATTTTTTAGACGTCGTTATTACCAACGTCCACCCCTTTCACCGACTACGGAATGTTATCCAAAAAGATTTTTCCGACTTCTGTCGGGCATTGGACGGATGCCTGGAAAAAATTCCTGGAAAACATAAACCCAAACTTGCCACGCTCATGAACTAAAACTTCCAACGGTTTGAAATGTCGGCCCGTCGGAGGATCATTTGTTGAGAGAACACCACCAGTCGGCGTAGGAGGTGTTTTTGACGAGATGGCGGCCGTCGGGAGTGGTGGGGTATTTCAACGATCAGTCGGTCCGATGGATAGTGCTCCCGAGAGGGGTGAATGAAATCTGGAGGAAGAAGAGTAGCACGGGCGAAGGGAAGTGAATGAAGATGGTGATTACCAGTATACGTACTGCAAGAAGCGTTCTCGGTCGGGCGGTGGGAGGGCGTCGATGTCTTCGACCACGTAACGGTTCTCGTTGGTGTCGATGAGCAGTTTGCCATTGTCGCCAAAATCGATCGCTTGACTTTGTGTCCAGCGAATCGTGCAACACTCAACGCTCGTTTCAGTGCCGGTGTCAGTGCAGATTTCGGTTTCCAATTCTAAGTCGAGATAGCCGTACTGTAGTTTTGCGTGGTGCACGCGAATGACGCGACGCATTAAATAGCGTCGCGATAACGATTCGTTGACTAGCGTGATGTCGGATGTCGGCCAATCTTGCAACGCGGCGATGATCCCCAGTTCGACTTCGTCGCCGTCAGTGCTCCAGCCTCGCACACTGAGAAACTCTTGCGGGCGAGTTGCTGGGAACGTTCTGAGCACAAACACACTCGCGCCCACTCGCTCGCCATCGATCCACAATTCCAATCGCTCGTGCTCGCCGCGTACAAAATGAGTTTTCAGCGGTTGCAGATAATGGATTGTTGGCGGTGTCGACTTGGATTGATCATTCTCCGGAGTTTCAGTGTCCAACGATACTTTGTCTGGCGATTCATCAAGAACGGCCGTCGCGGTCGTTTGAGCTTTCTCATTGTTCCAACCGCCAGCGGTGGCAGTGGCGACGCTATGCGTATCGGCTTCGGCATGGAGCAACCGATCGACGCTGGGGTCTTTTGAAACGGACATTTGAATCCGCACTAATCGTGCGTAGGTGCCATCGGCGGCCAGCAAATCAGCGTGCGAACCTTGCTCGATCAATTCGCCACGATCGAACACCAGAATTCGATCTGCGTTGCGCAGCGTCGACAGTCGGTGTGCGATCGCGATCGTGGTACGGTTTTGTATCAATACTTGCAGTGCGTCTTGGATACTTTTTTCGGCTTCGGCATCGATATTACTGGTCGCTTCGTCGAGCACTAAGATCTTGGGGTCGTACAACAACGTGCGGGCGATCGACAAGCGTTGTTTTTCGCCACCGGAAAGACCTGCGCCGTGTTCGCCGAGCAGAGTTTCGTAGCCGAGTTGTTGGCGGCAAGTGAAGTCGTGTGCGCCGGCGGCTTTGGCTGCAGCCAATCCTTCTTGAATCGTCGATTGCGGTCGTCCGAAGCTCAGGTTTCGCCAAATCGTTCCGCGAAACAAGAATGATTCTTGAAACACGATGCCTAGCTGGTCACGCAAGTCTTTGACGGAGAGGTTTCGCAAATCGATGCCATCGACCAAAATGCGGCCTTCTTGAACATCATAAAACCGGCCTAGCAGATTCACCATCGTCGACTTGCCGCTGCCACTGCGCCCGACGATACCGATCATCTCGCCAGCAGCGACTTCGAACGACACGTTCTTGATGACTGGCTGATTACGATCGTAACCAAACGACACGTTTTCAAACACGATCTCGCCTCGCGGTTGGTGCCAGGCTTGCGGCTGTTGAGCGTCCAAGACGGTGAGCGGTGTGTCGAGCAGTTCCAAGACGCGTTTGCTGCCCGTGAGAAAGCTGGTCAGCCAGGAGGTGAAATTCGACAGTGCGCCCAGCGGTGCGTAGAACATGGCAAGGTATGCCAGAAACGCGATCAACTCGCCTAAGGTCATCGAGCCGCCGATCACATCGCGCCCGCCGACGTACCAGACGATCAGACCGCCCAACGAAAACACCAAACCCATCGTGGCCGAATACCACGCGTTCGTTTTTTCGACCCACAATCGCCAATCTCGCAATTGTTCGCTTGAACGCGAGAACCGTTGATACTCGCGATCTTCTTGCGCGAACGCTTTCACCACTCGGATGCCTGACAACATGCCGGACAATACCGACATCTGTTTGGCCGATGCATCCCACAACCGGTAATAGCGTGGATAGACTTTCTGCCAAAAAATCCAGGTGCCTAGAAACACCAGTGGCACGGGAATGAGCGTGTACATCGCTAGTTTGGGGTTGATCCAAACGAGCATGATACCGACGCCGATCAGTTGAGCGATTTGGAGCAGGAAGCCGCCAGTCAATTGGTGCATCAAGCCGTGCATCACTTCGCTGTCGTGCGCCACGTGCGAGAGCAGCGAGCCGACTTGATGTCGATCGTAGTACACGATGGCGAGGCTTTGCAGTTTGCGGACCATTTGCGAACGCAGCGTGCTGGTCAGTCCGGTGCCGATTGTTGTCGCCAGTTGACCTTTGATGACGCCGACGATGCTGAGCAGAATCCGTGACCCGGCAAACGCTAACACGACGAGCAGCAAAGCGGTTTTGAAATCGGGTAGCGGGGTTGTGGTATCGCCAGCCGGTGTGACGTGGCTGGCCAGTACATAGTCGATCATGTACTGCTGAAGCTTGGGCGGGATCAATTCGGCGACCACGCCGGCGATTGTCAGCAAGCACAACAGGATCGCACCGCGTCGGTAGGGCCGCAGCAACTCAACGGCACGGCGCAAGATATGACCGCGCTGCATACAACGCGGACACGCCTCGTCGACGCTCGATAGTCGCAGAGAACACTGTGAGCATTGCGGTGGGTCGATGTCGCTGTTCAATGCATCGGTGAGGTTCTCGGGCAGCAACGTCGCCGACGGATCTTTCAAACGGAATTCGCGAGCTCGTTCGAGGAACCGCGAAATTTTGTGAAAGCGATTTGCCAGTGCGTTAGAGAATCGCAGCATGTCGACCCAATCGCCGCCGACCTTTGCTTGCAAAGTACCGCCACCGACCCCGGCTTGTGTGCGGATCGATTCGATGACACTCCAGGGGAGACTTCGCAGCACTTGCGGATGTGCATCGTCGCTGAGCACAGACACGTTCTCCCACGACACGACCAGCCACTGCGATACTTGGCGACCATCGAGTGAAACGTCGGTGCAATGAGCTAACCACAGATCGCGGTGAGCTAAACCAGCTTGATCAAGACAACTACGTACCGCAGCGGGTTCCAAAACAGCGTGTGTCAACCGACGGGGCTTCCATGAATGGCGGCAACGAGTGAAACAAATAACACGCTTAGATTAACGAGCTTCAAAAAAGTTCCCAGAGATGAATCGACAGAACAAATACTTAAAGTAACGACGGCGTAAAGAAGTGGCCATCCAAATTCATTTGCATGGTTTGGATAGGTAGGTGGCGTTGTTCAGAATGGCTGGCTTGGCACAGTTAACAGAATCTTCTTCACACTTCTGATGTCAGCCGGCTTGACCAAGTGATGATCAAAGCCAGCTGCAAAGGAACGCTGACGATCAGATTCTTCTCCGTATCCTGTCATAGCAATTAGTACAATATCGCTGATCGTGGGCTGCTGACGAATTCGCGTTGCTACCTCAAGACCGCTCATGCCCGATAATCCAATATCTAAAAGCACAACATCCGGTTGAAATTCAATTGCCTCTGCCAATCCGCCTGGTCCGTCACAAGCTGTCCGAACATCATGTCCATCTCTAGTGAGGAGCGTTTGGAGCATGTAAGTCGCATCGCGTCTATCATCGACAACCAAGATTCGCAAAGAAGCCTGGCGTGGTACTGAGGCGTTTACGAGCGACCGATGACCATGTTCTGCGATTAGCTCTTCGAGAATGTCACGCTCCACAGGCTTCACCAAGTGGCGATTGAACCCCACACGTCGTGTCCGTCGTTTATCTTCGTCTGATCCCCAACCAGTGACTGCGACCATGAGTATATCGCTACCCCATGATTCCGCACGGATTCGTCGGCATGCTTCGTATCCGTCGACGTTTGGCATTCCAATGTCCATCAAAACAATGGTCGGGCGGAATGTTTGTGCGGCAGCTACGGCGTCCTCCCCGCCGTGGGCAACATGCACTTCATGACCCATTAATCTGAGCACCATGACAAGCGTCGCTGCGGCGTCTTTGTTATCGTCCACGACTAAAATGCGTGTCCGAGTGATAGATGGATGTTGCACTGAGGCGATCGGCTCGTCTACTTCTGCTGCGATGGGCAGGCGAACAACGAACTCACTACCTTTACCGTCGCTTCGCACGTCGACATGCCCGTCATGCAGCTCGACAAACTCCTTGACGAGCGACAAGCCGATTCCCATCCCGCCCTGTCGTTGCTGCCACGACGTGTCGACCTGTACGAACGCTTCAAAGATATGAGAAAGTTTTGCCGCGGGAATGCCGATTCCCGTGTCCTGGATGCTCACGACAATTTCGCTTTTGTCACACTCAGCCGATAATCGAATCTCCCCTTCTCGTTCACTGTACTTGGCGGCGTTGTTCAGCAAGTTTGAAAAAACTTGAGTCAGTCGGGCTGAGTCAGCGTCGAGCCAGACCGGGGCAGGCGGCAACGCCACAGTAAGCTTGTGCCCCTGGTCGTCAATCAATGCACGGCTTGTTTCGACAGCATCCCGCACGATCGATGCAAACTCGACCCGTTTCTTGCGGAGCTCCAGTTTACCCGTCGCAATTCGGCTGACATCGAGCAGGTCGTCTACCAAACGTACCAACTGCTTCACCTGCCTATCCATCATTTCAAGAGCACTCTCCACAGTGACCGCATCATCTCCGGCCAGCCGCATCAGTTCGAGGGCATTATTCAACGTGCTGAGGGGATTACGCAGTTCATGGCTCATCACCGCGATGAAGCGATCTTTCATTTCGATGGCGGCCTGCAGCTTCGTGCTCAACGATTCCGCAACCGTCGTCAATTCGTGCTGCTGAGCGGCAGAAACAATCAGTGACTCATTGATTTTGACAGCTTGTTGACGAAAGATTGCGGTCTCGGTCGTATCCGTTATCTGGATCATCACGCCCACCGGCTGTTCGTCCTCCCCCAGGATCGCCCACATCGCATACGACCAATAAACCGCTTGCCGTTGCGGTTGACGATGCTCTTGCTCTCGCAAGTGTTCGGGATCGCCAGTGCGAAAGACACGATCCAACAGCATCTGGCACTGATTTTCCAAGCCCTCCGGAACGGCTTCGGCAAACGGACGGTCGATCAGATCCTTGCTTTCTTTTCCGACGAGTCTCGCGAACGCAGGATTGACGTAGTCGATGATATGCGTTCTTCCTTCCACAGCGACCATCGGCTGAGGCGACAGTTCGGATAAGTATCGACAGAGTAGAGGAACATGGAAAGATTTTTCCGTAGAGTTCAGTTCGCGTTTCATGCTCATGATGCCTCCGGCGATTGACGATCCGGCATGCCTGCGGTGTTCGCATGGTCTTCAGCTTCGGAACGCAACGGTTCGGGAACCCCGGTGATCAGGCCGCGGTAGCCGGTCAACCGTGCGCCAATTTGCAAGCCCTCCGACGTGATTTCGTACTCCCGGATGTCCTTGCTATGGTTGCCGCCTCGCATCTTGACAACCATCAAAATCTTGCGAAGTTGGCCGTCGATTTCCACATACCTCAACCGAATGATGTCGTCGCTCAGAAATGAAATCGCGTAAGGGCTTAAACTCAGTTCCGTAAAGCTTTCGATCAGCTCGACGGTGCTCACAATCGTGACGCCAGTACGGGTCAGTGCGCCAATCATCCGATAGAGTGACTCGCGGAAGTCTTCGCGAAATGCCGGAGCGAGCGCCAGCTCGAACCCCGCCAATGAGTCAATCACGAGCCGTTTCGCCCCGGTCTTCTGCACCGTGTCGATGATTTCTCGCATTGTCTCGTCGACGGACAGATCCAGCGGACGGAGATAGAAAAGCGTGAGCTTTCCTTCCTGAAGCGCCGCATCGAAACCCAACCCGAGGGTTTCGGCTCGACTCGCATATTCTTCCGGACGCTCCTCGAACATGGCAATGATGCCGGGTTCCCCACGACGTAGACCGGCGGCGATAAACTGCGTGGCGAATGCCGATTTCCCCGAGCCCGATGGTCCGGCGATCAGCAGGCTATCTCCTTCGGGGACGCCTCCACCCATCATCGCGTCCAGCTCGGCGACTCCACACGAGAGCCGCGGTCGATTTCGGGATTTCTTCGGGCGTCCAGTGAGACCAAAAGTACGTGGAAAGGTCTCGACGCCGGTACCAGTGATGCGGAAAGTATGCAGCCCAGGAATCGGTGCTCGCCCACGTTGCTTGATGATCTGAAGCTTCCGCACGATCGAATTGCGTTCTACCTGCTGGGAAAGCCAAAACAGGCCATCGGCGACGGTGAAAACCGGATTGTCTCGCATTTCCCCTTTCGTGTATTCGCCGATCAAGAAAGTGGTCGCTTGCCAGCTCGTTAGGTGCAATGTGAGTCGTTGGACAAAACTCTGGAGGTCCTCCTGACCTGTTCCACCTGGTTTTTTACGTATCACCGTGCGGAATGAGTCCACCACAACGACACTCGGTTGCGCCGCTTCAACGTCTTTGATGATTTGTGCGAGCACCGCCTCTAAATCATCATCCAGTGCCACTTGGCTCAGGTTAATGAACCGCACCGCGATATTCAGCTTGTCCAAGTCAAAGAAATCGAATTGCTGCTGATACCGCAGCATCTTGATTGCTGGCTCCCCCAATACAGTGAAATAGATGCCTGGACGTTCAGGCGTGACATTGGCAAACATAATCTGATGAGCGAGCGTTGTTTTTCCACCTCCAGGCTCTCCGGCAATGATGTTGAATGAGAACTCGGGTAGTCCTCCGCCTAGGATTTCATCCAGGCCCGGTACTCCGGTGAACAGTTTTCCGATCTTCACCTTCTTTTCAGTGGTCATGATTGTTCCTTCAAGCTCGAATCCGTTTCATCTATGGACGCCTCAGGCCATCCATCAAGTACAAGACGCAACGTCATCTGCTCGCCAATGAACGTCACCAGAAGACCAAGCAAGTGGATCAAAACAACGACCGCCGCCTCTGCGTCTTTCGTGTCGATCTCATCCAATGAACCGTCTGATTGCGCCTGCACCGGGTGGAGTGAGGGGAATTCGGACTTTGCCATCGCCACCGCCCGTGCCATCAGAGAACGATAGCCATCGGGACCGAGAAAAGTTGCCAGCGGCACTCGCAACTTTTCACACACTCGAACTGCTTCGCATCTTC
>JBGSMN010000016.1:0-4622 GCA_041740155.1 Rhodopirellula sp.
CCCCGATCGCCTGAAGGAATTGCCGAAAGGTGGATTCGTGAAACGAATCCAGGCGAAAGTTTCCATGTTCCTCGACAATGTTTTCCAGGATTCCCAACCGCTCCTCACCGCTCGGCGTTCGCATGATCAGCGCCGACATCGGACGGGAGAAGTAATCCACGGCAAAGTAAAACTGCTGCTGCGAACGTCGGAAACTCTCCAGCGACATCTCACCCGACTGCAGTAGCCGGAAGTACTGGTTTCTCATCAAGCCGCTTTCGGCCAGATTGGCATCAACGTGGCTCCTCAATTCGGTCGACGTTGCCGATGCACTGTCATGCATTTTTAAATCTCCGCTGTATTGATCGACCATTTCCCCGGGCCTTCGAAAGAATAACCAAAAACAGTCGCCGACGCTTTAACCGTTTGGGCATCTTCTAAACGCGAAGACTGCAACATCGGACGTACGTCTTCCGGTCGAACGCAAACGAACAATGCCGGAATACCCAACGAGGAACAACGCCGCAGCGCGTCCAGAATCATCGCAGCGGCGGACTCGACCGAACGGTACCCGAAGCATGACAGGTGCGCGGACACCAATTCCATGCCGTCACTGCGGAATAATTTCTTGCAGCGCCGAGTGTCTTCCAATACACCGCAAACGCTCCCATCCGACGCGATCAGTCCGATTGGCAGCATTAGGCTCCGAGTTGACGATTGGCCACCGTCGGTCGCAAAGCAGTCGACGGTCAGCCGCTCGTAAATTCGCTTGGCGTCCTCTCTTTCGCATGCTTTGATTTCAAGCCGCAGTCTCTCGCTGGGAACGCGTGCAAGCAGCTCGACCGGAATCCGTAAGATCACCAGCTTGGCCAACTCAGAAAACTTCGGAACCCCTAAGCGCCCGGTATAATTGACCGGGGTTTTGACCGTTCCATCCATGACAACGCAAAACGCCGGTGTGGGCGATGTCAGCGTCCAATCGGTTGCCGCACGGAACAAACGCAACAACGTACGGCCCGAGGTTGAGCGCGCAACCTTTAAATCAGAAATATAACTTCCGCGGCGAAACTCGCCGCCCGGATGGCGCAATCGACAGATTATCGATGTGATCGTGCCAATGACTTCGGAGCCACTCATGGCGATGAAGGAACGAGCGTCACCGATCGCTCGAAAGAAACTCGTATAGTCATCGCCGTGCGAGATGCGAAACCACGAATCAGCACCCAGCGGGTATCGAAACTCTGATTCAAATGTCGCTAGCGCCGCGTTCAGTTCGGCCGTCGGATGTGATTGGACCTCTAGAATCTTCATGGGCGGCTCCCGATGTGAAGTTCACGATAGAAAAAACTCCGATCCTCGCCGTGCAATTCCTGAGCGAGATCTCGCTGCCAGATTAGACCCGAAGGCACGGCGGCGATGTCCAGTGTAGAGTTCAACTGCCTGATCACCACGCCCCCTCCAGGAATCAAACATCGATGCACATGTCTCAGCAGCATCGCGGCCTCCGCCGGCTTTACCCAATCAAGGATATTCGACAAATGAATCAAGTCGTAAGCTGCATCAGGCAGTGTCGCGATCACCTCACTCATCTTGCCGACACTGAACTGAAGCGAACAAAGCCCTGTATGCTTGGGCAGTTCGATCCAATCCCACAACGGACCTGCAAAGTGGCCCAAAAATAGCTGATGCAGAAAGGGATTGTCAGACGCCTCAAACCGGCTCAGTGCCATCCTTGTCTGCGCCAGAAAATGCCGGGAAAAAGGCATCGTGGGGTTCGCAGTCGCGTCGGGGCCGAAGATCTCGACAAGGTTCGATAACTCCATCACCTCGTCGAAAGCTTGTTCCAAGCCTTGTCCCAATGCCGTCTCCGGTTGCACGCACTCGGCTTGCTTGGCCGTGTTTGACAGCGACAGCAGATCGCGAATCAGATGTTGATGGGGAGCCAGCTTTTCGCGAAGCCGCGCAAACACCCACTCGTATCGAGCACAGAAATCGGGCCCCATTTCGGCGACTAAACATGCCGGTCCCAAGGAATTTGCGGCAAGCCCCAATTCAGACAGCCGCCGCTCCAATTCCAAGTGACGTTCACCTGCATCCATCGCGCGATGGCCAAGCAACTTCAGCCTTTCTTCGGTCGATGTGTCAACCAACATCGACAGCTTCACCCGCGTCAAAGCCATTTGCGCCGCGTTAGAATCGACTAGGTGCAACGACTCGATCGGCAAAGTCGCCAGCACGGCGGCGGTTTCACCTCCGGAGGCGATGACCATCGCCCGTCCGGGCGAGCCGAACTCTTCAATCATCCGCCGGTCAATGCGCGGATCCTCACGCACTTGAGCAAAGCCGACCGGCAGCGACGCGGTTGCCCTCACCCAACCTTCACTCGTTGCCATCCCCGGTTTCCACATCACCGCTTTCTCCATCTTTGAAGCACATTCTTGCTGCGACGAACAACAATCCGCCGACGATCAAATCGATCGCGTAGTGATAACGCAAATAGATCGTTGAAACGACAATTCCGATCGCGGGCAGCACCATCCAGTAAAACCGACGCCGCAGATTCTGTCGATCAAATTCAAGCAGCGCAAACGTGACCAAAACGTGCAAGCTTGGAAAGGCGTCGTACACCGACGAACCACGATTGACAACCCAGCGATTCAAGGGTGTCAACACCGGCCCCTGCAAATCGGGCCCATACAGTTCCCGAAACGCATGCTCGGGACCAATGGCTGGATACAGCATGTAGCCAGCCAGACCAACGACATAAACCGAGAAGATCCAATAAGCGAACTGCCTAGTCCAAGCCAGCGGCATCAACCACGAGTGAATCACACAGGTATAGAGGTATACGAGGAAGGTCAGATAACACCCACTCATGAGTTCATTGAGCCCGACCGTGGTCCACGACTGCGCGGGAACAGACGGTGTAACGCCAAAAAGTTGTTCATCGATATGGATCAGTGCCCCATCATGCGGAATGTTCCGTAGCGCCGGGACGATGATTTCAATCGCTTTGTAGAACCACAGCACATACAAGAACGCCGAGATGAAGCGGCATTTTTGCACCGACTCTTTGGTGTGACGACTTGTCGCGACAATAACGAGACAAAAAGTCGCCGTCGCCACCGCGGTATAAAGCGTTGCTGTAGCGGTGGGACCGGCGCGAAGGGCAAGTGCCAAGATGGTCAGCGCACCCAGAGCCGAAAGCAGAATCTCGTGTCGCTGCCATCGGTGGTCGATGTCCGTCAAAGTCACTTGGTCAGGCCGTCTCACCACGGCGGCCCAGCGGACTTCGTTGCCAACTCTTGTGAATGAATTCGCACACGAACTCGAAGTACGATCGCACGAACGGAGCTTCACGTTCCCCCAATTGCTCCTTGATCTCGCCATGCAACCGTTTCAAGTTGTACCATGGAACGCGGGGAAACAGATGATGCTCAAGATGATAGTTCTCGTTGCACATAAAGAACTCGGTCACGGGGTTCGTCAGAATCGACCGTGTCCCACGAACCGGATCCTCAGGCTCCTCCAGAAACGTGTGTTGGCTCATTCCCCGGATGTTAACCATCGTGTTGATGATTATCATCGGAATCAGCCAAGCATTCAGGATCACATGCCATGGCGTCACGCTAATGGCGATCCCAATCAAAGTGAACAGCAACAAGATTTCGGCGACGATCCAGCATCGATGCGGTCTCGTCCCTTCCCGAAATCCCAAGATTGGGATCATCACGATGTAGATCGGATAGCCGACAATTAGCCGCAGCCAGTGCATGCTGAACACCATCCACGTCCATCCCGTGTAGTTGTCGTAGTGGTCGGGATCCCCTTCATTGCCAAGATGTTTGTGATGTCGCAAATGCAGGACTTTGTACGCCGAGTAGTTCTGCAGCACGGGCATCGCACAGACGATCCCAAACACGCGGTTGAGCACCTTGTTCCGAGACAGAACCCCATGAACGGCTTCATGAGTAAACAAGCTAATCCCATGCAGGGACGCGGCTGCGATCATATAGATCGGAACACAAGCTAACAGCACACCCACCGTGGTCGGCCGAGCCTGCAAACCGACCACCGCCCATGCCGATAGAAAATACAGCCCCGCAAATACGACGCAGCGAATCAGCGACCTATGACTCGCAGCCTGCAACTCATCCAACACCGCCGCCTCGATCACCACACCGTGCGAGGTGATCAACTCGGGACGACCGGAATCAGCGATCAAATTCATGTAGAAGTTCCTGAACGGACAAACAAACTCCTCTTCGATGACACCACACCGATGATACCACACCACGAACAACAGAGCCCATCGCAGAGCCAGCGACACGGACTTCCTGCGCCACTGCTTTCGTCGCATTCTTTTCGGTGCAATTCCCGGTGCAGCTGCGAGTTTGTACGCCTGCTCGCGGGAGAAGTCAACTGAGCCGATGAACTCATCGCCTATATCGGCCTGATACAGAAAGCCGACGTGAAAGCTTGATATGCGTCTGCACTCTAGACCTTAATCAAGTGAAGGTTTGTTAAGATTTTTGTGGTGCCAACCGCCTGATTTCGTCGGCGCAGGCGACATCACTCCAGGGGTACTGGTGATGTTTTCCAGTTCGGTTGGTTGGCATTGGCGGTGACTTTCGGGGGTTCGG
>JBGSMN010000351.1:0-12531 GCA_041740155.1 Rhodopirellula sp.
GTGCGTTCCATCGGGAATCATCCTTGCTGACGAGAAAAATAGCGCCGAAGCTAAGACGAAGCCTCTTAAAGCTATCAAGTTGCAAGTTGCAGATTCGCCGAAATCGAAATCTGATGACGCTGCATCTGCCGACGATGGGGAAGCGGAAAGAGAACCAGAAACGAAACCGACACCGCCGCAGCTATCCATTGGTTCGGTCGCGCCTCCTTTGGATATCGAGCACTGGGTCAACACCGCGCGACCGACCGTCACCGATTTTGAAACTGGTAAGGTTTATGTTGTCGAATTTTGGGCCACATGGTGCGGTCCATGCCTAGCCAGCATGCCACATTTGGCTGAACTCCAAGAAAAGTATGCCGATCAAAATGTTCGAATTATCAGTGTTTCGCGTGAAGACATCGATACCGTCACGAAATTCTTGGATCGACCAGTCAATCCTGCATTCTTGAAGGAGCGAGAGCCTGCCCAAGATGAATCTGATAAAGAATCTGACGACGCGGATGAAAGCGACAAAGAAGCCACGCCGCTAACCTATGGCGACTTAACATCCGTGTACAGTCTGACGGCGGACCCTGATGCCACGACCAGCGATGATTATATGAAAGCCGCCAATCAAAACGGCATCCCCTGCGCTTTCATCGTTGGTACTGACGGACACGTGGAATGGATCGGTCACCCAATGTCGATGGACAAACCCTTGGCCAGCATCGTGGCGGGTGATTGGGATCGTGAAGAAGCCAAAGCGGAGTTCCTTCGAGAAGAAAAACGGTCCACGATCTTTCGCACGATCATGACGGCTCAGCGAAGTAAGAAGTATGGTCAGGTGATCGAGATGCTCGACGAGAATCGTGAGCTTTTTGCAGGATCGAAGTATGAGGTGTACCTCAACACTTTCAGGTTCCAAGCGGCTCTTGGCAGTCAAAATGTCAAGGCGATTATGAAGGAGATTCATGCCAACCTCGAAGCGGATGATAGCTTAACGGCCGTCAACAACTGGGCATGGGAACTCTACGAAGCGGTCGCTGAAGGCTATCCGGGGGATGAAGAAATCGTCGCCGCCACGATCGACGCGCTTACGAAGGCGATGGCAAATTCGACAGACGCATCGTTGTGGGCTGCCCTCGACACACTCGCCCACCTGCAAGCTCACTCGGGCGATCAACAGGCAGCCATCGAATCCCAAACACGCGCGATCAAGTTAGCACCGAAGGAACAGGCCGAATCATTGCAAGCGTACTTGGACGAATTAACAAAGGACGCTACCAAGGCCGACGAACCAGAGACAAACGACGAGTGAACGTGCAGACTAACCCGAAACATCCTCATTGGCCTTTGACAAACAGGGTGGATGCAAGAACCAAGTTTACCACGCACATTTGAAATAGCAGGGCAAGGGATCTAAACGCGGATGTCCAAATGAGAGCGGTTTGGCCGGAGACATCGTGTTTCCAGTTTGGGTCCGCGTTGTGCCTGAGCAGTTCCTTTACTATTTGTAGGTTGCCATTTGTGGCGGCATGGATTTGTGCCGTAGAATGACGTTTTTTGATCATCCAAAAGTCAAACACGTCACCTTAAGTTTCTTGGATCTGCTGGCGGAGGGCCGAGAGGGCTCGAACCCACAGCATGCGAACGGCACCGACCGAGCGGTTCATTCGCTGTGCCACTTCTTCATGCGATAGATCTTCGAGGTTACGCAAGCGAATCACTTGGCGATAATCGTCCGGCAATTGTTCGAGTAGCCGCGCCAGCTGGAGACTTTGTTCATTGTCGGCCGCGCGGCGACTTGGTGATGATTGGTCGGCCGCGAGCAGTTGTTCGAGTCGCAGTGATGAGTGGGCCAGCGAAGCGTCAATCGATTGTTCACGCATGATGTCCCGTTTTTGCGTGCCAATGTATTGGCGGGCAAATTGAGCAAGCTGGTGAGCGAGGATCTGACGCAACCAAGCTCGACGCTGATACTCTTGATCACCGTCGAATTTACCCCAACATTTCCATGCCTCGAGCATCGTTTGCTGCACGACGTCGGACGCCGAAAACTTTCCGCCCAATCGGCTGTCGATTTCCCAACCAGCGATGAGCCGCAACCATGGTTCATACCGTGTCAGTTGTTCAATGGGCGGTTCACCGGAATCGTTAGCAGTTTCAATTTTTTTCATTGACACTCAGTTGCCAGAAGAAACATTGTTCAAGTTTTCGCTTGTGGAAGGATGCAGTAGAAATTGACGGCACCGTTGCGCGCACCCGTTTACAAACACTCCCAAAGACAGTGCCCATGTTGCCAGATAAAACACGGGCGGGGCCATCCAATACCAACCGTCCCAACGGTATCGCTCACCCGGCTGAAGTGGATTGGCACCACTCCAGTAAGTTCCCCCCATTGACAATGTCATCATGATGATCGTGACCAGGGACGCCAAGCCCAGCCAGAGTGCGATGCCACGCCAGCGACCCAGAGTCAACCAACGACCAAAGACGATGATTGTGAGAAAAACCGGACCGGCAACGAAATAGGCGACGATCAGTTTGCTCGTGAACGTTTCGAAATCTCGGCCAGGTCCAACGCTGATGATCCCCAACGTCACGATTGCCGCCGCTGGAGCCCAAGTTAACATCAAACGTAAACTCCATTGTCGACGCCGCAGGGCGAAGAACAGGCACGTGACGGGAACGACTGCCAAGGTGATCCCGTAAAAAGCACACCAGCCGATAAACGATGGCATTCGTTCAAGCTCATAGTCAGCGGGCTTCCAAGGCAAGGGACGCAGCAATCGGGGATCCTCAGTTAAAGCGGGAATTATCCGATCACGTCGCGAAAAGGTTTGCCAAGAAGATAGAGGCCTCTCAAACGCAAATCGAGTGTGACTGTTGGGCCCCGCCGGCAGTGGCATTCTGGTTTTTGCATCGCTCTCGCTCAGCGACCGACCCACGAGAACGCCGCGACGTGTTAGTACTTGCGACTGAAATTGAAACGAGACATGGGGCGGCATCAGTTCGGAAGGAACATTCAACAAGTTTGCTGGTGGCTCATCGTGCAGCGAGGGAGGCATCGCCGGCCCAACACTTGTCCATAAGTAATCGCCGGTTGCGGCATCAATACCGTAAACCGAATTACGATCGCGTCCCGCTTGCACAATCACAGTGGGAGCGCTCGACAATCTCAATCCCTTATCCGCGCCGTCATCCATTCGAGCTCTCTCGGTCACGCCGAGAATCTGAGTCCAACCCATTGTTTTTACCGGCAAATGCCACAATGGAGTTTCCAATTGATTGGGCCTGACCATGATTAGCTCGGATTGAGTCAACATAATCAACTCATCACCGCCATCCCCGTCGACGTCGATTGCCCATACGCGGTTCTGGATGTGATCAAAGGAAGCGAGCTGAGTGGTATGAGAGACGGTTTGTCCCAGTTCGTCGATAACATGCAACTCCTGGTTTTTGTTCCAGAAACGCACTGCGATCCAGTGACCGCCGGTGGGCCTTCTCACAAGCACGGCGCGTAGGCGATCATCGGGACGACCACGGCGATGACTCGCTTGATTACCCCAACGATCTGCCAACGAATTCCATGTCCAGAGTGCATGCCCTGAAACTCCATCGAGCAACTCAAGCTGCACAAGATTTTCGATCCGCCCATCCTCAGTCCTTCGTTCGACAAGTGAGACAATGACGACTTCGGGCTTGCCGTCGCCATCCACGTCCGCGACCGCTGGCGGCGCGGTGTTAGCCAGTGATTCTCTGGCGTCTGAATCGATCGGAAGTGGTGCTCCCCAATGTGTCCGGCCATCTTTTCCGCTGATGGCTCGCGTCTCTAACGCCAAGTCGTGAGGAGAACGCTGGGCAGGCAGAATGATATCGAGCACGCCATCCGCATCGAGATCGATGTACGAGGCTTCAAGATGCACGTCTTCGAATCGGTAGTTGCGTCCAGCCGCACCAGTTGCCGCGGACGTTAACGGTTCCGCCCATTGAGTCCGCCCAGTCTGGCCTGAAGCCACGACCAGCCATAAATTCGCTTCGTCGGATCCGAAGCTTTGTCTCAACGGTTCTCCCTTGTCGAACGCAGCGACCATGATGATTTCCGAATTTCCGTCATTGTCTAAGTCGCGGCATTCCTGCCAAGCCACGCCGGTGATCACTTGACCGACTGCCTCGGATTCCCACAGCGTCTGACCTGTCTTGCCCGAGAGTGCGAGCAACAATGGTCGCGGATATTGAGTGTTACCGCGATGAGAAGCGAGAATTAAATCGGGAACGCCGTCACCATTGATATCTCGCTCAGATGCATGCATTGGGTTACCTCCATGCTGCTCTCTCGCGGCGGAAGTGTGCAGTTCAACCAATGATGGCGACCTCACGTCGTTCTGCCATAGCGTGGTTCCCGTCGCACCGCTAATCGCTTCAAAACTCTTCCGCGATTGCTTCGTCACCAGATCTCGAACGCCGTCGCTGTCGAGATCACCGACCATAACCATCGACGACTCCGGAATCCGTCGCCAAGCTTCGCTCCCGACACCTCGGATCGCTTGCAGCCAGCCGCCCTGTGTGAGCGATTGGCCACTGCTTCGACTATACAACAACAAATCCTCGATACCGTCTGTGTCGAAATCGCCGGATTGTATTTCGGTAACGTCCATCGCTACCTGAGTCATGCGTCCGGTTCCCGCAGAGAACAGATAGCTGCGATCGACTGTCTCCGCATCGCCTCGGCGCATCGCCACAATCAACTGCGGCCAACCATCAGCACCGTCACCATACCATTGCAGGTTGTTGAACCATAAGTTGGAATTGCTTGACTCCAGACCCGTCAATGGCTGTCTGGTTCGCCACACGGTTTGACCATCGGCTCCCGAGAGGCAGTCGATGAAGAGCGATTTCTCAAACGCGGTATCTTCGGTGCCCCACAATGACGCCACAAAGATTTCTCGGATGCTGTCATTGTTCACATCGGGCCCAGCAATGAAGTGCTCCACTCGCTGGTCCATCGTAAATAACTGCCGCTGCCAACGCGGTTCTCCAGTGCGACCATCCAACATCGCTAACTTTCCCCACGGTGGTGCTCCCCAATTCGACACTCCTTCGGAACAGTCGCTTGGCGTAATGACCTCGGCCGCGCCATCTCGATCGACATCAACCACGATCGGCCAATTTGGCTGCGGCACGTCCATCGCAGGCTGTCGCGGTTCCGATACGGTTACGCGGTGCTTCCACAAGCATTCCTGCTTGGCGATCGACCAGACGACCAATTGAACCTGCGATGGTTGCTGCTGTGCGGAAACGTTCTGCGGCGGCAAGGGCTCGACCAATAGCAGGTCAGGCTCTCGGTCGCCATCAAAGTCCGCAGCGATCGGTTGAATCGCCGGGCGAATCTCTATCTCGACCGTCGACGCAACGTCGGATTGATCCGCAACCGGTAAGCCTTTTCGTAGATCCAGCAGAACAAGCTGTCTCCCGGCAATGAGTGCCACGTGTGAGTCAGGTGATTCGTCCACTGATGCAGCTCCGCTTGCAGAATCGATGACGATAGGCTGCGTGGGAAGATAATGATGCGGTCCGGATCGCTCCAAGTGCGGATGCTCTCGCACGTAGGACTGATTGGCCAGCAAAAAGCCGCCTCCACCGCTGCTGTACCCGCCGCCCTGACCATGGAACCATCTCAGTCCGTAGGGAACCGATTCACTGGGTGGTAGAGCAAAGGCTTCGTCGGGCAGTTCATATAGCCACAGGCTACTGCCGGATGCACCGGAGATAAGTTCTACAGAACGTGTCGCAGGTGCTTGTTCGCTCTTGAGTGTGATGTGTGCGATCAGCAAATCATCGACCGCATCGCCATCCTGATCAATTA
Organism: Rhodopirellula sp.; assembly: GCA_041740155.1. Taxonomy (GTDB): domain Bacteria; phylum Planctomycetota; class Planctomycetia; order Pirellulales; family Pirellulaceae; genus Rhodopirellula. The sequence continues at coordinate 5,846 of JBGSMN010000351.1, forward strand.
CCAGTTGAGGCGAGTAGAGGATCGCACCAAGTCGCTGGTGAACCTGACCGACCGTTGGATCTTCTGCAGATACAGCCTCACCTCGCGCGACAACCCAAAGCGGTTCACCGTCTTGGCCATCGATCGCTAACACAATCGCTTGATTCTGAGTCGCAAGCACCAAATCACTGTACCCGTCGCTGTTGAAATCCATAAACAGCGAATCCGCTGAGTCGGCTTGTGAGACAATCATCGGACGCTCGTCGAAGGCCCCCAGCCCACGAGAATAAACGCTGGTGCCGAAACTATCCCACGGCCAAATCAAACGAACTTGTTCTTTCAGTAGCCTGTGTTGGCGAGCCAACAAGTCGAGACTCCAACCTGATTCGCCGTTTGATCCGAGCAGACAATGCAGACCATCTTGCGTCAAGCTGATCACATCTGTGCGAGACGACGATGATTGTGAGATGGGCAAAGTGGATGGAACGGTGTCAGACGGCTCGGTGGTGGCCTCGCGGTTCACTGGTCGCTGATCGAAGCGAGCCAGTTGGTAGGTTCGGTCAACCTTGATGTCGCTCCAAAGCAACTGATCATTGAGATCCAATTTATGCTCGAAATGCTGGCCAGGTTTCAACCGCACATCGTACGTTTGGCTGAGCCGATGGTGGCTGCTGAGGTGAAGCTGATATTCCCCGGTTGGCACTTCCAATCGGTTCTGTGTCGGAATGGTTGCTGGCGGAATAACCTGTTCATCGCCATCGACCCACTGGGCAACGAGAGGTGGGCGATCGGATTTCAACATCACAAACGCCAAACGTGATCGTTTCCAGGCGTAGCCGCCCGCGAGACTGAGAACGACCAACAACAACGTTGCCGCCACCGCGCTGGCGGTCAACGCGACGCTACGCTTCTGACGCTTCATCCATCGGGCCGTCCGCTCGATCAAACTGGCGCGTCTGGCCGCAATCGCCCGACCATCCAGGAATGCACGCAAGTCGTCGGCGAGTAGAGAGGCGGAGTTGTAACGTTGGCGAGCATCTTTCGATAAACATTTCAGCAAGATCGTCTCCAGATCTCGCGGCAGATCCGGCCGGTACTGACGCGGTGGGGTAGGATCCGTCGTCAAGATTTGGCTGATCAATTGGTGTGGTGACTCGCCACAAAAGAGCGCCTGTCCCGTGAGCAATTCGTAAAGCGAGGCACCGAGACTGTAAATGTCGGTGCGATGGTCTACTTGATGATTCGTTGCGGTCGCTTGTTCCGGACTCATGTAGCGTGGGGTGCCGAGTAAAGCTCCGGCGAGACTTAAGGTGACGTCGTCAGTTTTTTTGGCTAAACCAAAATCGGTCAGCCAAACGCGATCCTCATTGGCGTCGATCAGCAAATTGGATGGCTTGACGTCGCGGTGAATCACGCCTCGCGCATGAGCGTGCGCGAGCGCTTCGGCAGCCTGCAATCCCCACTGAACGACGGTCTTATACGGCAATCGTTCACCTCGGCTAGAACGCTCGCGAAGCACTTGGTCCAAACTTTGCCCGTCAATGAATTGCATCGCGTAGTAATTGACGCCCTTTTCGCTGCCGACGGCAAAAATGGGCACGATGTTCGTATGGTGTAACGTGGCAACCGTCTCGGCTTCACGTTGGAATCGTTTAATCGCATCGGGATCACTAACACCGCTGAATCGCAGGATCTTCAGCGCTACATGTCTGCGCAGCGATATTTGCTCGGCTTCATACACCGCTCCCATACCACCCTTTCCAACTTCGCGAATGATCCGAAAATCACCAAGCGATAAAGGCGGCCGAGTTTCTGAAGCCTCGCTTGCCTTGTGGATAAACTCGAGTCCTGCCAAGCATCCAGCCAACTGCTCTGCTAGCTCGGGATGTGCCGCGAGGAGTGTTTCACGATCAGGAGCAGTGCCGTTTTTGAGTTGTGAGAGATATTCATCGAGCACAGCCACCAGCCTGATTGTCTGCGGTGCATCGTCCGTAGATCCAACAGGCGAATAGGCCTGTGTTGAATCGAGTGAGTCAGCACCCAATGCTTCCTCGCCGGCTTGCGGTGTCGGAAGTGAAGAATAGGTCGATATATCGTGTGGTCGATTCATCGTTTTCTGCCTCTCTTTACGAGTATTCTAACCCTGGCGGAATCAACTTTGCGCGAAATTCTGGCACTGCGTTGACCATAGGCTCGAGCGCATCGACCGTAGAAAAAGCAGCACTGTTGAATGTCGCCAGTACTAAATGCCGAATACGCAGAAAACGTCACGCAATCATCTTTGGGAAACACTGGTCTAGTGAACAACAGTTTCGATGACTGTTGGCGAACGCCTGCAATCTCTTGGCCGAGAGGCTCGAATGCCTGTTAGAAACAATGGCCCAGCCGCCTGCATTCGGTAAGATTTTCGACGTTACGATGTAATCCCAGGAGGCAGTTGGAGTTTGAGATTAGCTGTCCAAAACGCTACACATGAAGAAGAATGTCCCGCAGATGTTCAGGTAAAATCAGTCGGCGGTGCATGGCGACTCGACGGAGTGTAAACACGGTTCCAGAAGTTTTTTCGTTTAATGGCAGGTCGCAGGCGTTCGTAATCATGCTACATGGGGTGTTCGATGGAGGTATGATGAAAGGCTCGACGAAATCGCTCGGCATGTTGCGTTGTTATCGCTTGACGCGGGAGCAGCCAAAACCCACAACGAGTAACGTCGACTCACTCGACTTCCTCAAAACTGTTGCAACCATGTTTACCTTTTTACGGCGTGCCATGTTGATGGCGTTCGTGTCTACACTTTTACACACGTCAGTTATCCGCGCGGATGACTTACGCGTGATGAGTTTCAACCTGCGTTACGGCACCGCCCACGATGGCGAGAACCATTGGGCCAACCGCAAAGAGTTCGTGTCGGAAACGGTCGCTCAGTTCGCTCCCGACTTGTTGGGCACGCAAGAAACACTCGCATTCCAAAAAGATTTCTTAGCAGGCAAGATGCCCACTTACACCAGCATCGGAGTAGGCCGTGATCGCGGTGACGATCAAGGCGAGATGACGGCATTGTTTTTCAAAACCGATCGGTTTGAACTGCTCGATCAAGGTCACTTCTGGCTCAGCGAATCGCCCGCCGTCCCCGGCAGCATGTCTTGGGACACGTCACTGACACGAATGTGTTCGTGGATCAAGTTGTTGGACAAACAATCGGAATCCAAACGTCCGATACTGTTCATGAACACGCACTTTGACCATCGCGGTAGCGAGGCACGAACGCAGTCTGCTCGGTTGATGCGGCAGAAATCCATCGAACTGGGCGTTGGCTGTGATGTCGTCATGACGGGCGATTTTAACGCGGGTGTTGGCAGTGATCCCTACCAAGCGTTGTTCAGCGATCCACCGGTGGCGACAGCGTTCGTCGATTCGTATGCGGCCAAACGGCCGGCCGATGAACCAGGCGAAGCGACGTTTTCGGGCTTCAAGTCATCCACAGTTTCGGGGGCTCGAATTGATTGGATCGCTTTACGGGGGAGCTGGGAAGTCCTGCAAACCGCGATCGTGAGGACCTCCATAGCGGGTCGTACACCATCGGACCATTTCCCTGTGACAGCGATTGTACGGCGGTAAGCCATGGCATTGGCATCGAAAGATACCACTCTGCGTCCACACTGCGTCCGCTGCGACTCACCTCTTGAACCGGGCGACTTGCGCTGCGCGATCTGTGCTGCTGCCGCGCCTCGTTTCGATTCTGCACACAGCGAAAATATCACTGTCACCTTATTGCGGTGTACCGGCTGTGGCGCGGCGATCACCTACGACGCCGATCTACAATCACCTGCCTGTTCCTTTTGTGGTGAGCGATTGGAGGTGCAAACGATTTCTGATCCGATGGAACAGACCGAACTGTACTTGCCGATAACAGTCAGCATGGAAACTGCTCGCATCGCGTTTCTAGGTTGGCTGGCCACGCGAGGTTGGTTCACACCATCAGACTTGTCAGCATCCTCGCAGTTAACGGAGATGAAACCGCTGTGGTGGGTCGCTTGGATCTTTGACGCCGAGGCGCAGGTGAGTTGGACGGCGGACTCGAACGCTGGCGCGGGACGATCGGCTTGGGCACCGCACGCGGGCCAGAACGCGATTGAATTCGACAACATTTTAGTTTCGGGATCGCGAGGTTTAACGCAACAAGAGGTTGACGCGATCACTGCCGGGTTTGACTGCGGCACAGGCCAGGATTCGCCACAAGGCGGTGGTCCGCATCCAATGCTTGAACGCTTCGATGTTCCTCGCAGTCAAGCTCGCGAGCGTGTCTCAGCGGTTATTCACGCTGCGGCAGCAGCTCGGGTGCAGCAGCACTTTGTTCCCGGTACGCGGTATCGCAATTTGCACGTCAGCATTGTGTTGCGTCGACTGGTCACACGGCGATACGCGTTGCCTGCATACGTGCTGGCGTATCGTTATCGCGGTCAACTGTACCGGGTAGTGATCTGTGGCCAAGATGCGCGGTACATGATCGGGAGTTCGCCGTTCTCCTACTTCAAACTGCTTGGCTTGATTGCAGCGATTGGGATAGGAATGTTGTTCGTCAGTTTTGTTGTGATTGCTTTGTCACGCTAGCTATTAAGTCGATTCCAACGCACCAGTTCGTCGTAGTTCACACCTGAGCCACCGAACAAATCTAGCGCACTGCCGACAGTCACATCTACCGCGCCACCGCTCGCGTCACGCACCCGCTCGATGTCAGCCATGTTGGCAACGCCGCCCGCGTACGTCATCGGCAATCCCGACCATCGGCCCAAGCGAGCGACCAACTCTTCGTCAATTCCTTGACACAACCCTTCGACATCGGCGGCGTGAATCAAAAACTCAGCCGCAAATTGGGCAAGGTAATCGAGCGTCTCGGCGACGATGGCCACATTGGTGATTGTTTGCCAGCGGTTCATGGCGATCTGCCAAGTGGGAAGGCCCGCGGTGTTGATTTGCCGGCGACAACTCAAATCCAACACCAGTCGCTCGCGACCGATGGCCTGCACCAATTCACGTAACCGAGCGTCCGACAATTGTCCGTCTGAATCAAACACCCACGAGGTCACGATCACGTGACTCGCTCCTGCGTCGAGCCATTGTCGAGCGTTGCCAGCATCGATCCCACCACCGATCTGCAAGCCCCCCTCGTAAGCCGCGAGTGCTGCGCGGGCAGACTCGTCGTTGCCCGGCCCGAGCTTGATCACATGCCCGCCCGTCAATTGATCGTGTCGGTATTTATCCGCGAACCAGGCCGCAGGTTGTTCGGCGACAAAGTTCTCAACCAATCCCTGCGAGCAAGGCTCGGGATTGGACGAGTCGGCCTCGTCACGCAACGTGCCGCCCACAATCTGTTTGACACATCCATGATGCAAGTCGATGCAGGGGCGAAATTTGGTCATAACGTCGTCGATTGGAGGTTGAACCTAGGGCCACTTGTCCGCTGCAGAACTCGTGAAGAATTCGGCCATACCGGGGAGACTGCCGAGAATCTTGGCGACTTTTACTACGAACTCAACGCCCCAAGGGATGCTAAAGCATGAAGGCGAACTTCGCAGGTAGCAATTTTGGTTGACTTTCGGACCCATCGCGGGATAATGGTGGTCGAGATTCCTCCGCAAAAGCAAATGGAAAGGCTTGTTATTTTCTGTTTCGTTAGGTGAATTCACTCAAATTTGACGGTTTTAACGGGAAAACGACCATTTTGGGCGGTTTCTTGGCGGGCAATCCCCGTGTGGTACGCATTCACTTATTAAGAAGTTGACCTTCTCAGGCGTTTCCGGCAGAATCTCTTGCGACATCACTTCCGCCACACTTTTCATCCCACCCATCTCTTCTAAAAAGACGGAACCCATGAACTTTTCACCGAGCACACTCGCTCCCGAAAAGCCGATCAACGTCTCGCCACCAGCATCGGAATCACGCCGATCGAATTTGGCATTGAACTGCGAATCGGCTGTTCCAGAGTACGAAATTACTGACGAAGAACTGATCCGCCGGTATCGAAAGACCGGTGATCGGGCGATTTACGAAACACTGATGCGGCGTTACGAGCGAGAAATCTATGCGTACCTGCGACGCTATATGGGCAACGCCGAGATGGCGGAGGACGCGTTTCAAGGCACGTTCCTACAAGTCCACTTGAAATGCCAGCAATTCGATTTAACCCGTCGTTTTCGACCTTGGTTGTACGCGATCGCGACCAATCAAGCCATCGACGTGCAGCGACGCAACAAACGCCACAAAATGGTCAGCTTGGACCGCCCCAGCGGCGGGCAAGATGACGATCGGGGCGGCAGTTGGTCGGAGAAAATTGTTGGTTCGAGCGTCGACCCGCTCGCCGAAGCCGCTCGCGAAGAGAACGGTCGTTGGGTGCATGAAGCTGTCTCGCAACTAGGCGAACCGATGCAGCAAGTCGTCGAATTGGTGTACTATCAAGGACTGAAGTATCGTGAAGCCGCCGACGCGTTAGGGATTCCTGTTGGCACGGTCAAAAGCCGCTTGCATTCGGCAATCAATCAACTCGGCGGACTGTGGGAGGAGTCTCACGAGCCAGTCGAGCCGTAACTATTTGCGATCGCCCGCCTGACTGGGCAACCGTAAGTGTCTTCATAAAGCACGCCAGCTCCCTCGCCCCACTTCTGGGGCAGGTGAGCGAGCGTGCTTTTTTTATCGACACCGCCAAACGGGT
>JBGSMN010000359.1:0-8280 GCA_041740155.1 Rhodopirellula sp.
GGCATTCACAATTACCATGCCTCATACAACCAACTGCCGATGCAGGCGGGTGGAACGTTCCTTACCAATACCAACGGAAACGAAGCGGGCCCTCCTGGTCATAACCAACGTTTCCTTAGCTTCTTGGTCGGGCTGCTGCCGTTCATTGAACAACAAGCACTATGGGAGCAGATTAGTAATCCGTACGGTTTCGCCGCAGATGGCGTGACACCGCTTGCTACACCGTTTGCTGCAATGGGCCCAGCAGCTTACAACGCCAATTACCGACCTTGGGTGACCGACGTCGCTTCCTACCAATGCCCCAGCGACCCTGGAATGTCTCCGCCTGGACTAGGCCGCACTAACTACGGTTGCAACTATGGAGATGCGATTCAGTTCACACAGGTTGGATACTGGGAGTTTACTGGTAATAACAGGTGGGAACAGCCGAACATCCAAGCAGCGAAAGCGGCGTGTCGCGGCCCATTCGTAGCGCGCGCCAAGATGGGCTTCCGAGACATTCTTGATGGCACAGCGAACACCATTATGTGCGGCGAAATGGTTACCAATTTGGGTGACCGTGATGTGCGTACGAACCTTTCACAAAATAATGGTTGGTTGCCCGGTGTTCGGGGACAAGCAAACCGCTGCCTGAGTCTGAACCAGGTGGATCCGCTGATGCCGGGCCAGTGGCGAAACGATGGCTCCCCCGCTGTGACGATTGATGCAGATCAAACACGTCGACGTGGTGCAAGGTGGGCTTATGGGCTACAGATTTTCACAGGTATTACGACAATGAACCCGCCGAACTCGCAGCTTTGTGCTGGTGCAGATTGGGGTAACGCCGGCCAATTTCCGCCAAGCAGCCGTCATCAAGGCGGGTGCCATGTTTTGATGGCTGACGGAGCCGTGAAATTTGTCACCGACTCGATTGAAGCTGGCAATCAAGATTCACCGAGCGTTTATAACGGAAGCGCGACGACGCCAGCGGGAAGCAAGAGCCCTTATGGACTCTGGGGGGCCTTGGGCTCTCGAGCCGCAAAAGAAACGGTTGGCGAGTTTTAACGTCGAGCTGTTCAGCGGGGCGTCTTTGTTGTACTCATAGACGCTTGTCGTCCGCACTGTTCTAGTCGTGCCAGCCCACAAAACTTGGCTGGCATGGCTTGCGTTTTCCAAAACGCAGATATCTTCCCGATCACCGCAAACTTTTATTCGTAAGTGTCTGACAAATGAAACGTGCATTTCTTGGCTTGCTACTCTGTCTAAATCTTTTGTTGCTCGTCGGTGCTGGCGGCTGTGGCGGTTCAGAGAATCAGGTCATCGACCAAGGCAACCAGCCAATGACCGAAGAGTTCATGTCCGAAGAAAATGCTGCGGCGAATCAGTCGTCGGCGAATTAAGTCAATCTTGATCGCTACTTCAATGCATTCATGGCGATCTGTTTTCTTGATCTGCATCCGTTGATCGATTGGTCATTGACGCTGACCATGCTTGACAAAGAACTTCATCAAATCGCGTTCCTAAACGAAACAGGACCGCGAACCGTTGATAAATGGATCGAATTGCGATTATCGACTGAAGTTTTGAGCTCCCGGTCGTGACACATTACCATCTTCCACTGACCGGATTTGCAGCATGACTTCGTAGACTGTCCACTGAATTTTTATTGGTCACACAGGGCAGCGAAGTTCATACGTCAGCACCGGATTTTGGCTCTGATCGAAGCCTGCTAAACTGCCGCGTCGCAGGCAATGCTTATCGGCCTGATTTCATGAACTTTCACTGCCACTTGTTATGCTTACTCACCATGGTGCTTTCGATGGCGTGACCGGTTCGTGTCACCAACTGTTTTGGAATGGCAATAAATCCAGTCTTTTGGTGGATTGCGGGATTTTCCAAGGCGATGATGCCAAGAAACATCCCAATCCGGAGATTGAATTTTCTCTTCGAGGGATCGAGTGTCTGTTGTTAACGCACGTTCATATTGATCACGTTGGCAGGTTGCCATATTTGATGGCGGCCGGTTTCGAGCATCCGATTTATTGCAGCGAGCCGACGGCGAAATTGCTGTCATTGGTGATGGAGGACGCACTCCGGATTGGCTTCACGCGCTCCAAGCATCTGATTGAAAAATTCAGCCATGAGATTCGCAAACGAACTCGACCGCTGCCCTATCACACGTGGCATGACATCGAAGACGGCGTGAAAATCAGACTGCAACCGGCGGGCCACGTGTTAGGTTCGACGATCTTTGAAGTCGAACTTCCCAATGGCAAGCGAGTCGTGTTCAGTGGTGATATTGGAGCGGGCACCAATCCGCTATTGAACCCGCCACAGAGTCCCGAAAAGGCGGACCTGCTGGTGCTCGAATCCACCTATGGCGATAAGCTGCATCCGACGACACTAGATCGTCAAGCGGAGCTTGAGCAGATTATTCGCCGCACGCTCGAAGATGGAGGTGTGACAATCATCCCCGCCTTTTCGCTAGGGCGGACCCAGGCACTGCTCTACGAACTGAACGGCATTTTTGAACGTGTTCAAAAAACGGAGCAGCATACGTTGATGAACCGCGTCGATGTGATTGTCGACTCACCGCTGGCGTCACGCTTTACTTCGCTCTACAAAGAAATGAAGAATTACTGGAGCGAGGAAGCACAGCTCATTCTCGAAACGGATGACCAACCGCTCGTGTTTGAAAACCTAACGACCGTCGGCAATCATACCGAGCATCGAGACACACTGGACTATATCAACAAACACCAACTACCAGCCATCGTGATCGCCGGTAGCGGGATGTGTACAGGCGGTCGTGTGATGAATTATCTCAAGCGATTCATCGGCGATCCGCGTACCGATATCGTGTTTGCTGGGTACCAAGCCGCAGGCACTCCGGGTCACTCGATTTCCCGTGGCAGCGATTGGGTGCGACTGGATGGCCGCCGCTACGAGATTGCAGCCAAGATTCACAAACTCTCTGGGTATTCCGCACACGGCGATCAAAGCGACTTGATTCGGTTTGTCGAAGAAATGCCGAGCCCACCGAGCGAGATCCGACTGGTTCATGGTGACTACGGTCCCAAGCGAACACTCACCAACGAATTAACCAAGCGTGGTTTTCACGTAATCTAACAAAACCGCATTGTTGTAATCAATGAATATGGAATCGACTCGAACAGTGATCATCGGCGCGGGACTCGCGGGACTCGCCTGCGCTACCCGCTTGGCTCGCGCTGGTCATGCTTGCACGGTAATCGAGGCAACTGATCGCGTGGGCGGTCGTGTGCGAACAGACCATGATCACGGCTTCACGCTTGACCAGGGGTTTCAAGTCTTGCTGACTGGCTACCCGGCATGTCGTGAATTACTCGATTACGACAAGCTCGAATTGTGCACATTTGAACCGGGAGCTTTGATCCGTCAAAAGGACGAGTTTCGCTTGCTCAGCGATCCATGGCGACGTCCACTCAACGCGTTCGCGACGGCCACCAATCCTGTCGGTTCACTCGGAGATAAACTTCGCGTGGCTAAGCTACGCAAAGACAGCCGATCGGGCAGTTTAGAGGAACTCTATCAACGGCCTCAGTCGACGACGCTGGAACGATTACAAGCATACGGGTTCAGCGAAAAAATGATCAACGAGTTCTTCCGTCCCTTCCTGGGAGGCGTGTTTTTGGACGAATCTTTGACGACGTCCAGCCGCATGTTGGATTTTGTGATGCGAATGTTTGCTAGCGGCGAGGTCGCGATCCCAGCACGCGGGATGTCGGAGATCCCAAGGCAGCTAGCGGATTCCTTGCCGCATGGCACATTGCGGCTTCAGACAACAGTCCAGCGAATTGAGAGTGACGTCGCGGCCAAGGACAACATCTCTCCGGTGCATCGACTGGTGCTCGCCGAGGAGACGATCACGTGCGAGCGAATTGTCGTGGCCACGCCCAGCGATGCGGCTGCCCGATTGTTGAGGCGACCTGAACTGGCGACGCCCTGGTCGGGAACCACCAATTTGTATTTTGCAGCCGCGCACGCGCCAGACAAACGGCGGCTGCTGATGTTGCGTGGCGACGAGAAGGGGCCAGTTCAATCGGCTGTCGTGCTCAGCAACATCAGTCCCAAATACGCGCCCGCCGGTCAGTCGTTGATTTCCGTCAGTGTTGACAATGGGCATGAACCGCCCTATTCAATGGACGACGAAGATCTCGAAAAACGTGTTCGCGTGCAGCTGATCAAATGGCTTGGCAGCGCGGTCGCGTCCTGGAAACTGATCCGTATCTACCGCATTCCATACGCATTACCGGTGCTGGCGATGGACCAGATACTCGGAGAAGCCGGTGATACTGATCAAGCTAATGCTGCGAGCCCATTGAGCGGTATTTTTGTTGCCGGAGATCACTGCGAAACGCCGAGCATCCACGGCGCGATGAACAGTGGCATGCGGGTAGCAGACCAAATTCTCAATACATCCAAGTGATTGTCATAACCGCGATTGCATTTTAACCGCCACCCACGAGCGTCACGACCTCGATGCGGTCGCCATCGTTAACGAAATGTTCGGCGTGATATTCGCGCGGCACCACGTCTTCATTGACTTCAACGGCGAGATAGTTCTTTGGAACCTCCACCGTTTGCAATAGTTCTTCCACGGACATCGAACGTTCGATCTCGACTGGCGATCCGTTGACGATGATACTTAGCATTCTCTTTTCACTTCGGTTGCTCTGACTTGGGTGCCTCGAATTCGACGCGGGCGTAAACCTCATCCCATTTCAACCGACAACCGACACTTTGAATAACCACGTCGTGATCCGGCCGATGGTCGGAGTACAGCCAATTGCCATCGTCTTGGCGGCTGTACTGTTCGATTTCCATCGCGTCTTGCGCGACAAGCAAATAGTGCTGAAGCGATTGAATTTGGCGGTAGTGTTTCCACTTGTCACCACGATCATAATTCTTGGTCGAGTCGGATAGAACCTCAATCAACACGGTCGGTGTCAGCAGTGTGTCAACTTCCTTGTCTTCAAACTTCGGATCGTCACACGCGATCACGACATCCGGGTAGGTGTACAGCCCCGTGGAGCTGACCCGCACCCGCATGTCGTTAGGATAAACTTCGCACTTCCGGTCACGAAGTTGCCCATGCAAGGATGCAAATAAATTTCCCAGTACTAGTGCGTGCCGACGGCTCGCGCCCGCCATTGCAAACACTTCGTTCTCTAAGAACTCGTGCTTGGTTTCGGACGCGCGTTCAAAAGCCAGATACTCGTGACGTGACATCCGGCGATGGTCTGGTGCAGTGGACATGGGAAAAGCCAAAGATTTCAAAAACCAGGTTTCAGTTTTCGGTGAAGACCATTAGTTGACAAACTCTGAGTTTATCAGAAAACGAACGCTCTCGGTGAAAACCGTCGCCCGCTACTGGGCTTCTTTATCAAATGCGCCATCAAACGCCACATTGCTCGGTGAGAAATCGAGTTTCTTCGTGAACGCACACGCTTCGCGAGCACCAAACGTGCGTTCCATTCCCGAATCTTCCCATTCGATCGACAGCGGGCCTTGATAGTCGATCACGTTAAGCGCACGGATGATCTCCTCAAAGTTCACACCACCACGACCGGGGCTGCGGAAATCCCAGCCACGTCGAGCGTCACCGAAGTTCAAATGACTGCAATTGATTCCGGACTTGCCATCGAGGGTCACGATCGCATCTTTGATATGAACGTGAAAAATTCGATCGGGGAAAGCGCGGATGAACTGTACCGGATCAATCCCCTGCCAAATCAAGTGACTGGGGTCAAAATTGAATCCGAACTCGGGGCGATGATCGAGGGCTTCAAGCGCCCGCTGGGCCGTGTAAATATCAAACGCGATCTCCGTCGGGTGGACTTCCAACGCGAATCGCACGCCGCATTGCCCGAATACATCGAGGATCGGATTGAAACGTTCCGCTAGCAAATCGAAACCCGCGTCGATCATCTTCTGTGGGACTGGCGGGAACGAGTACAGCAGCGACCAAATGCTGCTGCCGGTGAACCCATTGACCACATCGACCCCGAACTTCTGCGCCGCTCGTGCGGTATTAGCGAGTTCTTCCGCGGCCCGCTCGTTGACGCCGTTTGCGTCGCCATCACCCCAGACATAATCCGGTAAGATTGCTTTGTGGCGTTCGTCGATCGTGTCCAGGACGGCTTGCCCGACGAGGTGAGCGCTGATCGCGCGGCACTGAAGGTTGTTCTTTTCCAGCAGAGCGTTGTGCTTGTCGCAATAGTCGTCTTCGGCGAGCGCCCGAGCAACTTCAAAATGATCACCCCAACATGCCAATTCAATACCGTCGTAACCGAAGTCAGCGGTCATTGCCATCATTTCTTCGATCGGCAAATCGGCCCATTGGCCAGTGAATAGGGTGATTGGGCGTGGCATGATGAACTCCAAGAGCAGGGAACTGGTTAAGTAAAATATCGGCATCATGGATGCCCGATAGCGGTCGTATTCTGCGCGAAAACCTCGAGGCGGGGAATTCCCCTTTACATCTCGATCGTTCGTCCGGTTTTCGCGCTCTCGTAAATCGCACAGATCAATTCGACGCTGCGGCGGCCTTCGACACCGTTGACCAACGGTTCGCGATCGTGCTCGATCGCATCGAAGAAATCGTTGAAGACTGCGGTGTGGCCGTGATGCCCGATCGCTGAGGGATCGGACGCACCGCCGCCAGTCTGATTTTGGCCAGCCATCGATTCGCGGATCGTTTGGTCGGCGTCGGTTTCGGTGCGGAACGTCCACTGGATGATGTCCTCCTCTTCGAGCACGGCGCTGCCTTCACTGCCCGCGATTTCGACCCGCTTGAGTGCTCCTGGATACGCCGTGGTGGTAGCTTCGACAACTCCGAGGGCACCGCTTTCAAACATCACATTCGCAACAACAATATCTTCGACTTCGATTCGCTCGTGCGTCAGCGTGTTCATCATGGCCGAGACCCGTTTGGCTGGCCCCATCAACCACAACAACAAATCCACGCTGTGAATCGCTTGGTTCATCAACGCCCCGCCACCATCGAGTGCCCATGTGCCCCGCCAAGCACCGCTGTCGTAATATTCTTGGCTGCGGTACCACTTCACGTATGCGTCACCCATTGTGATTTTGCCGAACCGGCCCGTATCGACGGCTGCTTTCATGAGTTGCGATGATTTATGAAAACGACTTTGAAACGTCGCGGCCAATTTCACGTTCGCTTTGTCACACGCGGCGATGATTGCGTCGCATTTCTCGGTGGTGACTTCCAGAGGTTTTTCGACAATCACGTGTTTGCCAGCGTCGGCTGCGGCGACGGCTGGTTCGAGATGCGCACCGCTCGGTGTGCAAATCGCAACCGCACTAACGGCGGGGTCGGCCAGCATGTCTTCGAGGGTTGCATAGGCACGACAATGATTGGCGGCGGCGAACTGTTCAGCTCGCTCCCCACTGCGGTCGTAACATCCGATCAGTTTGCCGTTATCCGTATCCGCGATCGCTCTGGCGTGGAAGTTGGAAATCATTCCCGCGCCGACAATGCCGATTCCAATAGTCATGTTGTAATTTGTGGGTTGGTGGTGTTTTGTAAAATGAGGGTGCAGGCTGCAGGTGTTTTGATCTAGTGGTTTAACAGTCCGTTAGCCGCGGGTGTTTTCAAAGGGGGCAAGCTGAACTAGCCGAATTCGAGCGATCAGGATACGTTTTCATCAAGTCGACCGCCACCACCGCCCGCCAGCAAAGGTTTTACAGCGTGCCTCCAGCCACCAAGAGTGAATCCAGAACTGCATCGCGTTCCAAAAAAACGCCAGCGGCGGCCGCCAAAATGCCGCTCCGATCGCTTCACGACGTCCCTGCTGTGTTGGACCGGTTCGCGGGTGTGGGCGAGGCGATTGTTCGCACCAAACGTGACACACCGCTGGCGTTTTCCGGTGTTTGGGGCGGAATTCGCGGGCTGCTCGCCGCCACACTGACCCGCCACACGCCGCACGTGCTCGTCTTGTTGCCGCAAGCGGTCGACGCCGATATTGTCGCCGGCGACGTGCGGGCGTTCGGGATCAATGACGTGGTCGCCTTGCCGCTGTCCGCTGGTGATGGCACAGGTTCTTCGATCCGCGATGCCGATTACGCCGCCCGGCTGCAGGTTTTGCAAGCACTCCGAGCACGCGACAACGACTCGCCCGATCCGCTCGTCGTGACCGCTTACATTGGTGCGGCGATCCAGCGTGTACCCTCGGTCGACCGCTTGACCCGAGCCACACGGCGACTCAGCGTTGGCGATGAAGTCGACCCCGAAGAAAT
>JBGSMN010000431.1:0-68713 GCA_041740155.1 Rhodopirellula sp.
CGACCATGGGACAATCCCGACAGACGACCTTCGCACAATGATCGTCGCCGCAAGATTGCTCGTAAAATGCTGCATGAAACATTTTTGATCGATCTGCCTGACACACCTGACGGCACAAAAATCCGCGACCGAATCGAACGCATGCTGGCATTGGCGGTTTGAAATTTATCCCGCCAGTAGGCGATCGCCTAAAGTGCAGACTACATAGCGATGCAGTCAAACGTGCTCGACGAGTCGTTCAAGAGATACAAACCGTGGAACCGACACAACGGTCTGTCGAACAGGTATTGATGCTGGCTTCTGCCCATTTGATTCGTAATGAGCGTCACGAAGCCGCTCAGAGTCTCGAACTCTCATTGAATTCTGGCAACGATGACTCGTCGATAAAGGACTTACTCATCCAAGTACACTTGGAGCTTTGTCGACTAGCGGGGTCTGACGAGGTGAACTCGCGTGCTGAGCATTTTCGGCGTGTCAAGACGATAGATCCTGACAACGATGAGTTGCTGCGATTGGCGGCGCAGTTTTTGTTTTCGTTGGATGCTGAAGCAGATGCGGCTTTGTTAGCACTGTGTCGCACCATCGTGGAACAAGCGATCCGCGATAACACGCTACCTCCCGATGTTTATGTGATATTGGGCACGGGGGCTGCTAGCCAAGGTAAACTCAATGTTGGAGAGAAGTATCTGCGAACAGCATACGATCATGGCGTCCGTTCTTCCTCGCTGTTGAATAACCTCGCGTGGGTGGTCTCTCAGAATCGATCTGGTGATCTCGCATTCGCGTTGCAGTTGGTCGATGCTTCCATTCGGTCCGACCCCTCTTCACTCGATGCTTATTTGACGCGTGCAGATATTCACATCGCTTTGGCGAATCATCTCGCAGCGATCGCAGATTTAGAGCGGGTCTACGCGACTGGCGATCATTCCAGCGAAATCACTCAGCGACTGGCCGGATGCTATGAGGCAATTGGTGAGACGGACATTGCCAACGGATTGCGGCAGCGGACGCGGGCGGCGAGGTAAAAACGAGTAGCGATTGGCCCCAAACGGTCTGTCCGTTGCTCTCTCCCATCGAACGGGAAATGGAGTATCCTATGAGCATACCCACCTCACCCGCCCACCCTCGTTTACTGACTGATTCAAATGTTGCTTCGTTCCCATACTTTAACTTTGCGCGGCGTCGCAGTATGCAGCGTCGTGTTTAGTATCGCTTTACTCGCCAGTCCACTCAATTCCAACGCCTCGGCTGCGGAATCTTGGCCACAATTCCGCGGTCCGGCAGGAGACGGGATCGCGATTGAACAATCACCGCCGATCGAGTTTTCCGAAAGCAAGAATTTGACTTGGAAGACAGCGCTGCCTGGCAAAGCTTGGTCCTCGCCCGTGATCGCCGATGGCGTGATCTGGATGACGACCGCGATCGAACGTGTGCCGACAGAACAAGAACGCCAAGAATTGCTGCGAAAAGCCAGTGTCGAGGAAAATAAGTTTAGCAGTTCTGCGATTGCCAAAGCCATCGAATTGAAATTGCTCAGCGTGGATCTGGCAACGGGCAAACCACTGCAAACGATCGAACTAGCGACGATCAACACTCCCGGTGCGATTCATACAACGAACTCATACGCTTCACCAACACCGATGATCGCTGGCGAGTTGGTGTATTGTCACTTCGGTACGTATGGCACGTTCTGTGTGAATCGTCAAACAGGCGCGATTGTGTGGCAGCGGATGCTACCGTTGGAACATGGGGTTGGCCCAGGCAGTTCGCCATTTGTGCACGCGGGTCGGTTGATCTTGATCCAAGACGGGATGGACCGACAGTATGTCACGGCGCTCGCTAGTGCGACTGGTGAAACGATGTGGACAGCCGATCGCCCACCGATGGAAGCACCGTCGGGTGACATGAAGAAAGCCTATTGCACCCCGGTAGTCGCAACCGATTCATCTGGACGCGAACAACTATTGTGCATGGGGTCACAGTGGATGGTTTCGTATAACGCTGAGACCGGCAAAGAATTTTGGCGTTTGTATCATGGCAAAGGTTTTTCCGTGGTGCCACGTCCAGTAGTGCTTGGTGATGTGATCTACTTCGCGACCGGTTTTGGTAAACCAGAACTATGGGCGGCGCGGATCACCGGCAGTGGTGACGTGTCCGCTTCACACGTGGTGTGGACGGTGAAGAAAGGCATTCCCTCCAAATCATCTCCGCTTCTGCATGACGGATTGCTGTACCTCGTCGACGACAACGGAGTTGCATCATGCTTCGACCCATCCAGCGGTGAACTGATTTGGAAGAAGCGCTTGGGTGGCAAATTTTCAGCGTCGCCGTTGCTCGCCGGTGGTCATCTGTATTTCGGCAATCACGAGGGTCAGGTCTACGTGTTGACGCTGGGCCAGGACAGTGAGGTCGTGCAAACGAACCAACTCGATGGCCAAATCATGGCATCGCCAGCAGCGGTCGAGAACGCATTGATTTTGCGCACCGATCAAGCTTTGTATCGGTTTGAATGAATCGTCGAAATCAGCCTGACAAAAACTTCGCGTCCTGTCCGTGAATGAACACCTGCGGAACTTTTGCACATCCGCTGGGTTGTAACGTGGCCTAGTTGTTGTCAACGTCAACCGACGTCAGCAACCGGTTAGTCACGCTTCCCGACCCGACAGAAACGGATATTGCCTCATGGATTTGCTCGCTCGCATTGCCCCCGCGCATCCTCGCACGGAGCAAAGTCGGCGGCTTGCCCGTGCGTTCGTTGTCGGTGGTGTGATGTTAATCGGCTGCATTTGGATGTCATTCCCGCGACGAATCACGTGGACATACGGCCACTCGCAAGGCGAGTTTCCGCAGCTCGTCCCCATCACCATTGACGACTCGCTCGATCGGGATGAAGCCACTATCACGCGACCGCGGTCCGGCCAGGAACAAACTAGCCAAGTCCCGACCAGTCAACGAAAATCTGGCTGGTATGTTGGCGGGTTTCCCTTGGATGCGTACCAAATCCTCAGCACCTCCTCATCGAGAGATTGGATCATTCACTGGCGGGCTTGGATCATCAATCTGATCTCAATCACACTCGCGATCGGTGGTGTCTATGTGCTGTTAAAGGCGAAATCACCTACTGTTCTGATTTTCGCGACTTGGCGTTTTCGGGATCGTCGCGGGCATCGTCGCTTTGCCGCCTCTTTTGGAGTGGCTGTCTGTGTGCTCATCGCACTATCGATATGGCACTTCCAGTCACGTTGGAGCGCCAATCAAAGTGCGAGGCGTTATGGACGCGTCGGTATGGTGTGCTCGGTCGGTCATCCGTTGTTTCAGCTTATGCCGTCATGGTTGCAATCACCTTGGTTGCATATTCATCATCTCGAACTGAGAACCGCGTCATTCAGACCAAACCAAACAGATGCAGGAAGCGATGTTGCCGCAATTGGCTTCAAACTAGACATTTACCCAAGCCTACAGACACTGGAATTCCGTGGCGCGGTGCCTGCCACTGTCTACCAACAGTTGGGGGCGAACCCACTGTTGCGAACTTTTATCTGGCGTGATCCGCCGGAGATCGCCGATGTCAAGGCAGCGATCATGCCGCTCAATCGACTCACGACGCTCGAAGTCACCTACTCCCACCGTGGTGCCAGAGCATTAGCAAAGCAAAGCGATCCACTTCAAAGCGATCGTAGGAATTCGAGACGCCAGACTTTCGGCTTGAATCAATTGAGATCTCTTCGCTTTCTCCGACTGATCAATGTCCCGCAAACGGCAATCCAGATGGCGGCGATCAACCAGTGTCCCAAACTCCAAGAATTTGTCTGGCAAATCGCTGGTCAAGCACCCGAAAAAATTCAGTTGTCGAGCCTACCTCTCTTGCAGTTGTTCTCGGTGAACAATTCGATCCCAATGACGAACAGTCTCGACATCGATCTACGAGATTTACCAGAACTGCAATCACTTTCGTTGCCTGCCAATGCCAAAATTGATTTACGACTTCAACATGTGCCTCTGTTGAAGAACATAGATGCCACTTCAGTTGAATTGGATCTGGAAGAAGTAGATGGTGATGATCTCATCGACAGCCGCCCGAGGTTTGTCGGATTGTCGATCGAGGGAGCTTCGAGCCTAACATCGCTGATCGCCAGCATTGATGTGTTGCAACGCTGGGATATTCAGCGCTGCCCGCAACTCAGAATTCTAGATCTCAATGGACCACTTCCGACTAGATCGCTCGATGATGATTTCGCGGAGCAGCTTGATGAGTCGTCAGTAGAGGAACAAATCTCTCAACACGCAACGCAAGATGATGTCGTCCCAGAGACCAATATCAAACCGTTGTTGAAATGGCTTGCTGTCAACCAACCGATCAACGTTCTGCTGTTCTCGTCTATGGACCTGACAGACGTTGATTTCTCACAAATGACTAACCTGCGTTTTCTTCGCTCCATCTCCATCCGTGATTGTATCGCGAGTCCTGACCAACTCGTAAAAATCGCCCAGATTCAATCGATCCGTGAGCTTTACGCGCCGAATATTCCTATCACAATGGCGACTGCCGATAAAATCTTGGCCGCCAACTCCAATTGGGAAACATTGCTGATTGACTGGTCACACATGGCAAGAATTGAAATCAAAAACCAACCACTGTTGCGTGAAGCCTTTGGCAATGTCGAGGTACGTGCCAAAAAAATTGTCTTACAAGCTCTGCCAAGATTGGAAGGACACCTCTTTACGCTTAGCAGTCTTGAGCGACTCAGTCTCGTTGACCTACCGCAGTTTTCCGGTCTGTTCGTCAACGGAAAGTTACCTCAGCAATTCCAAATGCAAGGTTTGATGTCACTCAAACATTTTTGTGTGCAGGGGTGTGAACTGTCCGCAGAGCATTTGGCCGCTCTTGCCCAGTGTTCCAATTTGGAAACCTTGTGTCTGCCGAATTGCACCGTGTCTAGCAAGTGGTTTGAGCAGATGCCACAGTGGCTGCGACTGAACACGCTGGATTTTCGTCAGTTGCGGATCGCCGATCCAGGGACCCCAACGCGATTGCTCAGTGACGAGCAGGCCAGTGTCTTGGCCTCGCTGAGCAAACTCAAACGCATCAATTTGGATCGCACGTTAATCGGTGCACAAACAATCAATGCCCTAACCACCAAAACGGAATTACAGGCGATTTCCATCCGAGGGTGCAAACTCTCGTCGGATGAATTGGAACCGCTCGCCTATCTTAGAGTGCTGGTAGAGTTAAACGTTGGCTCCCGAGCAGTGATCCCTGAATCGCTCGAATCCATTGCCGTGCGAGCGGCGTTGACGAACGTCCCGGAAGAATCGAGCACGTTTGAACTAACGTGGAATTCAATCTTTACCGGAGAACCGAAGACGCGTGTGCAGGCGAGACGGGAGCAAAGCGACGGTCGACCAAATCGCGGCACGATGCGTGCGCGACCGCCTGACCGACCGAAGTGACCTGATGCGAAGCGGCCGATGGAACCAAACAGCTTGAATTTGCCCACACCGTGACGGTCAGTCCCGCAAATACGAATAGGTAGCAGTGAACCATTTCAATCACACTGACATCGTGGAACATACCGTTCGTGACATAGCCTGCCAACATCCCGATCATCAACATCCCGATTTGACGATGAGGGGTTCCATCATCATGTGCCCGAGCTAATTGCCATGCGATGAAGGCCATGCTGATGACTAATAATAAATGCAAACTCAGTCCGATCAATCCAAGATCGACTAACAGTGACAAGAACACGTTGTGCTGAACGTAAGGGCGTACATTCTCAAGCGGAATACCATACGCCCGGATCGAATGATACGGTTCTGCGGCTTTTTGGTAACCGCCATAGCCATGACCGGCCAACGGTCGATCTTTGAACATCTCCCATGCTATCGTAGCCAACAGCGGACGCAGCTTCACACTCTTGGCGGCTTCTTCGGCGCTGAGTGCTTTGTCGCGTTTGATCGAGAGCAACTGTTCTTTCAGTCCGAGTGACATGGCACCAGCAAAAACGATCGTCATTGCAAGTGCCACCACGCGGACTTTCACAGGCACATAGAAAATGCCTAATAGCGAGATCGTCAACACCGCACCGACCCACACACTCCGCGTCAGCGTGGCCTGGCATCCTGCCACGACAACGAGCGTCAATGCAGCATAGAACGCTTTTCCAAGTCGTCCTGAGGAAAAGAACCGAATGATACAAGCTGCAAGCCCGAGGATCATGACAATGCCATTCCCCGCGGGGTTCAGCAACGGGCCACGACCACGACCGTAAAACTCCCAGATCTTGGGATCGTTGATGAAACGAGGAAATACAAGTGCACGCAAATCCAACATTTCGCAGACAGCGGTGATGGAGAGATAACTACCTAAAACCACCAGCAACGTCACCAAGCCATCAATCGCTTTCGCCAAACGTTGTGGGTCCGACTGCACACTCGTGCGCGCATAAAAATACATTACTGCAGGCACCGCCAGATAAAACAACCAGCGAGCCACTCGCGGTTGATCACCTTCCATCATACCGAACATCAAACAGTTCAAGAACGACCAACCAACTAGCGCCACCACCACGCCATCGAGGCGATGAAAACGGTCCATCGACGTCATGCCACGCAGCAAGCGGAACGTTAGCATGCCCAGAATCGCCGCCCACACGAGGCGGTCGAGGCTGAGCTGGATCGGCCCGTTGATCGCGAAGAACGCGGGTCCGAAAACGGTTCCGATCACCAGCGTTGCGAACACGGCGGAGAGCACACGTAGGCGCATGGCCGCGGGAATCGCCCACGGTAACATCCCAATCACGAATAGAATGACAAGCCAGAACATGCCGAATCCTAGCTCAGGAATCGTGACGCGACACCGATTTTAGTGGGAATTCGCGGACATGTTTGAAAAGTGGGATAGGCTTTAACTCGGCTCATACGCCAAGTTCGGCGACAACCAGCGTTCCACGTCGCGCACCGACCAACCTTTTCGCAACGCATACGATTCGATTTGATCTTTCGTCACTCGGTCGACCGCAAAATATCGCGAATCAGGGTGGGCGAAATACAAACCGCTCACCGCTGCGCCGGGCATCATTGCATAACTCTCGGTCAACTCCACGCCCGTGTTCTTCTCCGCGTCGAGCAAATCGAACAAGGTGCGTTTTTCGGTATGATCGGGACAAGCCGGATAACCCGCCGCTGGACGAATCCCTCGGTAGGCTTCGCCAATCAGTTCTTCTGTGGAAAGGTTCTCTTCATTGCCGAAGCCCCACTCCATCCGCGCCGCCCTGTGCAGATACTCCGCGAACGCTTCCGCGCAACGATCAGCCACGGCGGAGATCATGATCGAGTTGTAATCATCCAAATCCGCCTTGTATTTCGCCGATAACGCCTCCGCACCAATTCCCGCCGTGACGACAAACCCACCGATGTAGTCTTGGCGACCACTATCAACCGGTGCAATGTAATCGGCCAGCGAACGATAGTCCGTCTGGCCCTTACGCTCCCACTGTTGACGTAGACAATGGAACCGAGTCCGCTGCGTTGATCGCGTCTCATCGGTGTACACGATGATATCATCACCATCAGAAGCCGCCGGGAAAAAACCGTAAACCGCGCGTGCCTTGAGCGAACGATCCGCAATCACGCGATCGAGCATTACCGAAGCATTTTCGTACAACTCTTTCGCTTGCTCACCAACAACAGGGTCACTGAAAATCTTTGGATACTTGCCTTTGAGTTCCCAGGTCATGAAGAACGGCGACCAATCGATGTAGTCACGTAGATCCTCTAACGGGAAATCATCAATCACTCGCGTGCCGATGAATGACGGTTTGTCGATGCGCACCGTTTTCCAATCCGTGGCGAAACGATTAGCCAATGCGTCCGCGTAGGGCACGAGCTTCTGTTGTCGATCACGATAGCTGGCGGCGAGTTTGGCTTGTTCCTCCACGTTGGCTGCCAAGTACACGTCTCGCGTTTCATCATTCAGCAGTTTTTCCACCACACCAACGCTGCGACTGGCGTCGAGCACGTGCACAACCGGCGACTGTGTTACTGGAGCAATTCGCACGGCGGTGTGTTTAGCACTCGTCGTCGCCCCACCGACCAGCAACGGGACCGTAATCTCACGGCGTTTCATTTCCCGAGCGACGTGGACCATCTCGTCCAGGCTAGGTGTGATCAACCCACTTAAACCGATCATGTCCACGTTTTGCTTGACTGCCTCATCGAGAATTTTTTCCGCTGAAACCATCACACCGAGGTCGATGACTTCGTAATTGTTGCACTGCAACACCACACCGACAATGTTCTTACCGATATCGTGAACGTCGCCCTTGACTGTCGCGATCAAAAACTTGCCGCGCGCCGATTGACCTTGCGTGCCATCAGCGATCTTTTCCTCTTCCATGAACGGTTCAAGATAGGCGACTGCTTTCTTCATCACACGTGCCGATTTGACGACCTGCGGTAAAAACATTTTCCCTTGGCCGAACAAATCGCCGACCACGCTCATGCCGTCCATCAACGGGCCTTCGATCACTTGCAAACAGCGATCATAGTGCTGGCGGGCTTCCTCGGTGTCTTCGACGATGTACTTGTCGATCCCTTTGATCAACGCATGCTTCATCCGCTCAGTGATCGTGCCTTCACGCCACGTCAGGTCTTCGCCGCTTTTCTTCTTGCCACCACCTTTAACTGTTTCGGCAAACTCCAACATTCGGTCCGTGGCGTCGTCACGACGATTCCACAAAACATCTTCCACACGTTCCAACAAATCCTTGGGGATCTCTTCATAAATCTCCAATTGCCCGGCGTTGACGATCCCCATGTCGAGTCCCGCTGCAACGGCCCGATATAGGAATGCACTGTGGATGGCTTCCCGAACAGGGTCGTTGCCCCGAAAACTGAAGCTGATGTTACTCACGCCGCCGCTGGTTTTCGCGCCCGGACATTCCTTCTTGATGCGAGTCACCGCGTTGACGAAATCGACAGCGTAGTTGTTGTGTTCTTCCATCCCCGTGGCCACGGTGAGAATGTTGGCATCGAAGATGATGTCTTGCGGTGGAAAGCCCACTTCATTGACGAGCAGATCGTAGGCTCGTTTGCAAATACGCACCTTGTTGTCCTCGTCGGCGGCTTGACCTTGTTCGTCAAACGCCATCACTACGGCGGCAGCCCCATACTGGCGAACCAATCGGGCGCGACGCAAGAACTCGGCTTCACCGTCTTTGAGCGAAATCGAATTCACAATCGCTTTGCCTTGCACGTTCCGCAGGCCGGCTTCGAGCACTTCCCACTTACTGCTGTCGATCATCACGGGCACCGCCGCGACAACATCGTCACCGGAGATCAAACGCAAGAAACGCGTCATCGCTTCGGCACCGTCTAACAGCGCGTCATCAAAGTTGATGTCGATAATCGTGGCCCCATTGGTGACTTGCTCGCGAGCCACCTCGACAGCTTCTTCGTATTTCTCATCACGAATGAGCCGCGCGAACATCCGGCTGCCCGTCACGTTGGTCCGTTCACCGATCATCGTGAACGGAATTTCTGGCCGCATCACCATTGGCAATTGGCCGGACAAACGAGTGTAGGGTTCCGGCGTGGTTTCCTGTTTTGGCTTGCAACCTTGGATACGCTGAGCGATTGCACGAATGTGATCGGGCGTCGTGCCACAACAACCGCCGAGAATATTCACCCAACCGTTGTCTGCGAACGGCCCCACTTTGTCAGCCATGATTTTCGGACCGAGATCAAACTCACCCATGTCATTGGGAACGCCGGCGTTGGGGTGACAACTGATCGGGATCCCAGCGACGCGTGAGAGTTCTTCGATGTGCGGACGCATGATGTCTGGGCCGAGGGCGCAATTCATGCCGACGGACATCAGCGGGAAGTGACTGATCGCAGTCCAGAACGCTTCCACGCTCTGAGCGCTGACGAAGGTCCGTCCACCGTCGGCGAACGTGCCGCTAGCCATCACGGGTACCCGTCGGCCGCCCTCGTCAAAGTAGCGTTGGATCGCAAATAAACACGACTTGAGATTCAGCGTGTCGATGGCGGTCTCGGGCAACAGGATATCCACGCCCGCCTCGCACAGTGATTTGACTTGAGCATAGTAGCTCTCGGCCAATTCTTCAAACGTGATGTCGCGGTGCGCGGGGTCGGCGGCGGTGCTGATGGCGAGCTGCTTGGTCGTCGGTCCGATCGACCCGGCTACGAAGCGTGGTTTGTCAGGCGTGCGGTCGGACCATTCGTCGGCGGCCCGACGGGCGCAGGCGACAGCCGCGTGGTTGATCTCGTCAACGAGTTCAAACGGTAACTCAAACTCAACCATCCCGATCGGCGAGGCACCGAACGAGTTGGTTTCCACGATATCACTGCCTGCTTCGTAATACGCCGCGTGGATCGCCTGGATTTTCTCAGGATGCGTCAAACACAAGATGTCCGAAAAATTCTTCAGATCCTTGTGATGATCCGCGAACCGCTCGCCTCGCACCGCCGCCTCGTCGAGTTTCAGACGCTGGATCATCGTGCCCATCGCTCCATCGAGCAGCAGGATGCGTTCGCGGATCAGTTCGGCGATTTGTTGATCGGTGGAGGAAGCTAACAACATAGGTTTGGACGCCCGCCGCAAGAGCAGCAGAGAATTGGAGGGGAAAATTGAGAAAGAACGAAGCGAATCAATCCGTTTCGACTCTGTGGTGGAATCGCTATCATCATTGCCGACGCCCGTTTCAACAACCCAAGAGCAAGGTTTTCTGGCAATGCTGATCGATTCACACCATCATTTGTGGGCCTACGATCCCGGGCAATATGGCTGGATCAGCGACCAGATGGCGGTTTTGAAACGAGATTTCCTGGCACCCCAACTCGCTCAAGTCGCGGACCAACATGATGTGGACGGTTTTGTCAGTGTGCAGGCTCGGCAATCTTTGGCCGAAACTCGTGAGTTATTGAAAGCAGCCAAGCGCCAGCCGCTCATCCGGGGCGTTGTCGGCTGGGTGCCATTTGCCGAAAAAAACGTTGCTGCAGCGATTGATGAGTTTGCCGACCATCCGCGATTGAAAGGATTTCGGCACGTAGTCCAAGACGAACCGGACGAGCGTTTTTTGGACGGAGCGGAATTCAATGCTGGCGTGCGTCACTTAGCCGGTCGCGGGCTTGTCTACGACTTGCTCGTTTTCTCCAACCAATTGCCTGCCGCGATCGACTTTGCCGATCGACACCCCGAAATCCCGATGGTACTCGATCACATTGCCAAACCGATGATCGCGCAGGGGCATTTTGACGAGCAATGGCACAAGAATTTTTGTGAACTTGCCCGACGTCCACATGTCGCCTGCAAGTTCTCCGGCATCGCTACGGAAGTCCGTGATGCATCGTGGACGATCGACACGTTTCGACCTTATTGGGATGTGGCATTGGAAGCCTTCGGTAACGAGCGATTGATGTACGGCAGCGACTGGCCGGTATGCTTACTCGCGACCGAATACGGACACTGGCTCGAGACCGTACGGCAGCTTGCCTCATCGCTTAGTGAACAAGAGCGAAATCGTTTCTTTGCAGGTAACGCGAGCCGAGTTTATCGGCTCGATAACTAGCACGTACGCGAATCTCGCCGAAGCTCGCAATTTTCGGCGTCTCTGAGAGACGCCGTTACATGAGAAAACGTCCTTACAAACCGCGAGCGACTCGCGACAGTATCCCGCCTAAGATTGCCGAACCGAGATCGTTGCCTCGACGTGCCTGGTATCGTGGCACGACTGGAACCACTGGCTGCACCGGGACACGAACGTCAATCGACGTGCCGTAGCGAGGAACATAACCGGCCTGATCGAATCCAGATCGCGGGACGCGATACGATGAACGCGGATCAACATGCGGCGACACACCTGTGCCGCATCCTGGACGTGAACCGTATGCGGAACTGTACGCTGGCACTTGTACTTGCTGAATCGATGTCGACAACACCGCGAAAGCAACTTGTACCTCACGCCAACAATCACCCAGTGCCGCTTGCACGATCGGGCACCCCGTTCCGAACACGGCTGATTCAATCCGAGGTTGCAATGATTCAATCTCATTGAACTCATAGACCAATCGCTGCACATCACTGACGTGCCGCGACGCATGACGGACACTCGCCGCCTGATCGACGAGTCGACCGATCAATCGCAACGTGAACTGGTCGACCGTGCGCACCTGACTCGCTTCTTCAGCGAAGTGCTCAACCGCGTGCAAGTAAACATCTGCCGATTGGTAAAGCGATTGGCCAGGCGCAGGCAGTGTCGGGATGCCACCACGTACGGGTGGGGCCACGTTCTGAACTCGCTGCAGCGAATAACCAGGCGCGTTGTACTGTCCGCCGGGGTAATGTTGCGTAGCGGGGAATTGGGCCTGGACAGGGGCGGCTGCAGCGATCGCGATCACGACGAGCGAAGCCAGGATTGAGCTGATTAAGAGTTTCATTGCGAACAACCTTCCGTTGTCCCGAATCCAGCCCGCGATGAGCAACGGATTCGGATAGTGGTGACGAGTAGACTTCCGTGATCGAACGCTCCCATTTCCATGCCGGGAACACCTCGTCTAGTTGCACCAACCATGCCAAAACGGCAAGATGCCCTTTGCAATTACCTTAAAGCATTTAACAGCAAGGGCTTACGTGAGATTAACTCAGCTTGCAACAAGAGTGACTCTCCAAATTCATGTAGTCGAAATGATTCTTGCTATAGTCAATTTGACATCACGCGACGGTCATTTCCAGCAACGAATGGCGGCGCGTTGACACCATGGCATCGACCGCAGCGAAAAGTCGTTTGGGACTTGGAACACCGAGAAATGCCTCTACGGACCGACGTAAACGAGCTGGATTTCAGTGTCGGGCAAAACGCTTTGTAGTTTCTCGACTCCTTGCTCGGTCACTTTCGTCCGCGTGACGATCAGTGTTTTCAACTTCGTCAATGGATGCAGATGGATCAATCCCTGATCACTGATGCTGGTCGATCCGAGATGTAAGAAAACCAGTTCGGTGAGTTGACCGAGTGGTTGCAACCCATCGTCACCCAGCGGTGTCGCGTCGAGGTTGAGCCACGTTAGTTTTTTCAATTGACTTAGGTGTTTTGCTCCGTCGTCACCGACAGCGGTTTTGTAAAGGTTGAGTTTTTCTAAGGCGGGCAAAGCGGCGAGTGCTTGAGCGGATTCATCGTCGATTCGTTCACACTCACTCAAATCCAGATCAACCAAGTTTTTTAATTCAGCAACTTGGGTGGCCGACTCCGCTGAGATCGTGGTTCCTGCTAAACGTAGTTTTTTCAACTGAGGAAAGCTTTTCAGTTCCCGCGTGGCAGCATCGTCGATATCGGTTTTCGCAAGGTACAGTTCTTGGAGTTGATCAAGCTCCGCCAGTTTAGCTAGCCCGGCACCCGAGATCGACAACAGGTCGAGAGCTAGCACTTTGAGTTGGCTGAGCTCACCGATCGCCCCCAGTCCCTCGTCGGTGACCATGCAGGCTCCGTCTTTGCCAGATAGTTTCAACACTTTGAGTGCCGCTAATTCTTTGACCGAGGCCAATTCCGTATCACCAAACGCACACGCTCGCAGGTCAAGTTGGGTGATGGCTCCTGCGGCATCGCGAACAACCTTAGCCGCTGGTAGCTCAGCGAGTGGTGGGGACTCAACCGTCGGTTCGACAATCGCCTGCTGGTTGGATACTACGACCTCGCTTTGATGTGAACAGCCGAACAAGGGTGTGAGACTGAAGGGTGTGAGACTGAGCAGGGCGGTGCATAGCCAATTGATTCGCCAAGCACTTTTCTGAGATGGTTTCATGATCTTCTGTTGTCCGTTATTTTGATTTTTCACCAACCACCAACTCCGTTGATGGCGGCGATTGCAGGCCGACCGTGTTGATCGCAATCACGCGATAGTTGTGAGTGCTGTCGGGGACTGCGGTGGCGTCAGTATATTGCATGGGCACGAGCGGTTGGGCGGGAGTATCGCTGTACTGCAGATTTTGAAAAAGCGGTCGACCGAAAGGATTCTTGGCATTTTCGGGAATTTTGGCGAGCAACTTTCCGTCGCGTTGAATGATGAAACCTGCTAATCCACTCTCAAGGTCCGCGTCGACTTGCCAAGTCAATTGGTTGTTGGTGATTTGCAGATTCGTGGGGGCGGGAGGTGCGGTTGCGTCGGCGACCTCGGTATTCTGAACATACTGCATCCACATCGTCGCGATCGTTTCGTTGGGCAGCCAACCTGCCTGAAGAACATCGCCTTCGAACTTCGCCTCAGTCGTCGCTACAGTTTCGAGTGGCAGTGCCAACCAATGGGGTTCGGTCGATAGGTCACGCAGCATTTGATTCGAATCGCTGGGCAAGCGTGCGGTTAAACACGCGTCCAACCAAGGAATCGCGAGGTAACGCTGATTACCACACTCATGGCTGGTCACTGGGTCGACGGCAACACCAATGAGCGCGCCTTGTCCCCGCAACTTTGTAAAGAACGCCTCGTTGGCTGGCCAGACACCAGCGAACCGGCCCGCCTTGTCGGTCACACCTTCTTTCGTGCCTAAGTTGCACATGATCGGAACTCGCAAAGCCGCTGCGGTCCATTGGTGAGGTTTGATAGATGATCGCTCGGGGCTCGCTTCAAGCAACGGCACACCCGAGCGCAGCCAAGCGGCGATGGTTCGTTCAGGATGCAATAACAACATACCGCCTGCCCAATGACCGCCGCCGCTATGTCCCCAAAGTGCCCATGGCAGGGTCGCTAGCTCTGGATGTCCCGATTGCTGGCCGAGGTCCTCGAGGGCGGTTTGAAACTTCGCTCCCGATCCATTTCGCGGATCGCACCACAATTGGCAATCCGCTCCCTCGGGTTGTTCGTAGGCGGCGGCGATGAGAGCACAATCGTGAGTTTGAGCGAGTGCTTGCCAATGCAAATCGAACGCACCGGTCAATCCAGAGCGACAAGATCCCTCGCCGCATCCATGTTGATGCACAATCACACCTCGCAAAGATTCGGCCTTAGGTGGAATCCAGACGGTGTAACTGACTGCGAACGCAAGCTGCCCCGGTTCCTTCGACCCATCATACCGCACGCGGTAAGTCAAGGGCTGTAGGGGCGGGAATGTCATCTCAATGGATGACTGGGCGGGCAGTGGGGACGTAATCGAGAGGCTGGAGAGCAGGCAAAGTAGACACGACACAAGCGGTGATTTTCTGAACATTTCGATAAATCCATGATTCCGAGGGGAAGGAACGATGATTGTAGTCATCACGAGGCCGCAACCCAATGACTTGCGAGTTCGTGTTAGTATGATGACGCTCTCCGAATTCCTATTTCGGATTGCGTCCCCACCCCACACACTCCTTTTAAAAGCACGATCGGTTTTCTATGAATACGCATGAAAAAACCATTGTCTACCTGACTCAATCGCTGGCGTTGGCTGCTTGCTTGATGGCCAGCGCAGCGACCTCATCCTCGATGGCGCAAGACCAAGCTGGAGACGCGATCACGATCTCTGGAAGCAGTTCGGGTTCGGCAAGCTCAACTGTCTCGACAGGGACGGCATCGGCAGGCAAAGTCTCCGCGCGTGGTGAGGCAGGGTTTCGTATCGAGTCGGTGGCAGAGCAACAAGACATGCCGATTTATCGCATCCTCCACAATGATCGACCAATCGCGACTTATCACGCGGACCTGGAAGGCACACCTGGGTTCTATCCACTGTTGTCGCCCTCCGGTTTGCCGTTGACACGCAACTTTCCGATGAAACCGTTCGGTGAAGCGAAGTCGAACGCGGACGCGGCGATGCAACTCGAGAAAGACGACCACCATCATCATCGTTCGATGTGGTTCAACCATGGCGAGGTGGACGAATATGATTTTTGGATGGACAAGCCTGGCGTGAAGACGGGCCATATCATCCACCGTGCTGGACATACCGCTACGCACACGGCCACACAGATCATCAACGGTGTGGAATCGAGTCATGCGGTATGCGAAATCCGAACTCTGAATGACTGGATGACCCCCGACGAAAAACGATTGCTGCAAGACGAGCGCACATTTCGTTTTAGCGAGCACCTCGGTGACACAGTGTTGGATTGCACGATCCGTTTAATCGCTGGCGACAATGCCGTCACATTCGGCGATACCAAGGAAGGTTCGTTAGGCATCCGAGTTGCCGGTTCGATGAAAGTCGATGCGAAACTCGGCGGTGAGATTCACAATGCCGAAGGTTTGAAGAACGACGACGCCTGGGGCAAAGCTTCGGCGTGGGTCGACTACAGCGGCCCGATCGCGCCGCCGGAATTATTGAGCGGAAAGAAAGTGACGGCAGCGGACGCTGCCGATTGGTCGCATGCGGGGATCACGATGATGTACCATCCCACCAACGAACTACCGGAATGCTACTGGCACGTCCGCAGCTACGGATTGTTCGCCGCGAATCCATTTGGACGCAAGCACTTTGGGCAACCCGCCTACGAAGGCGTCAAAATAGAAAAAGGAAAAACACTCACGATACACGCTCGCGTG
Organism: Rhodopirellula sp.; assembly: GCA_041740155.1. Lineage (GTDB taxonomy): Bacteria > Planctomycetota > Planctomycetia > Pirellulales > Pirellulaceae > Rhodopirellula. Next base: position 16,531 of record JBGSMN010000431.1, read on the forward strand.
ATCTTGCACGATGGTGGTTTTGATGCCAAGAAAGCTGCCACCCATTTTCAAGACTACGCATCGAAAGATGTCAGTGAGTAAATCCCTAACGGGCGAACATGTCGTTCAATTTACTGACTTGAGAGCTCTTGTTGAATCTGTTGTGCCGACGCAGGCAATGCCTTGATTTTTGGTCGGCGTTGCTTGCGTACTTTCTCCGGGACCATGCTTCGCATCGCTTCGAGTTTGCCGAAACACAGCAAGCGATCATTCGGTTCGAGCGTTCGCTTCAATCGTGGATTGGGGATCACGGTCGTGCCACGATATAGCGTCAGTACGTTGATATCGAGTTCTGGAAGACCGGATTCGTCAATCGTCTTGCCGACAAAGTCCGAACCATCACGAATATGAATTTCGGTCACGCCGTAACCGCGGCTGACCGTCAACCGCTGACGAACGTCGATTTCAGGAAAGTCCACCTGGGCGATCATGTAGTCGATGATCGCGCCGGCGATGTCAAGCTTGGAACAGGTCTCGATGCCTTGGAGACCAGGCGATGAATTCACCTCCATGACTTGCGGTCCATCGTTGCCTTCGAGCATGTCGACGCCGGCGACTCGCAGTCCCATGATTTGCGCGGCGCGGACGGCGGTTTCGGCGTATTCGGATTCAAGAGTGATAAACTCGGTTTGTCCGCCACGATGCACATTGCTGCGAAATTCACTGCCGACGGCGACACGCCGCATCGCCGCAACGATGCGATCACCCACGACAAAGGCGCGGATGTCGCGACCTTTGCTTTCTGAAACGAAACGCTGCACTAACACGTTTTGCCGCGTGCTGTGTAGTGTTTCAATGATCGCTTCGGCGACTTTCACGGACTCAGCGAGAATCACGCCGACGCCCTGCGTGCCTTCGAGCAATTTGATAATGACCGGAGCGCCGCCGACGCGTTCAATCGCAGGCAAGATATCTTTGCGATCACGTACAAACGTCGTTTGTGGGATACCGATTTGATGTCGACTGAGAATTTGCAGACTGCGAAGCTTGTCGCGTGAGTTACTGATGCCCGCCGATGAGCACGCACTGAACGTGTCCATCTGCTCAAATTGCCTCACAACGGCGGTACCGAAGTAGGTAATTGAGGCACCGATCCGTGGCAAGATCGCGTCGTATTCAGGGAGGTGCTGACTGCGATAATACAGATCGGGTTCGCCCTGCTCGAGATCAATCGCGAACTTTAACGTGTTGAGAACCTTTACGGTCGCCCCACGCTGCCGTGCCGCTTCGAGCAGTCGCCGCGTCGAGTAACACCTGGGGCTGCACGAGAGGATGCCTAACTTCATATTGAATACTTGTGGTTAAGTTGAAAAGTTTGAGGAGCGTGATATCGACTGGACGCTTCAGCGAAACGAACAGGAGTAAGGACGTCGATATGAACTAGTTATGCCTTTTACGGCGATGACGTCGACGACGACCGGCCAAGAATGAGGCGCTGGGATCGACGAGGAATCGCCTCCGAATCGCTTCTCGTCCGACCAGCATGCGAAATCCCATCGCATCCCGGTTGGCCAAGGTGAGATCGACCAAAACGCGGCGCTGTAAAATCTCCAACGGCGTGCGAATCACGATTCGTTCGGAAACTTCACCGTTGCTGCTGCGAACATGTCGCCGCTCCAAAATCGGAACGTCGGCGTTGACAAAAATATCATCTCGGTTCTGAACTGGATGAATCGAAAATCGCACGCGTTCAATTTCGTTGTCGATGTAAGTTTCGACATCAAACGCATGAATCGAACTGGACCGCGCCCCCGTGTCAATCTTAGCTTTGACGCGACTGACATTGAGCCCCGGCAAACTAACCCATTCCCGCCAACCAATGATAAACATTGGTTCGTCGACGGGTGTGCTCGAATCGTCCTGGGGCGTTGTCATGAGTTGCCAGTGTCATGCAGTGTGAATAGCGCGGTCGTGAACATCCATCGCGGCTTCGTGGACGGCTTCGGCAAGTGTGGGGTGAGCGTGACAGGTGCGGGCAATATCTTCGCTGCTGGCACCGAATTCCATCGCCGAAGCGGCTTCCGCGATCAAGTCACCGGCGCGGGGGCCGATGATATGCACGCCGAGCACACGATCAGTTTCTTCATGTGCTAAAATTTTAACGCGGCCCTCAGTATCGCCAAGCGTTCGGGCGCGACCATTGGCACCGAGCGGGCAGACGCCTTTCTTATAGGGTATCCCCGCTTCGTTGAGTTGCTCTTCGGTTTGTCCAACCATGGCGATTTCGGGATGTGTGTAGACAATCGCAGGAATCACATCGTAATTCATTTCCGCTGCGATGCCCGCCATGCGTTCCACGCACACGATGGCTTCTTCCATCGCTTTATGTGCGAGCATCGCGCCACCGATGCAGTCACCGATCGCATACACACCGGGAACATTGGTTTGATAATCCTCTTTGACTTCGATGTATCCACGGCGATCGGTTTGCACGCCAATCGCGGCCAGACCCAAGTCATCAGTGGCGGGCCAACGTCCTGTCGCCAACAAAACGCGGTCGCAATAGATTGGGTCCCCACCTTGGATTTCGACGGTGCATGGTTTCGATTGCGAGGTATCCACACGCGCAGACGTCACCATCGTGCTGGTGCGAAACTCGATGCCCTGTTTTTTGAATGAACGATGAGCGAGGCTGGCCATCTCGCCATCGAGTCCCGGCAGGATGCGGTCAAAGGCTTCGAGCACGATCACGCGGCTTCCCAAGCGGTTCCAAACGCTGCCGAGTTCCAAGCCGATGTAGCCGCCACCGATCACAACCAACACCTCGGGGACTTCAGGGAACGACAAGGCTGTCGTCGAGTTGCCAATCCGATCGCCATCCTCTTCAATCGATGGCAAGCGAGCGGGAACACTACCAGGGCACAGCAAAATTTGATCGGCCGAAACGAGCGTCGGCTGCCCGGCATCAGCACCCTCACCCGGTGTGATTTCGATCGTCTCTGCCGACTGCAGTTTGCCACGACCTCGGTAAGCGGTGACGCCGCGTTTTTTGAACAGCATGTAGATGCCGCCGGTCAGTGTGTCAACGATTTTTTCTTTCCGGGCCATCATGACGTCGAGTTTCAGTTCCACGCCAGCGACGTTGACGCCGTGGTCACTCAGCCGATGCTGGGCTTCCTCGTACAGGTGACTGGATTCCAGCAACGCTTTGCTTGGAATGCAACCAACACGCAGGCAAGTGCCGCCGAAACGAGCATTTTCGTCAATGCAGGCAACGTCGATCCCGAGTTGAGCGGCACGGATCGCGGCGACATAACCGGCGGGACCACCGCCCAAAATAACGAGTTCGTGGCGAGCCGTAGTTGTCATGTGAAAAATTTCGGGTGGAAGAAGGCGAGGAGTGAGTTCGCGTCATTGTTCCGAATTCCCGGCACGTTGTCGACTCCACCGAGCGACAACTCAAATAGACACGCCTACTGGCTCGCTAAAGCCCCGTCCATGGCCACTGTGTCGGCAAAATCGTACGGATGGAACGTACGAGCGATTCGCTTGGCGAGCATCCCCAGGAACAGTTTGCGAAATCGCGGTTCCGTCGTTTCACTGGTGTATTGGCCAGCGTTGACGGGATACGTGAATTCGTCAATCTCTTTGTGAAACAGGACTTTTTCAGATTCGATGTCGTAGACCTTCATCGAGACGGTAGCGCGGCCACGATACAGCGTCGCTCCATCACGCAGCTTCATGTCGGTCAATTCAATCGCTAGCAGTTTCTCGGCTTTGATATCCTTGCCCATATCCATGTAATCGGTGCTGTCCCAGCCGTGGACATCACGCCACTCTTGCACGGCGTCGGCACTCACCAAGGTGATGTTTTTGACCTCCATCGAAAGCAATTCGCTTACTTTGCGAGACAGCAAACGGGCAGCGATATCGTCCGTGTACTGGCTCTGATCGGTCATGGTCACAACCGCGACTTTGGAATCCTTCAATTCCTCGCATTCAGCGGGAATCCGATCAGCACCAACAGCGTGCATCAAGTTGCTGACCAAACCTAAACAACCTGTCTGGGTCAAAATCAGACCTGAAAACAACAAAAGTCCGAATCCGAAGGAGGCGAGCGTTAGCCGCAGGGGATTGCGGCGCGAGGTCGTTGAATACATGCGGCGAACTGCAAAAATGGCGAGGTAGCACGATGGGAATCATTTCAATTCCTGTGTTACGCATTTTTGGGCCTCCGTTGCCAGCCCAGTTGTGCTGCGAGCAATTTCAGGGGTGCTTAGCTGGACAGCGTTAGGTCAGTGGGAGGTGGCGTGTTTTCTTAACCCGACGCGTAAGCGAGGAATCTTACCTAAACCGTTCTGAGGAGCATGAGATGCAGAAAATCCAACCCCTGCAAGATCACGTCATTGCTCTAGCGACACGACGGGAACACGCCCCAACCTCATGGAAGACGTTTCCCAAAGTGCAGTATTCAGTGTGACAATTCAGTTCTTGACGCGAATGCAGTGGAAAGACAACGCTTCCGTGCAAGTGCAGTTCCGAAAAGAATCTGCGTAGCGTGGCGAACGAAATCATTTTCTATTTCACTCAACCTTCTGATTCTGCGTTCGACAAGCCTCCAAATACCTCGTCAACTCTTGGCGAACTTTGGGGAACAGCAGGAACAATCCGAGCATGTTCGGGAACACCATCGCAAAGATCATGGCATCGGAAAAGTCAATCACTGACCCCAGTGAGACTGCCGAGCCGATCACGATCACGACGCAAAACAGCAGCTTGTATGAGAGGTCCGCGATCGTGCTGCGACCGAATAGGTATTTCCATGATTGCAGCCCGTAGTACGACCATGAGATCATCGTTGAAAAAGCAAACAGGATGATTGCGATCGTTAACAGGTAGCGGAATCCAGGTAAGACGCTATCAAACGCTGCGGAGGTCAGGTCGACTCCTCCCAGTGAGACCCCATCAATCATGACTTTTTTTGCTTCAACGGCACCCCACACGAAGGAGGCTTCAGAATTAAAAAGCACGATCACAATAGCGGTCATCGTGCAGATTATGACTGTGTCAATGAACGGTTCTAACAGAGCCACGATACCTTCGGACGCAGGAAACTTCGTCTTCACGGCTGAGTGAGCGATCGGCGCCGATCCAGCACCCGCTTCGTTCGAGAACGCCGCTCGTTGGAAACCTTGAATCATGACTCCCATCAATCCGCCCAATCCAGCCGCAGGTGTGAACGCTCCTGAGATGATCTCGCTGATCGCCCACGGCACCTTGCTGATGTTCATCAGGATAATGACGAGGGCTGCGAGGCAATAAATGATCGCCATGAACGGCACCACTTTCTCCGTGACTTTCGCGATGCGTTTAATTCCTCCGATGATCACCAACGCGACCAATACGGCCATCGCTAAACCGATCAGCGTGCCCGATGAACCGTTGCTCGGCAATCCCATCAACGATTGAATCTGCTGCGTCGCCTGATTGGCTTGAAACGCATTACCACCGCCGAAGGAACCACCAACGCAGAAGATCGCAAACAGAATCGCCAACGCTTTGCCAAGCGGTTTCAAACCAAGCTCGGCGAAGCCTTTATGAAGGTAATACATCGGGCCGCCGTGAACGGTCCCATCGGCGTCCACATCGCGATACTTTACACCGAGGGTGCATTCGACAAACTTGGTCGACATGCCCAACACGCCACACACGATCATCCAAAACGTGGCCCCGGGGCCACCCGTCGCGACCGCTACCGCAACGCCCGCGATATTACCCAAACCAACGGTGCCCGAGACCGCTGTCGCCAACGCTTGAAAGTGCGAAACCTCGCCATGGCCTTCATCGCGAATCGTGTCGACGAGATCCCCATCCACTTCGTACACATCGACATGCTTGGGGATCTCCTGATTTCGTTTTTCCATTTCGTCATACTTGCCACGGACCACCTGGATCGCCAGCGGAAACAATCGCACATTGGCAAACCCAAACGCGATCGTGAAAAACAAGGCTCCCAGTACCAGCAGAATCAGTACGAACGGTACTGGATCTTGCAAACCGGGAACGGGCACGGTGAAGAACACCAATCCACCCCACCTATCCGCAAATGGCTTGAACCACATGTCCACCTGTTGATCAAAACCCATCGGCGTTTCAGCGAGCGTATCGACAGGAGTTTCCACAGCGTCACTCACCACGGCTGGCTCTGCCTCGACCGCTGGCTCGGTCCCCTGCGACCACGCGGTTACCGATCCCAACGTCAGCATGGCAGCCATCAAACAGCTTAGGCGAAGCAGACGAGAGGGCATCAATGTCGATACGAACATAAAATTTCCGGTGGATATAGCGACGAACACAACGAGCGATGAACGCGATAGGATACTGAAATCGTGCTAGGAAAACACGAGTCACTGCCATACCATCCCTTGAAAACGAAAAAGATTCAACAGTTGACGAAACTTTGCATCCTGAATGTTGTCGGGCTGACACCGAGACTACTCGCTCACGCGCCCAACCTTGCCCGCCTTGGGCCGTGTCAACCCTGGACGAGTCCCGTGCCGGCGGTCACCGCAACTTGCCAAGCCACGATGCTCACCGGCATGCCACCCCGAAAGCACGGCATCGTCGGCAACGGTTGGCTATATCGGGATACACAAGAGATTCGATTTTGGCAACAATCCCGAGCCTTGATTCAAGGCGAGCTGTTCTATGAACGCTACGAAACCGCTCAAATGTTTTGGTGGTTCAATCAAGCGACCACGGCGCAGTATGGAGCGACACCCAAGCCGCATTACGGATGCGACGGCAGTAAAGCCTTCGCTGTCTTAGACTGGACAACTTGCAATCTCACCGACCACCTCGGCCCGTTCCCGTTCTTTGCCTTTTGGGGCCCCGCCGCTGGGATTGCAGCGAGCGACTGGATTGCCGATGCGACCGCCATGGTGTTACGCCAGAAGCAACCGCAACTCACGCTGTGTTACCTGCCACATCTGGATTACGACTTTCAACGTCTCGATCATCAAGATCCCGCGCGGGTTGCTGAAGTCGACGCGGCGGCAGGTCGCGTAATCGCGGCCGCCGAAAACATCGGTGCCAAAGTGGTTGTCGTTAGCGAGTATGGATTAACTGCGGTGTCGCGTCCCGTACACATCAATCGTTGCCTGCGTCAAAACGGTTACCTTCAAACTCGCATTGGGCCGTTTGGAGAAGCGTTGTTGGTGCCTGATTGTGAAGCAGTCGCCGTGGCTGATCATCAGCTCGCGCACATCTACGTTCGCGAACCACAACTTATCGACCAAGTCGCCACGTTGCTCCGCTCACTGCCTGGTGTCGCCGACGTCGTCCGCCCAGCCGAGTTACAACTGGATCATCCGCGCAGTGGCGAGTTGATCGCGCTAGCGGAATCGGACGCGTGGTTCACCTATTACTACTGGATCGACGACCGCGACGCTCCTGACTTTGCCCGCACGGTCGATATTCATCGCAAGCCTGGTTATGACCCGTGCGAATTGTTCATGACCAGTCGCATCCGCGCAGCCGCACGGTTGCTTCAGAAAAAACTGGGCATGCGTTACAAGATGGACGTGATCCCGCTCGACGCCTCGCTCGTCAGAGGCAGTCATGGTTTACTCGCCAGCGATCCGCAAGACGGACCGCTCGTGATCGGACCAGGTGAACGACCCTCTGCAATGACTGGATTTGCCGATTACGTGCATTCGCTGATGTAGAAGCAGCAGGCGTTTTTCCGCCTCGTAAATAGTGAATCAAACCGCGCAGAGCATTGGCTGAAAATTCAAAACGCGCCAGCAATGTTGCAGATCGACTCTTTAGGCAAAATTTGCGTGAAAATACTTCCCTTTCTTGCCTGCGCGGCGTATAGTGAGGTGTTCAGCAAGTTGAACCCGTGTGGTTCGATTTTCTAGGGGTTCGCGATGCTGAACCACGAGTCGAGTTGGCTGCGTTTTGGAACGCACTGGCTCCTCGTGTTTCACCTCCCCTTGAGCAGGAGTCGAGTGATGGGCCATGTCCTTCCCGTTCCACCCGCAGTAGCGAACTCAACTCACATCTCGTTGTCTGATTTCAATTCAGTCGCTGACAACACCTTGATCTGGGATCAAAACGCAGCACCCACGGCGATTGAACATTACTGCGGTTTGCGTGCTTACGATTTGGTGCGGCATGCTGCTGATGTGATCCCGCACCGCCGGGCGATGATCTATGGTGAGCAGAGCTGGACGTATGAACAACTCAATTTTGACATCGTTCGCTGCGCGGCGATGTTGCAGGGGTATCGCGTTGGACCAGGAGACCGTGTGGGCATCCTGTTACCGAACGTGCCCGAATTCATCGTGGCTGTCAACGCCGTGTGGCGGGCGGGCGGGATCGCGGTCGCGTTGAGTCCGCTGATGGCGGCTGAGGAGATCGACAAACTCGTCGATCAAACTGCGTGCCGCGTGATCGTGACGCTTGACATGTTGGCGCATTTGCTCGCACCGTGTCGTGAGAAACTGGATCATACATTCTATGTTTCGATTCGCGAACATCTGCCCGCGCTCAAACAGATCGGCTATCTCTGGATGCGTCAACAACGCAGCGGCACGTGGTCGTTGCCCTCGGACGCCTCGCATCATTGGTTGCGTGAAGAGATTGCGACGACGCGTCGTGAATGGAAACCCGTCGCGATCGATCCGGCCAAAGATGCTGCGTATATCTTGCCGACCGGTGGCACCACGGGGACTCCCAAAGCTGTCACGCTGAGCCATCAAAACATGGTCGCGAATGCTTGGCAACAATTGATGTGGACGAAGCGACGGTTTGCTGAAGACACGATGTTGGCCGTGCTACCGTTCTTTCATAGCTACGGTGTTTCAGCGATGGTCATGGGTGGTGCCGCGATGGGAGCGACCTTGGTATTGCATCATCGGTTCAACGTTCGCCAAGTGATCGCGTTGATGAACGAACATCGGCCAACGGTATTCCATGCCGTACCCGCGATGTTAGCGGCGATGAACGAACGACTCGATGATTACCCGATCGAATTGCCGTCCTTGAAATGGGTGATTTCCGGCGGTGCTCCCTTGGATGCCGAGATCGCTGAGAAGTTTGCTTCGCACTGCGGTGCGTTGGTCGTCGAAGGTTTCGGATTGTCGGAAGCGTCGCCGGTCACGCATGTGGGCAATCTGTTTGATAAACCTTGCTACGGCACGATTGGCATGCCTCTACCTGAAACGGAGTGCCGGATTGTCCGCGAAGACAGCCTTCTCGATGAGCGGCGATCAGGAATGTGCGGTTTCGACGATCTCGGTTGCGGTGTCGTGGGCGAACTGATCGTGCGAGGACCGCAGGTAATGCTGGGATATTGGCAGGATGTCGAAGGTACGCAAGCAGCAATCCAAAATGGATGGTTGTGGACGGGCGATTTGGCGAGTCGCGATGAAAACGGTCGTTACACGATCGTCGGTCGCAAGAAAGACTTGATCATCACATCAGGATTCAATGTGTACCCCGTCGAAGTTGAAGCGGTGTTGCAACTGGCTGACGGTGTGGCGGAAGCCGCCGTGATTGGTCAGCCCGATGCACTGCGTGGCGAAATTGTCAAAGCGTTTGTGGTGATGAAACCAGGTGTGAAGTGGGAGCCAGAGAAACTCAAAGCCTTTTGCCGAGAGCATCTCTCGAAACACAAACAACCTCAAATCTACGAACAGTGTGTCGGCGAGTTGCCTAAAAACTTTCTAGGGAAAGTGATCCGCCGCGAACTGCGTGAACGGCAGCCGACACAAATCACGGGAGCAACCTCATGAGTATCGCGGTAGCATCAAAAGCATTTGAACCAGTCGCGATCGTTGACGGTGCACGGACTCCGTTTGCCAAAGCGTTCGGACGACTCGCGGACGTCTCCGCCGTGACGTTGGGCAAACTCGCCGTCACGGATTCACTGCGTCGTTGCGGCTTATCGCCCGAGGTCATCGACCAAGTTATTTTTGGCAACGTGGCCTCACCGCCCGACGCCGCCAACATCGCGCGTGTGATCGCGCTCGAATCGGGTGTGCCACAGTCACGAATTGCTCATACCGTTAATCGCAACTGCGCCTCGGGGATGGAGTCATTGCTCGGTGCCTGTCATGCGATCCATCACGAGAACGCGTCGCTGGTCGTCGCCGGTGGCACGGAGTCGATGTCACAAATTCCGTTGTTCGTTAGCCGTGAGGCCGCTCATCTCTGGACACGCTTAGCTCGTGCGAAAACGATCACAGCTCGACTGAAGGTGCTCGCCGGATTTCGGCCCCGACATTTCAAACCCATCGCCGGAATTGAACTTGGTCTGACCGATCCCGTCTCGGGCATGAGTATGGGTGAGACAGCCGAACTTTTGGCACGCGAATGGCACATCACACGCAAAGAACAGGATGCGTTTGCAGCGGCCAGTCATGTCAAAGCTGCGGAGACTCAGGAACGCTGTTTCTTCTCAGGCGAGATCGCTCCGGTGGATCTTGGACGGGATGACCTATTTGACAAAGACGACGGAATTCGCACGGGTCAAACCGTCGAGCAGCTCGCTCGCTTGCGTCCGATCTTTGCTAAAGACGGCACGGTCACGGCGGGCAACAGTTGTCAAATCACTGACGGTGCTGCGGCCATGGTACTGGCATCGGCGTCCGGGTTGACCCAATTTTCACGGCCGCCGCTGGGTTACCTGACTGCGTACGCGATTGCTGGATTAGACCCACGCCGGATGGGTTTAGGACCGGTGTATGCGATTACCAAATTGTTCCGCGAGACCGGGTTGTCACTTGCTGATTTCGATTTGATTGAAATCAATGAAGCCTTTGCCGCGCAAGTCATCGCTTGCCAACGCGCCATGGCGTCGGAATCGTTTGCCAAAGAACATCTCGGACAAGACACTGCCCTCGGTGAGTTGCCGATGGACCGAGTCAACATTCACGGCGGCGCGATCGCACTGGGGCATCCCGTCGGCACCACGGGAACACGGCTTGTGTTGACGTTGCTGAACTCGCTTCGCCAGACGGGCAAACATCGCGGACTGGCTACGCTCTGTGTCGGTGGTGGCCAAGGTGTTGCGATCGTCGTCGAAACAGAGCGAAGTTGAATAAAACAGGATCATGGTGGAGCGTGTTAAAGAATCCACAATAACGAGGATCTCATGTAAGATCCGCTACCAGGAGATAGAAATGAACATGCAAATAAATTGTGATCAGACGCATCAGTATACCGCTTTTGAAGTCGCAATCGACGTAGCGGGCGTGATGACGGTCTCGCTCAATGTTCCTGGACGTCCGATGAACGTGTTGACGGCCGATGTGGTCGATGAACTCGAGGCGATCGTGACGGACATAGAAGCGCGACGCGATGTGAAATTGGTCGTTTTCCGCAGTGAAAAGGAGAGCGGTTTCTTGGCCGGTGCCGATGTTCGTGCCATCACCAGCATCGCGGGACCGGCCCAAGCTGGGCGTTTGATCGATGCCGGTCAGCAACTGTTCCACCGCATCGACCATCTGAAAATTCCGACTGTGGTCGTGATTCACGGCCCGTGTTTAGGTGGTGGTTTAGAATGGGCGTTGGCTTGTGATTATCGCATCGCCCGTGACAACAGCAGCACCAAGATCGGACTGCCCGAGATCAAACTCGGTCTCATTCCTGGCTGGGGTGGCACCCAGCGACTGCCACAACAAGTGGGGCTGTTAGCAAGTCTGAAGATGATTCTCTCAGGCAATCCCGTCTCCGCTTATGAGGCGGCCAAGATGCAGCTGATCGACCGGGCGATTTCGCCTGATGACTGGGAGCATGGTGTGGAACGTTTCATCGACGATGTGCTCAATCGCCGTGTCCGTGCTGAGCGGAGTTTGAGAAAACGTCTCTGGCGTTCGCTTGAGTCCACCTCGCTGGCACGGATGTGGATACTACGCAAGACTCGCAAGAAGCTGCGTTCCAAGTCGGAGCAATATCCCGCTCTTTTCGCTGCGATCCTAGCGATCGAGGCGGGCCTGTTCAAACAGGGTGCGGGCTATGTCAGCGAACGCAGCGAGTTTGTCAAACTGCTAGCCACGCCAACGTGCCGCAATCTGCTGAATCTGTTTTTTGAACGCGAATCAGCACGTGACATTAAGACCTGGGCCACGACCAGCGACCGTTCCGACATGCACTTTCACGAGATCCGGCGTGTCGGCGTGATCGGTGCCGGTGCGATGGGCGCGGGCATTGGTCAGTTCGCCGCCACGCACGGTTATGAGGTGGCGTTTCGCGAAGTTAATGAATCCGCTGCCCAGCAAGGTCGAGCACGTATCGAAAAACTAATGAAGAAATACGCCGATCGCTATCGACTGGATGCCGAAAAACGGCGAGAACTCAGTGACCACGTGGTGATGAGTACTGACGATGACGCCGTCGTGTTGTCTGACCTTGTGATCGAAGCGGCGGTGGAACGACTCGATATCAAACAGCAAATCTTCGCTCGCTTGAATGAAACCGTCGCGGCTGATTGTATTTTGGCAACAAACACATCTTCCTTATCCGTCGACGCGATTGCCACGGCGACCACGCACCCAAACCGAGTGGCCGGTTTGCACTTTTTCAATCCCGTGCATCGCATGGAGCTCGTCGAAGTCGTTCGCGGGACACATACCAGCGACGACACCATCACTCGCTTGGTCGCATTCGTGCGGTCACTCGGCAAAACACCCATCGTGACGAAGGACGCGCCTGGGTTCCTCGTCAATCGTGTGTTGTTCCCGTATTTGGGTGAAGCGGTGCTGATGTGTAGCGAAGGCTACACGCCTGCTGAGATTGATCACGAAGTGCGACGGTTCGGGATGCCGATGGGACCACTCGAATTGATCGATCAAGTCGGCGTCGACATTGCGATGCACGTGGCCACTTCACTCGGCGAGGTGCTTATCGAGTTAGAACCAGTCGTTGATTTGCTCAGTGAGATGGTTGAGCAAGGTGAACTTGGCAAGAAAACGAGCAGCGGATTCTATCGATATCAAGATGGTGGTGCAGTCGGTTGGAATCTTGCTGGCTCGGCACGAATCATGACATCGAAGGATGCTGAACGCTTTGTCGACGACGGATTGAGCATGATCCAGCGTCGATTGGTGTCCCCGATGCTGCGAGAAGCGGTGCGTTGCAAAGAGCAACAAATCGTCCGTGAAGACTGGATGATTGACCTCGCCATGGTACTTGGTACGGGGTTTGCGCCGCACCGCGGAGGTCCACTTCGTGTGATCGACAGCATCGGTGCTGCGATCGTGCATGAAAACATGAACCAACTCGAAACACTTCATGGCAAACGTTTTGCACCGCCCGCGTTACTCGGCTCGATGGCCTCAGCGGGAGAGCGTTTTTATGTGCGTGATGGTTCGATTCATTCCGATGAAAACGAACTGCCCGCGCATCAAAGTGATTTCCAACCTTCCAGGAGTTTACGATGAGTATTGACTTCCGAAATGAACAACCCACGACACCAAACACGTCCACAACCCCGTTTCAAAAGCAACCCGCGAAAGCAGCCTCGTTCGCCGAAGTTGCCTTGCGATTAGGTGGCGCATCGGTTGACGAAGCTAAGCGAACGGGTGTGTTGGACACTGCTGATGATGAAGTCGAAGCATTGTTCGCACCGCGTTACAAGACGGCCAACAGCCCTGTCCACCGTGCCGTGTGGGAGAAGCACAACGACACCGCTGCGTTTACTTCCGTGCCGCTGCGACGATCGCCTTCGGTCTCACTCGTTGTCGAGCAATCGCTCACGATCGTTCGCAAGCACCGTGACGAAGGCACGCTGTTTGGCAAGGACGGAAAGATCACGACCAAAGTCATCGCTGAACTAGGGTCGGTGGGTTATTGGGGGTTGCTCGTCGATCGCGAGTACGGCGGTTGCGGGGCCACGATGCGTGAGTTCGCTGACATGATCACCGCAATGGCCACGATCGACCCTACCGTCGCTGGCTTGGCGTCCGTGCATGGCTGCCTCGGCGCGGTCGATCCAGTCCGCTCGTTTGGTAGCGAAGAACAAAAATCGCTATTCCTACCCAAACTCGCCGATGGACGTGCATTGTCAGCGTTCGCGTTGACCGAGCCGGGAGCGGGCAGCGATTTGACAGCGCTGAAGACAACTGCCGTTCTCGATGGTGATGACTATGTCGTCAATGGCGAGAAACTGTTTATCACCAATGCGATCCCTGGTCGCACGATCGGTCTGGTTTGCAAGATTGAAAACGAACCGAGCGTGTTGATTGTCGATTTGCCTGCGGAAACGAACGAAACATTTTCGCTGAATCGCTACGACATCTATGCGCTGCGACGTGCTCACAATAACGGTTTGGTGTTCCGTAATTTCCCCGTACCGAAGCAAAATCGCTTAATACCACGACAAGGCGATGGGTTAACGATTGCTTATCATGGTCTGAATTTAGGTCGCGTTTCGTTATGCGCCAACGCCGCCGGTGCGATGCGTTGGATGCTGGCGGAAATGCTTCCCTGGGCTGCTTACCGCGAGACCTACGGACAAGCGATCGTTCGCCGCGAGTTGGTCCGCCGCCGTGTGGGCAGAATGGCCGGGATGATCGTTGCCTGTGATGCCCTCTCGGCGTGGTGTGCAGACTTGCTCGACCAAGGCTATCGAGGTGAGATGGAATGCATCATTGCCAAAATTTTTGGCAGCGAGATGCAAAAGGAAGCCGCCATTGAACTGTTCATGAAAACTCATGGTGGTCGCTCTTTCCTCAAAGGACATTTGTTCGGCGACAACGTGCATGACTTCTTGGCCCCGTGCATTTATGAAGGCGAAGGCGAGATGTTGGGGATGGCGTTCTTCAAGTCGATGGTCAAGCATCATGGCAAAGAGTATTTCGAGCCGATTGGGCAGGCACTGCACGCGCTCGGTGTATCGCAACCCAATCCCCTGAACCCCGTTCATGCGTGGGCGCTGCGTCGTCCGCTGGTGAAGTACGCAGGCTGGTTTGTACGACAAACGTTATCGCCAGCGCGTTGGACGAATGATGGTGTGACGGACAAAACCCTACTTCGACATGTGCGTTTCGCTCGAAAGTACTTGTCCGCGAGCGGAATGCGGGTGAGTTCGGCGATGAGATTGTATCAACTGAAACTCGCGGATCGACAATGCCGCATGTCAGCATTGTCGCACGACATCCAAACCGCCGTGGTGATGTTGGTCACGAGTTTGTATGTCAGTCGCAGTGAAGATGCGGTGACTCGGGCAGCGGGCGATGCCGTCTGTCGTGAATTGCGGATGTCCATCGACGGCGGGAAACCAAGCGACGATGATTTCCGTCAAGTCACACGATTGGGAGGTTTGATCGCTGAACAAGGCTGGTCGGCTCTTGATAGTGTTCAATCCAGCGAGATTCTGATGCCGTATAAGAACGAAGTTTGAGCACAACGCAGAAACGCAAAGAGAGAGCAACACCATGAACGTTCGTGACTTTCTACCGTTCTTACCACCAAGCACACCGCTCGTGCAGCGTCCTCGGACTGCCGTGATTGCACTCGGTGGTGGCGGTGCACGAGGACTCGCTCATATCGGTGCACTCGAAGCCATCTCACAAACGCAGATTCGCGCCGAGCGGTTCGTGGGAGTGAGTGTTGGTGCCCTCGTGGGCGCGTTGTGCGCGATCGAGCCAGACATTCGGCAAGTACAATCACGCGTCAGTGCGTTTTTAAACTCTCCCGAGTTCGTGCATCATCAGCAAACTCTTTTTGGCTCAACCGGTGTGTCCGATGTTCCGCCACCGTCAGGGATTCTTGCCATGTATGAACGTGCAAAATATCTCTACTCAGCACATCGCCGTTTGACGCGGGCAGTCACGCAGCAATCATTGATGCCTTCGGCGATCCTGACAGCATCGATAGATGCACTTATCCCCGATGTTGATTTTTCACAGCTTCAGATCCCGCTCAGTATCGTGACGGCGGATTTGCGGAGTGGTCACCGCGTGGTCCTCGAATCTGGCTCGCTACGCCAAGCGATTCATGCCTCGATGGCGCTACCTGGGATTTTTCCACCGATCGAGCACAACGGGATGTTGCTTTGCGATATCGGTGTGGTGGATTCGATTCCCACATCCGTGGCAAGAACTTACGCGACTGATCTAACGATCGTCGTGGACATCGGCCAATACAATGCACGAATGGAACATTTCAGTACCGCGATGGAAGTCATGCTGCGGATGCAAGACATTGGCGAACAGATTCTACGGCGAGAAAAAACGGAGCTTGCCGACATTCACATCCGTCCAGAACTGGCGGATGTAGCATGGTTTGATTTTCGCAATCCAGAACGCATCGTTGATTGTGGACGTTCGGCGGCTTGGGAACAACTCACCCGGCATGCTTTCAGCCGTATCGAGGCTCCGCCCAACGAACATCCAGACGCACTATGTGGTTGAGGAGAATGCTCACACCTTGCATGGTTTAGCACGGTACAGTGCGGGGAGCGTAACGAACCCGTGACTGCTTTTCTATTTTGAGGTGTGTCTGCCTGGCCTCCATTTGACTTATAATGATCTGATGATGTAGGCAAAATATAGGATCATTCCTTATCCAACGATCCAATAGCAGGGCGAATCAAGCGGTTTTGAGAGCAAAGGTTTTTGGCAGTGGGAATAATTTATAAACTGCTCATAGCTACGCTCTTGCCAGCGGCGTTGATTTGGACCGTTGGTCATTACGCTGCTAATATTAGCCAACAAAGCTTGCGTGAGGCAATTGAGAACACGTCGTTGACGCGTGCAAGTGCCTTGATGGATGAGATTGACCGGGTTGTTCAATCTCGCGTGATCCAATGGAGTGCCTTTGCTCGCAGTGATCTCGTTCAGAGAACGCTCATTGACGCCAATGCAGCATTTGCTGAACGCGATAAGGCGGCAATCGTCCAAGTCAATGATGAGCGTGATCAGCAATGGCGAGCGACGCCTGCCGACGAAACGTCACCGCTGATGCATTCTCTGATGACAAATCGCTTGGCCCGAGATCTTCGCTCCCTGCTGGATAAACTGAGCGAAGGAAGTGGTTACGAGGTCTTTGGCGAGGTGTTTTTTACAAATCGTTACGGAGCTAATGTGGCGCAAACGAGCCGCACTTCAGACTATCTCCAGAGCGATGAGGCGTGGTGGCAGGCGGCTGTTCGCGATGGCCTCGCCATGAGTGAGGTGAGTTTCGATGAGAGTGCGGGGATTTTTTCCATTGATATTTCGATGCGAGTGAACGATAGCGATGGCAATCTTCTCGGCGTGATGAAAGCGGTGATGAATATTCGCGAGGTGTTCGGCCTGATTGACCGGCGATCAGCGAGATTCGGTGATGGCAAACGACTACTACTGCTTGATCGCAGTGGCAAGGTCCTGCACATCGCCAACGGTTCACTGACTCCGATGATCGACGCCTCGCACTATTTGGATCAAGTTTTCTTGAATGCGGAGTCACCGTCTGCGACAACTTACTTGCGTGATATCGAGAGCGACGAAGCGTATCTCGTCGCTCTCGCAATGAGTCAGGGCCATGGCGATATCGACGGATTGGGATGGGTGCTCGTCGACGAAACAGCGGAATCACTCGCTTTTGCACCAATCACCGATCTTCGTCATCGGCTGCGCTGGTTCTCAATGACGGCGACAATCATGGCCGCCTTGGCGGGTGGCTTGATTGCTTGGTCGCTGTCACATCGCATCGGTCGCTTGACGCAGGCAACGGTAGCGATTGCCTGTGGCGACTTGGCGACTCGTGTTGAAGATCATGGTCACGATGAAATCACAACACTTGCAAATCACTTCAACGATATGAGTGAAATACTGCAACGAACTCAAATGGAATTGATCGCAGCACGCGACGAGGCCTTCGAGGCCAACCAAGCTAAGAGTGCGTTTCTGGCAAACATGAGCCATGAAATTCGTACTCCTATGAATGGCATTATCGGCATGAGCGAACTGCTCGCTGACACATCGCTCGCTCCTGAACAACGCGAGTTTCTCGATATGGTTCGTGGATCGGCGGATTCTCTCCTAGGGCTGATCAACGACATTCTCGATTTTTCTAAAATCGAAGCAGGCAAGATGGAGTTGGAGTTGATTCCGTTTGAACCACGTGAGTGTATTGAAACCACTGCGCGATCCCTCGGGTTGCGAGCGGCAGACAAGGGCTTGGAACTCGCCTGCCGGATCGATCCAGAGATCCCACATACGCTACTCGGAGATGCTGGTCGTCTGCGTCAAATCCTCATTAACCTAGCCGGAAATGCGTTGAAGTTCACTCAAGAAGGTGAGGTGGTCATCGCGGTCGAGTTGGAGGAGCAAACTGAGCAAGCGGTGGAACTGCACTTCACGGTTCGCGATACGGGAATTGGCATCCCTGAGGACAAGTTGACGCGAGTTTTTGAGTCCTTTTCGCAAGTCGACGCGTCAACAACGCGGAAGTATGGCGGTACTGGCTTAGGGCTGGCAATCTCATCGCAACTGGTGGAGTTGATGGGCGGTCAAATTTGGGTGGAGAGTGAACTGGGAGTGGGCACGACGTTCCATTTTCGGATTCGGCTGAGCAAAAGCGGAGCGGTCACGCCGTCTCTTCCCAGCGATCTGACTGATCTGGTGGGAATGCGCGTGCTTGTTGTTGATGACAACCGCACGAACCAACAGATTTTCCGTGAACTGTTAAGAGTCTGGAACTTTCAACCGACTTGCGTCGATGGAGGCGTTCACGCCTTAACGGAACTGAACAGCAGTGCGGATGACGGTGATCCCTATCAGCTAGTGCTTCTGGACTGCATGATGCCTGATATGGACGGATTCTCCGTTGCCGAACGAATCCGCGACGATCACAGGCTGGCAGCCACGAATGTGATCATGGTGTCCTCGACGGCAGGAGGCGGGGACATGCAGCGTTGTCGTGATCTCGGGATCGCACGCTATTTGATTAAACCTGTCATGCAATCCGAATTGCTGACTTCCATCCTACAGGTCATGGGGCTGAGCAAGGTTGGATCGATAAAACCGAATGAGCAAATGAGAGTGCCTAGCGCCGACGCACTCAACGTTTTGTTGGCCGAAGATAACATCATCAATCAACGCGTTGCTCGCGGGTTACTCGAACGCCTGGGACATCATGTGCAGACTGCAGAGAACGGAATAGCTGCTGTTGATGCCTGGCGAAGCGGCAACTTCGACGTCATCCTAATGGACTGGCAGATGCCTATGATGGATGGCACCGAAGCCACCAAGATCATTCGCGATAAAGAAAAATCGACCGGCAAACGCATCGCCATCATTGCGATGACAGCGGCGGCTATGAAAGGCGACCGTGAAATCTGTCTCGCTGCGGGGATGGATGACTACATTAGTAAACCAATCGATCCTGACGCTTTAGCATCGGCATTAGCAAGGTCACTGGGGGCAGTGCAGAATGCCGACGTGTCAAAGAATTCCGTTGATGCGCGAGCGAACAGTGAGTCGCCACCTTCGACCAAATTGCTCAACCGCAGCGTCGATATCGAATCGGCCCGTGCTATGATGGGAGGTTGTGATGACACCATGTTGGTCGGATTGGCCCAGGTCTTGATAGACGAATGCGAATCGAGAGTTAGCGAAATCAAGCAGTCTCTTGTCAATCAAGATTTCCGAGCAAGCGGTCGATCGGCGCATGCACTCAAGGGAGCGGTGGGATTGTTTAGCGCCAAGACGATCGTCAGACTTCTTGAAGCAATTGAGAAAGCGGCAGATCACGAAGATCTCTCGCGAATCCAGAAACTAATCGAAGCATTGAACGAAGCGGCGACGGAGGTCACAACCGAGTTACAACAATTCATCGCCTCGACGGATAAATGTCATTAGTTGGATAGCGTTAGGCCAGTTAAGGCAACTCGCGAATACGGAGTTTGCGAAATTGAATCGGTGAGCCTTCGCTTTCTAAGCACAGGTACCCAGAGGCGGGTTCAATCCCCGTGCCGCCCGAGACCTCTTCACCATTGACCCATAGTCGCACCTCACCGTTGATGCCGCGGATGTAATACTGGTTCCATTGGCCATGCCCGTTGCAAAGATGTTTGCGTGGAAAGCTACGAGATCCATCTGGCGATAACGGAGGGAAAGGCGTCATTTTGACACGAACAGGGAACACGTCTCCGTTGGTCCCAAACCAGTCGGTGGCCTTACCCGCCTGGGCGAGCATCGTCGTGTATCCGTGATCAAGGATTTGAACTTCGATTCCCGATGGCAAGCCTGGCGTGCCGGCCGCCGTGAGCTGCTCGATCGACGCGGGTGTCGTCCAGACAAAACAACCTGAATTGCCGGCTGGTTTTTCGTGCATCCATTCGATCACCATTTCAAAGTTCTTGTACTGCTGAGCCGTCCGTAGCACACTGACGGGTTTGCCCGTGCAGTGCAGCACTCCGTCAGTCCAACTCCATGTGTCGGGTTGACTGTTAACATGCACAAAATCTGTCTCGGTCAAAGTGCGCCAACCAGGCTGGGTGTCGTCCATCATCGCCTGCATGATGTCGGCAGGGTTGGTTGTTTCACGTTGCTCGCTCCACCAGCCGTTGATTCGCATCCAAGCTTCCGCCGCGTCACCCCATTGATCGGCGGGACGATCACCGCGATACAATCCGAAACCGTGCCCTCCGCGATCATAGACATGCAGTTCGCCGGGAACGGCGTGCTTGCGCAGAGCTGAATAGAATCGCAAGCTGTTCTCAACTGGCACGCCCGTGTCGTCAGCGGCATGGATCAGTAAGGTCGGACAAGTGTTCTCTGTCACACGTTCGTCACAGGACAATTCATGCACGAGTTCTTCACTCGGAGATTCGCCTAACAAATTTCGGCGTGAACCACCGTGAGCAACCCCCTCGACCATCGAAATGACGGGATACACCAACACGGCAAACCGCACGTCGATTTCTTCATCGGTTGCCACACTGGCGGCGAGATGACCACCGGCGGAGAAACCTAGAATGCCCACTTGATCAGCAGCAATGCTCCAGTCATTCGCATGGGCTCGCATTAACCGCACGGCTTGCTTGGCGTCGTTGATTGGCACGGGATGCTGATGCTCTCCGCCGCCACAACGATACTTCAGCACGCCAGCGGTCACACCGTTTTCGGCCAACCACTGGGCGACCGCGTGGCCTTCCTTGTCAATCGCCAAACCACCGTAACCGCCACCGGGACAAATCACGATTGCGGTCCGCGAGGCTGCGGGATCGGCGGGATGATAAACAGTTAGGTTGGGACGATTAATCTGAGTGACGGAATCGTTGTTCTCGCCGCGTTCTTTCCAAACTTCCGTATTGTCGGCCTCGGTACTGCCCAGTTCCGCGTCGGTCCAGAGCGAGATGGTTTCGGTCGTCAACGACGCTTGGCTGATCTCTTCACCGTGGACGGCGGTGAACGCCAGCGGCATGAGCACGAGTAGGATGCCGAACCGTGTGATCGGCGAGACAGAGTGGATGAACATGATGGTGTTCCCAGGTTGGAGAAAGGAAGGCGGGACCGATAGCTTAGTAGCTGTGGTCGCCTGCGTCCAATCCGATACCCGAGCCATCCTCAGATTGAACTTTGTCGATCGCCAGCCGTTTCTCCCACACCGCGATTTGTTCGCTAACGCGATGTGGCGCGGTCGAACCTTCACTACAAAAAGCGGCGACCGCGTTTTTCGATCCCAGCACATCGTAAACGCTCGCGTCAATATCGCGGCTGAGTTCCTGGAGCACGTCGATCGGCAATTCCGCCAATGGCACACCACGAGACATCGCTTCGCCCACCATCGCACCCACGAGGTGGTGAGCGGTGCGCTGAGGCATGCCTTTGCGGATCATCCATTCCATCAATGTTGTCGCATCGAGGTAACCCTTTTCGATCCGCGCCGCAATCGACTCACGTTTGAGTTTGGCACCAGCCACGATCGGTGTGGCCAACTCTAACATCGCGCGAGTCGTATCAAATGAATCGAATAGTGGCGGTTTGTCTTCTTGCAAGTCACGGTTGTAAGCGAGCGGCAAATTTTTCACGAGCAACATCAACGTCTGCAAACTCCCCATCACGCGAGCCGATTTACCACGCGTCAGTTCGAGTGTGTCGGGGTTCACTTTTTGCGGCATGATACTGCTGCCGGTACAGAACGCTTGCGGGATAGCGATGAAGTCGAACTCCACCGTGCTCCACAGAATCCATTCTTCCGCCCAACCGCTTAAGTGCGAGGCGATCATCGACAACACGAACGATGATTCCAACACAAAGTCCCGATCGCTGCTGGTGTCGAGACTGTTCGCGGTGATCCCGTCAAAATCCAGGGCCGCAGCGGTTTGACGACGATCGATCGGCAAGGTTGTTCCAGCCACGGCGGCAATCCCCAACGGACATTGATTGACGCGGCGACGACAATCAGCCACCCGTGCTCGATCTCGCTCGAATTTTTCAATATAGGCGAGCCAGTAGTGGGGCGCGAGTACAGGTTGAGCGCGCTGCAGGTGCGTGTAGGCGGGCAGGATCACGTCCAGGTCACCCGCACAACGACTCAGGAATGCTCGTTGCAGTCCGATGAGAAGTTCGTCGATGTGGTCGAGTGATTCACGAATCCACATCCGCACGTCCGTACTGACCTGATCGTTGCGGCTCCGGGCGGTATGCAGTTTTCGCCCCACGTCTCCTGTGGCGTCGATCAAGGCTTGTTCGACGTGCATGTGGATATCTTCAAGTTCAAACCGCAATGGCAATTCGCCGCGATCGAGCCGCCCGCGAATCACTTCCAGCTCGTCGCGGATTTGTTTGAATTCGGTGTCGTTGATCAAACCGACCGTACAAAGCATCTCCGCGTGCGCGATCGAACCACGAATGTCCTGCTGGTAGAGACGAGAATCGAAACTAATGCTCTCGGCATAAGCTTCAAGTCGTTGATCGGTTTCGGCGGCGAAAACACCGCTGCGGGAGGGACTAGCCACGGTTGACTTTCAAACGGAGAGGGTAAATTGAATGCAGCATCACGGTCGTCATTTCGAAAATCCAAAATTTGGCGATTCGCTGCGGGCTGGGCAATTTTGGTTAAGATGCCCTAAACATCGCTAGCTGAGAACCAGCCACCCCCGATTCGGCCGGGCACAACCAATCCGAATCTCCATTCACGCCAGACT
Organism: Rhodopirellula sp.; assembly: GCA_041740155.1. GTDB lineage: Bacteria > Planctomycetota > Planctomycetia > Pirellulales > Pirellulaceae > Rhodopirellula. The sequence goes on from JBGSMN010000431.1 coordinate 39,656, forward strand.
ACGTTGAAAACAATGTCACAGTTGCTCACCACCGTTTTCCCCCCAATCGCGCTGCCAAAGTTTCTGCTTGGCGTCACGATTTCGCTAGGATGTCTGTTCGCTTCGCTGGGCCTGCCTACGGGCACATGCACTGCACAGGATGCGGTGCCCAATTTTGCCCCTGCTGCGCCCCTGACGGCCTCCGTTGCGGCGACCTCGGGTACGCCCTATGGGATCGCCTCGATTGAGATTCCGCTGCGAAATTCGATCCACGGTGGCGAGGCACCGGCGCTGCGATTGTCAAATTCGTCTGAGCGAGCGATTTATGTTGTTAGTGAAAACGTGCGAGTGATGGCCGATCGAATGCCATCAGATTTGCCACTGCCTGCCCTTGGCCGTGGCCGATTGCTTGGACGCGTCGGCAATCTAATTCGTGAGATCGCGGGCGGGAATCAGGATCGAACCGAAACGGTGGCTCGTCGCATCTCGTTCTTATTTCAAGGCGATGATCCATTCGTCGTCGAGGTGGCTGATCGTGACGGTGTCGTCGGTCAGTTTGAAATTCGTCCTGCAGTGAACGCGGCGTTACAACAGCAACTCCTGTCGATCTGGTGGAACGATTTCACGCAGCAGGCCAAGCAGCAAATCGACGCGACGGACACGCCGCCGTGGGTGCAGACGTATCTCGTCGGAATGCTGTCCGGCAAACTCGGGCTGCCGTTGCCGGATTGGTACGGCAACACCGGCACCGAAACCAAAGAAGACCCGTTGTTGATGACACTGAACTGGATTGGTGGCGCAGCGAAGGTTTCAGATCGTGTCTTTGCGTCGGCCGCTGCGGGGCAAGAGCTCGATAGCCCCGGCACACCAACAACTACCGAAGTCGCCGCGTTGCCGTTACCCACGCCCATCCATTGGCAAGCCACTGCGCCTGATAGCGACGTAACGGCCAACTCTGTGGAAACCGAAGCGTTGGCCGATCATGTTCCACCGGAATGTTTCTATATTCGTTATGGCAAGTTTGAAAACTATCTTTGGTTTCAAGATTTGACGGATGAGTACGGCGGTGATGTTTCGCGAATGATCACGCTCAGTGGATTATCCAATGACGGATCGGCGCGATTGACCGAGCAGCTCGGCATCAAGATGACCGTGATGGGACGCATGCTCGGCCCGACGATCATCACCGACCAAGCGATCATTGGTCGCGACATGTTTCTGCAGGACGGCGCGGCGATGGGCGTGGTGTTTCAACCGACCAATGCGTTTTTATTGCGGTCGAGCCTGAACAATGATCGTCATGCGATTGCCAGTAGCTCGGACCAGATCACATTAAAAGACGTCACTCTCAAAAACGGCGTCGGCACGTTTCTGCGTTCGACCGACAATGCCATTCGATCGTACATGGTCGAGCGGAACGATTTCATCTGTGTCACAAACAGTGAAGCGATTGCCGAGCGGTTTCTCGAAGTCGGTACGACGGGTGAGTCGTTGGCAAAGACGGAGGCTTTCCGGCTCGCTCGCTCGCTGCATCCTGTCAGTCGCGACGACACAATCTTTGCCTACTTTTCCCCAGAAATGTTGCAAGGATTGCTAGCGCCGGAGTATTTGATTGAGCTGCGACGTCGGATGCAATCCGAGGCTGATATCGCGATGGTACATTTAGCACGCTTGGCCGCCGCCAACGAACAAACACCGGACTCCGCCCCGATTCGCGAGATCGAACCCTTAGTTGCTGCCGGTTTTCTACCGGCTGGTTTTGGCGAACGGCCTGATGGCAGTGGTGTGTTCACGGCGGGTGATCGAATCCTGGATACACGTCGCGGGGCACGGGGCACGTTTTTGCCGATTCCCGATAGCCCCGTGGAAAACGTAACGGCCACTGAAGCACAATGGTTCGGTGAGATTGCAGCGGCCTATTCGCAGCAATTTCGTAGCCTCGATCCGATCTTTATCGGCGTGAAGCGGGAACCCATTGAACCGCTCCCAAACAGTGATCCACTTGAGCGTCGTGAACGGTTGCTGATTCATGCAGAGGTCGCACCGTGGCAACCCGATAACTACGGGTGGTGGGCCAAACAACTCGGCCCACCGACCCCCGTGGCGATCCGATTTGCTGAAGACGATCTCGTCGCTGTGCAAGCGCACGTGGCGAGTCCAACACTCGGCCCGCCCACGCATTTGTTCGTCGGTATCAAGGATTCTCATCCACCGCAGCCGGAAGATTTCGACAGCATCTTGGGCAGTTATCAAGCGCTCAAAAGTTTGCCGGGCTACCTTGGGGCTTGGCCACTGCCAGGTACGCTTGATCGCTTGCCACTGGGACTGGGACGCGGTCAACCAGTCGGACCAAACATGAGTCGATTGCTCGGTGGCGTTTATCGTTACACGGGTGGAGAGTTCAGCATCCTGTCGTTTCAACCGGAGGTGCTCAATGCCACCATCCCGCAACTCGCTGCCGATGAGGTCGCCGACTCGTCTCAAGTGCGTGCCCACATCGGCAATCTGCGTGGCAGTCAACTCGAAGGTTGGGCGAACGAGTTTCTGTACCAACGGGATGCGGCGACGAGTGCAGCGGGTGCCGACTTCCTGGAATCATTGAGCAGTTTGCTCGGCGTTGCACCGGAGAACGCGAGCGATCAAGCCCGGTTGATTCTCGGCGGTGAGGTGCAGTGTGCTCTGGGGGGCCAGTATCAGTTTGCAGCGAACTCCGCCACAGGTGTCTCAAATTGGACCAGCACGGCTTGGGGGCCTGCCGCGGCGGAACCCTTCAGGTTGCCGCCCATTGATTATCTAGCACCGATCATGCAATGGTTTCGAGGTGCGGATGCGACGTTAACGCAGTATCCCAATCGACTCGTTGCGGATATCGCAGTGGAAGTGTCTCGGGTGCGTGAAAAGATTGTGACGGAGTAAGCGTGTCGTTGAATCAGCACTCTTCCTGCGAACCGTGCAATTCCCGGGGCACATACCGACCTGGACCATCCGTGCCATAATGCATCGCCAGGGCAGCGTTGAAATCGTCGCGAGTCTTTAACTTTGGAAACGCCAAACGCACGGTTTCATACTCGGGATGATTTTGCGAGTACTTGATGCAGAATTTTCGCATCAATAGCGGAGCTCGCTCGATGCTATAGGTTTGCTCACACAAATCGAAATGCTCTCGCATCACTGCGACTTGTTCAAACAAAGTTGGCGGTGGTGGCAACGGTTCTCCTTCAGCGAGACAACGGGCTTGATTGAAAATCCAGGGGTTACCGATCGCTCCCCGCGCCACAGTGACGCCGTCCACGCCGGTCTGTTCGATCATTCGCAGGCAATCATCAGCAGTGAACAAATCACCGCTGCCGAGAATCTTGAAATTGTCTCCCACGTGTTGTTTCACTTCACGCAGGAACTCCCAGCGACTCGGACCAATGTACCGCTGCACAACAGTCCGACCGTGGACGGTCGCCGCTGCCAGTCCCGCGTCGACCGCTCCGTCTAAAATCTCAAAGAACTGATCGCGTGCTTGTGAGCTATCGTCGATGCCTCGTCGCATTTTCACGGTGACCGGAATCTCCGGCGGAACAATATCACGCGTTCGCCGCAGGATTTCGATGGCGACCGAGGGCTGAGATAAATGGAACCCACCCCGGCATCGCCCCAAGACTTTCTTGACCGGACAGCCGAAGTTCACATCAATGATATCGAATCCGGCTTCGACGAGCTTCATCGCGCCAAGTGAAAACTGTTCCGGTTCGGCACCCATCAACTGGCCGCCAACGGGATGTTCCTCGTCTGCGATATCGAGGAAATGTTTCGTTTTCTGACGTTTTGTCAGCGATATCAGGAACTGATCGAGCATCACTTCGCAAACGCTGTAGCTGGCCCCGTGTCGACGAGCGATCACCCGCATGGGCAAGTCGCTGTACCCCGACAACGCCGCCTGCACGACGGGGAACCCAATTTCTACATTGCCGATCGTGAGCGGTTGCAGAGTTAATGTTTGAATAGTCATGGTGCAAAATAGCGAAACGGTTGATCATCACCTTCGACGAGCAAGAATTCTCCGCCGCCGTTGAGTGCTTCTGAGGCGTCTAACGCAAACGTCTGCGTGTTCCCCGCAGGCCAGCGTACACTCAATTCGTTGAGTGTTTTAGCGGGGGCAATTCCAAAGGCAAGGCATCGTTGCGCCGCCGCTTGATAACCGCTGCCGGTCGTCAATTGTTGGGATTGTCGCTGACTATCCACAGAGATTGAGACGATGGCACCAGTCGCGTTGCGATGTCCACTCCGTGCGACTAGAAAAAACTGGAGTGAGCGGGCGGGCGTTTTAGATTCATTAATCAATAACGAAACCGGATCAAACAGATGGGTCACCAACGCATCGACTCGGCCGTCACGGTCCGCATCGAGCGTGATCAAACTGCGGCCAAGTCTCGCGGTACTGAAATAGGCACCGAGTGAGGTCGTCTCCAGTTGGGACCAAGTGCCATCCTGGCGACGGCGAAAAAGCTGCATCGGCATCCGATAGGCAGTCCCCCGGTCGCGATGATCATTCAAATGTCCGTTTGCGACCATCAACTCCAAACTGCCGTCATTGTCCGCATCCAGCCACGCCGTCCCGAATGCGAGCATCGCAATGGTCGGTTCGGCCAACCTAACTTGCGAAGTCAAATCAGCCCACATGCCGGGACGAATCTGTTCGTAGTAAGTGTTGTATTCGCCACTGAAATGGGTGAGATAAAAATCCATGTCTCCGTCCGTGTCGGGATCGCCCACAGCAATTCCCATCGACGCTTGCGCCAACGAGCGATTGTCCACCGCGAGTCCTCTTAACATCGCTTCATCGCGTAATTGAAACGGTGTGTCTGTGCTGTGCCGAGCCGACCAGAAGTGGTTGCCGGACATATCGTTGGAGATATACAGGTCCATGCCTGGTTGATCATCAAAAAAACCAGCGACGATGCCCAATCCATGTGCGATCGAATGAGGCCCAAGCCAACTGTCGGTTTTCTCTTCAAACTTGCCGTCGGCACGACCCGCCCACACTCGGTCCTGTTGAGCGGGGAAGGATTTCGGCAAACAAGCCATCCGGCGTTCGCCATCGTGGCACGGCTGAGTCAGTGCTCCATCACCACCACAATAGCCGACGTCAAATAAGTCGAGATTGCCGTCTTGGTCGATGTCGACCATTGCCACCGATGACGTCCATTCATTGACGTTCAAGCCGACCGCCTCGGTCACATCTCGGAACGTACCATCGCCGCAATTTTGGTACAGGCGGTTACTGCCGATATTGGCCACATACAAGTCATCAAAGCCGTCACTGTTGTAGTCACCGACAGCGAGTCCCTGCGCAAAACCGGTGTCACCCACGCTTGCCAATTCAGTCACCTCGCTGAATTGCCCGGATAGATTTCGGTACAGAGCATTTGCCGACGAATCACGAAGTTTGGGTGTGCCGTCCATTTTCGTTAAATAAACGTCCGGCCAGCCATCGAGATCAAAGTCCATCGTCGCAGCACCGCCGGCACCGGATTGATAAAGCCACATCCCTGACTCGCTGCCATCTGCCGGGACTTCAATTCGACACACATGATTCAAACCACGATCGACAGTTTGGTCGGCAAAGTGAATCTCTGTGTCCTGTTCGAGGAACGACGATAGTCCTTGTCCGGAATCGCTAGTTGGCGAAGTTGCCAGCCAATCGAAACTCGCTGGGTCAGTACCTTTGATTGACGTTGGAACCAACTCCTGTTTCGTTTGCCAGGGCGTTTTCGTTGACATGCTTTTATGAATCGCTAAGTAGAGATCCTTCAGTTCGGGATCGGCAGTTGTTGGCAACGTCGCGCCCACACGAAGCCACGCGGCTGCTTCCCACAGTCGACCGAGCTGCTGCAGCACTCGAGCAACCTCCACGAAATCTTGCTGCGATTGACTGTAATTGGTTCGCAACTGATCAACACGTGTTCGCAATTGTCCGATCAAACCCGCTAACCGCGTGGTCGCTTGGGCCTCGTCATCGTATCCCGCCTGGGACAGCGACGTGGCGAGCTTGCTGAGGACTTCACCATCGTTTGGATCGAGTTGGTAAGCCCGTGCGTAGGCCGCAATCGCTTGCAGGTGCTGCCTGCGGCGGCTCGCCATCGCTGCGGTCGCCAGCCAGAATTGAGGTTCGGACTGAATTGCCTCTGGCAGTCGGCTGGCCCACGCCGCTGCAGCATCCTCATCGCCCGTTTCGACCAGCCCGCGTCCGTAAAACGCCAAGGCAGCGGTAAAGTCAGGGGACTGCTGCACGACCGGTTTTAGCGTTTCGACGACCATCTGCCAACGACCGCGATAAGCATCCTCACGCACCTTTGTGAACTGTATCCGCATGTCGTCGGGAGCATACTTGAGCGCATACTGCACGATCGTCTCATCACTTTGCGGTCGCGTTAGATCAGAGACTATCAACAGTTCGTCCAAACCCGCGTGACCTCGCATCACCAACCAACGTAGGTGCGGACCGGCATCGTGCTCAAGCCCCACGGCAGCCAGCAATCCGGCGAGATCGGTTCGGATCTTCGGATCGTTTGGATAGTGCTCCACGGCCATACGTAGCACTGAGATCGCCTCAAACGGTCGTCCCTGTCGCATCCAAGCTTGGCCGGTTTTGTCCAACAGGGCTTTCGTGGGCACAGCGGCGTGCTCGATCGCCGCTTGATACATCGCCACCATTTGCGTCTGATCGTCCAGCGCCGCAGCAATGTCACCAGCGAACTCAAGCGTGGCGGAATCCGTGGGGTTAACGACCAGACATGCTTGGATCGTGTTCCAAGCCGCCTTCGCGTCGCCATGCTGTAATTGAGTTTTGGCAGTGATGAGTAAATCGACATTCTTCGTAGGCTGCACACCGGATTGTTCGCCCTGCGTGACATTCAAATTTGGCGAAGGCGTTGAATCACAGCCGACGACGAATGCTGCAATGATTAGCATTGTTGGAACGCGAAATCGGCTAAGCGAAGTTAGCCGAATCCAAACGTTATCGAGCATAAAGGCCATCGTCATTCTCAATGATCAAATAGTGACGATCGACGGCCACTGCTGCAAACGATTGAGTGTGTCCCGACGGCCATCGCAATTGCAATTCGTCGACGCGTTCAAACTCGCCAAGACCGATGTCGATGGATGATTCATTCGCTCCCATGTATCCGCCCGCAGTCATCCACGCATGATATTTCTGTCCGTCGCAAACCGCAACGACCTCCGCACCAATCGCATCGCGTTCGGACATCGTACCGGATAAGTCAATTCGTAACCAATGGCCGGTGTCCGTGCGATTCTCGAGAACGGCGATAGGAGCGTCGAGCGAATTGGCGATCAAATCCGGTTTTCCATCGCGATTGAAATCGAGTCGCACCAACGTGCGTCCGAGTGTCGGCGTTGTCCAAAACGAAGTGGATGCGTCGCGACCAAGCGACTCGCCAGATTCAACGAGTTCAAAGCGACCTGCGGAACCTTGAAACAGCTGTGGCAGCATTTGAAACGGAATCTCCGGTGTTCCGTTTTCAACCGGATTAAAAACATGTCCATTGAGTACGGCCAAATCCAACCATCCATCTCGATCGAAATCAACTGCCTGGATTCCGAACCCCACCGTCGCTCGACTCGGTTCAGCTAATCCGAATCCCGCCGCCGCATCGATAAAGAACCCGGGGGCGCGCTGTAGAAAGAGATTCGACGGTTGCTGCCAATAGTTTGTCACACATAAATCCAACGTGCCATTGTGGTCAAAGTCACCACCTGCGACTCCCATGCAGCCTTGTGGTTGAGCTGCATCACCCGCTGCACAACCTCGCAACTCCGCTTGATTGGAAAGAGAGAATCCGTGCTGATCTTCTGCTTCACGACTGACCCAAAAGTGGTTATGCGTGGTGTCGTTGGAGATGAAAAGATCATTTCCTGCAAGCCGATCGAAGTTCGCAAGAATGCCTGCAAACCCGTAATTTGGCTTCAGGTCTTCTCGTTTCATATTTTGAAGCGGTGATAAAACACCGCCTTCGGTTTGTTTTAGGAAACGATCCATCCCACGTTCAAAAATTCGTGGTGTGCAATCGAAACCTGCCCCCCAGCACTCTGTCGTGAACGCCGTGTCATCGTTGATATAGTTAATTTCCACGATCTCTGGTATCGCATCACCATCGAGATCACCACACACGCAACCACTCGTCCAGCCTTGAGAGCCAGGGATGGCGCTGCGTGCAAAGGTGCCGTCTCCGTTGTTGAGATACAACGTGTTCTCGCCAATGTTCGCCACGATCATGTCGGGGAATCCGTCTTGATTGAGATCTGCCGCAGTGGCTCCAGCACTATATGAGCAATCATCCGTCGCGGATTCTCGTGAGATCTCCGTAGTTCGCTTGCCCGAAAGATTTCGATACAGCCGGTTTGGATTGGAATCTGTTTGATTGTTGGGTTGGCCACCAGCATCGCTGAAATAAACATCAACCCAACCATCGAGATCGTAGTCCAACGCGGCGATTCCACCCCCGTTGACCTGGAACATTTTGAGATGGGAAGTACTGGGTTCGCGATTGTTGTGGTAGCGAAAATCAATACCGATCTCACTGGCGATATCAACCAGTACAATGTTACGTGACGCTTCTTCAGTGAGCGAGAATGGCGATGTGCCTGAATGTGCAGTTGCTAACCATTCTCCGTCAGGCAACGGCCAACGAGATTTATCGACGCCGCAAAGTATATCATGGTCCAGAGCAGCGTTGGATTCCTTTTCGGCGAGCGACGCTCGGGCTTGTATCAGTCCTGGCATTGCTTGCTCGAGTTGACCGCTTTCGTGTGCGAACACCATCCGCCAAGAGACCGCTTCCCAGGGGCGGCCCAGTTGATCGAGTTTATCGGCCAAAGATGGCATGTCTGTGAGCCGTGTTTCACGATGGAGGCCGATGTTCAGAGCCAATTGCCAGGCCTCTTCTAAAAGCTCCTTTCGAGCGGCAACACTGCGAGCCGCTTTGACTTCGCCAACTGCAGCGAGTGCTTCGGCCAGTCGTAGATAGGCAATACGATCGGTAGGGTCGCGTGTGATCGCTTCGCTGAAAGCTCGAATAGCTGGTTCGGGCTGGCCCGAACGCAACATCCAGCCGCCTATTGTGGTCCAATACTCAGCCTCCTCTTCGATGCCAGTGGGTAATGTGATGCGCCAGCGACTGAGTGCCTCGTCATCCTGTTGAGCCTCGTAGAGTCGGCCTGCTAAGGCGGCGACAGGAGCAGACTGTGGGAATTCAGCTCGTAGACGCTGAATCAAATTCTCCGCTTCGTTGAGATTGGATTGCACAACGAAACGCTTCGCGCGGGCCAAAGCAAGTATTGTGATCGAGGTCGCTTCGCCATCGTTCTCCACCGCCGACTCGCTGGCTTCGTCATGATAGGGGACACTCAACGTGGTGAGGCTGAGCAATTCTTTCTCGGTGACATCGCCGAGCCGAATCAAGGCTCGCGTGTGCTCGGCGGCGGCCACACGCCGAGCTTGTGCATTGAGTAAATCGGCGAGGCGCCGATGCACGGGTGCGAGATCACCGTAAATTTCTAACATTTTACGAAACATGGTTTCGGCCGCAGCGATCTGATTCGCTTCGAGTAACCAATCTGCGGCCTGTCCCATCGCCGGTAGACCGGCTTCAGGGTGGTCTGGAGGGATTAGCCCAAGAGATTCAATCGCTTCACTAAGTTTGCCTTGCCCATACGCAGATCGCGCAGCCATGAACAACAAGGAGGCATTGTTTGGATCTGCCGACAGCATCGAACGGATTGCTATATCCGCTTTGGCATACTCGCCTTGCGTGATCAAGAGGCTGAGTTCCGAAATCGTTAGCTGGGGCTGTGTAATGGAACTCGTGGCGAGGCCAGTCGGTGTCGGCTGCGGATTGACATCGCGAGGTTTCTCACGGTCCGGCGGCTTGCTCGCCGAATGGTCCGTGGGATGAGAACAGGCCGTCACCGCAACCAGCATCACTGCGGCAAGCAAACGCAGGCTCCGATGAATCGGCGGTGAAATGGTTTTTGAGAATGACATGGAATCCGTGCACTTAATCTGTGGATGAATAAAAAACGCCCCCAGGACATGATCGTTCCGGGAGCGTTTTGAATGCTATCACGAATATTTTTCTCAAATTATTCGAGTTGCTTGGTTTCCATACCGTCTTTTGTACCCAAAGCTCCCCACAAACCGTATGGGCTTTGCTCGCCAGGAACGCCAGCCTTCGGCAGCGTCGCACGATTTTGGTTACCAGCTTCGATACTGTCTGTAATGAATCGGATGGCACCATCTGCCATCAGAATGTGACAACCGCCTTGGTGACGACTAGCCATGGTGTAAGTTCCGTCGGATCCGTCACCACCCCAGATGCAGCTTTCTTTGTTAGGTGGACGCACCGTATTGACACTGGTGAACATGGGGCGACCGTCCGCCCAACGCTTACCGCGACGTTGGTCTCCTGCGCCAGTATTATTGGTGTTCAGCCAAAATCTAGGACGAGCTGGGTCAACGTTGTCCGTATAGCATCTTGCAGGATCAAAGAAGAAGTTATCCTGCTGATCGAACTTCGGTTGACCGATGATTTCGTTTCGACCAGCGTCGGCGACGATTTCACCAGCCATGATGGTATGCGCTGTACCATCGAGAATCGCACGGAAAGAGGTGGCATAGCTCGGCTCGAACACACCCCGCAAACGAGTCTTGACGCTCGCATCGGTCACCACGCCAGAGTCGTTGACGCCACCATCATGTGTCGTTTGCATCGAATCGCCGACACAAGCCGAGTAGTTGTTTAAACCCGTTTGACCGGGAGTTGCGACCGTCGGGTCGCTAGGGCAACGATACGAACCCACCGTGGTTCGCCATGGCGTATAGTTGGTATCCCACGGCACGGGACCCATTGCTTGGTACGGTGGTGTCTTCACCGTGCCATTACCATTGAGTCCGTAGGGATTGCTGATTTGCTCCCACAAACCTTGTTGCTCGATGAATGGCAAGACGCCGATCAGCCAACTCAATAATTTTGAATTGTCGCCAGCAGCACCTGCACCCGTGCAGCAGTACGTACCGCCACGTTGTTGAGGGAACTGGTTGTAGGCTGCATGATAATTATGCAGCCCCAGACCAATTTGCTTGAAATTGTTACTGCAGCTCATCCGGCGAGCCGCCTCACGCGCGGCTTGGACTGCGGGCAGCAGCAAACCGACGAGCACACCGATGATCGCAATCACGACCAACAGTTCGACGAGAGTGAAGCCACTTCGGCTTCGTGAAGAACGATTCATTAGAAACACCTACTTAATCTACGAGAAGAGAAAACGAAAACCAACCTTTTTTTCGACCGTCCACTGATTGTGAACGGCAAACATCATTCAATTCATGGAACAGAGTCATTCCAAGTCAGAGGACACTGAGGTGCAAAGCTCTATCGCCCTTGATCACGCTGCTGCATTTTCTTTTGCTCTGCGGCGTAGTCAGAAGTTTGCGACTTGTACTGTGCCTCCAGTTCTTCTGTAGTGGGCGCTTTTTCAGGCGGAGCTGAGACGGAATTGTCAGCCGCTCCACCACAGCCAGTGATGGTAAGTGACCATCCGAGAATTAAGACCGAAAGAGACGAAACAAGCAGACGCGACATGGAAGTAAAACCGGTTCAATGAGTGATAAAGGGTTACAAAGTGGACTATGTCACCGTGGCAATTTGTCTCAGACAAAGGCGTCGAGCCCGACTGAAAACATCCCATACGCACGATTATCAACCACTAGGGTTTATTAAACTCAATACAGCGTTGACAATCAACGCCATAGGCACCGAATTCTACATATCGCATGTTGAATTGCGCGTTTTCACAACCTCTTTCGGGTGGGGGCTGGATTATTTTCTGCCAGACCATTCGCCTTATCTCCACACTGGCAAAGCAGTACTGACAGATGCGGAGCTTTCCCCTAACCCGCCGTTTATCAATTGCAGGCTCATGAACCACTTCTACAATCCACATACATGGGGGAGTATTTTCACCGCCGTGATTGGCTTGATTGCCGTTTTGAGTGCGGTGGCGAAGCTACTAAACCTGGCAAAGATGCGAGACAAATGGAACAACCAATTGCGGTTGCCCGATGCGTTTCGAGTATGGGCAGGGGGATTGGAACTGCTGGCCGCTGGACTATTTGTAGCCCCGTCGACGGCGATGTTCGGTGGTGCGCTGTTGTCCGTTTATTTGCTAGCTGCGATTGCAGCGCACCTACGAGTGGGCATTCGCAAGTTCGCGATCTACAGCAGCATTATGATCGCGTTGATCTGGGTGGCAATTGGGTTGCGTACGGGATAGTCCCAAGCCGAAACTCTTGACGAATTTCGCTACCCTAAAACATCGACCTGAGATTAGAACAGCAGCGACTCGCTGAGGAGTGCATCGACGGCTCGTTCACGGCGTCGTTGGTCTTCGCTCAACCAAGATCCTTCGACGTCGCTTGAAGACAACGGTTCGGAGGAACCTTGGATGCCGATGCCCAAGTTGGTGTCGGCGATCCGGTTGAGTTCATTGATGACTTGCACCGCATCGACCAAGGTCACGCGTCCATCGCCAGAAACGTCGAGGTAGACCAAGCTATCGGACAAGCCGCCTGCTTGAGCGACAAGGCCTTCATCGAAGGCAGCAAAGTTGATGATTCGCAACGCATCGAGCGACGTCACTTGACCGTCATTGTTAACGTCATAAGGGTTCGTGGGGTTCTGACGTGCGTTGACATCCAAAGCGAATTCATAATCGCTTGACAACGGGAACGGCCCGATCTCCAACGCTCGAACCACCAGCTCGAATTGGCCCTGAATCGCACCACTCGGACGACCGACTAATTCGCGAGTGACTTCGTTGTAGGTCAACCAGGCTGGCAATTCGAGTTGCACACGGCCAGCTTGATCGAGCACCAAATTGCCTTCGGCGTCACGAACCTTCTGCCCCACTCGTATCAAGAATTGCTCGCCTTCGGGATCGGCAGCGATGTTCTCAGGAATTGATAGGCGGAACGTGGTGCCCGTTGTGATTTGCAGATTGTCAAAGGTGTTGGCGAGTACGCTCGCATTGAACTCGGGACGTTCGTTGACTTCGTTGAGTTCAATATCGATTTGAATTTCACCAGCCGTGGTGGAGTTCCCATCGGAGACTTGAACGAGCAAATTCAAATCGCTGGCGTCGAGTGCTCGGAATTCTGCGAGGTTAAAGTCGCCACGAATCTTCAATAGGAACGGGTCAATTTGTTCGACCGTTTTTCCAGGGGCGTTGGCAAGCGACTCGAATTCAAAGAATCGTTGGGCGGTGCCACCGACAAGTTGAATCGACAATTGGCTGCCCGCAAAACCGGGGTCGGGATCGACCGCGCGAATACGTCCAATCTCGTCACCAGGTTGAGGCACTTCCGAAACGAAGAGTTTGCTAGTTAACACGCTTGCTGGTTCGTTAACATCACTGACAAAGACGCGGAACGGTTGCGTGGTCGTAGGGATTTGACCGGTGCGATCGAAAATTTCAAACGACAAATCGTGGAATGTGGCCGCTTCGTAATCGAGGACCGCGCCATTGGCAACTTTCAGCTCTCCCGATATTGGATTGAACGAGAACAGATCCGCACCGGGGCCAGGTAACAGTTCAAAAGCGTAATCCGAGTGCAGTCCCTCGGGATCGACGAGACTGAGCGTGGCGACCAATAGGCCCGTTTCGTTTTCACTCGTGGGGGTGTTTTGGTTGTTGTTGCGAGACAGCACGGCTGGTTCGTCGACGTTCGACAAGTTGATGGTGATGGTTTGCGTCGTGGACAACGAGGGTGCTCCGTTGTCGCTCACCAAGACGTCAAATTTGATTTCCGCTCCCGCTTCATAGTCAAGTGTTTGGCCGGGGTTCAAGAACAGCTTGCCCGTTGGCGTGAGCGTGAACCGCGAGCTACCGTTAACCAGCTCGAATACGTGAGTCTGGCCTTCGTCGGGATCAAATACGCTCAAGGCGAATAGTTCACCGGTAGCGGATTCAGAAACATCAAATACTGTGGTGGGAATTTGTGGCGGATCGTTCTCGTCTGAAATGCGAATGATCTTGTCAACGATGGCGATCCCGCGGTTCTGGCCGACGGTGGTAATGTTGTCGTCGATTTGGACTCGCAGTACTAAGAAGCTCAACGTCTCAAAATCGAGCGGTGCAATCAAGCGCACGACACCGGTAAGTTCATCGACCGAAAAGTACGACGACGCATCACGTTCAAAGAAGTCCTCGGTGGTACTCGGGATCACCGTGTAGGTCAGCATCTGAGTGGAGCTGGTATCGGGATCGACGGCATCGATGCGACCGATCACGGTGCCCGTCGTGGGGCCTGCAATGGCACCTTCGGGAACGGCCAGTTCGGCGTCGGAGACCTCGGGAGCTTCATTGATGTCCGTCAGGTTCAAGACAATTCGAACCGTGGCACTGGCTCCGAGTTCATCGGTAGCGCGGACAGTCAGGATGCGTTGAGGCTCGGCTTCAAAGTTCAGTACAGCCGCTTCGGTGACACGAATCTCAGCCGTAAAATCGGGACGTTGGATCAATTCTAATCCGGTGCTATCGCCACCGACAAATTCATATTGCAATCCAGCGTTGTCAGCATCAAAGGCGTCCACTGTGGCGATCACGCTGCCCACGGGGGGATTCTCGTCGATGGTGAATTCCACGTCGCCACTACCACTAAACGTCGGTACCGAGTTGGGTCGGAATTCACTTTCAAAGAAGAAGTTTTCGTACTTGGTGATTTCAAATGGTCGGGTCGCCGTTTCCAAAAGATTAGCGACTTCAGAGGTGCTCGCGATCGACAGGTTGTATTGTCCGGGGAACAGACCGCTGATTTCATAGATGCCATTCTGATCGGTCACCGCTGAGGGTTCCGATTGCACGTAACTCATCGTGTCGAAATTGGTATAGAACGAGAACGTGTTAAAATTATCATCGCCGTAGGCTTCGATTCGAACAATCTGTTCGCCGGGTGCAGAGACAGATACCGTGCCACGTCGACTGCCACTGACGGCGGAACTGACGGAGGTCGCAACGAGCTGCCCGGCGGCGTTGTAAGCATCGAGGCGTCCGTAAACCAACCCTGTCGAGCGCGCATTGAGCACGTCGATCGATGCCGAGCTAATTGGTCGATGAAAATCGAATCGTAAACGCGAACTTGAGTAGAAGTAATCGAACGGTCCGGCTGTGAAGACGCGGTTACCAATCGCGCGATTATTCACACGCTGGCGGCGGGAAACGATATCGTCTGAAACAAACGCGCCGCCGGCTTGATCCCACGTGATCGTGACCCCATCATAGATCTGAGTGACGGGATATTCCGCGTCGTTGGGAACAGGGTTGTTGATATCAAACGGAGGTGCGGCATCATCCGGTTCGACGACGTGAACCAAACTGTCGCGACGACCATTGCCGTTTGTATCGACAAATACTGTGACACCCTCGGCGGGCAAACGCGTGTCAGCAGGCACACCGTTGAGGATATCACCATTGGACGGAAGCAGCGCGATCAATCCACGAACGCCACCGACAAAGTTGCTCTCACCGATGTGGTCCAGCGCGTGGTCAAACAGGGCTGGATAGGAACTTTCGTTTTCATAGAGTTCAAAAAATCCCGGTGGGTCCGATTCACCCCCCCAAAAACCGGCTTCGACTTCATCCACCGTACCGTAAACCCAGTCTTCGTAGTCGCTGCCGATGGAATCGCCAATGCGGCCGACGTAGCCATACCCATCGGAGGCGACAACCGTTTGGCCGCGGCTGTTTCGCGTTACCGTCGGGTGATTGTTGCTAAACGATTCCACGAACACGATGGATGCGTAGGTACTATCGAAGAACGAAAAATCGTGCATCGCAATGGAGTCGTATGTTGTCCAGTTTGCGGCGGCGCTGGTGGGATCGAAGAAGCCATCATTGTTCGTATCCAAATCCAAACCGACGACTGGCGCGGCATCGGATTGAATCAGGAAGTAGGCCCCGTTACTGAAAATCGATTCGAGCGAACCATTGGCATCGGAACCCGAGAAGATGCCGCCCGGTAGTCCGTTAAATCCAGAGGAGTCACTTTCCAAGACGTTTGCGCCAAAGGCCGGCTCGTACGAGTTGCCGCCCTGCAACAACACGAGAAAACCGTTGCCTCCAAATTGTTGACCACTTAAATCAATCACCGCATTGATTAGGCCTGTCCGAGACGCCCACTCTTCAATCACAACAAAGTACGTTCCAGCGGGCAAGACTTCATTGGGTTGACCGCGCAGTTCGATGTACTGATCACTGACTCGGCTGACCCCCGATGTGAAGCGGCCTTCGATCAAGACTTCGCTGATCACCGGATTAGTAAATTTGTTTTCATCAAGTGGGGGAAGCGTGCGGACGGGCAATGTCTGCAGTGGCAAGGTCCGCCACAACACATCCGAAGTCGGTGCGTCGACGCCCACTGTCAACGTACTCGGTGTGATCACCTTGACTGGATTGTCCAAGTTTGGTGACAACATCACCCGACGTGGAACATCCCAATCCTGCGGTGTGAATGTCAACCGGTCGACGTCCAATACCACGCCTGGATCACCGCCGACGTTACTACTTATCGACAAGTTCAGCGTCACATTGGAAGTTGGCTGGCGATTGAGTGTGATCTCGACAAAGTCGGCACCGATCGCTCCACCGACGACCGTCACGCCCGCTTGGCTGAGCGATCCAGGACCGAACAGTGGTTTGCTCGGGATCGCTCGGAAGCCAATCACGTCGGGAGCGATCGCAAAGTCGACATTGCTGCGAGTTTCAAACGAAGTCAGCGAGACATTCTGCGGATTGTTTCCAATCGCGCTTCGTGTCAACGCGACAGCTCGCACCGCTTCGCTGACGTCGATCGAAGGCCGCACGATCGCCGCTTCGACAAGGTTTGGTACCGCATCCGGAATCTCGACGAGCAGTGTGGAAACTCGATCAGTATCGTCTGCATCAAACATCCACACGTATGTCGACGTCGCAACCGGTCCACCAGGCAACACGCCCACGAGTTGCGAGGTCGTCGCCAGCGACATCGAGTTGCCATCGATCGACTTGCTCTGGACAGGTAAACCCGTCAACGGATCAATCACCGTCACGCCAGCGCGGGATAACGTCCGGCCAACGCCATTAAGATCGAACGCGAAGAACTCATCATCGTTGTTGTCAAATCCAATCAGGCGACGATTGATTGGATCGAATTCCAGGTCGGTTACCGTATTGAGTCCTGAGTAGCCAGCCCCGATCAAACTGACTCGGGCAGTGTTCGTATCCAGCCTCGCCAGCGTTCGATTCGTTGGATCGGTACTGCCACGCACCAACGTGTAGACCGTATTACCGACGCGATCGTAGGCCAAACCGCCGACGATATCCAAGTTCGCTTCCGCGATTCGCGAACGTTCCCCCGTATAAGGATCGACCCGGAAGACTTCATTGGACCGAGTGTCGATCCCGATCAGCGAGTTATCACCAATCTGCACCAAACCATCCATGCGGTTTCGCGTGGGCTGACCAATCGACTCAACCGTTCCTGACGCATCGACTTGGAATAACTGAGCGGCGCGGAAATACTCGCCCGCATTATCTTGAACAACGGTGTCGTTCCATCCCAGCGTCAGCGAAGGAGCCGTTTGCACAAACCCAGGGGCTGGGGCCAAGCGAATTTCGTAGTCGCCCGAGGCCAGCGTGGGGAACGAGTAATTCCCGTCGATGTCCGTCGTCGTCGAAAACTCTGTCGGATCCAATCGCCCGTTGCCATTTTGATCGAGATAGACACGGACATCGGCGGCACCCGTTTCTCCAGTTTGACGCAATCCATCTTGATTGGCATCGAGATAAACCTCACCGCTGACGGCTGCTAACAGATGCCGGGTCTCCAGTTTTTCCAACTGACTGCGGCGTTTTCCGCCAAGCGACGCGGCTAATCGACGCCGACGCTGGGCGGCAGAGGAAGCTCGGACGGCATCTTTGGGGCGAGCGAACCAGTCTCGCAGCGGGATCGAGTTGAAAAAATTCATGATCAGAAAGGAGTCCAAATAAGCTCGCGAACGACGCTTCAATACAAATGTTCAAATGTTGATCAATTTACTACGCGCCGGCAACCCAGAGTGGGGTTGGATGCCCAGCGGGCGGGAAAGTTCCAAGCGGACGACGCAGAAAAGACGGATCGAACCACCTAGGATAAATATGCAGCCGATTCGTAACAACTGAAAAGATCGGTATTTCACGAACAATCAGGGGAGTCGAGGTCACTGTGGGGGCCGATTGAGCCGGTTTTCACTGTTGTGCTTGGTGTGGGCGGATCTCCAAAGCTGGCCCACCGAGCTGGACGATGCCTAGAATCAGTCGTCCGGACGCCATCATCGGTGAATCGGGTTCAATCTTGAGGGAAAGGGTCTCGATGCCGATTTGGAATCTCATTCGCCAACGCGCCGTCATGTCCGCACCGGAAGTCACTGTCACTGGCCGGACAGTAACGTGCGCGGCGAAACGGGTGAGTTCGCGAAAACGAAATCGCGGGCTAGTCCTGTCGGCACTCGCGCTCGGTAGCAGTATCGCGCTCGGATCAGCGGTCGTTGCTCAAGAAGCGGACAACTCATTGTCGCTGAGCAGTCCCATCTCGCGTACCGAGCCGATTTTCCGCACCGGTCCCACAACCGCCGCACCAACACCCCACGCCAGCCTGGGGCGAATGCCGACCAGCAGCCAACTCGATGTCCAGCGAGAACGTCTGTTTAACGAATTAGCCGAAGAAGTTGCCCAATTTGACCGTTTAGGCAACCTCGTTCGTCAGGTTTCACAGCTAGTCAAACCCAGCGTGATTCACATCGAGGCGCATAAAGTCAGTGGCAAAGGTGCTTCGGCGGAATCCTACGATGAGGCCGGCAGCGGTGTCGTGCTGGACATCGCCGGTGATCGCTGGGTTCTAACCAACCGGCATGTGATCAATGGGGCAGCTCTCGATCAAATTGTGATGCGAACGAGCGACGGTCGTCGCTGGAGTCCTGAGAAAGTTTTGATGGACGCTAGTACCGATGTCGCTGTGATGAAACTTTCGGTAGCAGCGTTCCAGTCACGCGACGGTGGGCGACGTCCGTTGCCCCCACCGGACCAGCTGCCGCCCGCCGCCCGGCTGGCCGACAGCGATCGGGTTCAAATTGGTGATTTCGTGATCGCTATTGGCAGCCCCTTTGGACTGAGCCACTCGGTCACCTTCGGGATCATGAGCGCCAAAGGTCGTCGCGATCTTTCGCTGGGTGAAGAACGTATCGACTTGCAAGATTTCTTTCAAACCGACGCAGCAATCAATCCAGGCAACAGTGGTGGGCCATTGCTCAATCTGCGCGGCGAAGTCATTGGGCTGAACACCGCCATCGCTAGCAGCAGTGGTGGCAGCGAGGGCATTGGATTCGCGATCCCGATCAACATGGCAGCGCGGGTTGCTGAGGAACTGGTCCTTCACGGTGAACTGCGCCGTGGCTATTTGGGTGTTACCCTCGACCCCGAATTTGCGGCTGCCGAATTCCCCAGCGCCTCGGGATTGTACGCATCAATGAAAGTCAACCCGGAGTCGCCCTCGCTACCCACCGACGAGTTGAAATTCGGTGGTGCTCGGGTCAAGAACGTTCGTCCCGGCTCGCCAGCGGAAAAAGCTCGGTTGCAGAACGATGATATTGTTTTGCAGTTCGATGGCTACCTGATCGAAGACGACGATCACCTTGTCGCTCGCGTCGGCATGGCTCCGACGGAACAACCCATCGAGATGGTGATCCTGCGTGAAGGCAAACGCTACCGCACGGAAGTCACGCTACAACAGATGCCGTAGGTGCTGGCGCGTCGAGTTTAACTACGCAGTACCTCTGGGATCGAAGTACGCAGGCTCATTGCCGACTTTCCATTTAATATTGCACCCGATCGACGGTTTTTGATCGATCATCGCAGTACGTCCTGCCAGCGTCTCATCAAGGGCCGCTCGCAGGTCCAGTCCAGTCACCGCCACTCCCGTATTGGGACGACTGCTATCGAGTTGACCACGATAAGTTAACTTTCGCTCAGCGTCGAACACGAAGAAATCAGGCGTGCAAGCGGCACCGTAGGCGATCGCGACAGATTGGTCGTCATCGAGCGCGTATGGAAACGCGTAACCTCGCTCGGCTTTCTCTACTTTCATCGCCTCAAAGTTATCCGCCGGATACTTTTCAATATCGTTGCTGTTGATCGCTACGACTGCCACACCATGCTGCATGTACTCGTCAGTGAGTAGCTTCAACTGCTCAGCAATGTGTTTGACAAACGGACAATGGTTGCACATGAAAATCACCAGTAACGTTTTGTGATTCTCAAAATCCTTGAGCGAGACCGTGCCACCATCGGTTTCCGGTAGCGAGAAATCAGGAGCTATCGTGCCCAATGGCATCATCGTCGAAGCGGTGCGAACCATAGTTGATCGTGTCCTTCGAGAGAAAATTCTGTTTGAAATGGAGCCAAAGCGAAGCGAAAGTCGAATCGCTACGCTCTGTCTAAATTACGGTTTTCCAGTCTAGGGCCTCTGGGTTAGTGCCGAAAGTACCGGCACGCATGAGTTCTGGGCTAGCAGCGTCCGTCAATGCTGGGCGGTAGCCCGAACTTGATGGCCGAACTACCCGTACAACCTGAATTGCTTTCATGCGCTGGTCACAGGAAAACATTTGCTGTCAATGACTTGGTCGTTTTGCGTATAGCAACGGATCGAAGACCGACGGAAACTGAAACAAACAATTGCAGCGACTAGTAGACGATTGTCTGCCAACTCGTACGTTTCACAGCAGCTAGACCGTTTGGAATGCTGCTCGAGAACGTAAAAATGGGGTTAAATCTGCAGCGATTGGTCGCAGCTTTGAAAGCGATCTGTATAATCGAGAAGGCTGAGTCGTATCGAGGGATCGCTGGCAACTGTTTTTCCATGACGTCGTTTTAAGCACAAGGCTCGCCTTGCTTCCTAAACGGCGATTTCCTGAGCTTTCACCATGACCAATATGATTGATTGTGACTTTTGTATCATCGGAGCTGGACCTGCTGGTCTGCAATTAGCCTATTTTCTTCAGAAAGCTGGGCGCTCTTACGTGGTCTTGGAGAAAGGCACATCACCTGGAACATTTTTCAAGAAGTTTCCTCGTCACCGAAAACTGATCAGTATCAACAAAGTCCATACAGGACACTGTGACTCAGAAATCAATTATCGTTGGGACTGGAATGCATTGCTGTGCGATGATGATCGGTTCATGTTCCGTAACTTCAGCAAAAAGTACTTTCCTGATGCAGACGATTTGGTGCGTTACCTGCAAGAGTTTGCGGTCGAACAGGATCTCAATGTTCACTGCAATACTTCCATCACAAACGTGACTCGGGATGACCACGGTTTCACGCTCACGGATTCCAGCGGTGATACTTTCACGTGCCGTAATGTGATTGTCGCCTCGGGACTTTCTAAACCCTTTGTTCCTGAGATTGATGGTATCGAATTAGCGGAACAATACGAAGAGGTATCGCTGGATGCAGACGCTTTTACTAATCAACGTGTCTTGATTTTAGGAAAGGGGAATTCGGGTTTCGAGACCGCCGATCATCTTATCGATACGACAGCTTTGATTCATGTTGCGAGTCCGAACCCTGTCAAATTTGCGTGGCAATCGCACTTCGTTGGACATCTGAGAGCGGTCAACAACAATTTGTTGGATACTTACCTACTTAAATGTCAAAACGCGACGCTCGAAGTGGAGATTGAAAAGATTGAGCGCGTCGATGGCAAACTTCAAGTAACCGTTCGATATCAGCGTGCTGCTGGTAGCAGAGAAGTCCTCACGTACGATCGCGTTATTTGTTGCACCGGCTTCCGAATGGATCGAGATATCTTCGACGCGTCCTGTAAACCGGAGATGACGATTCAGGATCGCTTTCCCCTGCTCGACAGTGCTTGGCAATCGACGAATGTTCCTGGCCTCTATTTTGCGGGCGCAATCACTCAATCACGAGATTTCAAAAAAACAGCGAGCGCTTTCATTCATGGGTTTCGGTACAACGTGCGGGCACTAGCGTTGATCTTGTTGCAGCGTCAGTATGGCGAACCGATCGTCTATCGGGAGCTTGAAATTTGTGCTGGCGCGATGACGGACGCGGTAATCGATCGAATTAACCGCAGTTCTGCCTTGTGGCAACAATTTAGTTTCCTGTGCGACGTTTTGATGGTGAATTTCGATGGCAAGCGAGTGGACTACTATGAGGCACTGCCCTTTGACTACATTCATGATCATCTCGCGAGTCAATACGATTGCTACTTTACAGTAAGCTTGGAATATGGATTTAAGCCCGATGACGACCCGTTTCGCAGTTCGCGTGTCGCACACACCGACGCCGATCATGCTGAAAACAGTACGTTTTTGCACCCTGTTATTCGTCGTTTCCGCGAGGGTCAACTAATCGACGAAAAACATATTGTTGAGAACTTAGAAGCTCGTTGGTTCGACCAGAATCTGCATGTGCTTCCGCTGCGTCGATACTTTGAATCGAGCGTTCAAAGAACACCGGCTGCAACTTGATTATCCGCTACGTCCAGATAGATACGATGCAACGATTGGGTTCGTTGAATGGCTGAAGATTGCGTCGGTTTCGCCTTGCTCCACAATGTGTCCAACACCGTCCTGAGTCCAAAAGACTGCGACCTGGTCGGACAGTCGGCGTGCTTGAGCCAAGTTGTGAGTGACGATCAGAATGGTGTATTGACCTCGCATCGATTCGATCAGTTGCTCAACACGTTCAGCCGACAAGGGATCGAGCGAACTACACGGCTCGTCCATCAGTAAGACTTGCGGTTTGAGCGCGATAGCACGGGCAATACATAGCCGTTGCTGCTGGCCGCCCGACAATTCAAGCGCCGATTGATCCAGACGAGTGCTCACCTCGTCCCATAAGCCAACGTCTCGAAGAACCGATTCACAAATTTGCTGCAACTGTTGTCGGTCACGAATTCCATGCTCACAAAGTGGCAGTTCCAGGTTACGGCGAATCGACATTGCAAAGGGATTCGGCTTTTGAAAAATCATGCCGATGTGACGACGCAGTTCGACCGACGATGGAAAGGCAGTTTCAAGGTCTTGCCCATCGAACTGAATCCGACCGGCGACGCTGGCACCGGGGATGATCTCAGTCAAGCGATTGAGCGAGGCAAGAAAACTGCTCTTGCCGCATCCTGATGGCCCTACCAGACCCAGGATCGAACCCGGCTTGGCCGCAATCGTCACATCACGAAGGACCACGTTACCGTTGTAAGACACGGACAAGTTTTCAGTCGTGATCAAAGCGAACCTCCCGAGATATTTCGATTTTGCCATCCGGCAAGTCGAAGCAACAAAGCCGTAGCCGCATTGATCAAGACTAATATTGCGACAAGAACGCACGCCGTTGCATAGGCTCTCGACCCGCCTCCGGGCACGTTCATGGCGAGATCATAAATGTGAACGCTTAACGAACGTCCGGAATCAAGAAGCGACTCAGGCGTGCGTGCGACATAACCCGAAGTGAAAATCAGCGCTGCCGTTTCCGCCAAGGCTCGTCCGATACTCAAGACAACACCGACCATGATCGCTGGCATTGCCACAGGTAAAACAACATGAAACAAGATGGCGGTGCGTTTCATGCCTAACGCGGTCGCAGCGTAGCCATACTCGGCGGGGACAGCGCGGATGGCATGTTCCGACGTGCGGATCAAAATCGGCAATACCATGCATGCCAGCGTCAATCCGCCAGAAAGTATTGAATAGCCCAGTCCGAGCCCAATCGCAAAAAACGCATTACCAAACAGCCCAAACACAATGGAGGGAACTCCAGCTAGCACGTCCAGTGAACGTCGCACATTGCGTGCGAACCAAGTATCCTGGCCTACTCGCTCGGTCAATGCGATTGCGGTGCCCACGGAAAGTGGGATCGACACGACTAGACAAACCAACAGGATCAGTCCGGTCGAAAGAATGATCGGTCCGATTCCTCCCTCACGACCCGCGTTCTGTACATCTTCCGTCAAGAATTTAAGATTGATTTCAGCGAGTCCGCGAACGGCGATATCAACGAGGATCCAGATCAGAATTCCAATCACTGATACTGCAGCACTCCATACTGCAACTGTGACGCACACTTCACGCTTGAAGTGCTGGCGTCCGATTGTTCGAGATGTCGCTTCAGGGGTAACGATCAAGCTTCGTTCCTCCACGGCGCGAAACAAAGAGAACGATCACGCTGACCACGAGCATCAGTATCAATCCGCTGACGAATAGCACTGACCGATGACCCGCCGACGCGTAGCCCAACTCCAAGGCGATGTTGGCGTTGAGCGTGCGGCCGGGAGAAAGCAGCGATGAGGGCATCTCGACGATGTTGCCCGCAAGCATCAGTACAGCCATCGTTTCGCCCAACGCTCGCGTCAGCGCCAACATGACTCCACCGCCAATCCCTCGTCGAGCGCCGGGCAAGACGATCCACCCAACGATTGCAGATCGCCGCATCCCCAGCGCCGCTGCTCCCTGGATCCATTCGCGTGGCTGAGCAGCGATGGCTGCGTCCGACAAGAGTGCCACCGTTGGCAGAACCATCAGCCCCAGAACGATCGTTGCCGTGAAGAGGTTTTGGCCGCTTCCACCGAAAGTGGCAACGATCGGTGCCAGCACGACCAATCCCCACAGACCAAAGACAACCGAAGGGATTCCAGCTAACAATTCAATCAGCCTGCGATGCCAGGTTGCGAGTTGCGGTGGCGCATAAAAATTCACAAACACTGCCGAAGCGATACCCAGCGGCGCAGCAATCACAACTGCGCCCACGCTCGTCACCAGCGTTGCCACGATCATGGGTATCAGATTGAACTGGTCTGAAAGCGGATGCCAACTCGTGTCGGAAAAGAACCTCGAGACGCCCATTTGCCGTAGTGCTGGCGTCGACTCTCGCAGCAAAAAAACAAAGACGAGCAAAACAATCGCAGCCGAAATGGCTGCCAGGGTGCGAGTGACAATTGTCAGTGCTCGATCACTTCGCAACGCCACGCTCGCTTGTTACTGGCACAAAGTACTGGGATCTGACCAGATCATGTACTTCAACCGATTGGCAGAATTGAATGAACTTGCTAGCTAATTCGGAGGTCGAATCGGCAGTGACTAAGTTCAGCGGCCGGCTCATAGGAAACACGCCACTGGCCACATTCTCGGTATTCGCTTCCACGCCATCAAGCGGCAATAAACGGATGGGCACACCGGATTCGATATCCGCTTCCGCGGTACCAATGGAAACATAGCCGATGGCCCCCGCAGTCCCGGCAACGGTTTTGACCGCATGCTCGTTCTCGCCAACAATCACGTCACTTTTCACGCTTGGATTGTCGATTCCAAAATGATTCAGGAAAACTTCAAGCGTTGCCCGCCCTTCCGCTTTGTGAACGACAGAGATTTCTTCGTTTTCCCCACCGACGTCTCTCCAGTTGTTGATCTCGTCGGTGTAGATCGCAATGACTTGTTCCTGCGACAGTTCTGCGATCGAGTTGGACGCATGGACGATCAGCCCCACGCCATCGGCTGCAATCTGATGGGCGGCGAGATCAGCCTCATCGGATGCGAGAGGTCGACTGGCCATGCCAATATCCGCCACACCGAGGCGTATATCCGCGATCCCCTTTCCGCTACCACCGGTCTGAACATCGATCCGCACCTGCGGGTGCTGCTGTTCAAAACGTTTTGCGATTTCAGTAGCCAGCGGAGCGACCGTGCTCGATCCAGTGATTGTTAAATGTCCCGCGAGTTCGTTGGGAGTGCTTTTTATCGACGAAGCTGACGTGCAACTGGCGAACGCCATGCACAGCAGCAAGAGGGAAATAGCTAGAAGGTAGGTTTTCATCGGGCGGAGGCCTATCGGATCTGAATCAAAGTACATTATCGAATGGAATGTGTGCGAACGAACTCATTCGACTCCATCTCAGGCGGGTATTGCGCAAGCGACTCGCATCAAGAAAATGAAATCTTGCAGCAACCGAGGTCAATGGAGCGACCCTTACGACGAGCCAGCAACTCTGGCGTAAGCGCATACACCGAGTATCGCCCCTGTCTGGTTCGTGTCACCAGCTTCGCTTCACGAAGTGCTTTGAGGTGATGGGATAGCAGCGTCGATTCCACGCCTAGCGTCTCGTTGATCTCCGTCACAGTGGAAGGACCGTCGAGCAGCCGTTGCACGACCGCCAAGCGAGTGTCATCGGCAAGCACCTTGAGAACACTCGCGCAGCTTGAATCCTCACCGGAATCATGGCCAAGAACATTGAGCGGAGACTTCATCGAGCGACCTTTAAACGACGATTCAATTGAACAACCATTCAACTCTGAGTCAATCGTCGCGTCAAGTGGTTTGTCGGCTTTGCACCCCGCTTCGCATCGCGTAAACAAGGAAGCGATAGGGGGCGGGCTTGGACGCAGCGAAGTTGACGGAGTGATGGCTCGTCGAATGGGAGAAAGCTCTGTAGGATTGTTGGTACCAATGCCTCAATCAACAGGAGGGTGTCGACGATCCGCCCGACACCTCTGCTTCGCAACTCTAACTGGCACAACCAAATGTCGTCAAAGAACAAAAATGTGCGAATGATCCGAAGTGACTTCATAAAGCTTTCCATCAGTGTTGCGGGAGGACTGGGAATTCCTAGATTGTTGATTCCGTCTGCCGATGCTGATGACGTCATCTTGGATACCGAGCGTCGAATTAGCGTTGCTTATCTTGAGAAGGGACTCAACGCGTTAGCCCGCGCCCACCAGATGAGTTCGATGGCTGGGCATCTTGGCGCGTCTCTGATCGCTGGTTACTACGTTGGTGTGCAACGTCGCAACTTAAGTGCCGAAGTTTGCAAGGGGATCCAAGGTGACCTCGAGCGTGTCATCGGCGGCGAGTCCTTGTTCGGCAAGAAAATGTCGAGAAACTCGACACTCAACGATTCCGACTTATTTGATGCGTTTCCGCAACAACGTGCCGACGAAACTTTGATCGACGGCATCGCCGAGAGCCTGGGGAAGAGCATCGACAAGCCGCGTCAATCCGGTCACAACGTCATTTTCGCCTCCCTCGCAATCCGCAGCTTGAAAGACCATCCCGAATACGCAACGCCCGCGATAGTTGACGGAATCGTCAAGCTAATGAATCTTTTCAAGGACGAAACACCTGGCAGCGGCTATTACGGCAAGAAGAAAGGCCGCATCCAAGGAAACAAAATCACTCTGCCGGAGGACGATGCGGTGGACTACTCGGAGATTGAAGACATGGTCACCGCCGTGCTCGACGAAACGATCAATCTAACACCGGAATATCACCGCAGCGGTTACGGAGGCCTTGTGCACGTCATCAACCATGCCGCTGCGATCATCGATCTCGCGGGCAACGGCTACACCGAGTTGGCTTCGCGGGCGATTCAGTCCCATCGCCAGCACTTGCGACTTTGGCGGAATCTTCCCAACGTTGCCGCTGAAAAAGGACCAATGCTGATTTCCAAGTTCACGCCGCACAGTCCAGCGTATTGGGCTTCAGGAGACGTTCCTTACGACCGCGCGCTTCTGACTCATCGGGTGAAGACCATGTTTGGCTTCGACGAACTTGCTGGTGCGGTTGACGAGGAGGTGAAAGAGCAGGCTGCCTACGACAATCTGCGTTATTTGATGTAGCAAGCTAAAAGGAATATACGTCATTCTTAATTTCGAAGATGTCGTTTAAGTCGGACCTTCTTCGACAGCCCGACACATTGGATCGCAACAGATCGAGATAGGTTCCTCCTTTGTTCGCGGCGACGTTGTCCCCCACACGGGTTGCGGCGGGCGAGGACCTTTCTCTTAACTACTCTATTGCGAGCTTGTTTCGGACAACGTCGGTGCCAAGCGTGTGACCACAAGTTTACGACAATGCAACGCCACTAGAAGTCAACTTGCGCTCGCATCGCGAATAAGTCCGCATTGCTGTCGCCATAAATTTGGCTATCGAGCATTGCGTGGATGTAGTTGAATTGGAATTTGGTATGTGGATTGAGGTACCAATTCAAACCGCTGGTTAAATCATTCAATCGCCCGCCTTGGACGTCAGCATCGTTCAAGTCAATCATGGACCATCTCGCTGCAATTTCCCAGGCTCCGATACCCCCATCCTTGCCAACGCTTTGCTTCGGTGTCACCTGACCGAAAACACCGGCATTACCCTTATATGGGCGACGCTCACCAGTCAGAAAGTATCCCGCTTGAGCGTAGGCACCGGAAAACGCGACCGATTCGTTGCTCTGACGATTCACGAAAGCGGCGATCACTTCCGACTGAACGCAGAAAGAGCCTCGAGCAAGGGCAAATTCGACGTTGGCCAAATGGGCATTCTCGGTCGCCAGCAGTCCGGTGTCGACGAATGGTGGTAAGTTGCTCGGAACTCCAACAGGAACCAAGGCTCCTCCGCCGGTTTCACCAACGAAGACCTCAGGTTGATTGCGGTACTGCACGAGATCATTGGCGGGGTCGATGAAGCTGTAGCCTCCGCCAACATGCAACAATCCACCCGTATCAGGGTGATTGATGAGAAGTGCTGTGACGCGTGTTGCCATGCCATAGCCGCCGTTATCGCCCACATTGCCGCCGAACGTATCGGTGGGAAAGCGGAAACCAGAGATTGCATACGTCGCCAACTCATCTCTGCTGTTGCCGTACGACATCACTCCGATTTGTCGGAACGGTAGAAACGCAGACGGCAATGCACGCTCTAAAAACGGTAACTCCTTAACGCTCGTCATAACATCCATTCCCAATGGTTGCCGAAAGTGTCCAATCCGAAGGTTGCTCGAACCGACAGCGTCATCCAGTTCGGTTCTTCGGGGATTTTAGTGGCTGATCGCGTGAGACGCGTAAATTTTGTATTTTGCGTGGATGAACGATCTCAACCAGCACTACCGACTACTTCTTGGGCTCAGCGACGACTGGAAAGTTGTCGATGTTGACCTCGATC
>JBGSMN010000449.1:0-111164 GCA_041740155.1 Rhodopirellula sp.
TTGTTGATCGGGGCATCGATCGTAATGTCACCGATGCCGGTCGACAGCGGCTCGTCTGTTTCGATAACGACATTGAAACCGCCTTCTAATTCCAGCTGGATATCCGCCGGGTCGATGATGGCGAAACCTGGTCCGCTCTGACCAACTGTGAGCGGAGTGAAAGTGACCGTGTTGTTTGCAGAGTCCAAAACCGCGTTGTAAGTGCTCGGATCTCCAGGCGATTGGATAAAAACGTCTGTGGCCAGCAACCGGCGACTTTCCAATGACTCGAGCCGCAACCGGCGTTTTCTCAGCCGCGATGGGGACGAATCGGAGCGGCCAGATGAAAGACGACGAGGGTTGGGACGACGACGAAACACGAGCGAATGCCTGAATAGATAAAGTGGTGCGATTGGGCAATCTTAGCGGGGAGTTCGGACCTAGACGACGAGGGGGCCTTCGCCGTAGCGATACTCATGCGTTTATCAAACGCAATCCCCTCTCAAACGGGGGTGGATCGCACCTGAGTAAACTCCCCCTGTGAGCACAAATCAAGCGAAAAATGGGGCGTCCTTAGCAGTTCTGCCAGTTTGACCAGTTTCGCTGGTTTTTCGGCTTTTATCGTTTGGATTGGATGAGCGAATTGCCGGGGGGCGATGACAGCTTTCATATCGTCAGCCAACTTTCATATTGCCCGCGACTCCAACCCTGCACAATGATGCATGTCCATTCTACATACAGAGCGAGGTAGCTGGACCGACCACGGTTCAGCTGAGCACAGTTTGAACCCGAGCGGGCCCAGCTACTGAAATTTCCTCGGCGTTGGGTTAGATTAGTGGGGTCCTCAAACAGTCCATTTCCATAGACCAGACCGTCATGATTCTTCGCCGTGGTTACGAATTTGCACCCGGCTATCGCTTGCAAGCCTATATCGGCAAGGGCCAGTTCGGAGAAGTTTGGCGAGCGACCGGGCCTGGAGGTGTCACGCTGGCGGCTAAGTTCATTAACTTGGAAGACGGCTCGGGACAAAAAGAATACTCTGCAATCAAACGGATTAAGTCGATCCGCCATGCCAACCTGATGCAGATCACTGGGATTTGGCAATTAGATTACGAAGGCGTCGTGCTGCCCGAGCCACCCGACGAGACCGAGGTAACGTTCAACGCTTTGGATCTCGATTCGCAAGACACCACAGGTTTCGTCGTCAACCCTGGCCCAATGGCGTCCTTGTTAGTTGTGGGCATGCTGTTAGGCGACGCCAGTCTGGAGAAATACGTCCCGAGACCGAACGATCCCAGTCCACCTGCACCGGTCGCTCCAGGTGACCTGCTGCGATACATGGAAGGGGTTGCCCGCGGTCTGGATTTTCTCAATGCACCCCGGCATGATTTTGGTGCTGGTTTGGTATCACTGCAACACTGCGACATCAAACCCGCCAACATTGTTTTG
The DNA here is from genome assembly GCA_041740155.1 of Rhodopirellula sp. Lineage (GTDB taxonomy): Bacteria > Planctomycetota > Planctomycetia > Pirellulales > Pirellulaceae > Rhodopirellula. The sequence continues at coordinate 1,429 of JBGSMN010000449.1, forward strand.
ATCGGTGACTCGGCGGTGATCTGTGACTTCGGTTTGGCCCGGGTGTTGAAGCGGAATGAGGCCACGATGACGAGCGCAGCGGGCACACCCGCGTACATGTCACCGGAGGCAATCAATGGCAAACCGTCTTGCAATAGTGATCAATACTCGCTCGCTGTGACTTATTACCATCTCCGCACGGGCAAGTTGCCGCTGGACGAAGGCAGTATACACAAGGTTTTACAAACACACCTTTCGGGAACATTGCAGTTCGACAGAGTGCCCGCGATCGAGCGAGAAATCCTCCAACGGGCGACTCACAAGCAATGGCGAGAACGATACCCAAGCAATTCCGCGTTCGTCGACGCAATTCGAGTCGCCCTCACTCAACAGGGTTTGAATAACGTCGGTGTTGGTGCTGGTCCGACCGCACGAGCAGCCAAGCCGGAACCATCCGCGCAGACACCCAACGGCCCCGCCGTGTTGGGTTTGGACACGCTCGACAGCGAAGACCTGACGGATGCGTTTGTCAAGCGCTCCAAGGGCGGTTCGCCGATGCTCAGTGGTCCATCCCCTGAGAGCCGTGAGGCAGGAGGGTCTCTGTCAGGCATGGGGCCTCCGAACCAAATCCGTGCGGAAGAACTCGACCAGACCGAACCCATTAGCGACACTTTCGACTTCGGTTCTGCGGTGGAACCTGCTAGAGACTCTGTTAACGCGATCGTCCCAAATCTGTTGGCCGGTCAAGGTTCAGCGAACGCGGCACGCGGCAACTCCCCAGCTACTGATAACACCCGCTACACTCGCCAAGATGGGCGAGGCCGTTTCTGGAGAAAATCCGCGTGGATGATTGCCACAGGCATCGCGGGCGTCGCCGTTTCTGCATTGTTGATTCCTCTCTCAGGACTTTGGTCGGAGCCGAGGACTGGAGACGATAAGGGCACGGGTGTACCGCCAGTGGTTTCTGACGACGCCGCGACGCTGATGGCACAAGCGGTTGCCTCACTCGCAATCGAATCTCCCACGACGCAGCAACGGCAGGACGCAATCCAGCAATACCGGTCGGCCACCCAGGCCGACCCGTCGCTCCTGCAAGTGCGCCCCGTGCTGTCACTTGATAAACATGCTGGCGCGGTCGAAGTCTTGCTACCCGTTGGTTCACCTAACCGCTACCTAACGACTGGCTACGATCAAGATATTCGTTTGTGGACATCCGATTCCCCCGACTCATCTCTATCCTCGATCGTATTGGCAAAGGCTCCCACCCAAATTGTCTATGACGAGAACACTAAACTATCGAGTGACCGCAAGCGATTGTTTGTGGGGGCTTCGCTGCAAATCACTGCTTGGGACTTGGCCCAGTGGCAAACCATTGACAAGGATGCGTTCCCGCTGACCGCAGCGGCCTCGTGGTTGCTTCCCGCGGAAGTGTTAGCCTTGGCAGTTCATCCAACGAAATCCAATCAAGTGGTCGCTGCACTCGACGATCGCTCCGCAGTCGTGATTGATACGAACGTGAAAACGACAGCCAGTGATAACGGCTCGAATCCGGCGGTCATTGCGCAAACGGACATGTCGGATTTTGGTACACAACTACGCTATGTGGCATCTGGCGATCAACTGCTAGTTCGCTACGAGGGTGGTGTCGTTGTGCTCTACGACTGGGAAGAGTTTGCAACGAATGATCGCTCACGTTCGGCCGCCAAAGCGATTCAGACAGGGATAGCCTCGGCACGCATCGTCGACGTGCCATCTCCAAACACCGTGCGAAGCGGACTGGCCGCCGATCTATTTTTTGCTGGCGATGATCGTGGTGTGGTTTCTGTTTATCAGGTATTCGGTGAAGAAACGAAGGTCGAACGCGTTTTAGTGGATGACGATGCTCACGACCAAGGCATCACGCAGCTTGCATCCGCTTGGATGAATCCAACCACAATGATCCTGGCCAGCGGCAATGATCAAGGTTCGGTGGCGTTGCAGGTTTTTGAACCACACGAGAGCACAGGCTTAGCGGAGGCGGCTACTGAATTGACGAAGCGACCGGCAACCGTGTTGCGATTGAGCACCGAACCGCAAAGTGATGTTGGCTCACCAGTTCGCTGTCTGGCGTTTTCGCGTGATGGAAAATGGCTGACGGCAGGCGTTGGCGATGAAGTGTGGGTGGTCTCGGTATCGCTACCGCAACCGGAGCTGGCGGTATTTCCGATTGCTGATGTGCTAGTCGACACGCTGCTCATTGACGAAGACAACGATCGTCTCATGGTCGGCTGTGAGAACGGAACATTGGCAGCCTTGGATTGGTCACATTGTCGCTTGCGAGCGATCGCAGGTCCTGTGCGAGCCGGTGAGTTGCCATCCATTTCGGTTCCGAAAGCACCTGCACCGAAAGACCGTTACACGGCGTTGTAGCGAAGATCGTCAACAGTTTGTCGATCGAATCACGACGCCGCGAACGTAGAACGAAAGTCTCTTCAGAGAGTGCTGTCGACGTCCTTACCATTACAACCCAGGGAATGCATCGTTTAGTTTGGGCAGGTAATGATGGCGGGTTTCATCGCGGGTTTCATCCCACTGTAACCATTGCCGAAGCTGATCCGCCTCTGGGCTATCAGGCCAATCGACAAGAATCGCGATCGTATGTTTGCGAGCCAACACCGCATCGACTTGGTCTTCGGGAACGCCCCAATCACCGGCGTACAAACCCGTCAGCATCCAGTGTCCACGTCGCTGCGTGTCATTGGGCATGGCCGCGTCTGTCATCTTTTCATAGAGCTTGATGGCTTGGTCGATTTCACGCCGAACGAGCAAGCGGAAGTCGGCTTCGACCTCCAACGCGAGTGGCTGTGAGCCGATCTTGTCTCGTTGGTTGTAAGCCAATCGCAGCGCCGATTTGCACTCCTGCATCGACTCCTTCGCACGATCATCGATCCCGTCGCGAAACAAAGCCGAAGCTTGGTTGAACGACACGTTCGCGAGTACCCAGTTTGCCAGCGGGTTGCTTGGCTCCTGTTTGATCGCTTGTTTCGCCGCCGCCGCGGCACGGTCCAGCCAACGAGTTGATTCATCGCTGCTGATTGACTCTCCCAGAGACTGCTCCAACGACCCGATTGCGGTCAGCACGGAAGTCGTTGTCGCGGCACCTCCCGCCAATGGGGCTTGCAATACGGACGATTCGGCGCTCGCTAAAACCTCCTTCGCGAATCTAGCAAAATCAGGATCTTTGCCAGGTGACTTTGCGGCAGCTTGTAAAACGACTTTGGCAAGCCCATCGGGGCTTCCGCGATGCGACACCTGAATCACAGGTAAACCATCGCTTTGACGAAACGCGACCGTCTGCATCATCGTGTCGTTTTCTTGCAATCGGCCCCAAACGAGATAGTCAACTCGCAACCGCGCTGCTAAACCGCGGAGCGCTTCCATGTCGTCCAAACCTTCGGCCCGCATCCGCCGCAATTGTCGCTCCACATCGAGCGGATTTTTGATCTGCACGCCGGGTAACTGACGCAGTTTGCTCACCAATGCCGTGGCGACCTGTGCTGCCGGTCGGTCAGGATTGAACGAGATCTTTGAAACTGCTTCGTGCGGTAGAATCGCGATCTTTAATCCAGATGACGCACGGGGACTCTGCGAACGCTGCTCGACGAGATCACTTTGTTGGATCGGTTGAATCGACGTGAATTGCGTCGGTTCAATTTGACGTTTTTTGGTGAACGCTTCACGAATGACGGGGTAAGAGAGATCCAGTACCATCCCGCCGGTTTCTGAGGACAAGCGGTCCATCATGCGGCGAGTACTGCCAATGGATTCCAAGTGCGGTTTGCTGGTCTCGTCGGTACTGTTGCACAGCACACAGTGAATTTGAATGCCGCGTTGCGACGCGAGTGACACCAAGATTTCGTCGGCAAAATGTCGTTTGGCGTCAGGCAGCGCTTTGTCTTTAAACTGAATCGGGTACGGCGGCGCATCACCGAACAATAGTATCCACTTCGAGACGGTCGGGTCGTCACTCCAATTCAGTTTCGTCACCGCGCGTTGGACACCGATGTCCATCATTTCGTAATAAAAAGGTGAGCCGCTTTGTGGAAGCAGCGAATCAATCGCCGTTCGGATGACTTCATCATCACTCGAAAACGCTGGTAGCAACATCTCGACCTCTTTCGCAGGTGAGTCGAAATCGCGATAAACCACCACGGCAATACGCACTTGGCCGGCGCAAAGTCGTCGCAAATCGCCAACCATCCGCAGCAATGATTCACGGATGCCTTGCAACTCGCTCGTCATCGAGTCGGTACCGTCGACAACGATGGCAACTTCCAAATCCGCGGATTGGCCTGCCATGTCGAGAAAGTTTCGCTGCAATAATCCCATCGTCTTTCGCTTGGGCGCCGACAGCGGAGAAAAAATGGATTGCATCGCGGTGCCCGCCACCGAAATCGGTTCGTCACCGTGCAAGGGTTGAGCCAGCGATCCGACAAAGACAAATGTCGATACGAAAGTAAAAGCAGCGAAAGACAGTGGGCGAAGCAGAGTACCCATGATGCAATAGACCGGGGAAATTGGATAACAGGGACGGAGAAACCGACACCTCGGGGGGCTTCATGATACCATAAGGGATCGCTCGGTAACTTCAAAATGCGATCCCGACGACCATCTCAGCACTCCCCATCTTTTTCTCCATCAAGCCCATGCGAATCAAACTATTTCCATTATTCGCAATCGTTGGTTTGTGGAGCGTTGTGTCTGGCTCGACCACCTCCGCCCAACTGCCTGATGAAACACAACTACCCACCTACCAACTCGATCGGGAATCTAGCGAAGAACCGCTGGCGACGATGAGTCCAGTGCCAGACGAAACCGCCTTGCCAGGGGCGGCGAATACCAGCAGCGACGACTCTCAACCCAGCACACCGGCGATGCCGAGCGAACTTGTGCTGCAACGTGATGAACCTGCGGAAGCAAACGTTGCGGCTGAAAAAGTTGATCCGCCTCGCTTCGATAGCGACACTCCAGGCGATCAGCAACCGATTTTGCGTTTGAATTATAACGGGCACAGCGGACGCGTGAACGTGGTGCGTTTCAGCGATGACGGCAACCAACTCGTCACGGCAGGCCAAGACAAAGACGTTCACGTTTGGCAGCGTGATCCACGGCGACGTGATTTCTGGATTCACCAACGTACGATTCGATGGCAAGTCTGGCGTGGCCCGCGAGGCAGCGTGAATGATCTGGCAATTCGAGAAAACGAAGTCGCGATCGCAGGCTACGGTGCGATGGGCGGGACCGGTGAAGTCTGGATCGCTGATACCCTATCTGGCAAATTGATTCGTTCGCTGGCCGACTATGATTCGGCTCACCGCATGACCGTCGACAGCCTTGCTTGGTCAATGTCTGCATCATCTTCGCTCCTTTCTGCGGACTTAGCGGGACGGGTCGTGCGGTGGTCAGCGGATGAGCAAACCGGAAAATGGAATCATCAAACGATCATCAAGGAAGACACGGAAACCTACGGTGAGGCGACAGCCAAGGCGCTCAAACCGTTTCGACGCTTTCACCCGGTCGCGACTTTCGCCAACGAGATCGCCACCTTGCAATTCAATCGCATGCAAGTCAACAAGCAGCCCGGAGGCGATGAAATCACGTTCCCGGTTTGGCAGGTCCAACTCCATGCGATTGACAATAGCAAACCACCGCAAACGCTCGCTGACCAGATTCCCGGCTTGGTGACTCAACTCCGATGCTCCGCCGACGAAACGGTACTCGCCGCCGCCTGTTTGAGCGCTCACGAGATCAAAGTTTGGCGACGACGCGCAGCAACCACGGCACTCCTCGCTGAGTCGATCACGGTGAACGGAAACCCCTTGTATATTGATTTAAGTGCAGACGGAAAACGTCTGCTCGTAGGAACCGAAGCAGGTGAAACACCGGCGACGGTGGCACTCTACGATTTGACAAGCCAGCCCGCCCGACAAATCGATTCGTTGCAACTCGGTGAGACGGCGGCAGCAGGAGTCGTCGATCCGGCAGGTCAATCGGTGATCTTGGCTATCGGCAACACCCTTCAAGTGTACGCACTCGGCCCCGATGCCAAGTTTGTATCGCCACCGCGTCAAGTTTTGCAGACGCCTATTGAACCGATCACACGTGTCGCAGCGAGCATCCAAGCAGACCCGCTGCGTGTCGCGATCTCACGAGAGAAGACCGCAGATGGCGAAAAGCCGCTGACGGAAGTCTTCAACCTGACCCAGCTATCACTCGAAGCGGTCCCGCAGGAAAAAATTGATGCGGGTCAGTTTTTGCAAGGCCAACGGCTTGATGAAAATGTCACCATTCGTCCTGCAACGAATGATCCGAACGCCAGCGATTTGTACATGGGTGAATCACGCATCGGCAAGCTACCACTGAGTCCCGAATCTCACGGACGTCCGACCACGGTCAGTTCCGTCGAGATCAACGGTTCCCCATTCGCGATCGTGGGCACCGAAGGTCAGAACAACGTTTATATCTTTTCGCTGACTCCCCCATTTCAGCAGTCGGAACTGAAGATCACTCGCCAATTTCGTGGGCACTTTGGAGCAGTGCGATCGACCAGTGCCACCGCTGACGGTCGCTACCTGTTGACGGGTGGCGATGACGCCACGCTCTGTGTTTGGAATCTTGATGATGTGGCGAAGGCCTCGGATTCGATGAATCGCTGGGGAGCGACGTTTGAGATTCTCGAGCAGAAATTGACGGTTGTGAACATCGACGAGGCCGGACCGCTGTACTTTCGGGGCGTGCGACTGGGCGATCAACTGAAACTTTTAAAGTGGGCGAACGAACAAGGCGAAAACCAAACGGCGGATTCGCCCGATACGATGCTCGCCACGCTGAATGAAACAGCCTTTGACACACAAGTTTTTTTTGAGATCGACCGGCAAGGCCAAGCGATTGCTGCATTCCAAATGTTTCCGGCTTGGTATCCACTGGCAACCGTGCTGATTGACAATCAACGTGAGTGGGCGGTGTGGACTCCGGCTGGAATTTACAACGCATCGCTCGCGGGAAACCAGCGTTTCGGCTGGCAACTCAACCGCGGACTGAACACTGATGTGGAGTTCTTTCGAGCGGATCAGTTTCGTGCTTCACTGGAACGTCCCGAAGTGATGCGCCGGCTAATCTCAGCAGGTTCTCTGGCCGCCGCGATGCGCCCCATCCTCGGCGGCGGACCGCCACCAGGTGAAACCGCGATTGTCAATCAAATTGCTTCGCGACCTCGCATTCAAATTCTATCGCCTCTGGCAAAAACGCTGGGCGTCTTGCCGACCGTCGGGCCGGAACCGACGCTGGAAGTCGTCGCCCGAATCGAAAGCCCTCCCGGTGTCGGGATCGAATCGGTCAAAGCGTTCATTGACGGCATTCCAGGCATGTTGAATTCTCAAAACCAACTTGACTCGACCACGATGGAAGCGCGCTGGATGTTCAAGCTTCCCCGACAAACAGCGATGCAGTTAGACGTCTATGCTGCCACAGGAGCAAAATCGGCAGCGCGCGAAACGATCAGGATCCGCCGCATTGATTCTCCGGAGCCGTCCATCGCGAAGCTGCGTTTATTAGCGATGGGCGTTAGCAAGTACGCTGATCCCAACATTCAGTCGCTGGACTTTGCCGCCCAAGCCACCGACGCGGTTGCGCGGTCACTGCAGTCACACGCGGGCTCGCTTTACGATGTCACCACGACTCAGCTTGTAAACTCGCAGGCAACCCGTTCTCTGTGGCAGATCTGTGCGGGCTCGACACTCGATGAATTACGTGAGACGGTCGGGCCGGATGATCTCGTGGTGATGTACTTGTGCGGTCACGGAATACGAGATCGACGAACCGGACAGTGGTACTTTGTCTCGGCCGACGCGGACTACCGCGATTTGATGAACGATCAGTACGACGATTGTTTGTCGCTGTCCGACCTGAGTGTGTTTGCCAAGCTCCCGTGCCGTAAGCTGGCAATTTTGGATTCGTGTCACAGCGGTGCGGTGCAAAGTTACATGCGTGAGGACGACCTGAAATCAGCGATCCGCGTCTTGCAAGACGACGTGGTCATGACAATTACCGCGAGCGAAGGCCGCGAGGAAGCCGCTGAGGTCGCCGAAGCCGGATTGGGACGGTTCACGTCGCGGTTGCTCGAAGCGTTTGCCGGACGAGCTGATTCCGATCGAGACGGTGAGGTTAGTCTGCGCGAAACAGTCCATTATGTTTCACGCACGGTCAGCGAGGATTCTCGCCAAGACGGAATGTCACAACATCCCACTGCTGGCCCTCGCGATTTGATCGAGCGTCTGGACCTGCCATTGACTCGGCTAGGCCAACTTCACGCGAAGCTCAAATGAGCGACATGCTGAATAAACACCACAATCGTTAGAGCTTAACAAGAAAAGGCGAGAACACGGCGAATCACCGTCCAAACATGTTGATTGTGATGATTATATGAGAGCGAAAGGTCCGATGGTGAGGGATGTGCCGACCATTAGGGTGATGCCGGTCGTTGAACTTCCGCAAATCTGAATCTCATCGAGGCGATGATGCCGCTACACCGAACGCCCCACGCTGCCAAGTATTCCCAGACATCCAACTGTTCAAAAGGCACGCCATCGGTCGCCCATCGTCGCTCGCGTTTGATCGCCAGTTTGGGCGGTCGCTTGACACTGGGACTCGCAATGTCCGTGAGTATGTGCGTCGTCGAGTCGAGTCAAATCCAAGCGGCGGAAGCCGAGTGGATCGATGTCATGTGTCTACCTGCGACACCAAATCCTTGCGATCCGTGTGAGAGCAATCCTCACGTCTATCCGCACCGTCATGTTCAACCAGCCTCACCAATTCCACAGAATTGGTACCAACCATCATCACCGCAGCATAACGCTCCCGTCCCCCAGCCACAGTATCAGGGACAACCCGGCCAATCGCTGACGCCATTCGATCCGCCAGTCACCAATCCGAACATGCCAACCCCTTCGCAGGACACAAGTCCGGGCGATGAGCCTTTGGCCGATACGAATGCAGCCGCCCAAGCAGACACGCCTGCGGAACCACAACCTGACCAAGCACCTGCTGCTGATAATTCGACGGCACCCTCAGCGAACAACAATAATTTCGACAATGTCAACGCATCGGATTTGCAATCCAGTTTTGCGAGTGCGCAGAGTTCCTTTTCCGCAGCACCCACGTTCATCGGCGATTTTGCTGGCAGTGGTCTGGCTCAGTTCACCGGAACGATTGTGGACGCACACAGTGGCTATGCGATCGGAACCGGCAGTCCGATACCAACGTTTGACATTGCCCCTGGTGGTGGATTCAACCCGGACTTGATTGCCATCGGCCCAGGATTCAATGCGTCTGGGGACATCGGCACGATTGACACATTCGACCTTGCTGAACCATTGCCACCCACGGACGCTCCTTTGGCACCTGGGCTTGGTTTTGTCTTTCAAGGCGGAACGATTGTCTATACAAACAACAGTACCGACACGACGGCTCAGGATGGAACTCCCGTGGATGGCGATCTGTGGTACTACGACTATTCTTATGAACGCAACCTCACCGGTTCGGTGGCAGGGCCTCGCCCAGTGCCCAGCCCTGGGGTGAGCGTGAGCAGAATTAAAATTTCTGAAAACTACAGCCCCGAAGTTCGTAATCGTGCTTTTTTGAACTACAGCTTTTTTAATGATTTTGCTGGTGGATTAGGCGATATCAGCCGCTTTGTCGCTGGCGTCGAGCGTGTCCTGGTAGAAGATTTGCTGTCGTTCGAAATTCGTCTGCCTGTCGCCGCGACCTACGGAAGTCGCCAAGATCTTAATGCCGTCGAAGATCGCTCGATGGAAATCGGGAATGTGGCATTCATCGGCAAAGCTTCGTTGTTCCGAACGGACAGGTTCTTGTGGGCTGGTGGTATGGGAGTCAGTGTTCCCACGGCCGATGACACCGAACTGAGCATCGGTGGGTTAGATCTCGTTCGCATTGAAAACCAAACCGTTCAGATCCAACCGTTCACCTCAGTACTAGGTCGTTTTGGCGATTGGACGGCGCAGGCTTATATGCAATTGGACGTCGCGGCGGGTGGCGATCCGGTGCTGGTCAATAACAACCTTGCCAATCCCGGCATCGGAACGCTACAGGAAATCGGTGTCTTCACTGATTCCACACTCATGCACCTGGACGTTTCGCTGCATGCTTTACTGTATCAACGGCAGCTACCCCAAAACGGCATTAATTCTATCATCGGCAACGCCGAACTACATTATTCGGCAACGCTACAAGAGGCCGATCTCGTTAGTGGAAACGGTTTTCGCTATACGAGTTTGCAGCCGAACTTCAACGTCGTCAATGCAACCTTCGGCACGCACCTGGTCTCGGGCAAGAAAAACAACATCATCATCACGCCGGCCATGGCTATCCCGCTACGAGATGGGTTGGATGAGCAGTTCGATTTTGAGGCGCTCGTACAAATCAACTACCTTCACTAAGTCGATACGAACAAATATTTCTGAAGTTTGATGACGTTTCGATTTGTCATGTCCCTCCTGTCATCATGAAAACAACCTCTTTCATCAGATACTGTGAACACGACACGAAATGGCGGCCGTTCAACCACCCAAAGGCCTTCCGATAGTGGACTGCCGTGCGTGCGCGGATCTTCCTTCATAGCTTTGTCAATCTGGTAAGACGCTTCGGTAACAGTTGAACTTTGACCAGTCCCGAACCAAATGTTGCCTTGGCTAAGCGCTGCGGACTCTTCCCAAACCACAGTCCATTTGATCATTCCGCGTCAGCACGGCGATGAATTCGCCTCCAGGATTTGTTCATTCAATGAAGTGGTCAGCCAAGTAGGTGTTACAGATCATTTCGGTTGGCACGATAGTTTCGCGGATCAATGCCCTTAAACTTCCTGCACGGCAAGTCCAATAAGTTCACAAACACGATCAGCCGATCCCCAAGACAAGGTCATTCCCGAACCGCCGTGGCCGTAACAGTGAATCATGTTGGATCGTGCCGCGTCTCGTTCGATACGGACGGCGTCGCGCATCGGGCGTAGACCGACCAAGCGGACTTGCTCGATCACCGTTTCCAATTCCGGTACGCACTGGCGGGCTCTCGCCATGACGGCAGCGCATTGTTCGTCAATTTCAAACGTGATCGGCTCACGAAAGTCGATCGGCTCGTTAACCTCGATGGCTGTCCCTCCGACTAAGACATCCGATACCGAACCGGCGCGGGGCACAACATACACTGGTCGACCCACCATCGGTCCACCGGCGAACAGTCTAGCGCAGCGAATTTCAGGAGCATTCACCAGCACCGCATGACCGGCCACCAACCTCATCGATGCCGTTGATGGATCATCTGCACAAAAGTATTTGGCGGCCGCGCCGGTGCAGTTGACGACGCAATCGAACCCATCCCACGATTGATCGAGCGACTCGATCCGGTGTCGCTCGATCACGACCCGGCCTGAGGCTACCAGCTCTGACTCCAACCACCGAAGATAGTCTGGCATGCGGGCAACGACGCTTCGGAAACGAACACGATGGGTGAAGGTGATGTCCATGTCATCGACATACAAATCGGTTTGGGGCGGTAAAGGCTCGACTCGAAAATCAATTCCAGGCAAGTCTCGCCACCAATGGGCTAGATCGGTCTCCGAGCCTAATCCCTCAGCCGCATCGCTTGTGAGCCACTTGTCGAACTCGACTTCGGTAATTCCTGGCACACCCTGAGCGGCAAGTCGCTGAAACTCGGCGAGCGTATCGATCGCCCATTGGCGGTCATAGTCACCGATCCAAACCGGCCCCCAATAAGCGGCCGCGACTGACGACGTGATGTGCTCGAATGATTGAGGCGAATAAAGTGTTACCGTGCATCCGAAACGGACTAAACGATGGGCAACCGATAGTCCGATCACACCGCCCCCGATGACTGCAATGTTCATTGTGTTTCGATGCTCTTGGTTCAATCCGTTCAGGTGCGTTGAGGCTCAGTTTTCTAGTTTCGTCGTTTTGGCTTCAGCTTCAGCGAAGGCTTGTCGGCATCGACCGTTTGCAAGTAACTCATGAGCTGTTCTTTCAATTCAGCCGTTCGTCCTGCCAGTGAAGCATCCGTTTATGATCGCTCATTCCCACCGCCGAGTACATCACTCAGTAAGAAAAGGGGAAAGTAAGAATAGAGGAAGGGGGTAAATATCAGAAACGATCCCGCTCCACTTTTTCCTTACTCGCTCAAGGATCGCTTTAACAAAGGCCTAACCAGTTCTCGGATTTCTAGCGGGAGGTTGAACAATGGCCGATCTGAAGGTGGGTTGGATTTCATGACTTCGACGGCCGCATCAAGACAGCGCAACGGAATCTCTAAGTTTTCACAGCCTTCGCCAGCTTGCTGCCACGCGGAGTTCCAGGTATCGATCTGTGACTTCGAGAATCCACCTTCATCCAGATGCTGGATGGATCGAGTGACACCCTGGCCAAGTTTCTCAGCGACTCCGTGTTGGATATACAGCGGCACAATCTCTGAAATATAGTTTGCCCATTCGGTCGGACTGCGCCGGAGCACCATTGATAACAAATCATGCGGAGTCCCTCCGTATTCATTGGCGTGCGGGTCGCCTTCGTCAAAGGCACGTGTCAGTGCTTTTTTGATTTCGTCGAGACGGCAATATTCGAGCATCGGTTCGACCACTGCAAATAGCGCTACAGTGCGAATTGCGAGTGTTATCGAAGGTATTGCTAGTGCAGCTTCAAAGTCAGCAATGCTTGCCGTGAATCGCTTTTCTCGCCAATTCCAAACACCTCGATTGACAAGTGCCTTAGCTTTCAGGTCCACCGGCGTATCGACCATCTCAATGATGGCAGTCAGCAACTCGATTGAACGATCAAAATTGCCTTCCATGAACTCGATTTGGCTCAACATGAAACGCGAAGTCACCGAATCTGAGTACTGCAACTCTTCCGCCAACTCCCTTGCCGTCGCAAGCTCTCCACACGTGATACTGTCCTGAATCTGCGTGACAAGCTTGCCGACGATCGCCGCTTCGAATGTACTCCCAGACTCCATTGCTACCGCGCAGTATTCTTTGACTCGGCCATTGCCTGTTGCGATCGATTCGAATTGAAGTACAGTCGCTGGAAACCACGCGCGAAGAAACCGTGCAACGAGTCTGAGTGGACGGCCTCGTTGATTCTTGACTTCCAGGCAAAGCCGCATGAGCGGCTCCGCCATGTCATAGTAGGATTCCTTGCCTCGTTTTTCAGAACGTACGTAGCCTTTCGACTTGAGGTTACCAAGCTGTTTCGAACATATCCGTTCATCGATAAACGTCTCGCTGGCGACCTCTTTGACGGTAAGCGCGCCTTCCGCATCGCATAGGCACTGGACGAGTTGTCGTTGTTGATCAGGAAGCGATCTGACACGTTCTTGAAAGTAGGGTGTCATATCGTTAGCAAGGTTCTCAAAGGCAGCGACAAGATCTTCGAGCAAGTCCTTGGTGAGGAACTCGGCAAGCAGCACGTAAATGCGGTGATTGCCACCGGCGAGATAGTGCAATGCCCGAACTCGGAACCGACCCTCGGCAGAATTTGAATAGGCGGCAAGTTCTTGTTTCGATTGTTCCAAGCTGATCCGGGCAATGAGCTTGGCAGCATCGTCGACCGAGAGCGGCTCTAGATGCTGGATGTCAAAGAACCCAAAAAACGCCTCGTTTCGATCTGACACCCCGGCAAATAATTGTTGAGCGGTGGCCATGGTGGCGATCTTTCTGGTTTCCTGCAAAAAGGCTCGCCACTTCTTTTGACCTGAATCTCCGAGACTATCAAAAGTTAGATTCATGTTTTCAGTGACAAGCAGCAGATTGCGTTTGCCAAGTAGATTAATTGTGGACCGCAGCATAGCGAGAGCGGCGTCGTCCGGTGATAGCCCGCGTACCGGCGTCTTGAAGTCAGTCGGGAACTCATCGGGATATTCCAGTGCCAACTGGCTAGCAATACCGAACGCCAAGTGGATAAGGCCCGTGAAAGAATCGTCTTCTCCGAGCCAAGCAATCCGCATCACATCTTTGAGCTCGTCTTTGCTCTGAAGCTCCCACACGGCTAGACTAACAAGGTGGGTTTTCCCGCTGCCACGTGGACCTACCAGCAAGATATGGTGTTTGTCACCCGTCGTCATGCTGCGCGACAATCGATCGACGATTCGCTCAAGCAACTTCTCACGCTGCACGAAAATTCGTTTGAGGATTCCACGATCAGTGTTGCTGGGCGTATATGCCGAGATGATAGGTCTGCTACTCATGATGCCAGCCCCTGTGCTATCTTCCACCAGCTCTGAATCAAGGGAAAGCGAAATGAGTATCGCTTCGCTGTGTCACTAACCAGATAGTGATCCAGAGCGAGCGAGCGCAACATCTCAACGATATGATTTCGATCCGTGATCCGAAACTTGCTTTTGACGACCGCCAAGATCTGGTCGATTGACTGCGGTTCGTGCATGACTGCCAAATGATCTAAAATCGCTCGCGCGATATCTTCATTCCAAATCTTTGCTCCCAAAGTGTCGTCGATCTTGCCAGCGTAATAAGTCCCAATCCGATCGCGAAAATGCTCCATCTCCCATGGGTCATGGTCGCTCGTCAGTTGATACTGCACAGTTTCATTGACACGACTGATGTTGATCGATTCTTCCACTTCGCCCAACCTGGAGCAGACGGCTTCGATATAGAACGGAACACAATCGGTTAAATGAACAAGCCTTTTCAAGATGGCATGATGGTCATTCGTGGGAACGTTCACTGACTCTTCCCTAAGCAACCTGTCCGCAAGAGTGATCGCATCGGGCTCACTGAGTGCTCTAATTTCTACCAGTGGCATATCGTTGAGAGGCTCACTGGCCAGCGTTCCTTGCTTGAGATCGGTGACGACATGATGCAAGCCAATCGATCCGGCATACACCATCCGAACGTTCATGTGCTGCTGACGGATTGATCGCAATGTGTCAAGTAATGTAAGGGCCAGCGTTTTTTGTTCGCCAGCTTTACCGATCGATGCGATCTTCTGCAGCATGTAGGGGAGTTCATCCATGAGCAGTAGGATGGTTTTATCTTGATGATGCTCACACACTCCCTCGAGCGTCTTCGCGAGCGTTGCTTGCCAACCTATTTTGCTGACGATTGGTAGCTTGAAGACACCAGCGACTTCGGAGCCACCAATTGCCTCGCGGAAGGCGTTCATCCACCCTTTCGCTTGCTCAGTTTTTGACAAAAGAGGTTGCACGCGGTTGATCAGCAGTTCGACGAACCGATCAGGAGAGTCGATACCTTCGAGTTCCAAGAACAACACTTCGAAGCCAGGCCTTGGTTCTGCGGCCATCTTAGTCATGACGGTTGTCTTGCCGACTCTTCGTTCGGCAGTGAACCGAATGGATTGCTTCTGAAGCTTGCTCCAAATCCGCTGAATAAGCTCATCCCGTCCAATGACGTTTTTGGGATCAACTTGAATAGCCATCAAAACACCTCCGAGGCAAAGACGACAATAGTTTTTAACGCACGACAAATATATCGTACGATAGTTCCGTCGTACGTCAAGCGAATTATTTCATTTCTCTTGCTCTAGTCGAATTGTCGTTTCTATAGGACGCAGTTCGCCCGGGCTATTCGCTGAGGGAGATGGCAGTCAGAAAGTGGCCCCTCTGGCAGCCGAAATACGACCCACTACAACAGGGGAACACTGCTAGAGAGGGGGTGATTAGAAGGGACCGACGGGTTTGTTGACGAGCGATCGTTCTTTGTGCCTTCACGCCTTTGTGAGAGACCCTTAACTGCCGAAACGAAGATCTCACGGAGGCACCAAGGGACGGAGGCGCAGGTTGAGGTGAGGTTGGCGACGACGGCTTCGAGGGGTTGCTGGCCGAGGGTGAGCGAGTGGCCGTTCGAGCTGGGGCAATGCTTCGCAGGGGCGGACTGGACACTGGAGTATCGGGACTGGGCGTGACTGAAACCCGAATCCAAGGCTGACACCAACAAAAATGCCCCACCTTCGCGGTTTAGCACTCATAAAAGATACGGCATCAATTGAATGACGGAACGCTGGACATCAGTGGCTACGGAAAACTGATTCTCCATTGTCAGAACCCTCGGGAGCTGTGCTCCTGTGCCTGGCTTGGTTAACCGCCCGCTGTTGCGCAAACTCATCCATAAGTGTAAGTCGCTCCTCGTCTCGCATTGTGGTCCAAAAATGGACGGGAACAAAACGTCCAAACACCGTAGTCAACGTCAGCAATAGCAATATCGCTAGTACTGCTAGCCCGACCATGATGCCGTACACAAACAGTGCCTTCGCTTTTGTGTCGACTGGTAAGTTTGCGCTCACAACCCACACAACAGCCGCAACAAAAGGCACCATTGGTACGGTGCACCATGTTGGACAATCGATTCTAAGCAATGTTCTGCAGCCTACGCATTTTCGGTATAGGCAAAAGTACGTGAGGCGAAACTGCCACTGACCACAGATTGGACATAGGTTCGCTAACTCTGTAAAATCACGAAGCGATGCGTGATCATCTTTCAAATTGAATTGAGCCGAAAATCGTGGGCAAATTGCAATCTCGACTTTTATTGGGGCTGTGACCATGCGTCCAGTTTTTCCCAACCACTAGCTGCTGCAACCGTGGCGATCGCCAAAACGGCTGATGCAACCTGCACTCTCCCGTTTGGGGAGGTTGTACAATACCAATGACCGATGCAACACTGTCGATCAATGCAACGTCTCACTCCCACTCACCTGAAGATCTTCTGCATGTTCTCTCGCTCGCTCGCTCCCGTGCTCTTGGCTCTCTCGATGACTGCTGCCTCTCTGATACCCAACGCCAGCCCGCAGACTTGGGCGGACGAGGGCATGTATTTGTTCAATGAATTGCCACGCGAGTTATTGAAGACACGTTACGGATTCGAGCCGACTGAGAAGTGGGCCGACGAACTCCGACTGGCCTCCGTGCGATTCAATTCAGGCGGTTCTGGTTCGTTCATCTCCTCAAACGGTCTCGTCCTGACCAATCATCACGTCGCCAGCGAGACGTTGCAAAAACTCAGCAGCGAGGATCGCAATCTGATCCGAGATGGTTATCTGGCTAAATCCCACGACGCTGAACTGAAAGCTCCCGACCTGGAGCTGAACGTGTTGATGGAAATCGCAGACGTCACCGTGCGCGTCGATCGCGCCGTCACGAACAAATCCGATCCCGACGTGGCTGCGAAACAACGCCAAGCGGCAATCGCGATGATCGAAGGCGAGTCATTCACAGCCACAGGCCTCCGCAGCGATGTGATTACGCTGTTCGGCGGTGCCCGCTATCACCTCTATCGCTACAAAAAATACACTGACGTGCGATTGGTGTGGGCACCGGAAACCGCAGCCGCTTTCTTCGGCGGTGATGCCGACAATTTTGAATACCCACGCTACAACCTCGACGCCACGATCATGCGGGTTTACGAAAACGACCAACCTGCCGTCATCGAACATTTCTTGCGTTGGAACGATACCGGTGTCGCAGAGGGTGATCTTGTCTTCGTCAGCGGTCACCCTGGACGCACCCAGCGGATCTTCACTGTTGAAGCGCTCGAGTATCTGCGTGACACGCGTTTGCCGTTTGTGCTGGATTATCTCCGTCGCAAAGAAATCTTGTATCAACAATATCGACTCGAAAGCAACGAGGCGGCCCGGCGTGGCCGTGACGAGCTGTTCGGAATTCAAAACGCTCGCAAAGCCTACACAGGCATGCTCGCCGGATTGCAAGATCCACAAACGATCGCCGCTCGTCGTGGACGACAACATCGCTTGATCAACGCCGCATCCGAAAACCCTCAGCTCAAACCGCTCGTTTCTGCGTGGCAAGAGATCGCGGATGTGCAGCAAGAGAAAGCCAAACAGCTCACCCGTTCGGTCTCGCTCCGCAGTGAACTTGCCCAGTTCGGATTGTCCATTTTGCTGCTCGCCCAAGAAGACCGTAAACCCAATGGTGAACGTCTGGCGGAGTACACCGATTCGAGTCGTGACTCGTTGGTGAATCGGTTGACCAGTCCCGCACCTTTGTACGACGATTTGCAACGTGTCAAGTTGGCCGATGAAATCGCCTTGTTACTCGAACGACGCGGGATGGACGACACGCTCGCCCAAGAGATTTTGGCTGGCCGTTCGCCACGCGAGATTGCGGCCAACATGATCGAGGATACTAAGCTCAACGATCCTGCGGTGCGTCAGGCATTGATCGACGGTGGCCTCGATGCGGTGCTCGGCAGTGAAGATCCGATGATGCGATTGGCACGGATGATCGAACCCGAGTATCGACGCGTGCGAGCGATCGACGATCAACTCGACGAGCGTGAAAAGCAAGCCTATGCCAAGATCGCGCGAGTGATCACGGCGATCGAAGGCACCAACGGCTACCCAGACGCCACGTTCAGTTTGCGTTTGGCATTTGGCACTGTGAAAGGCTATGAGCAAAACGGCGCGACGATTAATCCCACGACCGATTTCGCGGGCGCGTACGCGCACGCCAGTGAACATGCAGGTCAAGCAGATTTCGATTTGCCGCAGAATTGGATGCAGGCCAAAGAGAAGGTGGCGTTGTCGACCCAGCTCAACTTTGTTTGCACGGCGGATATCATTGGTGGCAACAGTGGTTCGCCGGTGGTCGATCGGGACGGCAAGCTCGTTGGTTTGATCTTTGACGGAAACATTCAAAGTCTGACGAGCGACTATCTTTACACTGATCAACAATCTCGCGCAGTGAGTGTCGCAGGCGTCGGCATCATCGAAGCGTTACGCTCGATTTATGATGCGAGCGAGCTTGCGGATCAAATCGGCAGATAGGTTGAGTCAAGTGGGATAGGCTTCCAGCCTGTCAGTAGTACTTTGACAGGCTGGAAGCCTATCCCACTTGTTCTCGAACGCTGTGGCACGACATGGCTAAACCATGCGCATGCGTTTCCAGGAACCTTGCATATACCGCGCGGTCATTGCGGCCGCTAACGAAATCACCCAACCTGTGAGCACGATCCACCACCAATTTAGTGCACCGGTGACGGATTCTGACATCTCTATGGTCGCGTCGGTCGGTACTGCAGCGCCCGTGCCCCACAAATCGGGTTGCCAATCAGGTTCCCAAGCGACGCCGATACTCAACGTCACCACCGAAACACTCAACCCCACCAACAACACAAACCACGTGTCACCGGCGCCGCGCAACGCACCAGCGAGGATCAATTGTGTTGCATCGAGTAACACGTAAAGGGCCACGAAGCCCAGCAACCCCTCGGCTGTTTTTAATGCCAACGCGGCGTCTTGCGGGATCGCCGCTGCCGCTTGATTGACCGAGTACAACGAGATCAACGTTTCCGCACCAAACCAATACGCGAGCGCCCACACGGCTGAGTACAACCATGAGATCACCAACGCCGCCCACACGCTGCGGATCGCCCGTTCGGGACCGCTGCTGATGAGATGTTGACCGACCAGCACCGAGGCTGCGATTGACATCCCGACCAGCGGTATGAACGCGATCATGTTGAAATTGATCGCCATTGTGGTCGCTTGCAAAGGCACTTCGCCCAGCCGTCCGATCATCAATACGATCACCGTGAACGCACCCGCCTCGGTCACGTACATCAACCCTGCTGGGAATCCAAAGTAGACGAGCCGCCGCATCATCCGCCAATTCCAACTAAGGCCGCGGACAATCCCATACTTCTGACGAAACTTCGGTTGCAAAATAATCGCTGCATAGAAGAACGCTTTGAACCAAAACGAGATCACGCTGGCGATCCCTGCTCCGGCGATCCCCAATTCCCAAAATGGCGGCCCCGATCCGCCCCACCAAGCCGGGTCGATTCCGAAGATCAAGATCACGTCAAGTACAAAGTTCAAGATACCGGAAACCACGCTGACTACCGCGATCCAAAATGTGCGATGCGTGCCACTGAAAAAACCAGTCAGTGCGGTCTGCAAGACTTCGCCAGTCCCGCCCCACATCAAGATTTGAAAGTAAACCGTTTCAGCGGGGATCAACGAGGGAGCTTGGTCGGTCCACACGAACAACGACTCAGCAAAATATCCCATCAGCAAGAACAGTGGCATCGTGGCTAGTGAGAACCACACCGATTGCCACAGCATCCTCCCAATCCGGTTGGGTCGGCCTGCACCGACATACTGGCTGGCGATCGCCCCGGTCATCGAGGCAATGCCCACGAATACACAAATGCACACCCAGAACAGATTGCCCGCCGCCATCGCTGCGCCCATTTCGGCTGGATCGTGTCGGAAGACCAGCATGCGGTCGGCGAATAGGACGAGCGAGAACATGCCTGTGCTGATCATCAAGGGCACCGCTACACGCAGCACCTCAGCGTACGCGGATCGCATGAGAACTATTCCGAAACAGCGGTCGCTTTTTCTTGAATCGACTTTTTGAACAATCGATCCAGCACTCCATTGATGAATCGCGGGCTATTCTCACCACCGTAACGGCGGGCCAGCGTCAAAGCTTCCGAAATCGCGACTTGGCCAGGCGTGTCCGAGAACAAAATCTCATACGCCCCCAAACGTAGCACGTTGCGATCCGTTACCGGCATCCGGCTGAGTGCCCAGTTCGTTGAAAGTTTTCGCAGTTCGCTATCGATTTGATCGCGATGTTCAACCGTCCCCGCCAACAGGTCGCCAGCGAACGTCGTCAGGAGGGTTCGGCCTTGCAAGCGCGAGCGAATGAAACGGCGCGACGCGTCCTCATCCCGCCAATCATTCAGATCGGCTTCGTAGAGTAGTTGCAAGACAATTTCGCGGGCGCGTCGGCGTGTAGACATACCTCACAGCATTGCCGAGAATGCAGTGAGATGTCAACGGGCGGTAAAATCCAACGACCCCAAATGCAAATGAAAATCACCGAGTGATGAACATTGACTGATGAAAATCGAGCGAAAAATTTTCCGATATCGAGGCGACGTTCAGGGTGTGGGGTTCCGCGTCAACGCGATCCAGCACGCACGCGGACTGGCGATCACGGGTTTCGTCCGAAACGAACCCAACGGTGATGTGACGATGGACGTGCAAGGCCCTACTGGCGAAGTCGAAGAACTGGCTCGCCGAGTGGGTTCGTCGATGGAACGCAAAATCAATGAAACTCTCATCGACACCCGCGACCCGTTGCCTGACCGAGTTGGTTTCAAGATTCAATACTGAAACCCCTCACTCGTAATCCCATTTCATGATCCACGGATCATCGAACTGTTTCTGAGCGGCTTTTAATTTCGCTTGATACTCTTTGAGTAATTCCGCGCTGCCACTACTCGTGGCGAGGTTTGTGGTCTCGTGCGGATCCGCAGCGATATCAAACAATTCAAACTCGGGCCTCTGCACGTACTCGCCCACAGTCATGTTTCCGTACGGAGCATCAGGTCCTTTCGCTAGCTGCGCCTGCCAACTGCTGGCTGCCCACAGATCACTCGCAAAGGGATAGGGCAAAGGGTGAGCGATGTTCCAAATCAGTTTGTATTTTGCATCTCGAACGACTCGCATCGGGTAATACATTTGAATCTCATGAAATGTGTGCGATGCAAAAATCTGCTCGTGATGCGACTTCGCGGGGTCCGCTAGTACATCCATCCATGACTTGCCGTGGTACTGATTAAACGCCTTCCCACCATCGCGGTTTTCCATCCCCGACAAACCTTTGGCTTTCCAATACTTATTCGCATTGAGCAGTTCCTTCGGCGCGTTTCTTTCGCGATCCAAACCGCCTCCGAAATCCAGCAGCGTCGGCGTGATGTCGATATGACTGATCATCGCGTCACTCTGCACGCCACGTTTGCTTTGGTACGGATCACGCACGACCATCGGCACTCGCAAACCGCCTTCGTACACCGTTGTCTTGCCGCCCGCGAAGGCCATCCCATGATCCGACGTGAACACGATCAACGTCTTGTCGTACACATCGGCATCTTTCAAAATCTGTACCAACCGTGCCACGCCTTGATCGACCCGACTGCACGACTGGTAGTACTGCGCCAACTCGCTGCGTGTTTCGGGAGTGTCCGGCAAAAACGGCGGCACGATCACGTCGGCAGGATCAAAGAAGACTTCGTTCACACCGGGATATTGGCCCTGCTGAGGTTTGTTGCCGAACAAGTCGGGTTTGAACTCTAGCTCGGACGTTTTGTCAGTCCCGCCGCCGCGGTGTGGATCGGCGGTAGCGAAATACAAAAAAAACGGTCGCTCGTCATTTTGGGTTAGAAACTCCTTGGCCGCATCGGCCATGGCGACGGCGTTGCGTTCGTTTCCTTTCAGGTAGGTCTCGTAATGGTAGACTTCTTCGGGGGCCACGTGGTATTTACCGATATGACCGGTACGATAGCCCGCCCGCTGCATGACTTGCGGCAAAGCCAACGAGATCACATCCTCAAACGACGAGAACTTATGATAATGGTGTTGGTGACCGAACTGTCCATTACGATGGTTATGCAGTCCGCTCATCACCACACTGCGGCTGGCACTGCATGACGCGGTGGTCGCAAAGGCGTTACGAAATACGATCCCATCGGCAGCGATCGCGTCGATTGCCGGCGTGACCGCACAGGTATCGCCATAACACCCCAGCGTGGGACTCTCGTCATCAGTGATGATGAACAAAACGTTCCGCTCCGCCGCACCGACGAACGAACAAACAGAAACCGTGGCGAACAAACCCACGATCACGGCACAAGCAATTTTCGAGTTGAACATGATATCTTCAAAGAGGGTAGCGGAAGCCGTCAAGACTTTCGTTAGTTTCAAATCTCTCGTAGCGGAAGTCGTCAAGACGTTCGATAGTTTGCAACTCGCGCCAACTTTCGCTACCTCACGATCCAACGAGGAGGCTGTCAGATCGGCCCATATTCTACTCCGTCGAGTTCGGCCTGTGTTCGCTCACGCGTTACTGATTTCGTTCGCCTTTCAAGCACTTCCGTACACTTCGATTGACGCCGCCGATCGGACGAGATGTTTTCTGCCGATCGCGGCCAACGATCCGCCGCCAGAAACAGTTCCTGCGGACACCGCGATTTTGAAATCGGGCCTGCTGCCGACCGAAGCACTTGGCATTGATGTGTCATCGACTGCTGGCGACGCTGATTGGTGGCGATATTTGCAAGTTTGGAGTGGCCATCACGACGAACCGGCGACCGAGTCGATTCGCCGCTGGCTCGCGCTGCCGCTTGATCGTGAGTTTCAGTCGACGGCGCGACGAGGCCGCGTTTCGCCAAAGTTCTTGCCATGGCGGGCGGGCAGTTTCGCAGTCGTGCAAACGCCGCACTTTGAAATTTTATCGCGAGTCAATGAAGAGCCATCCAATCTCATCGCTCGCGACCTCGAACGCTGTTACTGGGTCTGGACGCAAATGTATTTCCCGCTGTGGTCCGGACGTGATCAGTCCGCTGTCGGTCTCGCGGACTGGAACCCGCAAGACACCAGCATCTCTAACTATCTGACCGCAAATGCCACTTCGCGTCTCAGTTCGGGGCGACGACATCGCGTTGTTCTGCTACCCGATCAACGCACGTTTGAGCTCACTATCTCGAATCCACAAATCGCCGCCGGACGTCCGTCGACGGTCGCTGCGTCAACGGGTTTTTATAGCAACTCACTATCAACTTCATTCTTCTTTCCGCAATCGGATCGTTCGTCGATCGCTCACGAGATCTGTCACCAACTGTTTGAAGAAGCGACTGACCGAAAACGCAGCGGCACAAGTAAGAGATCACTCACCGAGACGACCAACGAATTCTGGTTGGTCGAAGGAATCGCGGGACATTTCGAGTCGCTGCAATTCGGCGATCGAACCGCCAGCGTCGGTGGTTGGGACAGCAACCGCTTGCAATACGCTCGCTACCAATCGTTGATTGCCCGCGCCGCGATACCCTCGATCGAGCAACTGCGTGGCAATCTGCGTGTTGTTCAACAACGGGCCGATCTACCGGCATGGTACTCCACTGCGATTGTGCAAACGCACTTCGCTCTGGATAGTCAGTTCGACGCAGACACCAAGCCAACTCGCCGAACCAAACTGCTCACGATGCTTGCGGATCTGTACGACATCGATATCACAGATTTCGCCTGTCTGCGAGTCGCAGTCGACTCATCGTTGACGGGCGACGAGCGAATGGATGATTTCTTGATGCTCGATGATAGCGAACTGATCTCCCATCCGATCACCGGGGGCGCGACGTCGATCTGTGTAGCCGGCTGTGAGATCACCGACACCGGCTGGACCTCGCTTCCGCCTCTTCCTCGCGTGACTTGGTTCGATGCATCGCGAACACCGATCACCGATTCTTCGGTGCAACGCTTGGTCAGCAACTCCGAGCGATTAGAACAACTGAGTTTGGAAGCGACGAAAATCACGCCAGCGATCGGCTCATTGATTGGCAACGCTTTGAACCTACGAGAGATTGATTTGAGTTGGACCGCGATCGATGATTCGGTGATTGATTCGCTGGCGAAATGCCAATCGCTGGAAACGATCTGGTTAACGGGTACGCCGATCTCGGATCAATCAGTCGCCAAGCTTATCTCTCTACCCAAACTAATGACGATCGACGTGCAGCGCACACAGATCACGGAGGCCGGGTTGCAACGTCTGCGGACTGCGAAGCCTGAATTGGAGCTCAACCCGCTAAAGTTTTAGTGGCATGTTCCTCTTTTGGAGTGCTCCGACTTGTCGGAGTTTTCTTTTTCACGAACGATTGACTTGTGGTTCAACTTTTTCACGATTTTTTGGTTGTTCGAGAAAGAAAACGGTGACGAGTCACCGCACTCCAAACGGTTGCTCATGGTGCGTCGATTGCTGGTTTCTCGTATATTGAGTTTTCAACTACGCGTTCCACGCTTTAGCAGCAACTGTCTCATGATCAACTTCGATACTCGTCCAGCATGTTCACAAAGACATCAATTTCGCCTCCTATCAAAACGTGTTTTTTCAATCATCTTTCTGTGCTTATCGACGGTCTGTATGGCGGAATCACCGATTCCGATCATCTTTGACACCGACATCGACACGGACTGCGATGACGTTGGTGCAGTGGCTTGCCTGCACGCGATGGCGGATGCAGATGAAGTCAACATTCTGGCGACTACTGTTAGCTCGAATTTTCAGTACAGTGCTCCGTGTCTTGACGCACTCAATGCATTTTACGGTCGCGAATCCATTCCGCTGGGCGTTCCCAAGCGTGATGGTGCCAGTGTTGATCGTGGGTCAAGGTACGCGAAACAGATTGCCCAGCGGTTTCCAAGTCGTTTCAAGACCAACGATGATGCTCCAGCGGCGGTCGCCGTGCTGCGAAAGGTTCTAGCGGACGCCGATGACGATTCAGTTCGGTTAGTCACAGTCGGTTACTTGACCAACGTTGCTGACCTGCTGCGCAGTTCAGCCGATGAACAATGTCCGCTGACGGGCAGCGAACTGGCAAGACGAAAGGTTTCACATTTTGTGGTGATGGGCGGTCGATATCCCGAACATCTCGACCCCGGCAAGTTTGGTAACTTCAAACCGGACCCTGAATCAGCCGTGTATGTCACCAAACATTGGCCGGGAACGATCTACTTTAGTGGCCAGGGCGAAAAGATCGGCACTGGACGCGGACGCGACGGACTGCCCGAAATCCATCCGCTACGAGTTGCCTACGATTTATTCCTAGGCAAAACAGCAACGCGATCGAGTTGGGATCAAGTGGCATTGTTGTTCGCCGTTCGACCACAGGCAGAGTATTGGTCGATACGATCCGACGGCGGCAATCATATCTTTCCAAACGGAACAAATCGCTGGGTCGACGAAGACCCGGCCGATCATCGACTGGTTGAATTCAGCGATCAGCACAAACCCACTATCGAAACCGAAATCGAACGGTTAATGATGCAGTGATTCCGCCATGCTCCTTGTTTGAAGAATTTCCTTGACCAGGCAATCGGCGCGCTCCTTGCAGTTCGTCCAAACATTCACTCACCCATTCAAAAGGAGACCCAAATGACTACTACTCCCAAGCAACCCTATAGGCAGGATTCGCCTACCAGTGTTGAGAAGAGCGGCGTTGCGTCGTCCGTCGCGCGACAGCATGGTGTTGAGCCGCGTCAGGCTGGTGAAGGCCCGGTCGCTCGCGCGATCGAGCAACAGACTGCGCGATTACCATCCGACACTTGGTTGTGGGCCGCAGGTGGTTCGATCGCATTGTCGCTCTAATTGCAAGCCATTGATGAGAAACAGAAAGCATTGTTCGTCGGCAATTGGGCACCTACGTTCCTGCTGCTTGGAATCTACAACAAAATCGTCAAACTGCATGGATCGGACTGACAAACGTCCCGTCTCGTTTGTTCATCGGCAACCGAACGCTACAGTCGACCGACGCAAGGCAGATCCAACATCGCTGCGACTTCTGGATCGAACGTGCCCAACAAATCCTTCGGTTGTTCGTGAACGAGCGTGGAAAGCAATCCGACAAAGCTTTCTAAATCAGGATCGAGTCGTCGCGTCAAAATCTCTTCGACTTCAGGCATCACGACCTTCATCGGATCGGTAACGAACGACGATGGTGGGGCGATTTCATCAAACTCCTCAATGATCTCATCTAACCAACTGTCGATCGCGATCGCTGACACACCCAATGCAATTGTTTTGATGGAATCAGAAACACTCAAAGAATTTCTTGTGAGTGTTCGGGGTGGAGACAACCAGATCGGGATTTTTTCGATTGTTTCGACGCGGTTCAGTAGTCGACGCGTGAACTGGGCAAACGCGATTCCTGTCATCCGAATTTGTCCCATCCGAATCAAGATCGCATCGGGTTTCGCGCTGATCAAATCCGACAGGTGATCGTCGATCCATTCAGGCGTGACGCTCAGTACGATCGCGGCATGAGCGGCTAGAACTCGAAGCTGTTCTACCTTGGAATTCAGCCGGCTGAGGCTTGGAACATCGGGCGGCAGCGTCATCGCGGGGATCCAACCGCCGCCTGAGAGCGGTTGATCTTCGGGCGTGGCTTCCCAGCGTCCCAGCCGGGTTGCCGAGTAGGCAAATCGACCGGTGTGATCCCGCAGCGGTGAGAGTTGCATGTCGACAACCATCGCGTGGTCAAAATCAACGTCACTCAGCCCATAACGTTCATTGCGATACGGCAACATTCGTGGGATGCCGAGTTCGCTATCAGGCGGATCGGCGGGCACCGCTGGCGGCTTCGCTTGACCACTACTATCGTTATTGACTCGCGTTCGTCCGAGTTCACTTTCGAGTGCCGAGACGAGCAACCCGCGAGATTGCATCGCTAGAAAAATCGCCTCAGCGACGATGGGCGACCAAGTATGCCAAGGCGGCGAATCCCAGAACAACGGGACCGGTAATAAGACTGGCGTTCCACTGCGCCGCTGCAACAACAGATCGGCGGGCGCTGGAGAGATGCCGCGACGAACCTGCCCGATTTTCGGAGGCATCAAGCACAGGGTTTCTAGCAATTTAACGCTCTTCCATTTCTTGGATGTATTGCCGGAGTCGTTCGAGTTCGTCTTTCGTGTCTTTGTGCTTAAGCATGTTTTCAACACGTTTGATAAACTCGATCCGATTGACCGGTTTGCTGAGAAAATCATCGGTTCCCGCAGCTACCGCTCGTTCGACGTCGCCCAATTCACTGAGCGCGGTCACCATCAATACCATGATATTGCTGGTCGCCGGGTTCTCCTTGAGTTTCTTGCAAACTTCGAAACCGCTGAGTTTCGGCATCATCACATCGAGCAACACCAAATCGGGTTGAAACGATGCGACCTTGGCCAACGTATCGGCACCATCGACTGCGGTTTCCAACTCGCACTCGATCTTCACCAGATAGGCTTCGAGCAATTCGCGGTTGGCGATGTTGTCATCGGCAATCAAAATTCGACTTGTCATCAGGCAACACCACATGTTTGATCGGTGGCTGCGGCGGGCACGGGAAACCCAATACACAGCTCGCGAATCTCGCTGCGAATCGATTCGTGCAACGCCGCGTCATCGGGGTGGGACAAGGATTGATAAATCCAGTTGCCAATGCGTTTCATTTCGTCTGTACCCATCCCGCGAGTTGTTAGCGCGGGCGTGCCGATGCGAACGCCTGAGGGGTCCATCGGTTTGCGTTTGTCAAAGGGGATCATGTTCATGTTGACGGTGATACCGCAAGCGTCCAAGATCGCTTCGGCGCGTTTGCCGCCCAAGCCCACTGTCGTCACGTCGACCAGCATCAAGTGATTGTCCGTTCCGCCACTGACCAATCGCAAACCTGCGGCCATCAAGGTCTCGGCGAGCGTTTTGGCGTTGCTCACCACCGCACGTCCGTACGCGCGATACTCATCCGTCATCGCTTCCGCAAAACAAATCGCTTTGCCCGCGATCACGTGCATCAACGGACCACCTTGAGTACCCGGGAAGACGTTGCGATTGACAAGTTTCAGATGCTCTTCTTTGCACAGAATCAAACCGCTGCGAGGTCCACGCAATGTCTTGTGCGTCGTCGAGGTGACATAGTCAGCCAAACCCACGGGGCTGTTGTGAATCTTGGCTGCCACGAGTCCAGCATAGTGCGCCATGTCGACGAGCAGTTTGGCACCGACGTCATCAGCGATCTGTTTGAATTTGTCGTGTGGGATTTCACGTGGGTACGCACTCGCACCGGCGACGATCAGTTTAGGTTTGTGCTCTTTGGCCAAGCGTGCGATTTGATCGAAATCCAATCGATGTTCTTTTTCGTCGACACCGTAGCTGATGAAATTGTACAAGCGACCGCTGATGTTCAGGTTCATCCCGTGAGTCAGGTGCCCGCCTTGTGCCAGGTCCAAGCCCATGACGGTATCGCCGACTTCGAGGGCCGCCAAATACACGGCCGTGTTGGCTTGCGAGCCGCTGTGCGGTTGGACGTTTGCCGCTTCGGCCCCGAACAATTCTTTGGCAC
Source organism: Rhodopirellula sp. (assembly GCA_041740155.1). Lineage (GTDB taxonomy): Bacteria > Planctomycetota > Planctomycetia > Pirellulales > Pirellulaceae > Rhodopirellula. The sequence goes on from JBGSMN010000449.1 coordinate 30,401, forward strand.
GATCGATGGCCAGCGTCTCGACGACATCGACATATTCGCAACCGCCGTAATAGCGGCGGCCCGGGTACCCTTCGGCGTATTTATTGGTCAGCACGCTGCCCGCTGCCTCCATGATCGCGGGGCTGGTGTAATTTTCGCTGGCGATCATTTCAAGCCCGCTTTGCTGGCGGGCGGCTTCAGCCTGCATGGCTTCCCACAGAACGGGATCTTGCGATTGGATCGTGCTCATCGAAGGTTTGCTAGCTTTTTCGAGGTGTGTTGGGGGAATGACGTCTGATTGTCGGTGCCACGTCCCCGACCGTCAATGACATATCCGCAGTCGGATCCGATCAAACCCGCTCCGCCAGAACCGCCAATGACGTTTACTCCGGTCGCACCAATAACGCGATCTTATCGACGGCCTGCCGCAACGAACGAGCGGCCATCACGAAATTCGTGTGACCGCTGACCTCAGCTTGAATCTGTTCATACAACTGCGTCGCCCCCACGAGCCGACGCAGTTTTTTCTTGGCCATTTTCATGTAAGCAGCCGTATCGACGTCGTCGTTGACGGGACCGACGGCGAGAATGAAGTCGTATAAATCACGCACGATCTCGCGCAAGTCTTCGTCGTCCTCGGATTCATCACAGTGCTTTAAGAATGTGCGCACCATCCACACATGTGTGAGCTGTGCGTCGATCGCGCGAACCCGTGGCAGCATCTCGTCTGCGCCTGAATTCGCCGAACTTTCGTGGTCCGAACTCACGTCGCTGCATCTGGCGCGGCGACGGTTTCAGATTTGGCATCCGCACCCGATACTTCACCGTCGGACAGTATCGCCGGTGCTGCCGGTTTGGTCGCTGCATGTCCGTGCGGCGTGTTCATGGCGACTAAAACCACCCCAGCGACAGTCAATGCCATGCCAACCCATAACAGCGGACTAACGTTGGTACCGGCATGCAGTTTGATCATCGACACGATCGCAGTGACAGATACCGCACCACCAAACACGATCGGCATCACGAGCAACGCGTTACCTTTGCTGGTCATCATTGCCGATGTTAAACACAACGCACCGAAGGCACCAAGCAAACCAGCCAGAAAACCCCACTTCGCGGTTGCAAAATGGACGCCAGTGAAATTGAACGAATCGCCTTTGAGGCTCATCATCACCAGGCCGCCAAAGATCGCGATGACGAGATACGCGATACCGATGAACACATAAGGCTTGAACGGCGACCACAGCGGTGCACCGTCGACTCGCGGTGCTTGCGCGTTGCCGATCGTCGGTCCATAGCATCCCCAAAAAACTGCGGTGCCGAGTGCGAATAAAATTGGAACTAGCATTTTGTTCATGAATCCCTCTGTCAAGAGGTGGTGTGGGAGGACGCGGGGTAGCGGAAGTCGTCAAGACTTTCGGCTTGGGGATGAGTCGTGATTGTTGGCGGGAGTTTAAGTTTAAGTTTAAGTTTTCTTGTTCCCAGGCTCTGCCTGGGAACACACTGACTTGGAGGCTCTGCCTCACGTAGTGCGAATTTAGCAGGCTGAGCCTGCGGTACGGTGCGTTCCCAGGCAGAGCCTGGGAACGAGAGTAAAGTTTAGGGGCCGATTAGGAAGTGGCAGATATCACCGTCTTGCATGATGTATCCTTTGCCTTCCGCTCGCATCTTACCCGCAGCTTTGATTTCTTTTTCGCTCTTGTACTGTTCTAGGTCGGCAAGGTTGTAGATCTCAGCGCGGATGTATTTCTGTTCGAAATCGCTGTGGATTACCCCAGCGGCTTGGGGGGCGGTGGATCCAATACGAAACGGCCACGCTCGCACTTCTTTCTCGCCAGCCGTGAAAAAGCTCTGCAAACCGAGCGTGCGATACGTTTGCCGCGCGATCAAGTTGAGCGATGGTTCTTCCAAACCAACGTCTGAAAGCATTTCTGCTCGTTCGGCTTCGTCCAACTCCGCAATCTCAGCTTCCAGCTTCGCACACACGCAGGCGATCGACGCGCCCGACTTCTCAGCATGCGCTCGCACCCGTTGAACCAGTTCATGCTCGCCCGCCAAATCATTTTCATCAACATTGGCGACGTACAAAATCGGTTTCGCTGTCATCAAACCATAACTACTGATCGCCGCAATCTCGGGCTCAAGCAGTGCGAGCGTTCGCAGCGGTTGTTCACTTTCCAAATGAGCGTTGCACTTCATGATCGCAGAAACCCGAAGTTTCGCTTCCTTGTCGCCACCGCGAGCACTCTTCTCGGCCCGAGGCAGGGCGTTTTCCAGCGTCTGCATATCCGCCAAAACGAGTTCAGTTTCGATCGTGTCGATGTCTGCGATGGGATCGACGTTGCCCGAGACGTGGATCACGTCGTCGTCTTCAAAGCAACGCACGACTTGCATGATCGCATCGACTTGGCGAATGTGGCTGAGGAATTTATTGCCCAAACCTTCGCCATCGGATGCTCCTTTCACGATTCCAGCGATATCGACGAGTTTCAACGCAGCGGGGATGATTTTTTGCGGGACAATGTATTGCGTGATGCGTTGCAACCGCGCGTCTGGCACACTGACGATGCCCTCATTGGGTTCGATTGTGCAAAATGGGTAATTGGCGCTTTGGGCCGCGACGCTACTGGTCAGCGCGTTGAACAACGTGCTTTTGCCTACGTTCGGCAAGCCGACGATTCCGGCTTCCATCGAAAACCTTTGTGGAGGAGTGCAGTGTGTGCAGAAAGCCGCTGCTCTCTGATTCGCCGCATGTTATCGCTGCTGTCGTCTGTTTCGTCGACCCCGCCAGTCGCGCAGAAGATTCACGATTGCTCGTTGATGCGATTACTGCCCGCGAGCCTGATTGCGGAGATGCTCAGCTCGGCCCAGCACTTCGGTGGAGTTCTCCGGCGGGGCAGGGACGAGTTCAACGTCGATGATCCGTTCGTCCCGAATCTCACCCGGCCACAGCGTTTCACTAACAAAATCCACTACCGGAAACTGATACCACGGCGGTTTGATTTTTCGCCGGATTGTCTCGGTGCGATAGCCGTCTTTTTCAATTCGAAATTCGCGAGTCCCGTAGTACACGAAACTCGTCGCCGCAGGACTGGTTCCGATCAACTGATTGTCGATCGATACCGTGGCTCCTGGAGGCGACGTGCGCACCGTCATCCGACGCCGCACGCAACCGCTGCAAACGGAACACAGAACAAGCATCGACGCGCCCGCTCGGATCAGTGCAAGGTTGCGGCGGTTAAAAGGAATAGCGTGAAACACGGCCAAGCCAAACACAGGTCAAGATGAATTTCAACAATTGACTTGGGTCTAACAATTCCCGATCCAGCAACGCCAGAGCAAAACTACTCTGCCGTCGCTGTTTCAAACTGCCACTGTGGTGTGCCTTTCGGATCAGGCATTTTTGGCGATTTGCCCAGCGCGAAATCGCTCGGTTGCAAATCGGCCTCCTGCCAATACGCTCCGTCGTTGATGAATCCATAAAAACTCGGATGGTACGGGTCAACATAATCCACATCCGCTTTCTCAGGCACGTCATGGCCGGTCAAGAAATACACGCCGTTGACAATCAATCGTCGCAAACTCTCATTGGTCATGTCCACCGAAGCACCTGCGGTTGTACACATCGACGAGCCCGTCTTATCCGCTGGTGACTCGTAGGTGTGCAACCACACGAACGGCTGCATCGGATCATTTTTTTCGCCATCGATGTTCTTTGAGTCCGGCTGCAGCGATTCCGTCACTGCCGCCCGCATCAGAATCTTGTCATCGTCGGTCAAATGGACCACGCCGTAAACATCCGAGTATGCGAAGATTTCTTCGACCGCGTTGAAGATGGGATGATCTACAAATTCAGTTTGTTTGACTCCGCGTGCCCCTTGAACTTTGTGGTGACCGTGGTGATTGACCCATTGTTCACCGAGGATTTTGCGGCCCCATTCGCCAAAACCGATCTTGCCGCCGAAGTCGCCTTTGCCGTTAAACGCGTGCGTTGCCGTGCGGATGCCAATGATCGGTTTGCCTGCATCCATGAACTTCGTCAAATGCGCCGCTTCCTCTTCGCCAGGTTGGCGGAACCGCGTGCCGATGATCATCAAGTCCGCATCATCGAGCGCCGCCAAACCTTTCAGCCCAGCCGAGTGGTTTGGGTCGATATAGCTGCCGTCTTTCGAGAGCGAGAACACGACCGTGCATTTGAAACCATGTTTCTGGCTCAGGATTTTTCCGAGCATCGGCATCGTCTCTTCGCTGCGGTACTCTTCATCGCCCGCCACCAACACAACGTGACCAAGCTGGTCACCAACGGCGTCAAAAACGAGTGTCGTCTCGTCCGCCTGAGCGGAGCACGGCATCCACGCGAATAACATCGCGAAAGCAATCGTCCGGGGCACAGTTCGGGTCCAAATAGCACTTGAATTCATGGGTTTTCTCTCGGAGTGGGAAGGGATTTCCCGCACATTCTACTCGTTTCAGAAACGCAGTGGGATTCATCAATTTGAGTTTCATTTGCGATGCCAACACATTTCTCTCGGCAGCAGTCCAGCCCGCGAAGCACACAGCCACTTTGTTACTTTGCACACTCTTTTGGAGTGGTAGTGTTGCAAAACGATTCGAGCGGATAAACTCACGACATGAGCTATACCAAAAGTCCCAGAAATGCCCGCAGCGCGCGCGGCGGTCGCCCTCCTCGTTTTGAGGACAACGAAGATTCTATTGCCCTCTTGGAGTCCGTAGGGCCGGTCGTGTTGCCGCCTGAAATGGGTTCTTTTGACGAACTGGATTTGTCACCTGTGATGCGTCGAGCCGTCGCCACGGCGGGGTTCACGAAACCATCACCCATCCAAGCGGCATTGATCCCATACGCCCTCAATGGCAGCGACGTGATCGGCCAAGCCCGCACAGGAACAGGGAAAACGGCGGCATTTTCCATCCCAATCCTCGAACAACTCGATTCGCTCGAAGATTGCCGTGATCCGCAAGCGATCATCATCGTGCCGACTCGCGAACTGGCCGACCAAGTCGCTGGCGAGGCGGCCCGATTAGCACAAGGCGTGCCTACGGAAATCGCCGTTTTGTCGGGTGGAAAAAACATGACCCGGCAACTTCGCCAACTCGAAAACGGTGTGCAAATCGTTGTCGGCACGCCAGGCCGGATTCACGATCACTTGCAACGTGGCACGCTGCGACTGAACAAAGCGTGGTGCGTGGTTCTGGACGAGGCCGACCGAATGCTCGACATCGGATTCCGCCCACAGATCGAACGGATCATGCGGAAGTGCCCACGTGATCGTCAAACGCTGCTGCTATCAGCCACCTTGCCACCCGTCGTTCGACGACTCGCCGAAAGTTACATGAGTGAGCCGGTCGTGATCGACTGCTGCCAAAAAGAAATGGCTGTCGACACCATCGAACAACGCTATTTCTCCATCACCAACGAACGAAAAGTTGACTTGCTCGAACAACTGCTGGAGCGAGAAAACCCGGAACAAGCGATCGTTTTCTGTCGGACAAAGCGCGGAGTCGATCGACTCCATCGCCAGCTATCGCGGACCTTCGGTGCGTGCGGTTGCATCCACGGCGACTTACAGCAACGCGAACGCGATCGGGTGCTGCAAAGCCTGCGTGATCGCAAACTAAAACTGTTGATCGCCACGGACGTGGTCGGACGCGGAATTGATATCACAACGATTTCGCACATCGTTAATTTCGACGTGCCACAAGACTGCGATGACTATGTTCACCGCGTCGGGCGAACCGGACGGATGGGTCGCGATGGGATCGCGTTCACCTTTGTCGCGCCCGGTGAAGGCGACATCCTGACGAGCATCGAACGGCGAATCAATAAAGAGTTGATCCGTGATTCGATCGAGGGTTTTGAACCTCCGCAATCTGTTGCCGAGCAAACCGCCGCCCAGCAACCTGTCACTGACGATGAAGAACTCAAAGAACCTCGTCGTAGCTTAAATCCGATGACACGCAAAAAGACACGCCGTCGGTAAGTGTGGCTTCGTGCTGATCGCTAACTCGCATTGCGATCGATGACGAATGAGAAACTCGCTGCTCCAAAAAGCTTGACGATTTCCGTAAGGAGCAGGCGATGCCCGCACGTTTTGTGATTGGTTATGATGTTGTTTCAATCCAATCCACATTGCGAGGCGTTTCATGAAACCTATCTGCACTCTGATATTTCTATTGGCGGCCTCGGTGGCAGTGACAGCTACCGCAGAGGTCACTGTCACTGATTCCGACGAGTTGGTCGCGGCTGTCCGCGATAGCGATCCAGCGACATCGATTCGGATCGCTGCAGGCACCTATCAACTTGCCGCGCCGCTCGAACCGAAACCCGGTATGACGCTCACCGGGGCGGGAATTGGCCAAACGATCATCACGCATTCTGCTCAATGGAAACCGCCGACTTCAACGCTACCTGATCCGGAAATGAAAACTCAGGGAATGGACACGCGGGCGTACCTGATCCGACTCACCGATGACGCTGCCGATATCACGATCGCTGGAATGACCTTAAAGGGTCCGCAACTACACGGCGCGATCTACGGATGGCATAACAATGATTTGCACCTGCATGACTTGCGAATCGAAGACACGCTGTGGTGTGGCATTCGAACATTCGGGATGCAAAAAGCGAAAATTCATGACTGCGAATTTGTCGATGCGGGCGGTCGCTGGGACAAAGGTCAACCGGGCTTACAAGGCGGGATCACCGGCGGTGCGATCTTTGCGATTTGGATGAAAGACAGCGAGATTGCACATAATCGATTTTTGCGGACTCAGATGAGTAAAGCCGATGAATTTTACGGCATCAAGGTTCGTCAAGGCAAACGCTGCCACGTCCATCACAACACGATCGAAGTCAACTTCTCCATGGAATTTCCGTTCGAGAATGACGAAGACAACGAGATCGACCATAACGTGTGCTTTGGCACGATCTCGATTCCCAAACACGCAGGTGGTCCAGTGCCCGAAAGTGGTCGGACCTTTCATATTCATCACAATTACTTCCGTGATTCGTACTCAATCGAGTTCGTTCGCAACGGTGTCGAGATTGATCACAACCTGTTTGATTTCGACACGAGCAAGGATCACGGGAATCTGATTTCGGGATTCGGACATGCCGCCGCCAAAGGTCCTGCGAGCTTTCACAACAACTTAGTAAGCAATCCCGGTCGTGGCGTGATGTGGATCAACGAACCTTATGACAACATTGTGATTCGCAACAATCACATCATTGCGAGAACAACGTCAACTCCCCGCGAAGACGGACTATTCGGGTTCAATGCCGAGTCGGACGCCAGCACGATCGTGATCCGCGATAACATCATCGAATGCATCGGCACGCCGCGTCCAATGCTGCGTCGTGACGAGAGTTACGCAGCGACGATTGAGGGGAATCAGTTGATCAATGTTTCGGATATCGATCGATACTCAAACCCTGCTCGTGATCAGCCCGCTGGACTCGAAGCGCCACTGAAGTTTGATTGTGGCGTCCACGGCGAAGTTCAAGTGGATGGCTGGTGATCGCCAACATCGCGCGAATCGAATAATTCATTCTGGTCAGACCGTTGGTTGAACATATCGCTGGCCGGTCATCATCAGATAGCAGATGACGAACGTCAAAAAGGCAAGCGGCGCGGTGACGAGCAAGCCGATACCGCAGGCCAACATGCCGAGTATTCCCAGGCCAGCGGCGAGCAGGAACATCACGAATGCATTGAGACGGTTGCCCGAAGCGTGTGTTTGTGCAAGTTGAAAGGATTCAAACACACCGCAATTACGATCAACGAGGAAGTACATGTACGACCAATACGTCAACACGACGTAGATGCCGGGAACAATCAGCAACAGAAATCCGACGACCATCGCGGCACCGAAGATGATCGCGGCACCGATGTATCTTAACAAGTACGGTGCACCGGAGAACAGCATTCCGATCGAAGCGTGTTGACCGCGAGCGACAGCCAAATTGATTAAAATCGCACCGATCGCCAACCAAAGTTGGATCAGTTGGTTAATGAAACTGCTGGACAACTGCGTCATCATCACGGCAGGATGCTGTGGATCCTGTAAAACCTGGCCCAAGATACCGGCGGCAATTCAAGCACCGAAGGAAATGCCAAAGCTGAGCACGAGCTGAATGAAATACGCGCCGATCAAAACGCCTGTGTTGAGTTTGAATAGACTCCAAGCTGCCGAGAGCGCGACGCCGACATCCATTTGTTGAACGGAAAGATCGCCACCGGGAAGGGCTGTCGGTGGATTGTAGCTGGAAGAGGGCGAAGCGTAGGGGTTTTGCGGTATTTCGGATTGCGAATAAGGATTTGATGCAGGTTGCTGTGGTGCGACTGGGCTGGGTGCAGGTTTGCCGAAGTCAAAGCCACCTGGGTTGTGATTCGACTGAGATGACGCCGGTACCGTCAGCACAGTGGAACAATTTGGACATCGGGCTTGTTTGCCTGCCGTCTCGTCGGCAACGCGGAGCTGATGTTGGCAACCACTGCATAAAAACTCGATGGGCATAACAGCGTCCTAAACTGCGAGATTGGATCGAAACACGACTTTGAAGGCAGCAGTGTAAGGGATCGGAGGTTCCGTGTCAGCAATGGGGGGCCGCGCATCACCAACCTCCCCCCAACTTCGTTGAGAGAGATTAAACAAACAACCTCGATAACAACTATTCGTGTAAACTCATCCGTCTTACGTACTCCTTCCGCATCCTTTCGCCATGAATGCCTTGCCTCCCGATTCCGAATCCGTCGGTGAGCATGATGGCGGCCCGCCAAAGCAGCGACGGATTCAGGCTGGCGAGTTGTCGGCGGTGTTATGGGCGGCGAGTTGGTTTTTCTTTATTTTGGCCGGATACCAAATCGTGCGTCCGGTGCGGGAGACGATGGGCAGCATCGGCGGTACGGCGACGTTACAAGGTTTAATGCTCGCGACCTTCGCTGTGATGTTGGCCGCGGTTCCGGCGTACTCATTCTTGATCGAGCGCTTGCCGCGACGGATGCTGGTTCGTTGTGTGTACCACTTCTTTGCAAGTTGTTTGGTTGCGTTTTATTTGTTGATGCAAGTCGAATCGACGGGTGTGCAAGTCTGGACCGCGCGAGCCTTCTTTGTCTGGGTAAACGTGTTCGCGCTGTTCAACACGAGTGTTTTCTGGAGCGTGCTGGCAGACTTGTTTACTAGCAATCAAGGCAAGCGATTGTTTGGGATGATCGCTGCAGGAGGCACGGCGGGTGCGATTATCGGTTCGCTCCTGACCAGCCAATTGGCAACTGAGCTATCAACGAGCCAGTTGCTGTTGCTGCCGATCCTGACTATCGAACTTGGGTTGTGGTGCGCCTGGCGATTGGAAAAACGGGCAGCAGTGATGGCTGCGGAAAAACAACCGAACGACGGCTCGTCAAAGGAAATCACCAAGCAGTCATCGGGTTCGAGCCAACGTGAGGGCGGGCTGTTGGCTGGGATCACGCATGTAGCCAGGTCGCCCTACTTGATCTCGATCTGCTTGTTTCTGGTCTTCGTGCAAGCGTGTGGGACACAGTTGTATTTTCAGCAAGCGGAGATTGTCGATGCGGAAATCGAAACGCGCGAAGCTCGTACGCAGTTGTTTGCGTACCTGGATCTGGGCACGCAAGTATTGACGCTCGTGATTCAAGCGCTGTGCAGTAGCGTGATTCTGCGACGATTCGGAATCAGTGTGGCGTTAGCGATTTTGCCCGTCGTTTATCTGTGTGGTTTTGCATCGCTCGTGATCAGTCAATCGCTCGTGATCAGTCAATCGCTCGCGGTGCTGATCGTCACGATGATCGCGACCCGCGCGGCGGCTTATGGCATCACCGTGCCAGCGCGTGAAGTGTTATTCACCGTGGTCAGTCGCGAAGACAAATATAAATCCAAAAGCTTCATCGACACCGTGGTCTTGCGTGGTGGCGATGTTGTGTCGGGGCAACTGTTTGGATCGTTACGCTGGCTGGGCGCCAGTCTGACGCTGTTGAACACGTTGGCCCTGCCGATTACGGTACTCTGGGCGGTTGTGGCTTGGAAATTGGGCCGTCGGCAAAATGAACTGGCGGTTGATGGCCAACATGCGGATCGCGATGCTCTATAAACGAGTTTTCTGAACACAGTTCATTGAAAACAACACTGTTTTTTCTACTACTTCATTCCCTGTACTTTCCTAACTGCGAAACCATGAGATTGAGTTGTTTTTTTGCTGTCTTACTGCTGATCTCTGTTGCCGCCTCCGCTGATCAGCCGCAGAGATCGGTGCCCCTGATTTTTGATACCGACATCGGCAACGATTGTGATGATGTGTTGGCGATGGGCGTGATTCATTCTCTGCAGACGCGCGGCGAGTGCGAGTTGTTGGCGGTGACAATCACCAAGGATCAAGCACTGGCAGCTCCCTTTACTGATGCGGTTAACACGTTTTACGGGAGAGGCGATATTCCGATCGGTGTTTGCCGCTGTGGAGTGACTCCGGAGCAGGGCAAGTTCAATGTTTTGGCGGCGCAGCAGGATGGTGGCGTGGATCGATATCCACACGACCTCCGCGACGGTAAAGACGCGCTCGACGCAGTTGATCTGTTACGAAAAACACTCTCAGCTCAAGCGGACGGAAGCGTCGTGATCGTGCAAGTCGGCTTCTCGACAAACCTCGCGGGGTTACTCAACTCCTCGGGCGATGAGCACAGTCCATGGAACGGCCTTGAATTGGTCGCAAAAAAAGTTCGTCTGCTATCCATCATGGCGGGTGCATTCAAACAAATCGTCGGCGACCAAGGCAAGTTGTATGATCACAGGGAATACAACGTCATAAAAGACATACCGGCAGCCAAAAAAATCGTTGCCGATTGGCCGACACCGATCGTGTGGAGTGGATTCGAGATCGGCAAAAATCTAACCTATCCGCATGAGAGTATTCTGCTGGACTATCACTATGTCCGACATCATCCGCTCGCCGAAGCCTATACGCTGTACATTCCTCCGCCGCACGATCGACCAACATGGGATTTAACGTCGGTGCTATACGCAGTGCGTCCTGAACGCAGCTACTTCGATTTATCACCGCCTGGTCGCGTGACCGTTGCCGATGACGGGTTGACGACGTTTGCAGAATCCCCCACCGGTCGTGATCGCTATTTGATACTTCGCGAAGAACAGAAAGGGCGTGCCAGCGAAGCACTCGTGCAATTGTCGAGTCAACCACCCGCAAATTTTTCAGGTCCAAGTAACGAATGAACCCGTATGCATAGACCGTCGTCTGTGGATCACGGATAGCAATCTCGATATTCGCTGCGCGATGACCTCGGGCCGGGCAAACGTTTCCGGTCCGATCAGTAACGAAAGTTGGCGGCGGATGAGATTGAGAAACCGAACGCCTCAAAATCGAAGCGATTTTATCGGCGGGAGCGAACGGCACAGAGGACTGTGCCTGCTACTATGAAGCGTTTTTACCGGCTGGGCGAACGGCACAGGGGACTGTGCCTGCTACTATGATTTCATTATTTGTCCGTCCTCCAGTATGCTTGCTTGCTATGCCCACTTCTCGCGATCTCTGTGCTGAGTCTGACGCCAATGAAGAATCAGAATCTGGTGTCCAGACGCCTCGCGATGTCAGGCAGTTTGTGGCGGGCGTTGATTTACCGGTTTCGATCGAGGATGCGTTTGCTTATCACGAACGACTGGGTTGTTTGGATCGCTTGATCCCGCCTTGGGAATCGGTTCAAGTCGAGCACCGCGACGTTGGGCTGGCGGTCGGCAATCGTGTCGTGCTGAAGACTGGATTGTTTGGTATCCCGTTGCGATGGCGTGCTCGGCATACTCTGTATCGACCGCCTGCATTGTTTGCGGACGTGCAAGATTCTGGGCCGTTTGCGTTTTGGCATCATCGGCATCGGTTTCGCTCGACCGGGGCTAATTCGACGCGGATGACCGACGATGTTCAGTACCAAATGCCGCTCGGTAGCTTGGGACGTTGGTTCGGTGGCTCGCTCGTGACCAAGAAACTGGAAACGATGTTTGCGTTTCGGCACCGAGTGACGCGAGATGATTTGGCGTTGATGTCACGATACCAGAGCGAGTCGCTGACGATTGCGATATCGGGAGCCACGGGATTGGTTGGTTCATCGCTCGGTAATTTGCTCACGTTGTTGGGCCATCGCGTGCTCAGTATCACACGTGAGAAACAAGCCGGCGAGAACGAGATTGCGGCGTGGTCGACAGATGCGGAGTTCGAAAAATTCAATCGCGTCGACGTGGTGGTACACTTGGCGGGCAAACCGATTGCGACGGGGCGTTGGAATGAACAGGTCAAACAGGAAATCCGCGATAGCCGCGTCCCGAAAACTCGCGAACTGTGCGAACGATTGGCGAGACTATCGAATCCACCTCGAACGTTGATCTGTGCTTCAGCAACGGGCATCTACGGCGACCGAGGTGATGAGTTGTTAGCGGAGACGTCAGCGGCGGGCGATGATTTTTTGGCGGATGTGTGCCAGCAGTGGGAAACGGCGTGCGAGCCAGCGACTCAGGCGGGCATTCGTGTGGTCAATGCGCGGATCGGATTGGTGTTGTCGCCGCATGGTGGAGCGTTACAAAAGATGCTCTTGCCAGCAAAGTTTTGCGGTGGAACGTTGGGAAACGGGCAGCAGTACTGGAGCTGGATCGCGCTGGATGATGTGCTCGGCGGGATCGTGCATGCGATGCACACCGAGGAGGTTCGCGGTCCAGTGAATTTCGTGTCACCGTCACCGCTGACCAATCGTGAGTTTGTCAAAACGCTCGGTAAGGTGATTGGGCGACCTGCGTTGGTTCCCGCTCCAGCGGTCGGACTCCGGCTGGGGTTGGGCGAGATGGCTGATGCGTTGTTGTTGTCGAGCACTCGGGTGCTCCCAGATCGGTTGATGCAGAGCGGATATGAATTCCGCTTTCAATCGCTGCGGGAAGTGCTGAGTTATTTGCTCGGCAAGAACCACGTGGCATCGGAAGTTTGAAATTCGCTTTGCGGTGTCCTTTTAGTCACACCAACGCATCAATCACTCATTTCACGTCGGCTGCTGCGATTGTGCCGTACAGATGCCCGCCTTTGGCATCGTGTTGCCATGTGCCCGCGTATCGACCGTCTTGAATCAAAACTCTCGCTGAAAACGTGCCGAGTTTCGGGATCCAAACGGCATCGAGCGTGATCACTGGCGTCGAGCCGGCCCAGAGGATTTTCAGGTCCATTGGGAATTCGCCATCGACGTCTCCGTACTTGATTTTGACCTTCAAGCGATATTGGTTTTCTTCGGCGAGTGGCTCGCAAGACGCGATCGTGTACGACTCAGGCTTCGGCGCGGCGGCTTCGCCATCGACAGTGAACTGGCCCGTGAACGTGGCACCGGTCAAGTACGCTGCCAATCTTGCCTCGCGTCCTGTCGGTGAGGCTTGGCCCGCTTTCATTGCCGGTTTCTCGGCTGCTGGTGGAGCCGGCGCGGCGGGTGGCTGAGCAGAGCTGCTGGACATCAACGAGGTTGCTACGAAAATCATCGCGGCAAAGGAGATGGTTCGGATCGAGAAGTTCATGTTCGCACCTGAGGAATGGGAATGGGAATGGGAATGGGAGTCACTAGTCACTAGTCACTAGATCGGCGGTTTGTGCGGCTTCTTGATCTGGTTGCCCGAGCAAGATGCGAAATGCTTTTGGATAAAAATCTTTTCCGTACGTCAGTTCGCCGCCTTGATGGCCGACCGCACCGACTAAACCAGCAACGAGCAACAGACCAATTTTCCAAACCATCGTCAAACGCGTCGAGTTGCTGCGCAGTGAAAGCAGTGCGATCAAGGCAAACAAAGTTGCTGCCACGGTCACGATCACAGCTGACCAACGATGCCAGAAAATAACGGCGTCGAAATCCATGCGGTTCCACGATCCGTAACCCTTCTCTGTACTGAATGACCAACCCATCATCGTGGCAGCAATTGCCGAGGCCGCACCGATCAATAAACACGCCATTGGTATTTGCGTACCGACGGCAGGCCACTTCCATCCCAGCACGACAAACAAGGCACCGACGAGTAACAACGCAATCGGAAAGTGGACTGTCGCTGGATGCAGGAACCCTTGGAACGACCAAGCTCGAGCGACAAGGCTCATGTTTTGAATCGACGATTCGCTCACCTCTGGTAACGGTGCACCGCTACCATCGAGCATTGCGTCTTCGGGCCAGACCGCACCTTCTTCGATCCACAATCGCACCAACGCTAACTCAGCCGAACTGAGTGGTCCACCGTGGCTTCGCGGTGGCATCAACATGTCATCGTCTTCGGTGGTCAGGTAATCTGTGAACAACGAACTCGACATCGCATCTTCGGCCTCGACGTAATCAAACATCAACTCCGCATCATCAACGCGAAAATCATTCTTAGCTTCGTCTGGTCCATGGCATTCCAAACAGCGGTCGCGAAAAATCGGGACGATGTCTCGTTTGAAATCGACAACATGCCCTTCGTCATCAACCGCCATCCGCTTTTCAAAGGACGCAGCATCGCTCACGGTCGCATCGGCCATCACGGTGCTGGTCGCAAGCAGCAGGAAGGACGCAATGCATCCAGAGACGCGTGTCAAGATTTTAGTCGCAGTAAGCATGGTGATTCCGTGCCGCAACGGGCTAGCCAAGGTGGGAGGGAGCAAGAGGTGGGATACGTCGCGATGAGCATTCAGGTCGAGTCGCTTCGTTGTCGTAACAATGCCATTGTACTAGCATTCGCTCCTGGCGACCAACCGGCACGCTTGGCGAGCAGCCTTGGCTAGAATGACAAATCGTCGCACACTTTGAGCACCAGTCCATAAGTTTTCTTTTTTGTTTAACAGTCAGCCGTAGGCGTACTCTCATGTCGGATAGTACGCCTACGGCTAACTGTTAAACGACTAAACCAACAGCCCGCTAGCGCCAAAACAGCTAATTCTTCTGAGCAACACCGTCTCCGATGCCGATTTACCACACCTCACCGCCTGCGAAATTGAATCTGTTCCTCGAAATCTTGGGCCGTCGAGACGATGGTTTTCATGAACTCGATACCGTCATGATCGCGATCGATTGGCGGGATGAATTGCAATTGCAGATGACCGCCGAATCAGGAATCGAGCTGCGAGTGGATTGGTTGCCCAGTCGCGCGGCTGTCGCGGAAAAATTGCGTGTTCCGACAAACGACCCGATCCTCGACGTTCCGACCGATGGCTCGAATCTCGTCTATCGAGCGTTGAGTTTGGTGAATGAGGTGTCCGGTTACCAGGGCGGTTGGCGAGTGAAATTGGGCAAGCGAATCCCCAGTGGCGCGGGGATGGGCGGAGCGAGTAGCGATGCGGCGGCAACCTTGCGAATGGCAGTGGCGGCGTTGGCGGATGCCATGCCGGAGCTAGCCGAGCGACTGACAAACGAGAAAATTGAACGTTTGGCGGCCAGTTTGGGCAGCGATGTGCCATTTTTTTTGGGCTGTTTGAACGAAATTGAGGCAACTGCGGTCGCCCTCCAATCGGAGCGGTCTCAAGCCGGGACGTTGGCGCGAGCACTTGGCCGGGGAGAGCGTTTGACGTTCTACGATTTGCCTCGTGAGCAGCGTTTCCTCGTGGTTTTTCCAGGTATCGCGCTGTCGACAGCGGCTGTTTATGGGCGGGCGACGGTTACGAAAAACCCGCAAAGTGGACGCGATACCATTGACCGTTTTATTCGTCGCGACCCCCACACCATCCCGAAAAACTTCTATAATGCCTTGACAAGACCTGCTTGCGGGCTATCACCGCTGATTGCGGAGGCGCTAGAATGTTTGAGGCAGTCAAAACCACCTCAACCGCCAATACAGTCACACGGAGTACTTTGTCAGACGACTGGCGATACTTTTTGCCAAATGACTGGCAGCGGGTCGGCGTGTTTTATTTGGTTGACTACCAATCAATTGCCCAGTGACGATGATTGTAACTGGGCGAAGGCTACGGAGGCATGGATCGCGACGATTCGCGATTCGCTGCCAGGAGGTGCGTTGGTGCAAGCCGTCGCAACCTGCCAGGCAGCGCCGGAAATCCATATCATGTAAGGGATCGTGATGGAAATTACCGAGATCCGCATCAAGTTGATGGAAGGTTCGGAAGATCGTTTACGAGCGTTTTGTTCAATCACGATTGACCAAAGCTTCGTCGTTCGCGATCTGAAAATTATCGATGGCAGTCATGGACCGTTTGTAGCCATGCCGTCGCGAAAACTCACCGGCCACTGTAATCGCTGTGGTAGCAAGAATCATTTGCGCGCAGGATTTTGCAATCAGTGCGGTGCTAAACTGTTCATCAGCGGTGCCGCCGATTCGCCGCAGAAACTGTATGCGGACGTCGCTCACCCGATCAATAGTGAGTGTCGCGAGATGATTCAGAACGCAGTCATCGAAGAGTTCAAAGCTGAGCTGCAGCGTTCGGCGCAACCGAACTATCGCAGTCGTTACGATGACGATTTCGATGCGGGTGATTACGACGAAGCCGACTATGTTGAACCAACCGTCGCGCGAGTCGATGAATCCGGGACACCGCAGCAAGCACCGCACTTTGAACCTCGATCGACCGAACCGGCGACCAACGCTGATTCCACTTCCGAAGTGACTGCCAGGGATGACAACGAAACCATTCTGGTGCGTGGTGAAGGCGCGGTTCAAAACCGATTGCCGCGGCCTCACTTCCGCGATCGACCTGGTGGTTCTGGGCGTCCGCTCGTGCCCGTCGGTCCATCCAGCGAAGGGGCCAGCAGTCAGCGTGAATCCGCTAAACAAAACGACGCGGATGATGATGACGAAATCAATTCAGGTTTCGGTGCTGGCATCCTTGATGGCTAAGCCGAAACTCGCTGCCTCGCATCCGCTGCAAATCGGTATCTCGACGATGCTGGTGATGGTGATTGTCGCCGCCGTGATCTCAGCAGGCCTCGTCTACGCAGCCCGCATCCCAGAAATTCAAGAGGAACTGTCGGTGTTGTTTGGCTTGGAAGTCACGGCAGACCGCACCCGGCGAGCACCTCAAATTCTGTTTATCCTGTTCACGGTCACGTCACCGCTACTGCTCGCGATGCTGTTGTCGTTAGCGCACTCGGTCTGGAACATTGCAACAAAAAGGTGAACGGAGCAAAATAACTTTGCGAGAGTCTAAATCGTTTTCTGTCTCGATCCCGAGCATGAAAACTGATTATTTTTCAAGATCTCAGCGAAAATCTTCGCCTGGGGTGGTTCTCAGCATTGGACACCTCGGGACAATAAGTGGGATAGGCTTCCAGCCTGTCAGTATTGAGTTGACAGGCTGGAAGCCTATCCCACTTTCTTGCCTTTGTTGATTATCGTTCGGATGTTTGTGTCGCTGATGTCGGATTCTGTGTTGTCTTACCGAACTGTTTTTCGTGCCTGCGTGGCGAGCGCGTTGTTGACGTGTGTCTGTTGCGGGTGTCGCGAATCACCACCCGAGTTTGATCTCAATCAAGTCCGCGCGATGTCGCTGGAAATCTCGCTGGACGTGCCCACGTCTGCTGCGGTGGAGGATGTGGCAGAGGTCGTTGAACAACTATTCGGCACCCCGCAGTCACCGCGTTGGCCCAGTGCGTGGATGAATGATGAGGCGATGAAAAACCTTGTGTCGCTGGAACGTTTGACCATCGCGGCTGGCGGCGTGACGAGCGATCAAGCCAACGCACACACGGGGCTTTACCAAGAACACTGTGTGATCTGTCACGGGATCTCGGGAAGTGGTGCGGGACCAGCGTCACGATATCAGGTGCCGTACCCACGTGATTTTCGGGCAGGTGTGTTTAAGTGGAAATCAACCGCGCGGGCGGACAAGCCGACTCGGGATGATTTGAGGCGGTTGCTGGCGGCGGGGATTCCGGGAACGCCGATGCCCAGCTTCTCTCTCGTCTCGCCCTCGGAACGCGAGGCCCTTGTTGATTATGTCATTTATTTGTCCGTTCGCGGTGAAGTCGAACGAGAGCTGTTGGCCACTGCTGTGATGACGTTGGATTACGAAAACGTTCCACCCGAGGAGGAGCTGCGGATGCGGGTGGGTGAGAGCGATCGTGCGGCGGAACTAACCGAAGGACAAGCGGCGATTGAAGAAGTCATCAACGAGGTCGTGGGCAGTTGGGTGAATGCGACAGCGTCACCTGTGCCGACGAAGCCTAAATTAGAAGGTGATTCACAGACCTCTTCGATTGAGCGCGGTCGCGCGAGCTTCAATGGTCCGATCGCCAATTGTGCGGGGTGCCATGGTCAAGATGGAGTCGGCGGTTTACCGTCGCTGGATTACGACGATTGGACCAAAGATTTCACGACTCGGATTGGGATCACACCCGATGATGCTGATGCGGTGAAACCATTTCGCAAAGCCGGGGCACTGCCGCCTCGCAAGCTCGACCCGCGTCAATTAGCAGACGGGTTGTTGCGTGGCGGTAACGATCCCGAAACGTTGTATCGGCGGATTGAACATGGGATCGCTGGGACGCCGATGCCGGGCGTCGAGATCAGTGATACCGAGGATAGCAAAACAGGACTTTCGCCCAGCGATGTTTGGGATCTCGTACATTTTTTACAAACGCTAACGAAATAAACATGCATGACACTTTTCGATCCATCGGTGCCATCGCTGGGCTGGCGATTGGGCTAGGGCTGATGTGGATGTTGGGATTCGGAGGGCTTGTGCCTGCAGCGATCTTCGGTGCCGGAGGCGCAGTGATCGGTGGGATCAGCGGCGAACGGATGGCGGACCGAGGAGACCGATGAACCCAATTCCGATGAACCCAATTCCGATGAACTCAATTCCGATGAACCCAATTCCGATGAACACTGTGCAATCTTCATCGCCCTGGCCGCGGCGGCTGGCGGTCACGTTGGTCGTGTTGGTCTGGCCCTTGATTTGGGTCGGCGGTTTGGTGACGACGTACGACGCCGGCATGTCGGTACCGGATTGGCCAGGCACGTACGGTTACAATTTGTTTCTGTATCCCCTGTCCACTTGGTTGTTCGGCCCGTTCGATTTGTTTATCGAGCATGGACATCGATTGCTGGGGGCGCTCGTGGGGTTTGTGGCGATTGGATTTTTGTGGGCGGCGTGGCGAGGTGATTCGCGGCGATGGGTGACGTACTTGGCGGCGGCGGTGTTGGTCGCCGTGATCGGGCAAGGCGTGTTGGGTGGATTGCGGGTGACGATGAGCGCCCGAGTGTTGGCGATGGTCCATGGTTGCACGGGACCTGCGTTTTTTGCGTTGTGTGTGGTGGCGGCAAGTGTGACGGGGCGACGTTGGCCGTGGCAATCAGTCGTGGCAGCGGCCGGAGAGGGCGTTTTGCGAAAATTTGCGCAGGGAACGGGGATTTTCCTGGTCGTGCTGGCGTTTTTGCAGATTGTTTTGGGTGCACAATTACGGCACGCTTTACCGACCGCCAGCCCTGGAATGTTCGCTCACACGACGATGACGCATGTCGCGACAGGGATTTTGTTGTGGTTGATCACGGGCGTGGTTTGGCTGTCGGTGCGAGGGTGCGGCGATTTGACGCTCTCGCGTCCTGCCGCAGGATTGATATGCTTGGCGGTCGTGCAATTGCTGTTGGGCGTGGGGACGTGGATTGTCAACTACGGTTATCCGCCGATCTTGGCCTCGTTGCCTGGCAGTGACTCCTATCGGTTGGTTTCGAAGGGCTTGCTCGACGCCTGGATTGTGACGGGGCACGTCGCAACGGGGTCGCTGATTTTGGCAGTTTCGACTCTACTGGTACTGCGAATGCGGCGTCGACGCTGGGTGCTGGCCCAGGAACTGGCGAGTACACCGTGAACCGATACTTTTCCTTATTCCTCTTCTTCTAAACTGACAGGGGCCGCCCATGGCGACCGACTGCCGCGAATCGTCGACCGTACTCTTGGATGAACCCGCGCGAATGGACGACCGAGAGCCGGATAATGCGGATGTTGACCATCAGAGTTTCGCTGAATCGGAACCGGAGAGCGGTACGCCCGTGCCGATCAACCCCGCGCCAACGATGACGCGTGATTTCATAGAGCTGACGAAACCGCGTATTGTGACGATGATTTTGGTCACGACCATGGCGTCGGCTTGGATCGCGATGGCGGGTGCGACGGGGGTGAGTTTGTCGCTTGTCCAATGGGTGATGTTGTTGCTGGGAACAGGCTTGGTCGCGGGCAGTGCCGGTGCGGCCAATCAAGTTTGGGAACGAGTGATCGACACGTTGATGCCGAGAACATCGAAGCGTCCCTTGGCGTCGCGGCGGATGCGTTTAGTGACTGGAGTTGCTTTCACGGCTGTGACCGGAATCGTCGGTGCGTGTCTGCTGGCGTGGCAGTTTGGAATCGTGCCTGCCGCCGTCGGCGTGGCAACGTGGGCGCTCTATGTGCTCGTATACACCCCGATGAAAACCCGCACGGCTTGGAACACCACCATCGGAGCGATCGCAGGTGCTCTGCCAGTGTTCATGGGTTACACGGCTGGTGGTGGGACGTTGACGGATTTGCCTGGTTGGATGTTGTTTGGAGTATTAGCGGCGTGGCAGTATCCGCACTTCATGGCGATCGCCTGGTTGTATCGTCGCCAGTACGCTGAGGCGGGATTTCAAATGACGACGACCATCGAGCCGACGGGGTTTAGCGCCGCGTGGCAGAGCATTGTCGGTACGATCGCGTTAGCGGGATGCGGTGTGATGATGTGTTTTGCCCCTGCCGGTGAATTGATCGTGTCGGCGGCAAGCGTGATCACGTCGTTGTGCGTGCTCGCGGCGAATTATCCGTTGCTGCGTGCGGCGATCCGTTTCGCGCATGAACGTGAAGACGTCCCTGCTCGCAAGATGTTGCGTTGGTCGTTGGTCGTGCTGCCCGCTGTGTTGTTGATCGCGACGTTGAGGATGATCGGACTGTGAGCGTGGCGTCAGCACAGACAACGCGAATGCCGCCTGCTGCGGCGATCGTTGAAGTCAGCGGTTTGAGCCATCGTTATGGCGAGACATTGGCAGTCTCAGATTTGGATTTGAGCGTTGCAGGAGGCGAGATCGTCGCGGTATTAGGTCGTAACGGCAGCGGCAAAACAACATTGTTTCGCTTGCTCAGTACGTTGCTTCCGGTGCAACGCGGTCGAATCATGATTGCGGGAGCGGACGTGAACCGCCAGACGATGGCCGCTCGTGGACGGTTGGGAATTATTTTTCAGTCTCCGAGTTTGGATATCAAATTAAGTGTGATCGAAAACATGCGATGCCAGGGTGCGTTGTATGGTTTGAGCGGCGAGCGATTGCGGACTCGGTGTGATGAACTCTTGACTCAGTTTTCGTTGTCGGATCGGCGTGACGAGTTTTGTCAAACTTTGTCAGGCGGATTGAAACGCCGTGTTGAATTGGCGAAAGGCTTGTTGCATCGACCGCCGGTGATGTTATTGGATGAACCGAGTACGGGTTTGGATCCTGCAGCGCGACTAACCTTGTGGTCCGCTTTAGAAACGCTAGCGAGCGAAGGTGTGGCGGTGATGTTGACAACGCACTTGATGGACGAAGCGGCCAAGGCGTCTCGGGTGGTGGTGTTGGACGAAGGAATCAAGATCGCAGACGCACCGCCTGCAGAATTGCAGCGAGAGGTCGGTAATCGGGTGTTGACCGTGGTTGCCGATGACGTGGACTTCGCCGAAGTCGTATTGCGGAACGAATTGCATTTGGCACCGGTGCGCGTGGGCAAGTCGTTGCGTATCACCAGTGTTGATGGTGGCAATGACGTGATGGAAATGTGGGCTCCGATCGTCAGTCGTTTGGGAGATTCCGCCGAATCGATTTCCATTGGCCGGGCGAGTTTGGAAGACGTATTCGTGGCGAAGACGGGCAAATTGTTCAACTGAAGTCGCAGGCACAACTTGATACATTAAACAAGCGATGACCACGCCGGAACACACACTTGTTGGGATTCATTTGGCCTTTGCCACCGGCTGTCATCATCGTTGGGGATGGGTGGCGATTGCGGTCGCGGGGATCGCCGCGAATCTGCCGGATCTCGATGGGTTGCCCATGCTGATGGATATGCAACGCTTTGAAGCGGGACACCGAGTCTGGGGACACAATTTTCTTGCAATCTTGCTGATGTCTCTGTTACTAGCGTGGACGCAAACCCGTTACCGCTGGATCGATCGAGCAGGTAGTTTCTTAACACACAAATTCGTCAGTGATGATTCACAACGTCTCAACACATCGTTGGAAATCTCACAAAAAGGGAACAACCAATTTTTCGTGTTTGCGTTGATTGCCATGCTCAGTCAAACGGTACATCTGCCCTGTGACATGGTCGTCTCCGGTGGCAACGGCCTCTCGGACTGGCCGATTCAACCGTTCTGGCCGTTTGCACAGACCGGCTACATTTTCCCGATGATCCCGTGGGGTGACGTAGGACCGACCGTGATCATGATGGCGGGCGTAATCTGGATCGCTAAACGACCGAAACGGTTGCAGCAAATTGCGGTGGGAACGCTGCTCGTTTTGCTGACATACTTGGTCGTTCGCTGGTGGTCGCGGGTTGCATAATCACTTTACTGATACTGCTTGCAACAGATCCAACGTCAGCGAGACATCACGGCCGCTGCCGGTGATTATCCCCAGACCGATTTGAAAACCCTCCGGCACTGCGTCAACCGATGCGGGTAACGTTACGGGAAGTTCTTGACGATTGGACAACAACATGTTCGCTGACGAAGCGTCGCCCGTCATTTTGCCCACAACGATCGCTCCTTCAGTGCCCCGCTCAGCAGCAGAACGAGCCAACCAATCTGGCGTGGCTTTAGCGAAGGCGACAGCCAAGGGCATGTTCCCGGCCACTTTGCTGAGCAGCGGTTGTAGTTTTTCCTCGGACCCAGCAGGCACATCACCCACGAGCTTTGAGAGCGACTCGTAAGCTTGCTGGATCGCTTCGGCACGATCGGGATCGGTTGCGGGCATCGCCGCGAGAGCATCGAGTGATTGACTGACGTCACCCACCGTTGCATCAACGTCAAACGCAGGCGGTGTCGGCTCCGGTGCATCAGCTGGTTCGGACGTGTCAGCCGTTTCGGCAAACAAGTCATCGGTATTAGCAGGCGGAGTACTGAAGAGTTCGCCAGCATCCGGCGTAGCAGGCACTTCGGAAACCGACATGATCGGTTCATCGGTAGTAGCAAGGTCCGCTGGCTCCGGCACCGAAGGATCCTCGATAGGTTCACTAAAATCTAGTTCGGGCATGTCATCGGTGTTAGCGGCTGCCGCGATCGCGCCCAAGGCTGCGTTCGTAGCTGCGTCCGCGCCAACGTCAGGTGAGCTTGAATTGGAGCTACCTGCAAGATCGCGGCCGACCAGTGGGCGATCATCGATCAGCGCGGGTTCGTCGAGTTCGGAATTATATTGAGGTGCGGGGGTATTGGCCCGCAGTTGTGGTGTCGAACCTCCGCCACCGCCTGGCAAAAAATCGCTGAGCACTGGAACGTGGGTGCCTTTGACATAATGCAGGATCGTGCCCACGATCGGTAGCGACAACAGACCGCCTAAGGCCACTGGCAGTATTTTCTTAATCGACATGCCATCGTTGCTACGACGCCGAGTGGAGCTCACGTCCATCATAACCGCAGGCGCCTTTCGGTTCACCGGAGCTGGCTCTTGAAGAGTCAACTCGGGAGACTCCGTTTTCACATCAACCGTCGGGACGATCGCGATATCGTTGTCTAACCTCTCAACGTCATCATCGAGCATTTCGGCATCCGAGAAATCCATCTCGGGTAGTTGTGTTTCGATACCGTCTGTATCATCCGACGCACTCGCATCACCGAATTCTTCACTGACAAAGTTGACAGGCTCGTTCAAATCGAGCGGTTCCATTTCCTCCACGGTTTCCATGTTGGAAAAATCGGCGTCGTCGACTGGCATGTCAGGCAGTTCGATGTCCGCGTCCATGTCGATGATATCCAGCTCATCAAGCTCGGGAGCCTCCAGCCCATCGAGGCTCGGAGCATCGAGCAGATCCTGTTCGGCAACAGACAAATCCGGTGCGTCTGGCGATTCGAGTGACGGCAGTTCGGGGAAGCCGAGTGACGGCAGCTCGCCCTTCACATCACCGATCGCTTCGCCTGCGATCCCTAAAGCGCCGGCCCCGGTGGCGGCGACTCCCATCGCGGTCGCTGCGGCAGGTGAAGCCATCGAACGGGCAGCGTCGACAGCGGTGTCAGTCCAGTTGTTAGTTCCCCAGTTATCGTCGCTAACCGTGTCGTCCGTTGCGACTGCGGCCAATGACGCATGATTACCAACGAGCACGAGAGCGGGCGGGAGCACGGCGGAAAGTTCGCGACCTTCGAGTGTTTCCAAACACCACGGACACTGCACTTGAGCGGACGCGTCAGGAGTATCGCCACCAGCGAAAAGTGCATCGGGCACACGAACGGATTCATGACAACGTGGGCACTGAGTAACCAACATGGGTGGAACCAGAGGGGTGTGAATGTAGGAGGAGGGGGCACCGAGTCTGCATTGTAACTCGCCTGTGGACAAGAATCAGCCCCGCAGCGGCATTCCATGAAATCATTTGGCCCTTCCGCCAAACTGGCGGGTTGAATCCCCTTCGTTCGAGCGGAAGCAAATAGCAGGGAGATTTTTCCAGGCCTCGTCACCGGTGACCAATCAGCGAGAAAAGAAACGCCCAGCTATCCTCCGCTTAGGTCAGTGACGATTAGTCATTTGTCATTGGCTATTTATCATCTGACATCTGACATAACTGAAGAGTTGACTAATGACTAATGACTAATCAATCCACTGCTCCTAGTCCGCTGGCCACCACCGCTCCAAAACCCGAGCCTATCGTCCTTCCACCTTCTCACGCAATTTTTCGCAGCCTTCCGAAGGCGAGCTGCACATCGAGCATCGCGACACACCATCAGGGTCCGTTCTTGCATTCAATCCGCCGCACGATCCCGAGATACTTTTACGACCGAAAATCACACCGATCGCCATCGCAATCAACACCGCAGCGAAACCCGCGAACGTCAACAACAGCACCGGTCCCATCTGCTGTAAAAAACTACCTCCAGTCGAAACGTCTGCTTGCGCCATCGCCACTGCCTGTTGCATTTGTTCGGCGATCGCCGACAACTCTCCCGTTCCCATGATATTCATTTGTTTCTCGTTGGATTGATTCGGTTCTCTCTCATCAGTTGCCTGGCGGTCCATACCGCGACTGATCAAAAGCGTGTCTAACTCATTCGTTTCGGCAATTCGTTTTGCTCTCTCTGGACCGAGTACATTCAGTGCCGTCGCCCACGCATCGGCGGCCATGCACGTCGGTGCGATCACGCTCACCGATGCCAGGTCGTGTTGCACCGGACGAAGGGTGACCGGATCAATCGTATGCGAATATCGCTGGCCGTCGACCTCGAAAAAATTACGATAGTCTCCCGACGTGGCCATCGCGTTGTCTGTCATCGGATACGCCACCACAATCTCGTTGCTCGCCGCATCCGGTTTTTGAACACCCACCGTCCACGCTCGCGGCCCGTCAGGCGTCTGCTTCACTCCGCGAACCCGCACCTCACCGCCGATCTCGACGAACACATGCTCTGCACCGCGACGGACCAGCAACTCGACGATTCGGTCAACCCCATGCCCTTTGGCAATCGCAGACAAGTCAACGCGCAACTCGGGAATGTCTTTTTTCAGGGCTGGCGGATCAAGCCGCACGGCGAGATGCAAACTCCCAATCCGTTTTCCGATCGCATTGAGTTCCTCGTCGGTCGGCACGTCGCGATTGCGTTTGCCGGGGCCGAAACTCCAGCGATCAACCAATGGAGCGACGGTCACATCAAACGCACCACCTGACTTTTCCTCGACTTGCAGGGCAAAGTCGACGACCGTGGCCGTCTCGATGCTGACGTCGAACCATTCCGTTGACGTCGAGTCATTGAAACGACTCAACTCACTGGTCTTTAAGTACGTCGACATTTGATCGTTGACTCGGCGAAGCTCAGCTTCGATAGCCAACGAAGTTTCTTCCGCCCACTCCGAACCACCCGGTGGACCGGAGATTTTGATACTGTAGGTGGTTCCCATCGTGGCACCGCGAAAGTGCAATAGACCAGTGGTCGCCGCTTCGCTGGGAAGGGTGAGATTGACACAGCAAATGAATAACGCGACGAGGTGCAGACCACGTCGCGTCATGCGATCAGATTGGGGCATGGGGAACAATTCAGCGGCGAAGTGATGACTAGCCACCGAAATCATCATAGGCAATGTTCTCTGGCTCGACGCCCAAGTCATCGAGCATCTTGAATACAGCGGCGTTCATCATCGGTGGGCCGCAGATGTAATACTCGATGTCTTCGGGTGCTGGATGGTTTTTCAGGTAGTTCTCTAATAACACTTGGTGGATGAAACCGGTGTATCCGGTCCAATTATCCTCGGGTGCAGGTTCCGACAAAGCGATGTTGAACTTGAAATTCGGGAACTCTTTTTCAATCTCGCGGAAGTGGTCGACATAGAACAATTCACGCATGCTTCGTCCGCCGTACCAATAGCTAACCTTGCGATCGGTTTTCTGCCGTTTGAACAGTTCAAAGATGTGACTTCGCAGCGGTGCCATCCCGGCACCACCACCGATGTAAACCATCTCCGCCTTGCTGTCCTTGATAAAGAACTCACCATACGGACCGCTGATCGTGGCCTTGTCGCCTGGTTTCAGACTGAAGATGTAGCTACTCATCTTGCCGGGCGGAGTGTCTTCGGGTGCGCGCGGTGGCGGTGAGGCGACCCGCACGTTGAGCATGATGATGCCCTTTTCGCCCGGATAGTTGGCCATCGAATAAGCGCGCACGACTGGCTCATCGACCTTCGACGTGTACCGCCAGATTTTGTACTGGTCCCAATCGGGATGATACTTTTCCTCGATATCAAAATCTTTGTAGTGAACCGTGTGCGGCGGTGCTTCGATTTGGATGTAACCACCGGCGCGGAAGTTGACCTCTTCACCGGCGGGTAGTTCGAGCACGAACTCCTTGATGAACGTGGCCACGTTGTTATTGCTGCGAACGGTGCATTCCCATTTCTTCGTTTCGAAGGCCTCTTCGGGCACTTCGACTTTCATGTCTTGTTTGACGGCAACTTGGCAGCTCAAACGTTCGCCTTCGGCGGCCTGTTTTTTGTTGATGTGCCCCGTCTCCGTCGGCAACAGATCGCCACCGCCTTCGGTGATCTTCACCCGGCACTGGGCACACGTCCCACCACCACCGCAGGCACTAGAGACGAAGATCCCAGCGTCGGCCAAGGCACCGAGTAGTTTGCCTCCAGCGGGGACGGAGATTTGTTTTTGGTCGTTGATCATGATCTTGACCGCGCCCGAAGAAACAAGCTGTTTCTTGGCTGTCAAAATCAACATCACGAGGGCTAGCACGATGATCGTGAACATGGCCACACCGATGGTGACAATGGCACTCGGTGCGACGCCAGTCGCCGCGACTTCGGTCGCTGCGACTTCGCTCAGTAAAGTAAACGTAAGCATCAAAGTGAACTCGGTGGGTTATGTAACGAAATTCGTTGTGAGTTTTTTGTGGTGTGAACGAAAGTCTTGACAACTTCCGCTACGGGCGTTTGGTTAGAGTTGGATGCCGCTGAATGACATGAACGCCAGCGACATCAATCCAACGACGATGAACGTAATCCCTAAACCGCGAAGCGGTGGTGGGACGTCACTGTACTTGAGTTTCTCGCGAATCCCAGCGAGCGCCATGATCGCTAACGCCCAACCGACGCCCGACCCCAGCCCATAGGTACACGATTCAGCGAACGAGTAAGAGCGTTCTTGCATGAACAAGGACGCACCGAGGATCGCGCAATTGACTGTGATCAAGGGCAGGAAAATACCCAGTTCGTTGTAAAGAGCTGGAACAAACTTGTCCAAGAACATTTCGAGGATTTGGACAATCGCCGCGATCACGCCGATGAAGCTGATGAACGACAAGAAACTCAAATCGACTTCCGAGAAATTGATCGTTGACTCGGAAATAGTCGGATTCAATCCGCTCAGCGCCCCCTTTTTCAGCAGCAGCGCATAAATCGCTTGGTTTGCCGGCACGGTAATCGCTTGGACGACGGTCACGGCGATACCAAGACCGACGGCCGTTTTCACGTTCTTGCTGATTGCCAGGAACGTACACATTCCAAGGAAAA
Source organism: Rhodopirellula sp. (assembly GCA_041740155.1). Taxonomy (GTDB): domain Bacteria; phylum Planctomycetota; class Planctomycetia; order Pirellulales; family Pirellulaceae; genus Rhodopirellula. The sequence continues at coordinate 58,610 of JBGSMN010000449.1, forward strand.
ACGCCAGCGCCAAATTCTCGACGAAGACCGCTTTCAAGAACAGACTCAGGTGGGTTTCAAAAATTTCCATGATTTCTCTCAAGCCTCTTCGATTTGTTCAGGTTTGCACGCACGGATCACCCAAATCATGAATCCGATGATAAAAAATGCACTTGGTGGTAACAGCATCATGCCATTGGGGTCGTACCAACCGCCATTGCGTTCGAGCTGCATGATCGTGATACCGAACAACGATCCGCTGCCGAACAACTCACGGAAAAACGCCACGACCAACAAGACAAACCCGTAACCGAGTCCGTTGCCGATCCCATCCAAGAAACTGTTGCCAGCGGAGTTCTTCATTGCGAACCCTTCGGCCCGCCCCATCACGATGCAGTTGGTGATGATCAAGCCCACAAACACCGACAATTGCTTGCTGATGTCAAACAAGAATGCTTTAAGGAATTGATCGACCACGATCACCAACGATGCGATCACGCACATCTGCACGATGATCCGAATACTGCTGGGGATGTAAGAGCGAATCGCACTGACGGCGAGGTTACTGAACGCGGTCACCGCCATCACGGCTAGTGCCATCACGATGGAGGTTTCCATCTTGGTCGTCACTGCGAGTGCCGAGCAGATACCGAGGATCTGCAACGCAATCGGGTTATTATTGATCACTGGATCGACGAGGATGTCGATCGTTTTTTTCGCAGCCATGATTATGCTCCCGCCTTGCTAGTCGAGTTGTCAGGTGTTGTCGAAGTGGCCGCTTTCGCATCCGCTTCGGTCGTGCCTTCATTGGCAATTTGATCGGCTAAATTCTTCAAAAATGGCTTATAGCCTTCTTCGCTGGCCCAGTACTGGACGAGGTTCGTCACGCCGCGACTGGTGATCGTCGCACCGGACAGTCCGTCAACAGAGTAAGGGTCCATTTCAGGAGCCGGACCTTTGGCGACTTGCGCCGACGGTTCGCCTTTCTCGTTGTAGAGTTTCAGTCCCTCCCATTGCTCTTTCCAGCGTGGGTTATCGACTTCACCGCCAAGGCCAGGGGTTTCTTTGTGCTGATAAAACGTGATGCCTTGGATCGTTTCCAAATCACTCTTTAGCGCCAGGTAACCCCACAGCGTACCCCACAAGCCCTTGCCGTAGATCGGCAACACGACTTGGCGGATCGGACCTTCGCCGTTTCGACGCACGAAGTAAACCTTCATTTTTTTGGGGCGTCGGTCTTCGCCGTTGTTATAGACATCGTCACCGACGGGATCGCTGAGCTTTGGATTTGTCGCGGCCTCAGTCAAATCGAACTTCGACAAGTCGGCGTCATTGTCGTACTCACCCGAATCCATATCGATCATCTTTTCGCTGACCCACGTGTAGAGATTGTCGATCTCTTTGCGACTCAGTTCTGACGCGGGTTTGCCAAACTCATCAATGGGCAATCCCGCCGCATCGAGAATGTTTTTTTGTTGATCGAGTTTTTCGTTTTCAATCTGATAGGGACGCAGCGCGACCGCAGCGGCGCTGACTGCTAACGAGCAGACGACGCACAACACGGTGGCAATCAAAATCGTGCCTGAAGTGGAATCTTTAGCTGGCATAACGGGCGACCCTCCGACGGACGTTTGCTTGGACTACGAAATAATCAATCAAAGGAGCGAACACGTTGCCGAACAAAATCGCCAACATGATGCCTTCTGGGAACGCGGGGTTGATCACGCGAATCAGCACCGTCATGACACCAATCAAACCACCGTAAAGCCATTTGCCCTTGTCCGTCATCGACGCACTGACTGGGTCAGTCGCCATGAACACCAAACCGAAGGCGAGGCCGCCAATGACGAGGTGCCAGTAAAACGGAATGCCGAACATTGCGTTGGTTTCGCTCCCGACAAAGTTCAAGAACAGACTCATCGCGATCACGCCCAACACCACGCTGGACATGATCCGCCATGAACCGATGCCAGCAGCGATCAAAATTCCGGCTCCCACGAGACACAACAGTGCACTCGTCTCACCCACACAACCTTGGATCGTGCCCAAAAATGCGTTCAGGAAAGTGATCTCGCCAGGAGCACCGCCCCACACGTAGTTGATCTGTTTGAGCGACTCAACAGCACTGCCTTCGGCGATCGCCATTTGGCCAAGGGCAGTCGCGCCACTGAACCCGTCCACGGCCGTCCAAACTTTGTCGCCGCTGATATCGCCAGCGTATGAGAAGTACAGGAACGCTCGCGCGGTCAAAGCTACGTTGAGGAAGTTTCGACCGGTGCCGCCAAAGACCTCTTTGGCGACGATCACCCCAAACGCGATCCCCAAGGCGACTTGCCAAAGTGGAATCGACGCAGGCAGAGTGAGCGGGAACAACAATCCCGTGACCAAGAAACCTTCGTTGATTTCGTGACCACGTAGCACCGAGAAAACCATCTCGATGTGGCCGCCGACGAACATACAAACGGCGTAAATCGGGATAAAGAATATCGCCCCATACACAAAGTTGTCGACGAAACTCTCAGGGTTGTGCCCCAGCCCGATCGCAGTATGCACGGTGTGATGCCAATCGAATTCGACAGGCACATCCGCATTGGTCATTTGCACAATCGCCGTGTTGGCTTGGTAGCCCACGTTCCACATTCCGAACAAGGTCACCGGAATCAACGACACGACGACCATGATCATCATGCGTTTCAGGTCGATGCTGTCGCGAACGTGCGTTCGACCTTTGGTGGTTTCACCAGGTGTGAACAAAAACGTATCGAGAGCTTCGTAAACGGGGTAGGCTTTTTCTAAGATTCCCCCCTTTGCAAAATAGGGGTGAACGCGATCAAAAGCGTCACGCAGTGGTTTCATGTTTAGCCTTCACGTTCAATCGTGTTCAAGTTTTGTCGCAATAGCGATCCATATTCATATTTGCCTGGGCACACAAACGTACACAAAGCGAGATCTTCTTCTTCGAGCTCCAACGCACCGAGCGATTGAGCCGCGTCGGTGTCACGCACGATCAACGAACGCAACAACTGCGTCGGCAAGATGTCCAGTGGCATAACTTTCTCATAGGTGCCCAATGGCACCATGGCTCGTTCACTGCCGCCCGTCGATGTCGTCAACGCAAACTTCTTCGATGGCGTCATCGCGGACGCGTAAACTCGCGTTACCGAATACTTGTCAAAGCCAGGCATCTGCCAACCTAAGAATTCGCGATGATCACCCTCTTGGATCACCGAGATTTGGTTGTGATAACGACCTAGATAATTGTTGGGCTTGGTGGCAATGTGGCCGGCCAGAACCGAGCCCGAGATCACGCGAACTTTGCAATCCGTGGCGATTCTGCCAGCGGTCAGATCGTCGATGCAAGCACCGAGGCGAGTCTCCAGCAATCGTGGCTGGTTCACTTTCGGCCCGGCCAAAGAAATCACGCGACGAACATCAAGCCGACCGGTTTGAAATAACGAGCCGATCGCAATCACGTCTTGGTATCCAATGTACCAAACGGTCTTGGTGGGACCGACGGGGTCGAGAAAATGAATGTGAGTGCCAGGCAATCCAGCAGGGTGAGGGCCAGCGAATTCAGCAATTCGGACGCCCTTGACTGATTCACCCGCCACCGAGGCCCCGTCGGCTTTGCAAACGTAAACCGCACCAGCACCAAGTTGCGTGAGCGCTTGCAAACCAATCACAAACTGATCTTTCCGCTCACTCAACACCACGGCTGGATCCGCCGCCAAAGGATTGGTATCGATCGCGGTCACAAAGATCGAACTCGGCTGGCTGCCGATCGCTGGAATCTTGCCGTACGGGCGGGTGCGAAATGCAGGCCACAACCCGCTCTGGACCAGCGCCGACGTGACCGCAGCTCCGCCCAGCGAAACGGGGTCTTGCTCACGAGCGATTTCAAACGTCACCGCATCATCACCATCAATGTCGATTGTGATCGCGTCAAATTTCCGTTTGGCACCGCGCATGACCGCAGTGACCGTGCCCGAGGCAGGCGACGTGAAAAGCACACCAGGATTTTTCTTGTCTTCAAATAATGGCTGCCCTAGCTTTACTCGATCTCCCTCGCCCACCAACATCGTAGGCTTCATGCCGATGTAATCATCACCCAAAAGTGCCACGCTGCGAACCAACGGCCCAGCATCGACACGCTGTTCGGGACAACCGAGCAAAGGCAGGTCAAGACCGTGTTTGATGACTGTGCGAAGCTGAGTAGCGGGCATGAAAATGGAAACTTTGTGAAAAAAGTAACAAAGTGATTGAAAGGGAAAGCTCATCCATGTGAATTGAATGAGCTCGCTGCGGAACTATTTGTCCGCGACACTATTACACAGTGTGGAAAATTTGACAACGCCAGAAGCCAAACATCTCGTCGCGAATTCTGACGTGATCTTTGGCGGGTGTACTGTCCGTCCATAATCGCAATTTGCGGGAGGATTGTTATCGACTGCGGATCAAGTCGTCGCGGTTGATCGAATCGGCTTGCATTACCTTCTGAATCATTTCGATAAACCGGTCGGCATCGACGGGGTAACCCGCCGTGGGGCGAAAGGGAACGTTCGATCCGAGGCGATTGCGAAAGTACTCGTTGAGTGAGTGCATCGCGACTTCACGTAGATACTTTGCGTGCAAAGAACTCAACGCGACGGGCACGAAGCGGTCTCCTTTGACGGTAAAGTGTAGTCGCAGGGCAACTCCGCGGCGGGTGGTTTCGTAAACGCTCTGCGTCGCAGTCTCAGCGATCACTCTGACAACACTGGTCTGCGTTGTAGCGGAACTCGTCGTAGCGCAACTTGTCGTAGCGGAACTCGTCGAGAGTTTCGTCCTCGTCGCGTTCCCGTCAGGATTGTCAGGAGTCATGGCGACTTCCGCAACTTCAAGATCACAATCCAGCAGTTGTTGGAGCATGCCTGCGTAATAGCGTCGGCCACCATGGCGATCAAAGAAGACTTGCACCGATTCGCCGCTGCCACCGAAATTGTCGACTATTCGATCGAGCAGATCAGCGACCAAGCGGATGCTTGACTCGCCGAGCAGATCGCTCTTGTTGCCTCGAGGTAGTTGCCCGGTCGATTGACTGCCGAGGCAGTAATCATTGAACGTCTTGGCACTGATCATACGAGCGGTCACGTCATGCAGTCTCCATGGTGAACGTTGCCACTGATGCACAGCCGCCCGTGTGTGATCCACGCTAGTGAATTCGATCGGGCCATCTTGATTGTCACCAATCGTTTGTAACCAATCGATGCACCGGATTGTTTCGTAATCCTGACCGAGCAGCGTCGGCAATCGCTCGCTGAGCGTTTGTTCGCTCCGCCCACAAGCATGATGAGCGACCGACACGATGCGATGCAAAGTCGTGAGCGAACCACCTTTGTAAATCTGCTTGGAATCGTCGACTCGGATGTAGCCATCCTGCACCGGAGCCACAGCCGCGATCTCCGCAAACGAGTCAGCGGTTTCCTGATCGATCGACACCGGGTCTCTGCCGAACTCCCCGCCAGGGCGATACCAAGCCGAAGCGGCAATCACCAATGGGCCGAGTTTCGGACCGTAACCAGCCTCATCGACCGCGATCAACCACATAAAAAATACCTTGACATGGAATTCTCAAAAAATCTTTTCACTAATCAGTAGACAAATGCCTAGGACGTTGTGACAATACGACGCATCAAAGCTCGAATGAGGGATTGCAATATACCGCAACCATCAATCCTGTAATGAATCCCACCCCATCAAAATGTCACACCGTAAACCATTCCGGTTTGGCAATCTCAACCAATCTAGCTGCGGCAGTTTCTTTCAGTCCATCATTTTTGGTCTTTGCGAAAACTCCTTAACGCAGGCGAAGTGTGCCGCGTGTGAGTCACCCGCAAAAGTGTTTTAACGCGTTGGAACACATCACTTGGTGTTTTCCAGCCCGGTTTATTGAGCAAACATTGTCGCCGGGATTATTCCATTGCGACGATTCGTCACAAATCTGAGAAATGCTTCGTTACTTTCTCAGATCTCGTTGGTTTGTATCTGTCATGCACTGCAGACACCATGGTGGTATCTGAGCGCATTCCCTGTTTCGGTTCTCGTGTAGGAAGATTGTATGAAGAGAATGAGTAGTCGTTTCGGCTTTACATTAGTCGAATTGTTGGTCGTGATTGCGATCATCGGAGTTTTGGTCGGCTTGTTATTGCCGGCCGTTCAAGCGGCCCGTGAAGCGGCCCGCCGAATGAGTTGCAGCAATAATTTCAAGCAACTCGGATTGGGCGTGCATAACTATCACGCTGCATATAACCAAGTACCCACGCAGAAATCAGGTACGGGTCTCAACGGCGTCGCAGCTTGGAACCTCGTTAACCCTGCTGGTAATTGTGAAGAATTAAGCGCTTTGGTTGGCTTACTGCCGTTCATTGAAGCCCAAGCGACTTGGGAACAGATCAGCAATCCTTTGGGTACCTTCCCAGCCATGGGACCGACTCCTGAAAACGCGGGCTATGCGCCATGGGCCACAGCGTTGCAGTTCCTGCGTTGCCCTAGCGATCCAGGTCTCGGCCTGCCATCTCTGGGACGCACCAACTACGCGGTTTGCCTCGGCGACAGTCCCCTGTCATCAACCGATGGACCGACCACTTCAACCCTAGTAAAGTCCAATTCCAACGCCAATCAAATGGGTCGGGCAAACAGCCGAGGCGCTTTTGTTCCTCGTCAAAAAGCAGCGTTCCGTGATATCCTCGATGGTCTCGCCAACACCATCATCATGGGCGAAATCGTCACGGACCTCGGTGATCGCGACGTACGCACGAACCCACGTATCGCTGGTGCGATTTCTACTACGTTACTAATAAATCCATCGGTGTGCGGTGGTCCTGGGAACGTTGATCCCGCTCGGCCACAGTTCTGGCTCGCAACTCCGCCAGGCGGGGTGATCAACACCGGTTCGATTGGTCGTGGTTTCCGCTGGGCTGACGGTAATCCTGTACACTCCGGCATGATGACGATCTCGCCACCGAACACGCCTGCGTGTGTGTCCAGTGAAGGCATGTACGACGGAACGGCACTGGTTGCTGCCGCACCTGCTGACAAAGCATATGGATTGCTTCCTCCGGGCAGCCGTCACCAAGGTGGTTGCCATGTGCTGATGGGTGACGGTGCGGTGAAGTTCATCACCGACTCGATCGAAGCTGGCAGCCAATCCCTAAGCTCGGTTGGTCAACTCGGTGGTACGGCTATCGCTGGCACGCTTCCCGCTGGCTCGCAAAGCCGATACGGCTTATGGGGCATGCTCGGCACGAAAGCTTCGAAGGAAGTAATCAGCGCTGAGTTCTAATCACATCAATGAATGAGTGGCTCCGCCCGGCTTGACTGCCTGGCGGAGCATTTTTTAGGAACACGATACTAAGCTTGGCTCTACGCGGCGCTCACTACGCAAGTCGAAGCCAGCATCTCAACGAGCGAGTGCGGGTCCAATGGTTTCATGAACCAACCATCGATGCGGTCGGATTCAAAATCCAAACCAGTCTCATTGATTTGACGACCGCTTAAACCATAGATTCGCATCTCATCAAATGCACTGACTTCGCGAATTTGACGAATCGTCGCCGGACCATCGAGTTCTGGCAGACCCATGTCGACCAAGGCCAGTTCGGGGCGGACTTCATTACTCAAGTACTCAAGTGCTTCCTGACCGTTGCTGACCGTGGTGATGACGTATCCTTGCATCCGCAAAAAACCTGCCAACATCTCACGCTCATTCGCCTGATCTTCAATCAGCAGCGCGCTGCAGGGTTGATTGCGGGGAACGACAATACCCTGACGCGAGAACACTTTGCTGGTGCTGACTTCGTGCAGTGATCGCATGATCTGCTCAAACGTCGTTTCCGCATCCTTTAGCAACCCGCCATCAATCTCGGCACGAAACAATGCCAACGCGATGCTCAATTGGTTGAGCTGATTACGAACATCATGTCTCACTTCGCTGGGCAACCGAAAGACTTGCAGGTTCGGTGTCGACTCCTCGTCTTCGTAATCCGTAATCTCGTCACGAATGATGCGAAATTCACTAGGGGCTTCGATTCCCACACTGACCGAGGAGTTCTTAATTCGCAGAATCTCGATCGAAATTCCTAAACTCGGAAATCGTATTCGCTGGTCCTCTTTGCGACCTAATACCAACATATCATTTGCCTCCTAGGCTCCTGAACCGTTATCCAAAGACAAGACCTGCGGCCTTGTCAAGTCTGAATCTATCGCTATTTCAGTTCTTCGCAAGTCCTATGTTTTTCTATTCTCGGGCCAATTCTGCTAACAGTCGATCGAAATCCAGAGGTTTAACCAAGTGCGAGTTGAAACCTGCTGCAATGGCCTGCACTCGATCCTCTTCGCGACCGTAACCCGTCAAGGCAATCAGCTTCACATTGCGAAAACTGGCGAGTTTGCGGAACTTCGACGCCACCTCATAGCCATCGATCCCCGGCAATCCGATATCAATCACGGCGACATCTGGAGCGAACGTTTCGATCACGTCAAACACTGCTAACCCATCGGCAGCTTCGGCAACCTCAAAGCCTTTCAGTTCGAGCGTTTTGCGAAGCATCGTTCGGGCATCCTCATTGTCCTCGACCAATAGTACCCGCCGCATATTGGATTCCTGTTCGGTTTTGGCAACGTTGGGCGTGGGCACCTCGGTCGTGATTGGCAATCGAATCGTGAACAAACTGCCGGCACCTTCACCTGCACTATCCGCTCGAATCGTGCCGTTGTGAGCATGCACGATACTGCGTGCCAATGACAATCCCACGCCCATCCCGCCCGACGATCGGGCCAGCGTTGTTTGACACTGCACAAACAAATCAAAAATCTCTTCGAGCATCTCAGCGGCCACACCTTCACCGGAATCCACCACTTCGATCACTGCCTCGTCGCCGTCCCGTGAGAGTTGATAAGCGATCGGTTGACCGTCTCCTGAATATTTGGAAGCATTGGTGAGCAGATTAATTTGAGCCTGTTTGATTCGCACCGGATCGACATATACGTACAACGGCGAGTTACTCGTCGAAATTTGTAAGTCTTGCGATTTAGCCCTTACCAAATGGGATACTGCTTCGACAGTTTCCTTCGCCAATAAATTCAAATCAACGACCTCTTTGCGGAAATCAATTCTGTCTTGGCCAAACCGGGCCACGTCCAATAGATCATCCAGCAACCGCGCCATGTGTCGCGATTGACGATTGATGATTTGCATTTCAGGTGTCGCCTGATCTTCAGGCTCGGCGTGATCTTTCCGCCGAGATAGCTCAACAGCGTTGAGCACCGCACCGAGTGGATTACGAAGTTCATGAGACAGCATCGAGAGAAAATTATCGCGGCGACGAATCGCCTCCACGTTCATCATCTCTGCCATCTTGCGATCATGAATGTCACCGACCGAACCCGTCATTCGACACGGTTTGCCAAAATCGTCATGATCAACCATCGCCCGATGCCGATACCAGCGGTACTCGCCCGATGCATGCTTCATCCGATATTCAAAATCGCGATGTAATTCGACGAAACAAGATTCGCTGCCTGGCACACTCGTTTGGTTCACCCGCTCGCGATCTTCGGGATGAATCAATTGCAACCACTTGGAATGTCGCGGCAAGAATGCGTCTGGTTCATAGCCGAGCACGCTATAGCAGTTCGGTGACCACCACATCTCATCGCTGTTGATATTCATCCAATCCCATGTGCCGTCACGATTGGCGGCGATTGCGCGCTCAAATCGGTCACGTTCCCGATCGACTTCCGCTTGGCTAGCGACGAGCGAACCAATGTCGATCAACGTCAAAACAGCGCCACTGATATCGCGACCAATGCGGTACGGCAAAATCCGCATCAAGAAATGATGCCCAGCCGAATCTTGTACCGGTTCCTCGTACAATTTTCCATCCTCGAGCACGCGATGCAACGCATCCATCAGCCCTGGGCACTTGATACTGTGCGTGAATGAATGAATCCGTCGTCCCACATCATGCGGCACTAAATCGAACACGTCGACCATCTTCGGCGTGAACTTGCGAATGCACAAATTCTCGTCAAGAAACAACGTGTGAACCTCGGTACTGGCCAGCAAGTTGTCCATGTCATTGGTCAACTCCGTTAGCTCAGTGATCTTCGTTTGATACTCGGCGTTGACCGAGTACAGTTCTTCGTTGACGCTGTGCAGTTCCTCGTTCGTGCTCTGTAATTCTTCGTTACTAGCGACCATCTCTTCGTTGGTCGCCTGCAATTCTTCGTTGCTAGTTTCAAGTTCTTCGATCGTCGCTTGCAAGTTCTCACGAGTATGACGGAGTTCGAGCTCGAGTTCTTGCATGTGTGTCTTGGCGGCGCTATCGAGCACAATCGTCGCGGGCACTTCCCCTGCTTTGACGGCTTCACCAAACGTGATTAAGTATGGAGTCGAGGCGCTGGTGGCGCGAATGGGCTTAATCTCCACTCGCACCTTTCGGGGGCCATCGAGAGTATTGACGATCACGCTGGGATAAGCGATCGTTTGCTTCGTTCGTGCGGCGCTCTGCAACCCACTCGTCAGGGCCAATCGCAAGTCGCCTTCGGACATATCACTGATTTGATTCGACGGGCGTCCATCGCCAGGAGCCAAATACCGACCAGCACCATTGAACAACCGAATAACTTCACCACGGTCGCTGACCATCATGCCGGGCGGCATGTATTGATTGAGCATGGCGTCGATGTTTGCTAACAACTCGCGATCGGATTCCGTCACGGTCTCTTGATGGATCGCGCGTAACCCGCCACTGAGTTGACGCACGCTTTCCAGAGGCGAGCCAATCTGAAAATCCGTCGCTAATCGCACATCTCGCAACTTGCGATACATTTTCCAGCGATCGTTGACTTGTTCAAACTCCTCGATCAAATCGCCAGGGCTTTCGCTTGCGCCCAAGAACATCACGCCACCGACGAGTAACGAGAAATGGAACAGCGAGATTGCCCGCTTCTGCGCACTGGGCCGAAAATAGATCAGTAGGTTTCGGCACGTCACCAAATGCAAACGAGTGAACGGCGCGTCTTTATTCAGGTTGTGTGGTGCGAACACAATCATCTCACGCAGTTCCGGACGGACTTGGAAGTGCGTGTCGAGATCGTTGAAATAACGAGCACGTCGCTCTTCATCCATGTCTTCCAATTGCGCTGCCGGGTATTTGCCGACGTGCGCGGTTTCGATCGATGCGACGTGTACATCAGTAGCAAAAATCTTAACGCTCCGCCGATGTTTCAGTCGCCGCATGCACTCATCGATCGCGATCGCGATCGAATACGCTTCCTCGCCCGTACCACACGCGGCTACCCATGCCCGAAAGGGTGAACCGACCGGTTCAGCCAAAATCAACGCGGGCAAAATGTCTCTCTGCAACGCTTCGAACGCTTCGTCGTCACGAAAGAAGCGGGTCACGCCAATCAGCAGATCACGATAAAGCTGGTCGACTTCTTCGGGATCATTTTCGATCGTTTGCACGTAATCGGTGATGTCGTTGTGATGCTGCAACTGCACACGACGTTCGATCCGGCGAATGATTGTCGCGGGTTTGTAGTGATTAAAATCAATCCCATGTCGCTCTTGCAACAACCGGAAAACATGCTCCAAGCTCGATTCGTTGATCGGTGGTTGAGCCAATTGTGAACGGATCGGGTGTTGTGCGTAACGACACAACGCGTCGGCGATTTTCGCGGGTGGGACAACGAGGTCGACCAACCGGGTATCGAGGGCGCTCAGCGGCATGCCATCAAAGCGAGAACTCTCCACAGATTGCACGATCACCAATCCGCCCGCCTCGTGAACATCACGCAACCCACGCGACCCGTCGCTGCCGGTACCTGAGAGCACGATCGCGATCCCCCGTGAACGACAGTCCTTGGCCAACGAGCGAAAGAAATGGTCGATCGGGAGTGATAGCGGTTGCGACGAATCTTTCTCCGTCAACCGCAACCGCCCGTCGCGAATCACCATATCTTGTTTGGGCGGGATCAAGTACAGCGAATTGGGCTGGACTAACATGCCGTCTTCGACACGGTGAATCGGCATTTTGGTATGCCGCGCCAGCAACTCATCCATCAGACTTTTGAAATCTGGCGAGAGATGCTGGACGATGACAAACGCCATGCCCGTGTCTTCCGGCATGGCACGGAACGTTTTTTCTAACGCCTCCAAACCGCCAGCGGATGCACCAATTCCCACGACGTAAAAGTCGCTTTGTTGTTCGATGGTTTCTGCTGACATCTCCTCTGTCGTTTCAATTGGCTCCTCCATATCGGTTTCCCCCTATGAAATGCGCCGGATGCCGGCAACTAATTGCGGGTTACGATAACATATTGAAGCAGGTTCAAGCGGTGTCAATGAACCCATGCGAACGAATGCCGCAGCCAGATGTCGTGGATCTTGTTAAAGATCCAGCGAAACAGGATCTTTTGCAAGATCCACTCAGGAAACCAATGCAGCTCAACAACATTCTGCGCGGAAACGGATGTAACGGAGTTCGTCAAGAACAGATGTTCGTCGGGAGCCTCACGCTCCCGGTGAATCGATGTTCGTCGGGAGCCTCACGCTCCCGACGCTCAAATTTAGCGTCAACGAGCATTGTGAAATGGTGCGCGGAAGAGCCGGTGCCCCGTCGGCTCTCCCACTGCCATAGCATGAAAGTTTTCTTGCTATGAATCCTTAAGAATCGAGCAATCTTGCTGTGTTGACCTGATACGTTAGATAATCGTCAAGTTTTCTAGTAAACTCTACGGGGTGATGCCACCATTCGGTTCCAAAATCGCAGCCGATCGGGCGAATCCTTTTTCAGATTTATCGAACGATTTTAGGAACAGCAACCCATGTCTTTGCCCGAATCACAAGCAACGGCCACTCAAACCGCTGTCGACGATCAACCGGGAATCTCAGCCGGTTTCGACCCCATAAGGCTTTGGCAAGCGTTCTCGCAAACGCCTGGCGTCGGCGTGAGCATTACCGATGCAGACGGCAATTTGATCTTCGTCAACAGTACCGCATTGGTTTTGTTTTCGGAGTCAGACAAAATCGACTATCTCGGCAAACGCATCAGCGATTTTCATCCGCGAGAGTTTGTCGCCGAACGGTTGGCGATGATCCGTCGCGTGCTTGACGAGAATCGCCCTTTGTCGATTGAGCACATCTACATTGGCAAACGAATTGAATCGACCGTTTGGCCATTGCCCGACAGACGACCGCCCTGTGACCGAGTGCTCGTGATCAGTCGCAACTATTCCGAAAGCTCGCCCGCAGGAGGGCTGAAGGCTCCCGAAGTTCTGCACAGCGAGTATATCGACTTCGGTCCGCTGAACGTGTTGAGCAAACGAGAAATCGAAGTCCTCGTCTTGATGGGCCACGGAATGAGCGTGCCTTCGGCGGCCAAGATGCTATTCCGCAGCCCGAAAACGATCGAGCGTCACAAAGCTTCGATCAGTCATAAATTACAACTCAAAGGTCAAGCCGACATGGTCGCCATCGTCACAGCGATGGGATTGCAACTGGACGACGCCGAATTGAAACGACTACCGGCTTGAGGTGGATCGGTTCACGGCTGCTTTGCGAGCACCGTTCTTCTTTTTCGGTTTTGCATCGCCTGCTTTATTCTTCCCCGGTTTTGGTAACACGTCACTCTTGATCGCCCAATCTTTCCACTGGGCCGTGAGTGATTGTACCTCCTCAGGGAACTGGCTCGCTAAGTTGTTTTGCTCTGTCCGGTCGGCCTTCAAATCAAACAGCTCCCACCGGCCGCCCATGCCTTCACGCACCAGTTTGCGATCACCCACTCGGATCGCCGCGTTGCCTTCGTGTTCCCAATACAACGTGCGATCGGCAAACTTGCCCTCACCTGTTAGCAATGGCCGCAGACTTTGACCCTGCATAGGCGTGATCTCCTGGCCCGCGTGTTCACTCGGATAACTTGCGTCTGCTAGATCAACGCAAGTAGCCATGATGTCAATCAAATGCGTCGGCGACGTGATCCACGCGTTTGCTCCAGACTTCGACTTGATTCCCGCTGGCCAATGCGCAATCAAGGGCGATGCCGTGCCGCCCTCATGGTTGTAGTGTTTGTATTTGCGGAAAGGTGTGTTGTTCAGGTGCGCCCAACATTTGCCAATGAAGACATCCGAATCGGGACCACCGGGTTTCTCGCCGAGATACTTGCCTTTGACACCGGCCTCCGCGTTGCCTCCATTGTCGGTCAAAAACATGATCAACGTATTGTCGAGTTGACCGCGTTCTCGCAGTGCGGTCACGAGTTTACCGACATTTTTGTCAATCTCTTCGATCATCGCGGCATAGATCGCCATCATGTCGTCGTAACGTTTCTTTTCTTCGGCAGAGAGCGAATCCCAAGCGGGAATGTCATCGGGACGCGATTCAAGCTGCCAATTCGCGTCGATCAAACCGGATTCGATTTGTCGTGCATAACGACGCTCGCGAAGCTTATCCCAACCATCCATGTACTTGCCGCGATACTTGGCAATCGTCGCCTCCGGTGCCATGCACGGAAAGTGCGGCGCAGCGTGCGCGAGGTACCAAAAGAACGGTTTGTCAGCCGCGATCGCTTCGTCAATGAACGCAATCCCCTGGTCGGTCCACAAGTCGCTGCCGTACCAAGGCGGGTTCAGCATCGGATCATTCATTGCAATCGGCTTATCGTTGAGAAACAATTTCTGTTTGGCTGCACCGCCGGCTTGGTTTGAAAAATGCACTCCGCCAGCGGGCAAGTTCAGCGCACGATCGAATCCGCGACCGATCGGCATCACACCAAAGTTCGCACCCACATGCCACTTGCCCGTCATCGCTGTGAAATAGCCCGCCGGGCCGAGCACTTCAGGGATCGTCACGCAGGCGTCGTTAAGTCGTCCCGAATAACCTGGCGCTGCTTGATCGGTCGTCATCCAACCCATTCCCGCTTGATGGGGATAAAGCCCCGTCAACAACGAAGCCCGCGTTGGGCAGCAACGACCCGTGTTATAGAACTGAGAAAACCGAACACCACCAGCGGCGAGTGCGTCGAGATGCGGCGTCGGAATCTCGCTGCCATACGGGCCAATATCCGAAATGCCCATGTCATCGACCATGATCACGATAATGTTGGGACGGTCGGCAGCCAACGTGGATGATGCGAAGATCAGTAAGACGATGAGCGGAAGTAGATTTCGAGTGAAGCGTTTCATGGGGACTCTTTGAAGTTGTGTTCGTATTCAGGTTAAATGATTTGCAGTATTCACCGCTGATGTTTCGCCGACCAATTTCATTTCCGTGACGCTGGCTCAGGCCACTGTTTCACGATCTCGCCAGCCATTGTCATTAGTTGCAAGGCTTCGATCGTGGCCTCGCCCGCTGAGTCACTGACGTCGATCCGCAATTGCTGCAGTGGCAGATCCGTTTTCAATTCAACTACCACGTCTTGCCAATTATCGCCTACCACCACATCAAATGATTGCACTTCACCATCAAGCAAATTCTTTTGCGGGTCAGTCGTGAAGTACACTCGCCCTCCACCTGGGCTGCCACCTTTCAGACGGAACTTCAATCGATACGGTCCTGTGGCCAGCGATTGACCGCGCATGTCCATGGCGATTCCAGGATCGTCACCGCTGAAAACCATCTGCAATTGATTCCCGACGATTTTCAGCTCAGTGTTCTTGCGAGCGCGAACGGCATCACCACGGCCGCGGCGGTTTGTTTTCGGTTTCGGATTGACGCTTGTTTTTTTCATGTACTCACGAGGCGAATCCGCATCAAAATTCGTCCATTCACGATGTCGATGCGGTAGTACGGCGGGCGTTGTAGGCGACGAAGCACCACGTGGGGCGTGCAGTACGTTCTGTGTCATCTCATTCCACATCGCAATCATCGACTGCAATCGCTCAGGTTCCTGAGCGGCGAGATTGTTCAGTTCGGTGCGATCTTCGGCGACATTGTAAAGCTCCCACGCTTCACTCTGAAAACTGACCAGCTTCCAATCACCATCACGCAAACCCCGATCCGAGGCGAAAAGCAAATGGATCGGTGGCCGAGGCCCAAGTACGCCACCATCCAGGATTGGTTTGAGCGAAACACCCGACACGGGTCGCAACTCACGTCCCTCAAAACTCGCTGGGATCGGGCATCCCGTAACCTCCGCTAGCGTTGGCAGCACGTCGATCAAGTGCGCCGGTTCATGCACGATGCTGCCGACAGGTTGCTTCAGACCGGCAGGCCAATGCATGATCGCGGGAGTCGAGATGCCACCTTCAAATTGGTTTTGTTTGTAAAACCGAAATGGTGTGTTGCGTGCCCAAGCCCAGCCGGTTGAATCGCCCAGCGATGTTTCCGCATTGGTCGGTTCCACATTGAGCTTCGCCGCTTGTCGATCGTACGGACAGGCTCCGTTGTCGGAGACAAACAGGATCATTGTATTGTCAAATTCATCGTTAGCTTTGAGGTCCGCAATCAATCGCCCCACCTCTTGATCGACTCGATCAATCATCGCTGCGAGCGTCGTCATTCGATTCGCTTCGTAATCACGCTTCCACTCCGCCATCGAATCCCATGCCGGAATCGACTCAGGTCGCAGACTGGGGGCGAGCGACTCGGGCAACAATCCTAATTGTTTCTGATTGGCCACTCGGTCTGCGCGAGTCGCGTCCCAACCACGATCGTAGCGGCCCTTGTACTTGGCATAATCCGCTGGCAACGCATGCAGCGGTGCGTGCGGCGCGTTAAAGGCCACATACAAATACCAAGGTTGTTTCGTCTGGCGAGCTTCGCTTAAGAAATCCAGGGCAAAGTCCACGTCGGCGACGGTTGTGTAAAAGCCTTCGTTCGGAACGTCCCACGGCTGACCGTTGAGCCGGAACGTTTTATCACCAGAAAAGTAATTGCACGCACCACTGAGGTGACCGAAGTATCGAGTGAATCCAAAATCCGTCGGTTGTTTGTCGAGGTGCCACTTGCCCGTCATCGCCGTGAAATAACCGCCACCACCGAGCACCTCAGCGGACGTCACCGCATGCGTCAGGGCTTGATCGCCCGCCGCCAGACAATACTGTCCGGTCAGCAACGAGACTCTTGACGAGTGACACTTCGCCGTATTATAGAACTGAGAGAACCGCATCCCGCCTGCAGCCAAGGCGTCCAAGTTCGGCGTTTCAATTTCGCCTCCGTAGCAACCGATGTCAGAATAACCCAAGTCATCGACCATGATCACAACCACATTGGGCCGCTCAGCCTCAGCATGAATGGGTCTGGAACGGCCGATTGCCATCGCCAAGAACGCGATGAAGAATAACGTTTGGTAGCGGACTACAGTTTTCGTTTGGTGGCGGACTACAGTTTTGTTAGGAAGCACGATCGGGGGTTTCTCCTGGGGCGAGTTTGCGATCCCGATAGCATACGCGGAAGCACCAGCGATCTATACACATTGCCTCAAAAAAACAGAGTTCTTACTCGGCTCGCAAAAACTACCTCACGCTGCCGGATTCAATCACTATTTTTCAGCACGTTGTAATGGGAAAAGAATCCGCGTTGCCCCCACTCGACTTCCCACACCGTGGCCGATTGATATTCGACTTTCGCCGACACGACCGTCATCCGGGCAAACGCGATGTGCCACGCTTCTTCGCCCGCTGCGTTCTTACGCGCCTCGACCATCGCGATCACTTCTGGATCGGTGCCTTGGACGTACGCGAACAACGCTCCGTCGATCACCGTTTCAGGCAACTGGGCTGCGTCGTAGCGATGCAGGGGCGTGGTTTGTAGACGGAGCATTCTATCGGGCTGTTTGGTGAACACGAGCTTGGCGGTATACAGACTAGCGATGCGACGCATTTGTACCAACCGCATCGCTGGTGTCTTGCCGATCGGGATATTAGCCTGAACCGCTTGCCACTGCACCGCTTCGCTACGCGGCTCCCAAATCACGCTCCCTTGCCGTGACCCCGAAAGGCTTTCGACCGACAACGATTGAAACTCGTGTTCGTAGTTGCCTGCGTTATCCGTCGGGTAAGTACACATCAACATCTCCGGTCGCCCCTTCAGCGTCCACACAAACAATGCGCCCGCGATCGTCTTCCGCTCGGGATTGCTCCAGTTCGAAACGGGACGGTTAAGCAATTGCAGTTTTTCACCTGAGCTAGAAACGGTGAACTCAAACTGGCTCGCTGATTTTTGAAACCGATCGCGCATCGAGTCCACAATCGTCTCGTCGGTTGGCACTTGCGAAATCGCAGGTGATGAAAAACTAACGAGCATCAATAGCGCGATGAGCGGCGGAAACCAGCGGTGTTTGGAAAACATGTGATTGCGCAGTGGAAAAAGCAGGATTGGAGCTGGATGAGGGTGCGTTGCAAGCTCGGTGTCTAATCATCGCGGTTCCATTCTAGCGTCAAATGATCTCCCGAAACACGTCGTGAAACTTGCCCGCAAAATCAGTTTAATCGGCAAAGTTTACCAGATTCGCTTAATCCACCCGACCGGCACGCCCGATATCTCGGTTGGGTGTTCGTTTGCGCGGACGCTGCCCCGATGACGTCCTGGTTTTCCGGACCTTGTTTGAATGAATCTTGCAATGAATACGAAACACTCCCGAATCAACTGTTCGCTGTTCCTCGCTGTGTTGGCGCTCAGCACCGCGATCCTACCTTCACTGGCTAGTGCGCAGGTTCGTACCAAGCAGCCTGACCGTGACACGTACAATCCAGCCGGTGCTTCCACTCCGCCGCCTGTCGTGACCACACGTGCCTCGGCCAAACCGGTCGCATCGCGTGGCGTGGCGTCCAGCTCAACGGACGTGGACAACGGCGGGCGATCGCGGCTGCAAATAGAGAACGAAGAAATCGAGCCAGTCACGCTGAAACCGCTGCCTTCGATGGTACGTGGCAAGGCGCGAGTGTTGGCTCTTTCAGGCGATTCAGCCAGCGACCTGAACGAACTCGGTGGGCAAACCGAAACGACGAATCAACAGCCCTCAGAATCGTTCATTGAACAAACTTCTTTCGAGCAAGCACCTCGCATTCACTCCAATTCACATCAACTGCAATCACCTCCGACGCGGCGAACAGTCGGTCGGCAACTCAATCCCAAGATGCGCCGCAGTTCAATGCGCTCGCAAGAAACATTGATTCAACACGGTTATGACGAAGAGCAGTGGATCGACAGTGGCGAAGTGTGGTCGGATGGCTACGGCGACCCTTATGTCGGTGGCTTTGACTCATGCGATGGTTGTGGATACGGAGGCTGCGACGGGCACTGTGGCTACGGTGCATGCGATGGTGGGATGTGCAATGCGTCATTGTGCTTTGATCCCTGTCGTTGGTTCGGGTCGTTAGAGTTGCTGCTGTTGTTTCGCAACGGTGATTCAATTCCATCATTGATCACGACCAGTCCTGCGGGAACGCCTGCCGACGAAGCGGGGGTTTTGCCTGCACCGACGTTGTTCGGTGGCGAACAATTTTTCAAAGACCTCACGGCAGGTGGTCGGTTGACGATCGGCACGTGGTTAGACGATTGTCGTAATCGCAGTCTCGTGTTCCGTGGTTGGACAGCAACGGAGTCCGATGATTCATTCAGTGCTCGCGAGTCGATCAACGGCGGCGATATTCTGGCGATCCCCACAACGAATGCCAATGTTCTGGCTTCGCTTCTCATCGCGTTCCCCGACTCGGCTGAGGATTTTGGTCGCTTCGGCAGCGTTAGTGCCTCGGCGAGCAGCAATGTGTTCGGAGGCGATGTCTCAGTCCGCCAGTTTTGGACGGGTGGATTAGGGACAACCTATGACGTCTTGTACGGCTATCAATACATGCGATTGCAAGAAGACTTGCAGTTGTCGTTCAGCAGCACGAAGACGCAAGATCCGTTTCCAGATGAAATCGGAAACAACATCACATCCACCGATTTGTTCGATACTCAGAACGAATTCCACGGTGGTCAACTGGGCATGGCGGGCCGCTACCGCGAGGGCTGCTGGAGCTTTGATTGGTTGGGCAAGGTCGGTTTCGGCAACGTCCGACGGACCTCCGAGCGGCGCGGACGCAGGGTGATCACAACCGACACACCTCCATCAGACATCCGAGACACCGGACTGCTCGTCAATGAAGTCAATCGCGGCACGCTTTCAGACAGCACGTTTGGATGGGTGCCAGAGTTTGATGTTTCGATCGGATGGCATAAATATCCACGCTTCGACGTGACGTTCGGTTACAACATCATCGCGATGACGGATACCGTTCGCTTGTCGGGCATCATGGATCCCGATAACACCGTCGACACACCGCAAGCGGGAAGGAATTACGACACCTTTGTAATGCAGGGTATGCACTTCGGCATCCGGCATACATGGTAACTCCCCACCAAACGTAAACGTAAACGTAAACTTAAACGTAAACGTAAACTTAAACTTAAACGCTCCACAATTCGTCGAAGGCTAAGTTCGAGTTTAAGTTTAAGTTTAAGTTTTTGAGATTCTCGGCACGTCAAACCCATTCGTCGTGATTTTTACGAGTGATTCGATGTCGAGTGTGCCGTAACGCGAATAGCCTGTGTGAACGATCAGGTTCGGCAGGATCTCCGCATCCCCGTCATGATGAGTATGCCCACAGAGCACTGTGTGCATCCGCTCGGGTGACGATTCGGCAGCCAATCGCAAGGCTTCGCCAACCAACCCACAGACAAAAAACGGTGCCCAGTTATCGTCGGTCGTGTGACCTTCGTACCAACAGGCTTCGCGAAACGGAGGCACGTGCGTGGCGATCAACACATGACGCACGGTTGCGGGCAACAATGCCAGTTTGTTGGCGAGCCGCGCCGCGCTGCCGCCGCCTTCTCGCCTCAGTATCGCTGACCATTGCTCAAGATGGCTGTCGCGGAAATCGGCAATCCGTTCAAAATCGTTCAGCCGCACAGTGGTGTTCTCGTAATCGCCCGCCGTGGCGTCACCCCAACCATCGTCACCAATCAACACAGCGTCGTCGGCCAAGAACACCGGGCCGCTGTCAGTCAGATAATGCAGATGTTCGACTTCACGCGTCAGTTCGATTATTTGTTGGCGTGTCGCACCGATCGATTTGCCGTAGAAGTCATGGTTACCCAAAACAAAATAGATCGGTCGGTCGAATGTTTCGGCGATACAGTGGAGTTGATACGCCACGTCATCACCTTCGGAAAGATCGCCCGTGATCAGCAATGAATCGGGCGTGTGAGCGATGAGTTCGTCAGCCCACTTTCGCCAAATATTAAGTTTGGCGTGATCGAAGTGTGGGTCAGTGATCCAAGCGATTGTGTTACGCGAGAGAGGATCGACCCCGACACCGTCGGCGGAGGCGGGAGCGATGCGACGCAAGGGAACTTCTAATTAAAAAACTTGGAGTGCGGTGACTTGTCACCGCTTTCTTTTTTCACGCACATTCAAACTTCATCAGCATTTGTGAAACGATGACAGCTAAGCACATCGGGTGAAATCATTCGGTATAACTGTTGTGAGCCGACGGCGATAGCCGCGGGCCTCACCCGTTGCCCGCAGCTAGCGCCGTCGGCTCATTTCACGGAAAGTTTTCACCCGATGCGTTTAAGCAACGATCACACGCCTCGCGAACATTTTTGAAAAGGAGTGCTCCGACAAGTCGGAGCACTCCAAAAGAACGGAACTAAGCCGTCGCAACCAGCCCAGCGGCTTCGGCGAGTTCATCGGCCTTGTCAGTCTTTTCCCAAGTGAAAGTGTCACCTTCGCGACCGAAGTGACCACCCGCTGTGGTGGCCACAAACACTGGGCGACGCAATTGCAGATGCTCGATGATTTGACCTGGCTTCAGGTTGAAGTGCTTGCGAACAAGTTCGCACAATTTGCCATCATCAATCTTGCCAGTGCCTTCGGTATCCACATGCACGCTGACCGGATCGGTCACACCAATTGCGTAGGCCAATTGAACTTCGCAGCGTTCGGCCAGTCCCGACGCGACAATATTCTTGGCAACGTAACGCGCCATGTACGCAGCACTGCGGTCCACCTTGGTTGAATCCTTGCCGCTGAACGCGCCACCGCCGTGACGTCCCCAACCACCATAGGTATCAACGATGATTTTGCGACCCGTCAAACCACAATCGCCGTGTGGGCCACCGATCTCAAACTTGCCCGTCGGGTTGATGTGATACGTGATGTCACCCTTATCCAATTCCGCCGGGATCGACGGTTTGATTACATGCTCGATGATGAACGCGCGAATTTCTTCGTTGGTAACACCTGGCGCATGCTGCGCACTAACGACGACCGTGTCGATACGAATGGGCGTGGAGCCTTCGTATTCCACTGTGACTTGACTCTTGTTATCGGGCCGCAACCAACTGACTTCTTTGTTGAAGCGAGCCTCGGTGATGCGATTGATGATCCGGTGCGAAAGCGCGATCGGTAGTGGCATCAATTCAGGCGTATCGCAACATGCGTACCCGAACATCAAGCCTTGGTCGCCCGCACCGATCTCTTTGCCACTATCGTTGGAGTTGACGCCTTGAGCGATGTCAGGGCTTTGTGCATCCAGACGCACTTGGACTTCGCAAGTCGCACCGTCGATGCCCGTGTCTGCGTTGTTGTAACCAACGGCCAGGATCGTATCGCGGACGATCTTTTCGTAATCGACCTTGGCTTTGGTGGTGATTTCGCCCGCGATAATGGCGAGGTTGGTGTTGACGAGCGTTTCGCAGGCCACCCGGCTCATCGGATCTTGCGCCAGCAAGGCGTCGAGAATGCTGTCGGAAATACGGTCGGCCAGCTTATCGGGGTGGCCCATGCTGACCGATTCGCTGGTGAAAAGGTAACGACCTGACTGATTACTCACTACTGAAAACTCCGCAGTTTCGACCGCGAGGCGATCTCAGTGAAGAGAACATCGCATCGGGGCCAGATGGTTCAAATGGAAAGGTTGCCGCGTTCGCTCATAACCGCCATGATCAAGGAACCACCGCTTCAATGGGCATCCCGAAAATGAAAAACGAGCGCCGCAGGTAGCCTCGGCAGCCAGTACAATAATCGCCGACAGGGTTTCTGAAAACCGATACCCGAGGCAGAATTCCGTTTTGTTTTGCCCGCGAGCACTCTGAACTCGTTTTTCTCATGCACAATTCGACCTTTCCCGCCGATCCAACGCGTGCTCATTGGCCTGCCCTGTTGGCCTCGCTGGCCCTGCATTTGATTGTACTGGTCGGATTGGTGTGGTTCGTCGCAGGCAACCCGACCAGCGGCACGACCGAGGCACCGAACGTACTTAGCGTGGGCATGGCGATAGTCCACCGCATGCCTGACCGCACTCTCTACGTCACCCAGCCGCCCGAACAAGTCCTTCCCGCCGATTCCGCCGAAAACTCCTCAGCCGCCGATGCCGCAACTCCGCAAACCACGGGTGGCGAATCGCCCCTCAGCGAGACGAACAACGCACCGAACATTGGGCCGCCGATTGACTTGGCCGCCGTGCTCGCCGAGCTGACCGCGCCCGCAGGCGGTGCGGGCAACGGGACTGGCGAAGCGACCGCCGATTCTCTGGTCAACGGCAAAATCCGCTTGGCCGACGGTCGCTCGCCTGATGAGTTGGGCAATCGCCAACTGGTCCCCGGCACCGCGCGAGTCGGCTTGGGTGCGGGACAAACAACCACGGAGGTTTTCGGCGTCTCGGGCACAGGCAGCACATTCGTGTACGTGTTCGACCGCAGTGAAAGCATGAAAGCGGCCAGCTCCGCACCGCTGCGTGCCGCCAAGTCCGAATTGATACGCAGTCTCAAAACGCTGACCGAGCGTCAACAGTTTCAGATCATCTTTTACAACGATGAGCCAGACGTGTTTCGCAGCCAGGGCGATCAGGTAGGGCTGGTGATGGGTGAGTCGGCAACGATCGCGCGCGCATGTGAGTATGTTCAGCGCACCGTGGCGACCGGTGGGACAGAGCATGAACCAGCGCTGAAAATGGCGTTGCGATTGGCACCCGACGTGATCTTCTTTCTCACGGATGCCAAAATCCAAACCATGTCAGAACGACAACTCGCCGACATCACTCGCCGGGCCGAGAACGCAGGCACGACGATCCACGCGATCCAGTTTGGCACCGGGCCTGCACCGGAGAATACCTTCCTCGAACAACTTATCCGTCGTGGCGGCGGTGGCTATCGCTACGTCGACGTAACATACCTGAAGTAACCAAGAACCAACCTCACACCACCGGCAATCCCATTGGCCGTCGGCTGCGGATGGCATCTTGTTTGCGGCGACCGGACTGTTCAAATTGCGGACCGAACAAGGCGTCTGCATACTCGTCAATTTGTTCAGGCGTTTCAAAGTAACGTTCATAACACCAATCGTCCTCGAACTCACATTCAGCCGTGGTGTATTCACGACAAATCTGCGGCCGCGTTTCGTAAATTCCGCAGCGGTTGTCAGCTTGCAGATGTCGGCACGTGGTGTGGACGAGCAAGTACCACGTCTCTTCATCGACGAACACACTCGCTCGGTCATGGAGCAAGTACCAACGAATGAAATCGAAATCTCGGCGAGCGACCGGCTCGTCGATTGGCAATGCAAAGTAGTGACAGCATTTTGCCGTGCAATGATCGCATAGGTTTTCACCCTTAGGAAAATCCGCCCGCCGCCGAATCCGGCCTCCCGTCACTGCCGGTGAGGCATCCGGTTTCCCATTGGATTTGACTTTCGATTTAGATGTGGTCATGTTTTTATTCCAGTCGGCTTGATGTCTAACGATCGAGCGGCCAAACTCGATTTACTCTAGAATTCGCGTGAATTCCGTCGCCCATTGTAGTGGGATTCGCCAGAATGCCATCGCCCCCTTTGAATTTCTCCAAAGTCATCTCCTCATTAGAAACACCAGCTCATGGAAGTCGTCATCACTGCTCTCGGTCCCGATCATACGGGTTTAGCCGATCCGATCATTCACCACCTGACCGGTCGTGGTGCCCGGATCGCCGAGATTCAAATGTATGATCATGACGAGCAGTCGCTGTTCGCGATGTTGTGCCGGATTCAGTTTGACTCGCCCAAATCGAGCAACCGCAACGTCTCCTTGACCCAGCTTCAAGATGAGATGCGGCAGATTGGCGAGCACACCGGATTGTCGATCCGAGCTTGGAGTCCCGACGTGCGAACGAACCCGCGTCCTCGTTTGGCGATCGCTTGCACCTACATCGAAGATACCCCGCGAGCAGTTTTGCAAGCGGTGTCTGACGGCACGATCGCTGCGGACGTGCCCGTGGTGATTTCCAATCGCAAGAAACTCGCCCCCTTGGCAGCCGAATTTGACACCGAGTTTCGCATGATTGGCGACGGCCAAGGCGGTGCCGATAACGACCAACTTGTCCGAACGCTCGACGAATTGGAAATTGACTATCTCATCTTGGCTCGTTACATGCGGGTCTTGCCCGCTGAGGTGTGCTGGCAATTCGCAGGCGGTCGGATCATCAACTTGCATCACGGGTTGCTGCCAGGGTTTCCTGGGTTTCGCCCTTATCACGATGCCAATACCGCGCGGATGTTGACATTTGGTGCGACCTGCCATTTCATCATCCCCGAACTTGATGCCGGTAACCAAACGATCAACCAACGCACGTTCTCAGTCGCACCGGGAACGCCGATTGAAAAAATCATCGAACAAGGTGAGCGTGAGAACGAACCCCAATGTTTGGTCGAAGGCGTCCGCCGAGTGGTCGATCAAGAGGTCTATTTGCATTTCCACCGTGTGGTGCCGCGGAAGTCGCATCGAGCTTAGCTGGAAAGAGCCAATTTAATGGAAAGTGGCGTGCTTATCTAACCCGACGCGTAATCGAGGAACCTTACCTAAACTTTTCCCTCGCTTACGCTTCGGGTTATGATTTTCGCCAACCTGGTGTAGTCCCGCCTCCCCGTACAGACTGCCCATTTTTCCTGGCAAGAACGGTGCGATGGTAAAATGTGACAGGATGCGAGAAATCGTCAAATTGCAATCGGGTGTTGCACCGATGTTCAGTCGGAAGAGTCCCTTCATCGGTTATGCATGAGCAAGCCGATTGATTGCCGTTTGTTCGTTCTGATTGCCCATCATGAATTTCACACAATCACCACCTGTTTTTGATTTGTATTCCGACCGCGCTTTCCTGATCGTGCTGGCCGCCTTGGTGGCTTACGTGATCGTGGCCGCCGTGTTGACGTTTTACGTTGTGGCTCAGCGACGCGCCAATCGCCAAGATCAAAAGCGATTGAAAAAGTATCGCGATGAATTCAGTGCGCTCAAATCGCAATCCGAGATGGTTCGCGACATTGTCACGTTGACCACAACTCGGTTGATGGCAGCCGAAAGCGAAATCGCATCACTCAAACTGGCACTGACCCAAGCCACACAGGTCGCGACCACCAACACGATCACGATCAAACCGGAACCAGTCGCGCAGGGCGACGAATCCGCGACGATCCTGTTTGAACCGATCGCAGAGGAACCCGTCGCACCAGCCTACGATAGTTTCCCGCCAGATGACTTGACACGCATTTGGGGCGTGGGTCCAGGCAATCAGAAGAAACTGCAAGAGCAAGGCGTGTTTTACTTTGAACAGATCGCTGCGTGGAACGACGACGAAGCGGAACGGTTCAATGAAATCTTGGCGTTCAAAGGACGGATTCAACGTGAAGGTTGGGTCAAGCAAGCGATTCGGTTTGTTGAGCAAAAGCAACAACAACTGCGTGCTGCGTAGACACGTTTCTTAAGCCCATTTCCACGCGATGCCTAACAGAACCGAATCATGAAAACCGTCTTCAGCATTCTTGTGACGGCCACGATTGCCGGACTCGCCATACTCGCATTCATTCCGTTGGCGACACGGTCTTCTGCGCTCCGCGCCGATCACTGGCGTGTCCTGAAATCGGCCCCGCGTCCGATCGCATGTATGGATGTGATCGACCCGGCACCACAGAGCATCAACGTGCTGCGCGCCGACGCAGATCATGATGAAACCATCTCGATGGATACCTTGGAAGCGATGCCCTCATTTTCGCTTGAACCCGTCACGATCGAGGTGGCAAACAGGGTCGATGAAGTTGTCGATCATGTCGCCGCTGCACCGGAGAAACTCGCCAGCGACCTCAATGAGGCAGAACCTGAATTGACAACGCCACAACTCCGCGGCCCTACGTTGACAGATACGTATGGATCGCTACCTGACGACGATACCGAAGCGGTTCGCAAAGAGCGGGCACTGAAACTGCGTCAGACGGCGGCGTTTTGGGAAGCCCGTCATCGCGCCGCTCGGTTAGAATACTCACGCTGGAACGGTTCGAACACGCTCCGCCCGAATTGGCACCCAGCCCCGATGACATCGAACCGCTGAGTGCCTACAGGTTTCGTGTCCGTGACAATCTGACACACGCGTTTTAGCGAAACGCATTCTATACTTGGCTGTGCATTTCTCGATAGAATAGGGTTACCGGTGGCGACACTGAGCACGTCTGGTACCACGCATCTTGCCGCTTGATTCGATTCGCCACCTGCCTCTTGTTTTCAAAACAGTTATTGCAGGTTTATCGATATGGTCGCTCCCCTCAATCAAGAATCTCTGAATGTCAGTCCGGGACGGTTGAGCTTGATGGCCCGTCGCTCGCGGCAGTCGTTCGACCACAGCCCGATGCTGGTGTTCTATGAATTAACACGAGCATGCGATCTCGTGTGCTTGCATTGCCGCGCCTGTGCGCAGCCACGACGCGATCCGGCGGAATTGAATACCGCTGAGTCCAAACAGATGATCGATCAACTCACGCAGTTCCCGCAACCACCGATGTTGGTGATGACAGGCGGCGATCCGTTCAAGCGAGCCGATCTGTTTGAGTTGATTGACCACGCCGTGAGCCAAGGACTGGCCGTGTCAATCACGCCTTCATCGACACCGCTTGTCACCCGTGATGCGATCGCTCGATTGCGGGATGCAGGTATCTCACGGATGGCCGTCAGTGTGGATGGTGTGGATGCAGAGACGCATGATGCTCATCGCGGCGTGAGTGGCAGCTTCGCGAAGTGTTTGGAGATCCTGCAAGATTGTCGTGAGCTTGGCGTGCCGACGCAAATCAACACGACGCTGATGCCTAAGAACGTGCATCAAATCGAAGCCATGGGTGATCTGTTTGCGCAATATGACATCGCGATGTGGTCGGCGTTCTTTTTGATCCCCGTGGGCCGCGCCGAAGCGTCGGAGCGATTGTCGGCTGATCAGTGCGAAGACGCCTTCGCGCGGCTATTCGCTCAATCACGCAAACAACCGTATCTAGTCAAGACAACCGAGGCGATGCACTATCGTCGTTACATGATGCAGCATCGACGCGACGCAGGCAGCACGAGCGCCGCCGCTCCACCACCATTCGCCACCGCTGGGATCAACGATGGCAAGGGCGTGATGTTTGTCAGTCATACCGGCGTGGTCTATCCCGCTGGATTTTTGCCAGTGTTGTGCGGCACGTTCCCAGCACAGAACGTCGTCGATATCTATCAAAACTCATCCGTGTTCCGTGCCTTGCGTGACCCCAATCGGCTCGAAGGTAAATGCGGTCAATGCGAATTCCGCCAAATCTGCGGTGGCTCGCGTGCTCGCGCCTACGCCGTCACGGGCAACATGCTCGCGGCCGAACCGGATTGCAATTATCTTCCCCGCCCAGCTCAAGGAGCACAGAAATGCGACGTCGTGTAGCGATCATTGGTGGTGGTGTCTCAGGGCTTGCCGCAGCCCACCATTTGCAAAAACTGGCACCGTCGATCGACGTGCAACTCTACGAAGCTGGACCACGTTTGGGTGGCGTGATTCAAACCGTTCGCAAGGACGGTTTTCTCATTGAAGGAGCGGCGGATAATTTTATGACGTCGCTGCCCAGCGGGATTGAACTATGCAAAGACCTCGGTCTGGGTGAAGATTTAATCGGCACCAATCCGAATGGACACGGTGCGGACGTATTGGCGCACGGACGTCTGGAACCGATTCCAGCGGGGTTCATGGTGATGGCCCCGTCACGCATCTGGCCATTGCTTTCGACCCGCATCCTCAGCCCCTGGGGCAAACTTCGCGCGGGTATGGAACTGTTCATGCCACGCAAGGACAACGACGAAGACGAATCGTTGAAGTCGTTTGTATGTCGACGCTTCGGGACTGAATTGTTTGAACGACTAGTACAACCGCTCGTCGGCGGCATCTATACCGCCGATCCTGAACGGTTGAGCGTCGCCGCCACGATGCCACGATTTTTGGAAATGGAACGCAATCATGGCAGCCTCATTCGTGGTATGCTGGCGTCCCGCAAAACGAGCGGAAAGCAAGCCGAAAAAGTTGGCGGAGCTCGCTATAGTCAATTCGTGACGTTGCGTGGCGGCATGTCTCGATTGATCAACGCCCTCGCTGATCAACTGCCGCGCGATGCCACCCATTTGAACTGCCCCATCGACTCAGTGCGACAAGCTGGCGAAATCTGGGAGTTACGAACAAAGGCGAGGCCGCATGAACCAATGGCGGCCGATGCGGTGATCGTGGCGGCGCCTGCCGGTCATGCGTCGAACATGCTATCGAACGTCGACGCTGAGATTGCCGACGAACT
Organism: Rhodopirellula sp.; assembly: GCA_041740155.1. Taxonomy (GTDB): domain Bacteria; phylum Planctomycetota; class Planctomycetia; order Pirellulales; family Pirellulaceae; genus Rhodopirellula. The sequence goes on from JBGSMN010000449.1 coordinate 88,207, forward strand.
CGGCAGTATTGAGTATGCAAGCTGCGCGGTTGTTTCGTTAGCGTTTCGTCGCGATCAAATTGGTCACCCGATGGGATCGTTCGGGTTTGTTGTCCCACTGATTGAAGATCACTTAATCTTGTCATGCAGTTTCTCGAGCGAGAAATACGCTGGCCGTGCCCCCGAGGGCACCGTGCTGATGCGCGTGTTCATCGGCGGTGCCTGTCAGAGCGGATTGATGCGTTTACCTGACAAAGAGCTAATCGAACTAGCATTGTGGGAAGTCACGAAGTTGCTTGATATTGATGGTGAACCCCTCCTGCGTCACATCACTCGCCAAACCCACGCAATGCCACAATATCACGTCGGGCACAAAGCACGCGTGGCAAGAATTGAAGATCGACTGAAACTTCATCCGTCACTGGCCTTGGCAGGCAACGCACTCAACGGAGTGGGTGTGCCAGGATGCATCGAGAGCGGTCAACACGCTGCCCTGAGAATTCTCGATGGCATGACGAATTTGCCTCAACGAAGTTGGGAGAGTACGAGCGACATCGGCCAACAAGGCCCGAAGCTAGCGCTTTCGGCTCAACTGTAAAGCGTTCATGGAACTGCTAGTTGATCTGATGGGAGAATTGCGGACAATGGTTCAACGCTCATCCCACATCCCCAACCACACGCCAACGTTATTTCCTCGTCGACCTCACGATTACCGTTTCTGTTCTCTCCAGTCGTTGACTTGCTCGCCTTCGGCGGCAGCGCGCTGCTGGCCCTGGCGATGCTACCACTCGGTGCAGCGCTCGGCATCTTGCACGACGACACGCCCGGTTGGACTTGGGTCGCAGCGATATTGTTGATCGACGTCGCACACGTTTATGCGACTGGGTTTCGGGTCTACTTCGACGTGAAGGAACTCCGTCGTCGGCCCTGGTTATATGGACTCACACCGCTGCTAGCATTTCTTCTGGCTAGTGCCATCTATAGCGAAAGCATCGCTATCTTTTGGAGTCTACTCGCGTATCTCGCGGTGTTCCATTTTGTTCGTCAACAATATGGCTGGATTGCTTTGTATCGTGCGCGCGAAGGCGACGACCATGCGACCGGCTGGTGGATTGATGCATCCGCGATTTATCTCGCCACGATCTATCCCTTGGTGTACTGGCACACTCACTTACCCCGCAATTTTGCCTGGTTCGATGAGGGTAATTTTCTCCACCTGCCTCTGATCGTGGCAACAATCTTGCAACCGATCTACTGGTCATCGCTGGCGATCTATGCCGCTCGTTCGCTGCATCGCGGATGGAACCATGGCCGCTGGAACCCTGGCAAGGATCTCGTCCTAATGACGACTGCCGTGTGCTGGTATGTCGGCATCATTTCGCTTAATTCCGACTATGCCTTCACCGTCACCAATGTGATCATCCACGGGGTTCCTTACATGGTGCTGATTTATTGGTACCGTTGGCATCGACCAAGCAGCAAGACCGGTTCAGCACCACCATCGACCTCTCGGTGGAGCACCACGATCGGTCGCCTATCCTTGTTTCTGGGAGCGATCTGGATGCTCGCGTATGCCGAAGAGTTAATCTGGGATTGTGGGTTATGGCATGAACAAAGTTGGCTGTTCGGCTGGGCATTGATGACGAGCGATCCGCAATCTATCGACCAAGGATGGCTGTTTTCGAACGACGTGATACTCGCTCCGCTATTAGCCGTGCCGCAAATCACCCATTACGTGCTCGATGGTTTTATTTGGCGTCGCAGCGCGCGAGCTTGACCAAACGCTTGATAAATACTTCAGCAGTGGATGAATGCGTCTCCCCGACTTCAGTCCGCGAATCTGCCGCGACAATTTGCACCCGAGTCGTCCAGTGGCTTTTTAGGATACTTCGATGTACTGCTGCTCACTGCGAATGGCTTTACCGAAGGACGACACAAACTTCTCAGGGTGTTCAGCCATGTCGGATGTCATTTTGTAATGGTGATAGTGCATCGCGCACTTCACCGCGTAGTAAAAATAGATTGGTGGCGATGACCAGCGTTTGCGGATCGCGCCCCAAATTCGTTGGCGGTATATTTTCCTCAGCTTCGGGTCAGGAACTCCACGCATCAATTTCGCAAACACGACGAGAAAACCGACAAGATAAAACGCGGTGTGTCGCACACGCAGCCAACGGTGGGCACGAAAGTACGGTGTCTTAAACGCACGAAACTCGAAACCATCCTTAACGAATAATTGATCCATCCGACCGAAGTAGGCATCAGGCTCGTAAGCCGCTTGCATTGTCGCCAAATAACCGTCTCGGAGTTCTTGCCGGCTCATCTGTTTGGGAATCACGTTCGTACCAAACGCCGATTCGTCGGCCAGATCGAGTCGCCCTTCTTCACGCAGTCGATCATGCAAGGGCGTCTTGGGGATCGCATGCAGCAATCCAATCATGGCGTGCGCGATCCGCGAGTCCTTCAAGAACTGTTGTTGAATCTTAAAAATGTCAGCGGTGTCGTTGTCAAAACCAACGATGAGTCCACACCAAACTTCGATGCCGAAATCTTGAATCTGGTGAATCTTTTCGATCAGAGTCCCGCCCCGCTCTCGTACGTTTTGAAACTTCTTGGTTTCCTTCAATGACTCTTCATTGGGCGTTTCAATACCGATAAACACGGACTGGATATTGCACTGAGCCATCAGTTCCATCAGTTCTTCGTCTTCGCACAAATCGAGGGACGCTTCGGTGCTGAACGCGAGCGGGTAACCGTTATCTTGCTGCCACTGGGCGACGCGAGCGAGTACGGGTTTGATACCCTTCTTATTACCGATCAAATTGTCATCGACGATAAAGGCGATCCGCATCCCGTGTGCGCGGAGCATTTCGAGCTCCCTCACAATTTGTTCAGGTTCTTTGATGCGTGGTCGTCGACCGAAGGTAACGATGATGTCGCAGAACTCGCACTGAAACGGGCAGCCGCGCGAAAACTGCAAACTGCCGAACATGTAGTGCTCGTTTTTAAGCAAATCCAATCGCGGGGTCGGGACGGTCGACATGTCGGTCTTTTCGGACTGTTCATATCGCCGTTCAAACTCGCCGTTTTCCCAGTGTCCAAGAAACTCGGGCCATGTCGTTTCGGCTTCGCCGACGAACAGCACATCAGCCAGACCGTCGAAATAGTCTTCTTGCACGGTTGCCCAGGGTCCACCGACGACGGTGAACGTTCCGCGTTTTTTTAGTTCCGTCAGTATGCTCTGCATGCGGAACCGCTGGACGCTCATCCCCGTCACGCCAACGATATCGAACTGGGACAATTGATCGAAATCGAGTTGTTCGACGTTCTCATCAAACAACACGACTTCGTGATGCGAGGGTGTCAGGGCTGCGAGCAAGGGCAAGCTTGCCACAGGCATATTGGCTCGCTTGCCCATCATCGTTTGCGCATGTTCGAGTCCCCAATACGAAATTTCAAACTCGGGGTTAATGATTGCAATCCGGGCCATCACGAGATTCCTGAGTAAGGACTGGGTAGAAAAGTAAGAGTCGAGCTAGATAAGTGGGACAGGCTTCCAGCCTGTCGATCTCGCCTTGACAGGCTGGAAGCCTATCCCACGCAAACTCATCAAGAGTTTCGGATTATCTGGAAACTCGTGGGAATTCTTGGCCTGTCGCGACGACGCATAAAAAAACGCCCGGTCGAGGCCGGGCGTTTGAGAGTTTAGAGGCGAGCGGTGGTGACGAACATGATCAGTTCGCCGCGGCAACTTGCGGGTTCGTGATCTCTGCAGTCAAGACCGCTTTGGCGGTCACTGATTTCTCGCCCGCCGTCTTGATCACCATCGGTACACGCTGAGCGCCTTGGGTATCGGCACCGGGTGACAACGTCACGTTGACAAAGTGAATCTTCTTGGTCTGCTTGGCCGCCGGATCGAAACTGACCTTCCATCCGGGGCATTCAATCGACTCAATCGCGAACGGTTCGCGTCCGGTGATCACGAGACGTTGGATGATTTCTTGATCGGGTTTTACGTTGCCCAGGGCAATCGATTGGGGCGAGATCGACAGAGCCGTGACGACGTTGCCGGTGACTCGCAAGGGCACACGTGGCATGCTACGGTCGTTCGTCTGCACGATCACTTCGTCTTGGAAGAAACCTTCGGGAGCATCTTCACGGACTTGGACGGACAATTCGTAAGTCGCTTTGCCCGGTCCCCGTTCGACTTGCGTGAACTTTGGAATCAGCCAAGGTTTGCTGGCACGGAAATCAACGACTTGCCAATCACTGCGACCAGCGTAATAGATTTTCGTCGCCCCAGTTTTGTCTTCGCCTTGGTTGATTGAACCAAACTCGACGCTGCCGGGATGGAACACCATGTCACTGCGGATGTAGCCATCGACTTTGAGCAATACTTCGGTGAAGAACGGTTTGTCGATGACGACGGTCAGCGTCGCGCCCTTCTTACCGCGAAACGTACCTGTATTGAATCGAGCCGTCAGTGATCCCTCGCCATTAGCGGGGATGTAGTTCGAGGCCAGGATCGGCGTGGTGCAACCACAACTCGCGCGGACTTCACGAATATGCATTTCACTGCCCGTCGTGTTTTTGATCGGGAACACGAATTCGGTTTTCGACGCGACCGCCACGGTGCCAAAATCATGCGACATGATCGGGAACATCCCATTAATCCCTTGCGCCGAAACGTTCGCAACGCCGAGCAGGGAGGCGGCGGGAATGCTGGTTAGCGATCCAATGCAGATCAGCAGAGTGAGTAGACGAGTCATCACGAGTCTCCTCCTGGAGACGGGGGCAAAGGGGTGAGGGGCGGTTTCGCGAAGTTTTTCGGACGAAAAATTTGGGTTTTGTCAATAGTACCGTTGTCACGCGTTGCGACAAGCCAGATCGGGGGGTTAATTACGCAAAACTCGCAGATTCTTTTGCTTTTCTAATCGCTTGCTACGCTCTCGGTGAATTTTGCCGATTTGAACGGTCATCGGACGTCGGCGCACGAACACTTGCAGCGAACGCGGCGACTCGCAAACCTGATCCGTCGGTTCACGCCTTTACACGTTCAGTCTTCACCCGTCACGGGTGATTCCGCTCTTGACCTGCCGCCGATCGCAGGCGTACAGAGAACCGTGAGTGCTCGTGTCTGGCGCAGCCAATCGAGCAAGCCGAAAGAGGATTTTCGGAAGTTCCCGCTCAATTTCAAGGATGATCTTTCCCATGACCCAAACACAAAAACAAACCAACCAACCCAGCACTGGCGTGCCCCTGCTCGACGTCAATCGTGACAACGCGCCGCATCGCGAAGAGTTCTTGGAGGCGTTGACGGAGGTGCTCGACAGCGGGCGATTCTTGTTCGGCCCCGACGTCACCGCACTGGAGTGCGAGTTGGCGGGGTATTGCCAAGTTCCCAACGTCGTTGGCTGTGCGTCGGGTAGCGATGCGTTGTTGCTGGCGTTGATGGCGCTGAACATCCGCCCTGGCGATGAAGTCATCGTGCCGTCGTTCACGTTCTTTGCCTCGGTGAGCTGTATCACCCGGCTCGGTGCGACACCTGTCTTTGCAGACATCTGTCCAGACACATTCAACGTTGACGCGGACTCGATCGCGTCGTTGATCAGCGATAAAACGAAAGCGATCATTCCTGTTCACTTGTTCGGCCAGTGTGCTGAGATCGACCGGATTTGCCAAATCGCGGGCGAGCATGACATTCCCGTCGTTGAGGATGCGGCGCAAGCGATTGGTGCAGCGTATCATTCCCGTCCAGCAGGCAGTTGGGGCACCATTGGCTGTTTCAGTTTTTATCCGACCAAGAATCTCGGCGGGATGGGCGATGGCGGCATGATCACGGCTGGCGACGCGGCTTTGGCGGATCGTTTGCGATTGTTCGCTGGTCACGGGATGCGTCCTCGTTATTACCACCAAGTCATCGGTATCAACAGTCGGCTCGATACCTTCCAAGCGGCAGTGTTGCGGGTGAAGCTACGCTATCTCGGGGATGCGGTCGAAAGTCGAGCCAAGATCGCGGGCCGGTATGACCGGATGCTTAAGGAACAGGGATTGATCGGTAACGTAGACATCACCTTGCCGACGCGAGACAAGAACGCGTTTCATGTGTGGAATCAATATGCGCTTCGCGTGGGCGGTGGGCGTCGTGATGAGCTGCGCAGTTACCTATCTGAGCGGAACATCGGCTCGGAGATCTACTATCCGATTCCGATGCACAAGCAAGAGTGTTTCAAGGGTATGGAATTCCGTCACAACGGTCTGATCGAGACTGAGCGTGCTGCACGTGAAGTCTTGAATCTACCGATTTTCCCATCGTTGACCGAGATGGAACAGTGCCGTGTCGTGGAAGCGATCGGTGCGTTCTACGGTTCGGCTGCCGCGCGGGCAGCGGCGTAAGCAGCGGCACGATTGTAAACAACTGGGAGCGTGAGGCTCCTGCCGAACGTCTGCTCTTCAATCGGGAGCCTATGGCTCCCGCCGAACGCCTGCTCTTATCTCCCACATGCCTTCTTCCCAGGCCAGCTTGATGGCAAAACACCAACTGACGATCTCATGGCAACCGACACATCATGTGCGGTGTCTGTTTATGTGCGCATTCATCGGCCTGATCGCTGTTTGTGTGCCCCTGGGTTTGCATGCGGCACCGCCAGCGACCAGCTCTGTCGAAGCGGCGTTGTTGCAAACCCTCAGCGGCGACGAGCTCGACGCAGCGATCACAGCGGCTTCGCAAATCAAGATTGACGCTGCCATGTCGACTCGCACGCTGGCGGCGCTCGTGGGCGTGGCCCGAAAATGTTTCCAAGCCGGCCGTCAAGATGAAGCAGGCGAGATTTACCATACTGCCGCTGCGCTGTGTGAAAAACAAATCACCACGGCTACCGCAGCGGACCTGCCCGCCGAAACCGCGATCACGATTTGGAACTCAGCCGCCTCAGCCCTCACGGCCCAAGATCGGCATGCGGATGCTCTGCGTTGGTCGACGCTCGCAACGGAATCGATCCAGCGCACGACAGGCGAACCTGCGTCGGAAAAGACCATCGCACGCACCGGAGAAACATTATTGGCCGTGGCCGCCGGTGCTCTGGATGCGGGCGACAAGCTAATCGCTGGCTCAGCCTATCGACTCGCCACCGAACTGTTGGAAAAGCATCCCGCGGAACCCATCACCGACAAAATCGCCACCGCGCGACTCGGTTACGCTTGGACGCTCGTAATGGCGGCTGGCGAGAGCGGCGATGCCAGCCATCTTGCCGAATCACTCGTCGCGGTTGAAACGTTTTTGAAACATCATGCATCGCATCCCGATGCACCCGCCGCTTTACTATTAAAACTGAGCTGTCAAACGCGGCTCGGTGATCTCGATGCAGCGGCGACGACGCGTGAACACATTTTGGTCAACCATCCGCAATCCTCCGCCGCTTGCGAAGTCATCAAATTGGCGTGCGCGGCAGGCGATGACTTGCCCGAACCGTCGCGAATGTATCTGATTGAACAATATGAAACAGTGTTGACGTCGCACATTACCAGTGCGGATGTCAGCGTTTGCCGCAGTGGCTTGATTGCAGCTGCGATTGCCGGAGCACCGCCCGCCGAGAACGCTTATGCGATGGCGATTTCTCTGGCCGATGAAACTGGCGAAGCGGCCACCGTGGTGCTTGAAACGCTACACCACAGCGGTCACGATGCGTCCGCTCAACGGATTGCTCTGCAATGGTTGTCGGCTCGCGATGAAAGTCGTGGTAATGCCGACAGTCTCGTCGCGCGGATGCAAAACAAAGCGGGTGTGTTGGTCACCTTGGGCGTCCGCGAAGCGGCTTGCCGGTGGGCTGGACGCACCGGACAGTGGACGATGCTGGCGCTCGCGGCAGCCGATGAACCAGGTTTGTATGATGATGCGAACAACGAAGCAGCGGCACAAGACGCCGTGCGTCGTGGTCGGTCGCTGCATGTCGAGCGATTGTTTGCCGAAGCGTTGTTGCAAACGGGCAAAACAAAACAGTCCTTGAAGTTATGGGAGCGAGTCGTTGATGTTGGTGGAGCAGAGGATTTTCCGACACTGTTGCGTTTGGCTGAAGCTGCCACGGCAGCAGGCTCGGTAACCGATGCGAGCAAACGGATCGCCGCGGCCCAGGCGACAGCGATGCAGCCCAGCGCGGGCAGCAGTTCCTCAGGCGAAGTTGCATTGACAAGATTGTTGGCTGCGAATCTCGAAATTCGGCAGTTGCAATTCGATCGCGGACGGGCGCTGCTCGAACAAATCGTGCGTGCTCCTGGGGCGGACACTGATCTGCGTGGACGTGCCCAGTGGATGATTGGTGAAACATACTTCATGCAAGAAAAATTTTCTGAAGCGATCGCGGCTTATCGTCAGGTCGAAGCGATCAGTGGCAGCGACGAGTGGACGGCCGCGTCGTTGGTGCAAGCTGGCAAATCATTTGAACAATTGGGGAGGACACATGAGGCCACGATGTGCTACTCCACACTGGTCAGTCGGTTCGGCAATTCGCCGCACGCCGGCGGCGCACGCCGACGTTTAGCCGCGATGACGTCCGGCGATTCCTCGTCCCCAGGCATGATACGACGATGATGGATGAACGATCATTCAACAATAACACGAACGGCCGTTTCGCGCTGACCGCGATCGGTATGCTCTTGCTGCTGGCGATTAGCTCGCCCGCTTCAGCACAGATGCAGCGCAGTGGTTCGCCGTATCCATACAACGCAAACTCGAACAACGGTTTCAACTCGGGCAATTTTTCAAGCTCGTCAACCAACCAATACCCTGGCTACAACGCTGCCAATGGTCCCGCCGCGCAGATCGCTGCGCTACCCACTGGAGGTACAGCTAATCAATTTTCAATTCCCGCTGCTCCCGTCGAAGAAGCTGTAGAAGCCGGCGAAGCCTCAGCGTGGGAGATGCCCGCTCTTATTCGCAAGATCAGCGAAGGCGGTTGGTTGATGATCCCGCTGGGTTTGTGTTCATTGATCGTAATCGGTTTGTCGCTCGAGCGGATGATCGCTCTGCGTCGCTCGCGCGTGATCCCAAAACCGTTTGTGCGACGGTTCACCGAGTGTGTCGAAGACGGACAGTTGAGTTATGAAGAAGCCACGTCGATTTGTGATGAGTTTGATTGTCCTGTCGCGGAAGTCTTTCATGCGGCGGTGCGTCGGTGGGGACGACCGATGATGGAGATCGAACAGGCCGTGATTGATGCAGGAGATCGCGTTGGTGAATCGTTACGGCGGTTCTTGCGAGTCTTTCATGCAATCAGCAACGTCACGCCACTGATCGGTTTGCTCGGTACGGTACTGGGCATGATCCAAGCCTTCGAGAACTTAGGTACGCAGAGCGGTGGCGGACAAAGTGACTTGCTTGCGGCGGGCATTAGTACGGCGCTGATGACGACGGCGGGCGGTCTGTGCGTGGCGATTCCTGCATACATTGCCTACATGTATTTTAGTGCCAAATCAGATCGCTATCTTGGCGAGATCGACAAACTTTGCCAGCGTGTGATTGACTGCATCTCCGCTGAGGGACTCGAAAACGCCGGGGCGGCTCGCGCTCCACGCAAACGGAAGGCGGCTTAGTCATTCATGATTCGTCGTTCTACGCCCGAAACGGAAAGCATCAACCTCACGCCGATGATCGACGTGGTGTTCTTGCTCGTGATATTTTTCATGGTCGGCAGTAAATTTGACAACGGCGAAGACAGCGTGCAAGTCAACGTGCCGGGATCGGGCGATATGCGCTCGATGGCGAGGTTGCCGGATCAACGGATCGTGGAAGTCACATCGGGCGGTACGTTGACACTCGATGGACAACCTGTATCGCCGACTCAGCTCACGTCGACGCTACGTGCGCAGCATGACAGCTACCCCGCACTCAAGGTGGCAGTTCGTGTGGATGACAGCATTCCATACGGCCAGCTCGCCGAAGTCTTGCAAGCCGTTCGGGCCTCAGGCGTTGATCAGATGGGATTACCGACGAAGTGGAGGTAGCCAGCGATGGATGTGAGAATCCCCACGCTTAACCCCGATTTTTTCTGGCACAATCCCACCACAGTGCGTTTAGTGGCGCTGTTGGCGGTCGGTTTGCTGGTGGCCACAGTGATGTTGTTTCGACGTCGCAAGAGCAGTGGTCGGGCAGCGGCGATCATTTGTTTGTTGGTGTCGATCGGGCTGCACATCGCGATCATTGCATTCGTGCCCCGCTTATCGCTGTTCTTTTCGGGCGGAGGCCGTGTGGCAGAACAAGGCGATGCACCGGGGAGCGGTGAGGTTTCTGTCGCGGTGTTCGATCCGAGTTTGCTGTCATCGGATTTCGCAAGCAACGAAACTTCCGACGATGACGTAGAAAGTGATGACAGCGACAACGAAGCGGATGACAAAGCACCAGCGATTGCTCCTCTCTCTCTATCGCAACCGATCGCCGAGTTACAGACGCCTGTCGTTGCCACGCACGAACCAGTGTCAACTGCTGCAGCGTCAACTGTTCCCTTATTAGCTGAAACGTTGCCCGCGATGATGCCGACGGCGCTGGCATCGGCATCGCTGCGCAATTCGACTGCGGAAATGTCTGCTGCTGACGCCGCGTTTGACAGTACGCTCGACGACTGGCTGCAACAAACACTCGCACCGCCAGCGGAATCGTCACCTGCCCAGCCACTTCCCAAACAAACTTCATCGGTATCAAACGAATCAGCACCTTCCCATCGCGAGTCAGCACCTGCCGGATTGATAGCTGGTCAAGTCGATGAGGATTTCGCGGCGCGTCAGGGTGCCGCGAAAACGCAGGCGATCAACGCGACTGGTGGTGATGCCAACACGGAAGCCGCCGTGGCTGCGGCTTTGCGATACTTGACCGCTCAACAACGTGCCGACGGTGCCTGGGATCCGTTATCAAGCGGAGCTGGACGCGAGCGGGCACCACTGGGATTGCAGCGCGGTTCGGCGGGCAAGAAAGCCGAGACGGCGCTGACGGGTTTGTCGTTGCTAGCGATGCTCGGTTCGGGGAACACTCATCAATCGGGCGAATATCAAGAGAAGGTGTATCGCGGGTTGGTGTATTTGCTCGGACGCCAACGTGACGATGGATCACTGGCCGGTGATGCCTCGGTATACGCTGCTCATTACTGTCATGCGATGGCATCGTTATCGCTTGCCGAGACTGCCGTCATGACGGGCGATGAATCCGCCATCGAAGCCACGCGTCGAGCGATCCGTTACTCGCAGTCGACTCAACATCCCGTCACGGGAGGATGGCGTTACACTCGCGGAGACACCGGCGACTTGAGCCAACTCGGTTGGCAAGCGTTGTTGATCGATGGTGCGCGACGTGGCGGAGCGTTGCAAGGTAAAGAGTCAATGCAATCGGGCGTGCAGCGTTTCTTGACAAGTGTTCGCAGCGGGCGTGCGGGCGGTTTGGCGAGCTACCGACCAGGCGAGCGGGCCACTGCGACGATGACCGCTGAAGCCTTAGCGATTCGATTGTTATCAGGCGAGCGTGTGCCTGACGCAGCGATCCAGGAAGCCGAAGCGGTGATGCTCGCCGACTTACCAGGACAAAGTGTCGGACCGGACAATTACTACTACTGGTACTACGCGACACTTGCTCTGCATCAATTGCAAGACGACGCGTGGGAACAGTGGAACGCTGCTTTGAAACAACGTTTGCTCGCCACCCAGCGTGAAGACGGCAGTTGGCCAGATACAACTCTTTGGGGCGGCTACGGCGGCACGATTTACACGACCGCCATGGCGACGTTGTGTTTGGAAACGTATTACCGACATGCGATTCGCCGGTAAGCAACGCCGAAACACGAAGTTTCGGTTTTGGTTGTAGCGGAAGTCGTCAAGACTTTCGTTTCCCAAGGAGACCAAACGTATGCAGAGCACAAACACTACCCGGCCAAGATTGCAAATTGCAAAATGAACCTTGCAAATTTCAAAAGATTTTGCGCCGGAAACAGCAGCCAAATTTGCAATTTGCATTTCGAAATTTGCAATTTGCATTTCTGACAGTTCTTTCAGTTTGCTCGAACTGCTCAGGCGGGATGATTATCATCAGCCCAGTTTTCAACCCCCGGCAGGGGCAACAACGATTAGCCCACGTCGTCCACCACGACGCCCCCCTCCCCTATGTTCTCACAACGGCTAAAATACTTCGAAAGTGGTCTGGGAGAATTGCAATTGAGGGAGTGACTTCGTGGTGTCTAAAAGTCGCAAAGCGAAGAACAGGAAAGTACCGAAGCGACGCAAACCAGCGATCACATCGGCTCAAGATCCTGAAAAACTCAGACGCCGCATCGCGCGCGTCCGACCGCTTGCCTACAGCGGTGAACTCCCTTGCGATCTCGCAGTTTTTGACGATGCCGTGCTCAGCCAACTCGACGACAATTTAGCTGTGGAAGTACGACTGGTGCAAGCTGCCTTGCAATTGGTCAGCGATGGTTTCGACGATGAGGCCAGCAATCAACTCACACCGATCGCTCGTCGCAGTCCACTGAGTGAATGGCGGTTGTTTGTTCGCGGTTTGTCTGATTGGTACGCCGATCGTGTTGATGAAGCTCAAGAATGTTGGAAGCGACTCGATTTCAATCGCCGCCCCAGTCGCATGGCGCACGCGTTGACGGCGTCCCACCGCAGTGATTTAGACGTGCTCGTTTCGGCTGCCCCCACGAGTCTTCTCGGTCAGCAAGCCGACGAGAAACATTGCGATCGTTCGATCTTGACGTCGGCCCAATTGGTACGTCGAACCCGTATTGATCGACCTGCACTTGCTGAGGCCATTCGCGAGACCAGTCGCCGCGAATTCGTGCCGCCCGCGATCGTTGATCAAGTGCGGATCGGTCCCGAGCGGTTGAATTGGGTGATTGATTTCAGCAAAGAGTACCAATCGGTCGAGCCGCAGCTCGTCGCCGCTTTGCAAGCCGAAGCCTGCGATCGTGCGATGAAACAGCCGTTTTCGGACCTCAATCAAATCGCCATGAAAGCGTTCCCTGGACCAGCTCACGACCCGGATAATTTGCTGCATCAATACTTGTACCAACTGCAGTTCCGAGATGGTGCGGAGGCGGCGGCGGCCCTCTTGAAAAAATACCTCACCACGAGTTTGCCAAAGAATGAGCGGATCTCGCCTCAACTGCGCGCAGCAATCGAATGTGAGATTTATCTCGAACAAGCACGTGATGATATCGACGGTGATGATGATGGCAGTCTGTTAAGCCGGTTCATGCGCAAACCAGTCGACGAGAAGAATGTTGATAAACTTTATCGACAAGCTTTAGCCGCGTATCCCACACATACGGTTGCTCATCGCGAGTATGTCGACTGGATTCGTGAACACGTCGATGATGACCGAAAAAACAAAGCAGAGCGAGCACCGTTTGAAGCCAAATTGTTGCCTGCGATGCAAGCATGGTCCAACGCCGTCCCCGACGAAATCGACCCACGGCTGTGGCTAGTCGATCACTATTTAGAGAATGAAAAACTGGAAGAGGCTCAACCGCACGTGCAATGGTTAGCCGGCTCGCGGCACGCCGATCCACGTGTGCGAGCGACGCCCTGGAAATGGGAACTGCTCGAAGCAATGCGATTGTGTCGCCGCAAAAGTTGGTTGAAAGATGCGTCCGAAAAATTAGATGCCGCTGATAGATTATGGCCCGCGTGGTTGCGACGTGATTGGCTGCCGTATCTACGCGCTGCGTTGTTGTTGCGACAAAACCGAACGGAAGAATTCGCGGTCGCGCGGGCCGCGATTCGCGCGAGCCGCAGTACCGACGAGCAACCTTTCTATGAAATATCCGACGCCGCCATGATGCTCGGTGCGGCCCAGATGATGCGAGTGCCCGCTGCGGACCTTAAACCACTGCGACAACCGGTCGACGACGCCGTCAAGAAAGGTGGTCATGTTTCGCTACCAGACCTGGTTCAACTCGCATATTTCTTTTGGGATTTATATCGCACGAGCATGTTTTATCCCGCCTACCGGATGCATGGTGGCAAATTCGCGATGGAACTGTGCAACCGCATCAAGGCTGCTAAGTCTGGCGAGCTGAAAGGGCTGCTCGGCACATCGGCATTGGACGAAGCCTTCTATTGGCTGGCATCGCGACGAGTGTTTTCGGACTCTTATGAGTTCAAGTTCCCAAACCCGCTGCCGAAACTCGTTAGCCCATTGACTCGCGCGGTGGCATTGATCGAAACCTATCTGGCTGGCTCAGCAAGGCAACGCTGGAGGTTACGCGATCACACTCGTGAGATCAAAATCGTGCGTGAAGCCGCAGCTGCACAACAGGATCCCTACTATCGCTATTGGTTCGGTGCGCTCGCCGATCGAGCCGACGCGATCGCCAGTGCCGAGCAACGCCGGTTCAGCAGCGCAGGGTTCAATCCGTTCGGCTCATTCGGCTTCAATGATGAAGTTGATGATGAGGACGAAGACGCCCAGTGCATGTGCCCCGATTGCCAACGGCGTCGGGCGTATGAACAGGCTGGCCTTCCGTACAACGAAGATGAAGACGAAGGTGATTACGAAGATGACGACTACTTCTCCGATGGCGATGGAGCCGATGTCAATGAGAATGACCAATTCACAACGAGAGTCGACGTCGGCGGTTTCTTAAATAACAATAATTCGCAGTACGATCCCATCGTCGAAACACCTAAACCTCCGTCGCCCAAATTGGAAATCCCGAGCGATCCCGAGATCAAACGCAAACGCCCCAAAGATCCGATGGGTAAAAAACGAAAGAAACGCAAGCGATGAGTCACACACCTCTCGATCAATCCACAACCGATCCCATGCAGATTCTTGGCTTGCCGCGTGAAGCCAGCGAACAGGATGTTCGTCGGCGATATTTGGAGCTTGTCCGCGAATTTCCACCAGAACGTGACCCAGCACGCTTTCAACAAATTCATGCGGCGTATAAAGCTGCCGGAGACCCCTTGGTGGTTGCCCGGCGGTTGCTCAATTATGACTGCGACGGTCCATCGCGGCCATGGAACGAAGTTATCCAGGAACAAAAGCTGCATCCACCACGACTCGCCGTGGATGTGTTATTGAGCCTCGGCAATCGCGCCGAAACCGCCCAGCCAGATGCGATCCAATCGGACTCAACCCAGACGAACACATGAACGAAAATCACAACGAAACGACCCTCGATAGCCCCTTCGGCGATGACGAACCACAGTTTGGACTCGTCGATATCATCGAAGCGTTCACGGCGATGCGGCAAGAATTGCGAACGCAATCCCGCGAGACTCGTGACCTCAGTCAATCGCTGATCGAAACGAGTGGCGGCATCGTCGAAATCGAAGAACGCTTGCACGCCGCTGCCGCCAGAATCGAAGCGGTCGCTGCGGAATCACGAAGCGACGAGGAGTCGCGACGGATGGCCGAAACGATCGCCGAAATTGATCAACATGTGCTCCGCGCCGTTCAAGCGATCCAGCGTATCAGCACCACGACGAATGCCCCGCCGTCGCCCGACACAGACGCGTTGCGATCACAACTCACCGCAGCCGTCCATTCAATCGGCTCGCTGGGTCGATACTTCGCAAGACCCTTGATCACTCAATTCGATGCGATCGTCGATCAATGGCAGGCTTCCCAACCGCAACCCAAACGCGACGATGCGACCGCGCAGGGACTGCACATGCTCGTTGATCGTATTGAGCGGTTGATGAACGATCAACACATCGAACGTGTCGAAACGCTCGGTGACACTTTTGATGGCGAAACCATGAACGCGATTGATGCGGTGGCAAGCGAAACGCATGCGCGTGGCACGGTTGTCGAACAACTCGCACCTGGCTACCGGCATCGTGGTCGAGTGATCAAATACGCACAAGTTCGCATCGCCACTTGAACAACACGAAGGTAGCGGAACTCGTCAAGAGTTTCGTTTTACAAACATACAAACACCCAACGAAAGTCTTGTCGACTTCCGCTACACAATCACCCAACTAACAGGAATTCCACATCATGACTGACCAAGCCGCCGCCAGCCCGATCGTGGGCATCGACCTCGGGACCACCAATAGCGTTGTTGCGGCAGTGATTAATGGACAGGTGCAAGTGCTCGTCGAAGACGGCGAGTCCTTACTGCCGTCGGTGGTTGGTTTGGATCCCAGCGGTAAGCTGATCACCGGCGTTGTCGCCCGCAATCAACAAGTCGCATTCCCTGATCGCACGATCGTTTCCGTCAAACGACAAATGGGTCAAATGACGCCGATCTCCCTTGGCGATCAACAGTTCACACCGCCGGAAATCAGCGCCATGATTTTACGGCGGTTGCGAGAGCGGGCCAGCGTCCAGTTGGGACAAGCGGTCTCGCGAGCCGTGATCACCGTGCCCGCATTCTTTGACGATCAGCAACGTCAAGCCACCAAAGAAGCGGGAGAGCTCGCCGGTTTTTCCGTCGAACGGATCATCAATGAACCGACCGCCGCCGCCCTCGTGTATCACGCGGGCACCGCGGATCAATTGAATCTCGTCGTATACGATTTTGGTGGCGGAACCTTCGACGTTTCCATCGTGCGAATGGAAGCGGGAGTCGTTGAGGTGCTCAGCAGCAAAGGGGACACACATCTTGGCGGCGACGATCTGGACGCTTTGTTATTGAAGCACGTCGCTGAAGATTTTCAGCAACAACACGAGATCGACTTGAGGAACACTGCGTCAACGCGGTGGCGATTGCTCCAAGCCTGTGAGCGGGTCAAACGCCAATTGTCAACCGATCAAACCGTTCGGTTGCAAGAAGAGTTCATTGCCGAGAAAGCCGGTCAATCTCTGAATTTAGATATCACGATCACCCGCGATGAGTACGAGGATTTGATCCGTCCGCTGGTCGATCGCACGATTGAATGCGTCGATGAAGCGCTGCGAGACGCCAAACTGCATATCAATCAAATCGACGATCTCGTGCTCGTCGGCGGTTCAACACGCACGCCACTGGTGATTGAGCGACTACGAGACGAATTTCTGCGAGAGCCCAGTCGCGCGGTCGATCCAGATCTCGCCGTGGCCCTCGGTGCCGCGACTCAGGCAGCGATGTTCAGTGGTTTGGCGATCGGTCCGGTACTCGTCGATGTCAACGCACACACGTTGGGCATTGAGGTTCTCGCTGACGATGCGATGTTGAGCAGGAGGTTGGTTTTTTCGCCGATCATTCACCGTGGCACTCCGCTGCCAGCGCGGTTTGAAGAATCGTACTTTGCGATTCATGAAGACCAAAAGGTGGTTGAGATTGTCGTGCAGCAGGGCGAGCATCTTGACGTGAACCGCAATCAAACGATCGGCACTTTCGACCTCGATCTAGACGGAGCCAAAGGCGACCGTGCAAAGATCTTGGTGCGATTTGAACTGACTCTTGATGGCACACTCAAAGTAACAGCGACCCAGCCCGCGACGGGCAAGACCAATGAACTGAAAGTTGTCAACGCGATGAGTCGTTTTCGCGAAGAGAACCGCGAACACGCTATCACTCGATTGGCTGAACTGTTTGCTGAATCGGACGAATTAGACAACGACGCCGATTTCTCGGCTGGGCAAGCTTCAGCCGGATATCCCGTCACCTCATCCAGCGGGAAAACTTTTCACTTGATCGACGATTCCGACGACGATGCGTCGGGATTGCAGCCTCCGAAGATGGCGTCGACGGGCAGCAACCAAGCGGCCAGTGTACTGACAAACGCACGCGTGGCACTGCAACGGCTCGAAGGCGATGATGCAGATGAAATTCGCGATCTCGTCGAGCAACTCGAAATGGCAATCACCGACGACGACACCGACGAGATAGCGAGTCTGTGCGAAGAACTCGACGACGTGTTGTTCTATGTTCAGTAGCTCAGTGGCGGAACTTGTTTTCGTATGCCCCGCCTGTCGAGCTAAGCAAAACATTCAGAACACGTGTCGTCGCTGCGGCGCTGATTTGAAATTACTCGCTGCCGCGAAACGACGTGTGGACTGGCTGACGAAACAACGAACCCTCGCTCTGGATGCAGGCCGTCAAGACGAGGCGACCCGGCACACGCGCGAACTGCGAATGTTGGCAGGATCTGTTTCAGATTCTTAATTCATCGAGTTTCAAAAGTGGGATAGGCTTCCAGCCTGTCAATCGTGCGATGACAGGCTGGAAGCCTATCCCACTTATACGACAAAATCGCGGCATGAAAAAACTATCGTCCCATTGCCGCACCGTACAAGCTGCGTTTGCTCGCCTTTGGCACAGCGATTGGCAACGGGTCGACATCGTAAGGAAACTGTTCGGCCACACATTTCACAGGCACGCCTTGAGTCGTTTTTTGTTTCACATGCTCCGCGAGTTTCGGATCGAGATTGAACGCGCGATACTCGTTCATCACTCGCAAAATCTCAGGCGAGTATTCAAAACCATTATCTGGCAATTCACGTCCGAGTGTTTCAAAACTGCCGACCGTCACGATCGACTTGGTGCGATCATGAAATTCATAGGCCTCGATGCCTTCCGCTCGCATCAATGCCACCATCCGGTTTGCATCGACACCACACTGCAATAATCGCTTACTGTTCGGTTCAAACTCTTTGTCCTTTTTGCCATCGACGATCGTGTTAAAACCCGCAAACGTGCGGACGACGACCGTGTACTTTCCATCGCAGTTCAGCAGGCTGTAAGGTTTATTATCGTTCAGGCTACGCACGAACGCATCCACCTGAGGCGCTTGGAAATAGTCGTCCGGCAGCATTGGATTACGCGTCAGAAAGGCGTTACTCATCGCACCGTCTTCTTTGTCGCCGAAACGTTCCGACAGATGATGGTGTAAGGCTTTCACTGCCGTGACGGGATTGCGAAAATCATTCTCCGCCTCCATCTCCTTCTTGTCACCGAACACAGCACAGTTTGCTCTCTTGATGCGCTCCAAATCGCTTTCGATTTGTGGGTGTTCCGAAGTGTCGTATTCACCGACGAGCACCGCGTGAGCTTGATAACGAATTTGATTTTGATATTTCATCTTACGGCGATACGGTGTCGCACCACCAACTTTTTGGATCGAAGCCCCCGGTCGCTGTGAAATCGCGTCTTGGTTGACTTCACCGGAGAAATCGAAATCCTCTTCGTATAAAAACGCCGGCATGTTGTAGTCGCGACGAAACTCCAGCACTAAACGCTCGGCTCGTTCCTGAGACCCAGGGCCGATGAATGTGTGCGCCAGGATCATCCACGGACCGTCTTCGGCGGTTAAAGCATAAGGCTTGGTCGGATCGGCTTCCACCACGTTCTTGCCGCGTGAAAACATCCGTAATAACGCTGGTCCATCGGCCGTCGCAATGCTCAATGGCGCATCGCCCAGGGAAATAGCCGCTATCGCCATGAGCAACACAACGGTCGACCCGCTACGAAACATGCGTTGAAAGACAAGTCGGTGCATGGGGAGAATTCCTGCTGAGAGGGTTGGTGCCAAAGTGGGATAGGCCTGTAGCCTGTCAGTTGTGCGGCGACAGGTTGGATACCTATCTCACTGGAGCTAACAAATTTGCGGCATGCCCGTAAAGACCGACCGCGCAGAATCAATACGATGCAGAAACATCACATTGGGTCGCTTCCCGCCGCCAGCGGATTTCCATTACAATACCAACAGATCCATTTCTCCAAGGTAGGAACACTTCGATGTCGAGCAACCCAGACACGTCCCGGCGTTTAACGGTCAACGCAGCATTTCTCAAAGACATCAAGGAAGACAATCGTGATTTGAAGATTTTGATGGATCGAGTCTGCACACTCACTCAGCCGCTCGAAGCCGCTGCAAATCATTGGCCGGAAATGATCGGATTGTTCGGCGATCTGCGCGACCAACTCGCACTGCACTTTGGACTCGAAGAAGCGTACGGGTATTTCGACGAGGCGATCGGAACGGACGCCGAATTATCGATCATGGCCAATTCGCTGCGTTCGCAACATGCGGTCCTGTTCGAAGAGGTGCGACACTTGGCCGAAGCTGCTGCCGACGCCTGCACGGGCGACGAACCAATCGAAGGCGTGACCCCCGAAGTCACGACCGCGCAAGAGAAAATTCTCCGGCGTTTTGACGCTTTTCTAGCGCAATTCAACGATCACGAGGAAGCCGAACTGAAGCTGATTCTAGATGCTCTCGAAGAAGACCTCGGTGTGGGCGATTGAATTTTCGTTTTGATCTTTAGTTAAAATCAAAATTTCTCTAGTGTTCTTTCAACGTTGCCGCTCTGGCGTCACGGACCGTTCAGGATGACGGACCGTGAACGGTCCCAGACGGCTCGATCTATCGAACCGCTCGGATAAAGGAGTGTCCGCTCATGTCGACCCAATCGTCCACCAATCTGCCTACCAAACCACGGTATGATGTCCGCCAATCACTGGTGTTCATTGCCGCCATCGCGGCCATTTCTGCGGGCCTAATGCAAATGCGCGTCGAGGCAGCGGAATCGTCCGTCGTCGCGGTTGTCAATGCCGACCCGATCACCCGCGATGCTCTCGCCACCGCCACGCTCGGACGCTACGGAACCGACGTGCTCGACAACCTCGTCAATCGCCACTTGATCATGCAAGAGTGCAAACGACGAAGCATCAATGTCAGCTCCGAAGACGTTCGCGCCGAAGTGATCCGGGTCGCGAAAAAATTTGGATTGTCCGTTGAAAGCTACCTGCAACTGCTGCAAGAAGAACGCGACATCCAGCCGGACCAATACAGCAACGAAATCATCTGGCCGATGCTCGCCTTGCGCGCCCTCGTTGCTGACCAAGTCGTCGTCAGCCAAGACGAAATGAATCGTGCGCTGGTATCCCAATTTGGCGAAGCAGTGAAATGCCGGATGATCATGATCGCAGATCAATCCAAAGCAAACAGCGTTCACGCTCAAGCAATGGCTGACCCAAACAGCTTTGTCAATCTAGCGAAACAATTCAGCGAAGACGAAACCAGCGCCAGCGTGGGCGGTTTGATTCCACCAATCCGCCGTTACATGGGCGATTCCCGATTGGAAGAAGCGGCATTCGCACTCACCGATGGTGGCATCTCGCCGATTATTCAAATCGGTGACCAGTATCTGTTCATGCAAGCGGTCCGCCGCATGCCAGCGAGCCAACCCAGTCCCACGGCGATGCCCGCGATCCAAGAGCAAATCAAAGATCGCATCCGTGACGAGAAAATGAAAGGTGCCGCGTCCGAATTGTTCGCACAATTGCAAACGCAAGCCAAAGTCGTCAAGGTGCTCGGCAATCCCGAGTCAGAAAAACAGTATCCTGGCGTGGCCGCGATCATCAATGGCCAACAGATCGCCATCAGTTACGTCGCTACTGAGTGTGTCAAACGTCACGGAGGCGATGTGCTCGAAGGCGAGATCAACCGCAAGTTATTGACTCAAGCATTGAAGCAAGCCAAAAAAACGGTCACCCCGCAAGACATCGACGCTGAGATCGCTCGCGCGGCAGTCAGTTATGGTTACGTCCGCAGCAACGGCACCGCCGACGTCGAGGCGTGGATGGAAGCCGTCACGTCGCAAGGTGAAACGACGACGGAGTTGTACATCGAAGATTCGGTATGGCCCAGCGTTGCACTGAAGATCCTCGTTCAAGACAGTGTGACGTTGACAGACCTGGACATCGAGCAAGGCTTTGCGTCCGCGTTCGGACCTCGCGCCGAAGTGCTCGCCGTCGTGCTATCGGACCAACGCACCGCACAAAAGGTATGGGAACTCGCCCGTGACAATCCTACCGATGCGTTCTTTGGAACATTGGCCGAGCAGTACAGTATCGAGCCAACCTCATCGAGCAACTTTGGTAAAGTCCCACCGATTCGCCAGTTCGGCGGCCAAGCTTCGATCGAGAAAGAAGCGTTCGCTATGAAACCGGGTGAACTCAGCGGTATCATCGCCACGGGTGACAAGTACATCATTCTTCGCTGCCAAGGGTTTACGCAACCAGTCGTCGACGATCTCGAAACTGTCCGCAGCGAATTAGAGCGCGACCTGACAGAGAAGAAACTGAACATCGCAATGGGTGTCAAGTTCGATCAACTCAAGCAAGCCGCCGAGATCGACAACTTCTTCACGATCGCCGCGAAGGAACCACGCATAGCAACCCGCCCAGAAGGCCGCTAGCGCCGCTGACAACCTCGGCGGAAAACAAACATCAATGCCATTCACGTAGGGCGAGCGGCAAGATGTTTCATACCGGGAGCGTGAGGCTCTCGCCGAACGCATGCTCTCGCCTAAAAGCGTCTCTCTGAGACGCAATGCGAGTCTCACACCGACTCGACTGTTTAGAATCAGCCGCTGTGGCGTTAACCTGGGCTGTCAATACATTGACGTTGACAGCTTTCCAGTCGCCGTTTTTCTACCGCGCATCACTTCTCCCAAGGCAGGAGATCGTGCAGTTTTTAAGTCATTTGCCGGCAGGGGTTTAGCGCAAAAAAATGACCTTCGTTGATCTTGGGATTTCGCACACAATGTGCGTTGCTATGTATTCCAGGAGCCACACGGAGGTCGTCATGAGTGTAAGCGTTTTTGGGACGAAAAAAACTCGTTACCGAGAGTTTCCCGTGCCCGAGTCGGATCCTCGTTGGAAACAGATCGATCAGCAGCATCTTGATGATTCCACGCGTAGCATTTGCATACGACGCTTCGTCCAGCTATACCTGTCCCGCTGGGCAGCAACTCCCATATAAGGACCACGAGCAGATGTCTCGCCAAGGTGACCGTCATCTTTATCAGTTTCGGTATCTATGTGATGCTCAGTGCTGCGGAGCTTGCCAGCTGAGAAATCGTTGTCTTGGTGGCAGCGGACCAGGGATGATGAAGCGGATGGAAGGAGAAGAGTTGCTTAAAGCCCAGCGGTTGAAGATGACGCCAGAAGAAGTCAAGGAACAACATGGGCTTCGCCGTCAAACGGTTGAACGAGGCTTCGGCGATGCGAAAGGCAATCGAAGCGTGCACCGCTTTCACGGACGCGGACTCACCCGCGCCC
>JBGSMN010000455.1:0-31373 GCA_041740155.1 Rhodopirellula sp.
AGTGTAACCACCGCCTATGCTGATCGCTCCACCAGCGCGTTGGGATGTATTGCTTTCGAAAAATGAGTCCGTGATTTGAAGACTGTTGTCGTGCAAAAAGACCGCCCCTCCTTCTGACGACGATGAGTTACCAATGAGTTCGCTTTCACGAATGGTCACGCTGCGACTACCGCTGCTGCCAGCTCGGTGTATCGCGCCGCCTTGGTTGCCGGCGGCATTGTCGATCAGTTGCGAGTTGAGCACTTGGACGGCCCCGGTGGTGTAGATCGCTCCGCCGTAACGCGTGGCAAAGCTGTCTGCGAGACGAGCATCTTGAAGGATGATTCGAGAGTTGAGTCCACCGAGAATCGCTCCACCGTCTTCAGCGGAACCACCCGTGAGTGTCAAATCCTCGACGGTTAGCGATTGGTCTGTAGAGACGTCAAAGATCCGCGACAAACCGCCTGCATCGATCGTCAGGTTGTCTTGCCCGAGACCGATGAAGGTGGTCTCGTCGGTGATACTGAGCGGGCCGGATGTCAGAGACACGACCGAACCGAATGGCAAGGCAAATTCGATCTGATTGAGGCCGACTGTGTTGTTGGCGTTCGCGACGGCTTCGCGCAAGCTAATAACGCCATCATCGGGGTCGACGACGTCCTGAGTCGTGGTGACGGCAAATGGGTTTTGGAATTCAAATGCCCCGATATCGGGAATTCCCTCGCGGCTCACTCCTCGCTGATCTGTCAGCAAAGTGCTTGCAGGATTGCCAGAATTGATTGCGGGACTGGATGGAAGCAGCGCATGAGTCTTCGTCAGTCCACCGTTATCGGCAAGTGGTGCGAGTCCGGGATCGGTGACGCCGACTTGATTGCCGTTGTTGCCGTTAACGACCAGAGTTCCGAAACTCTGATGACCGATGATGTTGTAGGCACTTACAGCTTGAACACTTCCGCTGACATCAATTCCTGGCCCGTTGGGATCTGTGGTTATGTTCCCAACAATGATTGAGTTGTGAGTGATCATGGCATTGCCAGCATTAACTAGAATTCCTCCCCCGGACGAAACTCCTAGCGAGCTGTTGCCTGTGATCGTAGTGTGTTCAACGGTTAGACTATTCGTGCCGCCGGAGATGCTCGTGCTGCGGAGAAAAATCGCCCCGCCACTACCGGCCGAGTTCCCAGAGAAGGTTGCATTACGAACGGTCGCTGTTTCGCCGCCGAGCCAAAGTGCTCCGCCATTCCGGGATGCCGTGTTTGCTTCGAACGTCGAACCAGCGATGGTTGTCGTCAAGGACGGGTTTCCGAAAAAGACGATTTTTGCAGTCGCAATCGCACCGCCGTCTGCAACTCCGCCGGCATCCACCGTTACTCGGTTGGCAACAAAACTTGAATCAACGACCGAGAAAGTGCCTGGATTTCGCATGCTGACCGCACCGCCCAGCCCACGGGCCGCGTTAGAAACAAATTCTGTCCGAGTTATGTTGATTCCAGTCGAAGCCGCGAAGCCAGTGCTGATTGCGCCACCGGTTCCAACCGCAACATTGCTCTCAAATCGAGAGTCCAGGATCGACAAACTGTTGTCCTGGAGAAAGACTGCACCACCTTCCTGCCCTGAAGTGTTGCCAATCAATTCGCTGTCCCGAATCGTCACGCTGCGTGTGCCAGTGCTTGTTGCTCGATGTATCGCGCCGCCTTGGTTTACCGCGGCATTGTCGATTAAGTGTGAGCCAAATACCTCAACGGCCCCGGTCGTGTAGATCGCTCCGCCGTGTCGCGTAGCCTGATTGTCTGCGAGGCGAGCATCTTGAAGGATGATTCGAGAGTTGAGTCCTCCGCGAATCGCACCTCCGTCTTCAGCCGAACCACCCGTGAGTGTCAAAGCCTCGACGGTTAGCGTTTGGCCGGCGGAGACATCCAAGATCCTTGAGAGTCCACCTGCATTGATCACGGTTTGACCAATGCCCAAGCCAATCAGCGTGACACTTTGGGAGATAAGCAATTCACCCTGAGTCAGCTCAATCTCTGCGCCCGTCGGCAGATCAAAGGTGATCTCTTGTGCACCCGGCTCTGAATTTGAATTGGCAATCGCCTCACGCAGACTGGTTAATTCGTCGCTTGAATCAACAATGTCCAGCGTCGTATTGACAACAAATGGGCTTATGTCCGATGCCAACAGATGGCGGGCCTCAAGCGTTTCAACTCGCAGTCGACGATGTCGTCGCTCGCGCCGCTGCCGAGCTTGCTGCTTCCGGCCGACCGCCCCGATCGCTGGCTGGTTGTTTCGTTCACGCATGGGGTCGTCTCAGTTTTTGCAGGGATATTAATCAACCGAACTGGAGCGGGCACCATCTAGTTCAAAAGGGTTACTCCAATCGGCATAATCCTACCTGCGCCTGTACGACCGTTGCGACCAGAAAAATCTGAATTTTTTTTTCAATAATCTTCCGTGCTGCGGGAACAGTGGCGACGGGTTCGCGAGTGAATCGACTCACCACCGTCGCGGCACGTGAGACCGTTAATCAATGACTGTTCTTGCGATGCGAAATCCGTTGTCGAGAACACGATTGTTAAGATTGTCATAAGAGCGATACGACGATCTCGAGTGTCTGGCCGTATACTCGAACGAACCGCCTCGCAGGACGCGACGCTGGTCATCGAACGTTACTTCGTCGCCGCCGTAAGCACCAACGATCAACGGATCGGTTTCGTCCGCCAAATTGATGTAGGAGTGATAGACATCATTGCACCATTCGAATTCATTTCCAAGGATATCGAACAGTCCGTAGTCGTTCGGCAACAGTTCCGCGACTTCATGACACTCGTCCTCGGCCAGCGGTGAATACCATGCATACTGGCTGAGAAGTTTTTCGGCGTCGCCATAGAAACGTCGTGTCTGAGTTCCCGATCGACAAGCGAACTCCCATTCAGCTTCCGTTGGCAGACGGTAACCTTGGAGGTGTAAGAATTCTGGTTTCGCATGCATTCCTTCTGCATACTCGCCCTGCTCGTTCGGCACATAGCACCATTGCTCCTCGGGGATCCCGTCTTGCTGGCTGAGCCAATTGCAATATCCCGCGGCTTCATACCAGCCAACGGAACCGATCGGGCAAAATGGTCGCGAAGTGACACCGCGTTGATTGAACTGGAAGTCGCCACGCCAACGCAAAATCGCTTCTCGAGTGACCTCAGTAGTGGACATCGCAAAACGACGGCGAACGTTGCGAAGATGCTGTCGCTCGTCTCTATCACGCCAAGTTTCTTGTTCATTCGATCCCATGTGAAACGGTTCCATGTCGATGATCGAAAAGGTTTGGCCTTGTGAGTTCACGAACCATCTCAACTGCTCAGCCAATGCTTGCTCTAAGCTCACGACCGTGCCTAGAAGTGACTTCACCCCATCGTCCGACTGTCGACGCACCAGCAACGAGATCGCGGAGTGAATTGACGCTTCAGCGGAATCTTGGTACCACCGTTGCAAAAGTTCCAGTACCTGCGGTGGCAATGTCAACGTCTCGTCAACACGCAGGATTTCTGCCAAGGTCAATAACAGCGCGAAGCGCACCGACAAATCCTCGGTAATCAGCAGTTGGTTCCAAATCGTTTCTGGCGGCACCTGAAGTGCGGGGATCAAATGAATCAAATGCCCCCGCACGCGTGGTTCAGGCGAATGCTTCAGGAGCGGCCAGACGACTTCGCCATGGTCGAAGTGCAGTAGCATGATGGCTGCTTTGGCTTGCCGCTCGGCCCAAGTATCCTCGTCGAATGCATCAAGAAAGGTATCCGATGGCGAGTCCTTCAGCAGTGACGTCGCCGCCTCAATGATCGTCGTGCGTCGCAGTCGTGCACGGTCCATGACTACTCGAAAATGATTTGGCTCCGCTTCCACCAAGAGTTGCAGGATTCTTTCCGGATCTGAGGATGCTTGTTCGCAAAGGACATCGATCGCGAAAAGTCTCGCTTGTTCGCTTTGACTTGGATCGACACGAATCTCCTCCATCGCGTCCGCTAGCTGCGGCACGAGGGAACTGAATAGTTCGCGCCAATCACCAAATTCAGATGGTGTCACTTGAACTAACTCTCGGGCCACCAACTGCAATACGCTTTGATCCTGCGAAAATGACGAAACGTCGAGGATGTGAGTCAGTGCAGCCGCGGCACGAAAACGTTCCCCATCAGCGTGAGTGGACTTGAACAAGTGCTCACGACAACGCAGCGAAAATTGTGGGTCGGTAAGATTCAATCTGTCCGTCAGTACTTTCAACGTGCGAGGATCCGCCTGCCACATGCGTGACCAAATCTCTCCTGCTGACCTGTCGTTGCCTGGCAGCAGTGCCAAGATTAGGTTGAGATGCTGCTGCTCGCTGAGCCCTGAAATCTGCTGCCCCAGTCGGAGAAATTTGCCAGCGACAGTCGGATTTGCATCGACTTTTTGCAGTAGCGTGGGCAGTTGACTGATATCCGAATTGATGACGGCGGTTGCTAAACCCTCAAACTGAATCTGTTCCTGGCGTTCACGAGCTTTGGTTTCTAGGACGCGGGAAACGGCAACGACTCCTAGGATACCGGCCAGGATCGCGAGTGGTAAAAGAACGCTCATGGCAGCCAGTGCTGGATTACGTTTGGCGCCCTTCCAAACACGCTCTACCCAAAAAACGCGACGCGCGCGAATGGGTCGCTGCTCAAGAAAACATTCCAGATCGTGTGCCAAGTCGTACGCGGAATCGTACCGCTGTGATGCTTCTTTGTGCAGGCATTTCAAACAAATCGTTTCCAAATCACGAGGAATGCTGGGACGCAACCGACGCGGAGGAACCGGCTCCAGTGTCTTGACCTGTTGCAGTGTCTCCAGGATGCTGTCGCCTTTGAACGGAGGAGCTCCGACGAGCAGTTCGTACAAGACGGTACCGAGTGAATAAATGTCGGCTGCAGGCGAAATTTGAGTCTTTAATCCCAACGCCTGTTCCGGTGCCATGTAGCTTGGAGTTCCCAGGATATCCTCGGCCTGAGTGAGTTCTTGATTCAATTCCAAGTGCTTCGCCAGCCCAAAGTCAGCGAGTTTCGGTGTATCATCGCTGCCGAATAGAATGTTCTCCGGCTTAATGTCTCGATGGATCAGCCCTGCTTGATGCGCAACCGTTAATCCCTCGCAAATTTGTTTGATCGTTCCAGCGGCGAACTGTGGTGATTGTGGTTTGCCACGTGCGCGAGAAGCTAGGTCACCACCTGCACAGAACTCCAAAATCAAGTAGGGATTGTCGCGATGTTCGCCGATTTCATAGATTTGGACGATGTTCGGATGAATGACTCTCGCAGTTGACAACGCTTCGATCCGTACGCGTTGTATTCGGTTTTCTGAGCAAAACTCAGGCTTCAGGCATTTGATAGCTACTCTACGATTCAGTTTGCGATCGATGGCAGCGTAAACAATTCCCATGCCGCCGCGTCCGATTTCACCGATCCACTCGTACGGCGAGGTCGGCTCAAAGAGACCGGCGCGGGCGGCGAAATCTAAGGAACCAGGCGCCGCTGTGGCGATCACGGACGAAGCCAGCCCATCACCAGACACCCTCAATGCTAACGCGCGCACCGTCGGTAGGATTTCGCCTAGGATCGAAGCGAACTCAGGATGCTGGCGAATCGCTTCGTCCACAGAACACTCCTGGCCACAGACACATCGTTGCGTGAAATCATCGAGGATTTCCGCGAGGAGCGATTCATTCTGAATAGGAGGTTCTGTTGTCAATGTAATGACCAAATCTTATATAGGCATTTCGCCATCGTGCTTCCGCAACCCGTTTCGCAATTTCAGCAAAGCGCGTGAATATCTCTTACTACAAAGTCGTGGGTCGATATCGAGAACCGCTGCCGCAGTTGCATTGTCGAGACCATCACAGGTGCGCATCAGAATCAACTCGCGATCTTCATCGGTCAGTACCATCATGACATGCTGTACTTGCTGTACCAATTCATCTCGCTCAAGTCGAACGGAGGGATCATCATTATTCTCCAGTTCCAGCCGATTAACAATGATCACTGATCCGGCAATCGACAATGCGACTTCACGTCCTACGTCTCGCCGCGCGGTTCCCAGATGAGTGCGCCGGATGCGAGCTAAATTTTGGTAGGCGGTCCTGCGGACCCAAGCGTCAAAGGACATCGGGCGTTTCTGCAAGAAGTCATCAAGCCGGTTAGAGACTTCGATCATCGTTTCTTGGACGATGTCTGAAGGACTGATACGCTGGGCAACACGATGATCAATCCGCAAGTGGACCAGATTCCGCACAATACGCATGTATCGAGAAAATAGATATTCCCTCGCTTCCTGGTCCCCTCGAGCAACTTGTTCCAGTAGCAATTCATTGGATTGAGACGCCGACAATTGATGAACCTCTCTACAGGAACTAGGGAAACGATAGGTGTGGTTCCGCACCAGAGTGTTGCGTCTGGCTAGTTTAAATTGGACCTCCCAAATGTCCGGCATTCATGGTCCTGCGGAGAAACCTCCGGCACAAGCCCCGCAGTAAAAGACTTTTCGTTTGCCAAATCTTGTCCCAATGTCCCAATGTCCTGAGACCGGACATCGTCACGAGCCTGCCGTTACCAGTTAATGGCGATCGTAGATCGAATAACCGCGACTGCGATATCCTGTTCAACGAACTATGGCATTCCGGCGACGATGCCATCGAGGCGGACGGCGGCGGAGTCAACATGCGGATCAGCGGTAACAGCATCCGCAAGTGCTTTGCTGGGCTTTCCTTAGCACCCATCGAACGCGGTCCAGTGCATGTGACTCGCAACACCGTTTCGTTTCTCAACCTACTGTTTAAATTCAACATGAACGGCTGCACGTCCAGCGGATGCGTTTACCTCTATCACAATTTATGCCGACCCACTACTGCTGGAGATTCCTGATGTTGGCAAGATTCCCTCCGAGGGACTTTTCGAATCCGCTCCGAAGCAATCCCGACTTTCGGAGAGCAAGAGGAGCCGTTTTTCGCTGCACGAGATGAGCCCTTGCCTCGACGCCGCTGCACGGCTGAGAGGGATAACGTAGCACTCGCGTTGGAGACTGCACTTCCCACTGATTTCGGCAACGCAACGCCAGAATCGCAACTCAAGGCATTCCGTAATAAAGTCCGTGCCTCATCAAAAATCACGAATCGCACTTTCGTCGACCACCACGGCCACCGCATCGAGCGTACCTTTGACAGAGAAACCGTCATCCACGGCAAACGCATTGCCTACGAGACCTGGCCCCTGCTGGAGAACCCATGGATGCTGCAGGAATGGAACGTTAACCTCACTGTCAAGGACGGCACCACAACTCGTGTGTATGATGTCAACCAATGGCGCATCCACGAGACAACAGGACGATGAAGCATGTTTTGGTCGCCATCTTCACATTCATTCCGTTCGTCCTGACACTCGTTGAAAACACTCGTTGATCCTCGTGCGAGATAACAGCCAGCAAGCAGTGAAGACTATGATCTTGAAACACTCCCTCAGATTTATCCTCGCGTTCTCCATTGGACACAGCGCATTCGCAGAATCGTACCTTGTCGAGAATGGTCAGCCGCGGGCGGAGATTGTCATCAGTGACAAACCCACACGCATGGTGCGGGTCGCGGCGCAGGAGTTTCGCAGCACCATCGAAAAAATCAGCGGCGCGCGGCTGCCAATTGTCACACAGCCTTCTGGGAAGGCGGTGAATGTGTTCATCGGAGCCAGCTCGCATACGCCCGTGACGGCGGAGGGGCTGGAGCATGGAGCGTATCACATCGCCACGGGGGCGGACTGGCTGGCGCTCATTGGTGATGACACGGATTTCGAACCGACCGAACCATGGGCAAATAAAAACGGCGATATTTCGCGAGCCCAGGCCGAGTGGGAGAAGATCGTCGGTGCACCGTATGGAATGCCATCGCGCGGCTTGTACAAGCACCGCCTGAAACTCCCCGGCGAGACCGGAAAACCGGACGGTGCCGTGACCGCGAAGAACGAGCACCTCGAAATCTGGGGGCTCGACGAACGCGGTAGTTTTAATGCGGTGTGCGGCTATTTGCGAAAGCTCGGTGCGAGGTGGTATCTGCCGGGGGAACTTGGCGAGGTGCTCCCCTCGCTGAAAACGATCTCGCTGCAGAAGATCGATGAAACGGTGAAACCCGACTTCGCGCTGCGGCAGTTCAACTTCCGCTTTGCCACCGCTGGCTACGACACCTCATTGTGGGCCATGCGGCTCGGTATCCGCAACGACGAGAAGATCCATCTCGCCCACGGCATGGAGAACATGACCGGCAACGACGCCACCTTCACCGCGCATCCCGAGTGGTTTGCGCTCTACGGTGGCAAGCGAGACTACACTCCCGACTACAGCAAGAACCAGCTCTGCTACTCCGACGAAGGCCTGTTCCGCGAGACGGTGCGCTGGGCGCGCGTATTGCTCGACACCTACCCGTTCAAGACCGTCTCCATCATGCCGCCCGATGGCTACACTTCTATCTGCCAGTGCGAAAAGTGCCAAGGCAAAGACTCACCGGAACGCCATGAACGCGGAGTGCTCAGCGACCACGTGTGGGACTTTGTCAATCGCGTCGCGAAGGAACTCACCAAGACACATCCACAAGCGAAGGTGCTGAACTGCGCTTATGGTGTTTACACATTGCCGCCGCTGAAGATCGAGAAGCTTGAGCCCAACGTGCAGGTCTGCATCGTCGGTGGCCGACGTCCGCTGAACCTCGGCGGGGTCAAAGCCGAAGGGGAGACCGCACCTGAAGCGCTGCGAGCGGCTTGGACCAAGAAGACCGACAACCCGCTCATCATCTTCGAAAACTACCCATTCATTGATCGCGGCTGGTATCTGCCCGCTTTTGCTGCCCGCTCGCTCGTGGACACCGTGAACGCCACGATAGGCATCTCGTTGGGCGAAGACATCTGGCTCTCGGCTGGGCGGGATTTCGACACGGTCGGTGTCGGTTTCAATCACTTCCTCGTCTATTTCACTGCAAGGGCCTATTGGGGTGGCAAGGACGCGAACGCCGACGACATGTTGCGTGAGTATTGCCAACTCTTCTACGGCCCCGCCG
Organism: Rhodopirellula sp.; assembly: GCA_041740155.1. Taxonomy (GTDB): domain Bacteria; phylum Planctomycetota; class Planctomycetia; order Pirellulales; family Pirellulaceae; genus Rhodopirellula. Next base: position 9,065 of record JBGSMN010000455.1, read on the forward strand.
AGCAACAGATGTTCGCCTTCTTCACTTTCTGCGAGGCACACTGGAAAGCCACGAGCGACGACAAGGCCAAGGCGGATGAGGTGCTCGCGTTGTTCGAGAAAGCAAAGGCGAAAGCCGATTCTGCAAGCGTGTATGGTAAGCGCATTGCCCTCGTCGATGACTTTCTCAAAGGTCTGCGGATGAAGTCCGTGCAGCTCGGCCAGAAACGCGGGCCCGTCCCCACGGTCCGCCTCGTCGGCGATGCCAAAGGTGTCGTCATCGACGGCAAGCTCGACGACAAATATTGGCAAAATTGTCCTACCGTCGCCACGGGAAAGTTCCGCGAGTTGCAGACAGGTCGCGTGCCGACCTTTGGCACCTCGTTCAAAGCGGGCTGGCAGGGAAGCAATCTCCTCTTCGCGATTCGCTGCGACGAGCGCCGCGGCGAGAAGCCCAACAGTACCTCCACTCGCGATGACGACCAAGCCATTTGGTATGGCGACGCCATCGAGATCGAGATCGCCACGGAAACGCACTCGCACTATTCCATCGCCATCAGTCCCGCCGGTCACGTCACCGATCTCGACCGCGGTGCGCCGAAGAGTCAATGGTTCGGTTGGGACTCCAAGGCAGAGGTCGCCACGCACATCGCGGAGGATTATTGGACCGTCGAAATCAGCCTGCCCGTCACACAAGATGAAAACGATCCGCTGCATCAAATCATCGGACGCAAGCCAACGCAGAGCCTCCCCTGGCACATCAACCTCTGCCGCCAGCGCATCCGCGACGACGGCCAGGAGCACAGCGCTCTCTCACCCACGGCCGATGCAAGCTTCCATGTGCCGATGAAGTTCGCTCGCTTCTACGATGGCAAGTCGCGCCAGTTCGAAGTAGATCCGAACGTGACTGATTTTGCGATCGGTTTCCGCAGCGCGGAGAAAAATCGCAAAGCCGACGCGTTCCTAACGCTTGTTGAAGGGAAGATCACCGACTTCCAGAAGTCCGCTGCGCTCGAGCAAGCCGCGCTGCGAGACAAGTCCGCTACCTACATCGACCAAATTCCTATCGAAGTCGTCCGTAAGGCCGCCCAGATGCAGAACCTGCTTGCCAACGCGAAAGCGCATGAGATCGTCGCACGATTCAGCGAAGAAGATTTTTCCAAGTGGCCCTTCTGGAAACGTGGCGACGGCCTGTACTATCGAGGGCGTGCCTATTTCGTCACCAAGACGGGCAACAAAGCGGAAGCCGACCTCACCGCCGCACTCGACTGGATCACCGAACCGCGCACGCGCGACACTATTTTGCTCGCCCAAGCTCAGAACCGCGAATTAAACCTCAAGCACGACGACAAAGCCCTCGCTGCGTACGATGCCATTGTCAAAGACAAGACTCGCATTGGCGGTTCCGACGAATACACCGCCCTACAAGGCATCGCCCGAATTCAGACCCGCAAAGGCGAGTTCGAAGAAGCACTCAAAACCCTGAACCGTGCCCAGCCCGACATGCTTCAGGGCCTGTGGAAGACGAACATCCTCAATTCCATCGAAGCCGTGAACAATGCCCGCAAGGCCAAGTAATGCCCATCATTGAATCCGCCATTATTGGACCGCCTGGATGCTGACGATGATGGCTTCGTGACGGAAGAAGAAGTCAAATCGCTCTGGAACAACCGATGAAACAGAAACTGATGAAGTCCGTGCTTCTAACTCTCTTACTCGCGATGGCGACTTCGGCTGCGGTCGCACAGTCGCATTGGTCGCAGTTTCGTGGGCCGGAATCGCGTGGTATTGTCGCAGGAACTCAAATACCTAACCATTGGTCAGCCACCGAAAACGTCGCTTGGAAGCGAGACATTCCGGGACGTGGTTGGTCATCGCCCGTAGTTTGAAATGATCACGTTTTTTTGACCACCGTGTTTAATATGGGAACGACCGAAGAAGCGAAAAAAGGGCATTACTTCAGTGGCGATCGTCCATCGCCTCCTGATTCGATTCATCGGTGGATGGTGATGACGTGTTTCTCAAGCAGTTCGGCAGCGTCCTCGTTCTTGGTTTGAATTTTGGCTTGAAGTTGTTCGATCTGCTTTTGCCGGGCGTCGTCTTGTCGCTTCGCGTTGGCGGAGTTAGTTTTGCGAGCGAAGCAGCTCGCTCCGTTTTCAAAGAGTTGCTTTTGCCAAGCGTAGTACTGGGTGGCGTGAATTTTGTGTTTGTCGCACGGATCCGAGATGGGTACACCTTTAACGAGGTGTTACCGGACAATCGAAATTTTCGCTTCAGGCGTTAGGTTGCGTCGTGTGGGCCTCGTTTGCATTGAACAACCGCCCCAACTTCGCGACCACATCATACCAGCCGTCGCATCAAGACCGATCCGACTCCAGATTGGTGCGAGGTGCTCCGGGATCGCGACTACCACTGCAGCGCGAAGCTGGCGGCCGACCCAATCCAACAGCTCCAAGTAACGTGAAGGGGACACGCTCAAGAAACCTTTCACCCTCGCTGGGTATGCAGTGAATAGCCCGCAGATTGCGGTGTCTGGGGCTTTCCCGGCGTTCATCATGCGCGATTCGCGTTCAACTACTCCGATCAATCACAGCCGCGTTTCATCGATTGGATCTCGATATGGCGACCGGTCTTAGCTTGCATCGATCGCATGAATCGGCACAGTAAACTTGAATGGGTACTGTGTAGTCACGCGTCCAAACGAGAACGTCAGCGGCACCGGTACGGAGTTTGCGTCTCGGTGCTGCGATGAAAACTCGGTGCTGCGATGAAAACAAGGCAAACGCATTCACTGAGCGTGCTGACACTCAGTTGAATCGACGCAAATGAAACAAAGCGGTTTGTTTCCTCGTTTCTATTGCGCCAACAAACATTGGCGTCGCGAAGATTGTCAACAGTCAAAACAGTCTTTGTCACAGACCACTTCTCTTACCGGACCATGATGATGCTTTTAAGAATCCATTTAAGCTGGCTCGCGGCTAGCACTGCATGTGCGTTCGTCCTTACGGTTGGACCACTGACGTGGGCGCAGACCACTCCACCAGACTCGCCGGTAGAAAGTGATGCGGCGGCAGACCAGAACATAGCCTCGCCCACCGCAATCTCGCCCACCGCAATCAGTCAAAACCAAGAGGTTGAATCCGAGTTGGATGGGGCGGGTGTGCAATACCTGACACGTGGTCCGCTACACGAAGCCTTTGCAACGCCCTACAACAGCAACCCAGAACCCAGCGAGACTGTGCAACAAGAACCCCCGGCTCCGATCGAGGAAGTGCGTCCCGATTTAAGGCCTGAGGGGAATGATGTGCAGTGGATTTCTGGTTATTGGGCATTCGATGATGAGAAAAAAGACTTTATCTGGATCAGTGGCTTGTGGCGCGATGTACCTCCGAAGACGCGCTGGGTGCCAGGGTACTGGACTGAAGTCGAGAACGGATTCCTGCGAGTTTCTGGATTTTGGTCGAGCGCAGAAGCGGACGAGATCGCGTATCTTCCGCCACCACCCGAATCGTTAGAGGAGGGGCCGTCATCACCTGCGCCAGGTGAAAACTACTTTTATATTCCCGGTACATGGGTATATCAATCGAACGATTACGCATGGCGTCCTGGCATCTGGGCAACGCAGCACGAGGATTGGGTTTGGACACCGGCATCGTACGTTTGGACACCCCGAGGATGCATCTATCGAAGTGGTTATTGGGACTACGAACCGACGTATCGTGGGGTGGTTTTCACGCCGGTCTACTACGACCAGCCAGTCTATCGCCAACCCAATTATCGCTATCACCCGCAATATGTTGTTAACACCGATCTCGCGTTACTGGTTCACTTGTTTGTCGGCCCTCGCTACCGAAACTACTACTACGGAAACTACTACGACGCGGGATTCAACAATCGTTATGTGCCATGGGTCAACTACGGTCGAAATAACTCAAATTGGAACTATGATCCGTTGTATTCGTACAATCGTTATCAAGGCAACCAGCGCGGCCAAAACATTACCCAGTGGGTGGCTCAGCGTTATGACTTTTTCGCTCAAAACGAAAAATTGCGGCCTGCCAACAACTTACGTGCGCAGCGTGACTTGTTAACGCGACTGCGAAACAGTGGCGGAGTGGGCGAAAACGGCGCTGACCCAGTCGTTCAGTCTTTGGCGACGCTCGCTTCGGATCTTCGCAGTGTCGCTAATAGCGATGACCGAACGCTGAGGTTTGAACGAATCGAACAGGCCGAGCAGTCATTGCTCGATAATGAAATGCAGTCGCAGGAGATGATGGCAAAGCGACGTTTGGACTTTGAATCTCAAGTCGCAGCGAATGTCCAGCCAGATAGTGATGATGCCGCTAGCATTGGTTTAGAGAATGGCGGCGCGGCATCTGAGGCTGGATCGGCACAACCAATCGCTGATGCGGCGTCACGAGTTCGAGGCCGATTAAGTTTACCGCAACCGCGTCAGGACGCGGGCATACAAAGCGACTTGGGGTTGAATGAGAACGCGGATCTTTCAGCAGGAGTTGCTGCCCACCTTCGCGCCAATCGCAACCGTGAGGAAATGCGACGTGCAAATCTTGATGGTGAACGGGGGCCTGATTCAGCAACGAATCGTGATGCTGACTCCGTTGGCAGGATTGGCAACGATGATCCCAATCTACCTGGTCTGCGAAATCGTGATTCGGGCTCAGCTCGGTTAGGCGAAACGCCGACTGGCCAAGACATCAACGAGGAAGCCGCTCGGGTTCGCGAAAACTTGCGGAATTCGGGTCTGCCAGCTTTTCGCCGTGAGATGGATCGTCGGTCGTCGACGTTGCCCGCTTTGCCGGGTGTGTCTGATTCGAGCCCGCAATCACTTCGCGGTGCCAATGAAGCTTTACGAGGACTGCGAAATCGCTCTGATGCAACGAGAGGCAATATGCGTGAAAGCAACCCTGGCGCCGGAAATCCAGGTGGAATTCTGGGCGGCGGACGACCAGGTAATCCCGGTTTAAATAACGCCGGACGAATTAACGCTGGGCAAGGAAATACAGGCCGAGGAAATTCAGGCCGAGGAAATGCCGGACAAGGCGCAGGCCGAGGAAACTCAGGGCTCGGTGAGGGTATTCGTGGCGCGGCCGAAGGAGCGAAGTCAGCTCTGCCCAAGTAGTCTGGGGCGAGTCGATCGCTGCATCCGTTTGTCTGATTCCGAAACGGGTGGTCTCAATTGGAGATCACTCGTTTTCTGTATATGCACCGCCGTATATCTCACATTCCGCCGGGCTTGCTTGCGATGCAGCTTGAAATGATTGCTAACGAGCCAGCTTGAACGCTGTGCGTTCGCTTGAAGCGACCTTAAACGACATTCTTGCCCTAATTCTTTCCTTTGCATGCAACTGGCATGGTACCTGCGTTACGCAAGACGCACGAATCACGACAGCATGACAACTTCGATTTTTAGTAGGAATTCACTCATGTCCAGCATCGACTTTCAGCATTCGCTTTCAAACGATTTCTACACCAGAAATGCAGACCTACAAGGGACTCGCCGTTCAGTCCCAACTGTTGACACATCGTTTATTTCTGCGAATGCGTGGTGGACAATGCTTGTCTGCAGTGTGGTGGCTTTATGCACGAGCAGTTATTTGGCGTGGTCCTCGTTCACGGCCTCGCCAGTGGCCGGGTGCAGCGGCGGAAACGTCTTCGATTGCAGCCACGTCCTGCACACACGGTGGGCCAAAGTTGCATCGGTTCCTGTGAGCGTGCCAGCGATATTGACACATTTGACGATTATCGGGTTGCTATTTGCTAAGCCCTTGACGGCGCAGTTTCAGCGTCTGCGGACGATGATGATCGGGTTTGCTTCGCTAGCAGCGGGTGCTGCAGCGATCTGGTTCATCGTTCTGCAGTTTTTCGTCATTCGTCATCTTTGCCCCTACTGTCTCGTCGCCCACACCGCTGGACTTGTTCTGGCGGGTGTTTATCTATGGGAGCATCCCGTCAGTTTCCGTACGTTGCGATGGCTTGGAAGTGGCGCGGTTGTGTCACTCGCCGTGCTCGCCGCACTTCAGCTTTCGGCCGAACCCCCTCAGACTTACGAAGTGATTGAGTATTCAGCGGTCTCCGGTGCAGTGAATGAACGCATGGAAACTGATGGCACGCAAGGACCGAGGGAGTCCAATTTGAACGAACGTCCATCCAGCACGAGCGATACGTTTGCCGCTCCGATTGGGGACGACGAGAGTTTGTTCGCTCCGCCCCCATCAGCGCAGTTTCAATCATCTTACAACGAAGCCGTAAGACGCTTTCAACCTTCTGCGCTAATGCAGTTTGCTCATCTGTTTTTAGATCCTTCGAGACTCTTAATAACGCAGGTAACAAGCAATGGTGCACCGCCCGCAAAAACAGTCGAAGTGCTCGGCAGTGTGAAGCTGGCCACCAAAGATTGGCCCTTGGTGGGGGATCCAAATGCGGAACTGATCTTCGTTGAACTGTTCGACTACACTTGCTCACACTGTCAGCGGACCCACAAGTCGCTCCAGGGTGCCAAGCAAAAGTATGGCGAGCGACTCGCTGTGATATCATTGCCGGTGCCGCTTAACAGTAGGTGCAACCCAACCGTTCGTACCGATAACGCCAGCCATGGGGAAGCGTGCGAGATTGCAAAGTTGGCGATCGCGGTTTGGACAATTGATCGAGAGAAATTTACAGATTTTCACGATTACCTGTTTGAATCATCGCCCAGTTATTCGCAAGCTTTGGCAGAAGCCAAAACGATGCTTGACGCGGATCGACTCGATGCTGTTCTGCGCAGCACGTTGCCGAGTGACTATCTCGAGCGTCATGTCATGCTTTACCAAAAAGCTGGCTCGGGACAAATTCCCAAACTGATGTTCCCGAAAACAACAACCGTGGGTGCCATCGAAACGCCCGACGCGATGATTCGGCTAATCGAGCAGCACTTGGCAAATTAGTATGTCATTCGTAACCTCTGTTTGATTGATACTAGCGTAGGGCCAACTAGGTTTTTCGGCATCAGACGGCCGAGAAACTGCTGTTTTCATTGAAAAGTCATCTTACAAACACCCAGAATCGCGGATCAAGGCGACCGATGATCCGCCGCAACAAGCCTGTTGACTTGCGGATCCGGCTGTGTGTTTGCTTCTGCACATCCAAACATGCTTCTCGGGCAATCGCCGCACCATGGCCGTAAGTGCTGCGAACATGGTGCTCCGTCAAGTTCGCGAATTCGGGGAACGCCGAGGCTACGCGATCTGCAAATTCAGTTCGCGTTTCGCCGAAGCCACGCTGGATTCCGGCCTCTGCTAATCGCAGGATGGTGGCCCGCTGCGTGATACGAACGACACTCGACTCTTCGGTAAAGCGAGGCGATATAACAATCCACATCTTGACGACGTAAAGTACAGCAACGCCCCATAACAAAATCCATGGAAGATGTCGTAGTCGCAATGGGAAGCCCCGTGAGTATTCTGTGGTCTCACGCATCGCTTTCTGGTGCTGATCTTTGTTGCGAGCTTTGTCGGCTAGGTATTGGCTGAGCGTCGGATCGGGTTCTGGTGCCAACTGCGTCGATTCATCAATCTTCTCCGGCATTGCATCGACAACGATCCAACCGGCGTCTTGCAAGTAGATTTCAGCCCAGGCGTGGGCATCGGTCGATTGAATCAAAATGGTTGAAGACTTGCCGTTGCGTTCGGTCGGCACCATGTAGCCGACACCTATTCTCGCCGGAATCCCCAACGATCGCATTAGATAAACGCTCGCATGGGCAATGTGGGTACAGTATCCATGGCGTTCCCCAAACAAAAACTGTTCGGCGGGGTTGGCCGCACCGTCGTCAAATTGCGGGTGCAGTGAATACGTTGTATTTTCCTCCAACCATCGCTTGATCGATAATGCCTTGAGCATTGCTGAGTTTTTCAACTCATCATTCACCTTCGCCAACATGCGCTCATCTACAATCTGTTCGGCAAGTTCCTTGTATCGAGGGTCGGAAGGAACTTGCGTGTAATGTTTGCGTTCTTCGTCGCTCCACTCAACTTTGCCAGCCACGTAATTGTAACACAGCGTTGCGTACAAGTCGTAAACCTCGTCATCTTCCACTAGATTGGTTAGCACACAACTCGTCGCTCGATAACTTCGTCGAAAGTACTGAGTGTCGGGATTCGGTTGCGGTGCGAAGGAGATCATGCTTGGAAGACTAAACGGTCGCGGCTGATCAGCGATTAAGTTAACAACCAGTGGAACGAGCTTGTGCATATCGAAGGGCAATGGGATGCCAGCAATACCTTCTTCTTGGTTCGAAAAACTGCTGGGGATGTCCGTGTCGTATTGATCATCCGACGCGGCGACCAAGCGTTTGCCATTGAACAAGCTGACCGCAGTCTGACGAAAATACCAAACCTTTTCATAAGGCTCGATGTCTTCTTCCAACAATACCAACGCGATCGGCTGAGGCGAGTTTCGCTCGCTTGCTGCGGTGGGAAGCGAATCGTTGCTCGCTGAAGCCCCTGAAGCGGATGAAGTGCTTTGGTTGGATGGGGTCTCCGCTGAGTCGCTATTGCTGTCTCCCGTCGCAGCGTCCATTGCCATTGCTTCATCACCGGTTGAGGATTGCCCCGATTCGGAATCACCCGTACCAGAATCATCACGAGCGGTTCCATCTTTTTGGTCTTCTTCACTCTCATTGCTCTGCGATAAATCTGAACCAGTTGTATCCGTGTCGCCAGTGTTGCCCATTGATGTCGGGGACGCACCGCCATCTCGAGAGCCGCTGACGAATTCGAACGAAGGATTTCGCAGATAGCTTCCGCCCAGCCATAACAACAGAACAAGCATCACCATCACGAATGCGACCGACACCGTCGCATGTCTGCCGCTGGTCGGCTGCATCCCGGCGATCAATCCGACCGACAATGCCACGAAACCTAAAATCGCAAACAGCACCGGCAATTCATACCCCTGAATACCTGCCCAATCTGAGAAGAACCTTGGATTGCTCCAGTTGTAATTTCGATGAGCGGCAAAACGGAGGCAGATTGCCGAGATGATGACTAAGCCATCAAGCATCGAGAGCACGCGAACCGTGTGACTGAGCGTGCGGGTGACCATTACGAATCCAGTGGTCGTTAGTATCAACGTCAATGTCTGGATCATGGTCAGAGTTGCTTCAATGCCGACGAGAGCGGGAATCCACCAGCCGCGGCCAAGCCATGCTGGTAACCATAACCCCAGCAAGACCAACGCCAGACCCACGAGCAAGGGAACCACGTTTTTGAGTCGTTCTTCCATGTGCCAACGATGCAGCACGACCCCCAGCACGCCACCGATTCCTGCTGCCACGACACCCATCGTCGTGCTGATCGCAGAGACCAGAACCATCGCAGCTAATCCATAACCGAGAGCAAGCCACATCGATTGGTTGAAACGATTCATGGAAGTAGGCTCCTCAATGCAACATTTGAAAACGCTTGCCCAGATCGCCGATGAATCACCCGCGTCTTAATTCCTGCGGCTGAAAGACGCTCGACCACGGTCAGGACATCATCGGCTCGCGTCGTCTCTATCTCTTCGCGACGTAGTGCCCATTTCGGAACGAACCGTGATTGACCGGACGTGTCGCCGCTATCAACGCCGATGATCGCATCGATTTGCAACTGAAATGCGGTCTTCGCAGAAAGCAGGCGGTCGATCCATGGACCTGGTTGGCTTGGCACAAACGCGATGCAGTGTCGGATGGCGTTTGCACCGATCAACTTGCCAATTGCCGCAATGACGGTTCCCCCTTGGCTTCGTACATCAGCCGACAGAATGATTTGCTGCGTCGCTTCGGGGGCACATTCAGTGGGCGTGCTCGCCCCGTCGGCTTGAAACAGGAGTTCCTCACCAGACTGGTTCAGTTCGGTCATGATAGCCCGTGCGACACCCGCTGAGGCTTGATCGCCAGGTCCTGCAACAAAACACGCGATCGTTTGCGAAAGGCATGCGATCGAGTTTTCCGGTTGGCGGACCAGCAGTTGCCTGGTTCGCGCGTAGTGCTTCCACAGCACCAACTTTAGCGGATCACCGGGACGGTAATGCCGCATTTCGATCAGATCCCCATGCGGCTTGCCATTGGGATGAGCCAAGTCATCGCCCTGTTGGTCGCGATGCAAGTACGTGATGCTGCTTCTGGCCGCTGGCAACGGTTCGATGCGAATTGATTGTGGAAACATTCGCTGAAACTTCACACGGCACAAACCAAACAGATCGCCGACCTCGAATTGCCGGATCACTTCACTGCGCTGCTGACGCTGACGCGGCGTGATCGTCTCATGATAGCCGTCGTGCCGTGGCATCAATGTTACATCGATGCCTTCACAGTTTAGCCACTTAATGTGAACAAAAAGGCATGGAATCGACGGGACATATTTGAGAATCAGTCCAGTTGCGAGAGGCACGCTTTCCATCGCTTCGATGCCGGTCCCGCAGGGCAGTTCAGAAAATCGCAACCACATCCCCACGGCGAAGACCGTCGATGCGAGGACGAAAAGAAGAAACAGGCATCCCACACAGGCAGCTAAAATCAAACGGTCGTGCTGTTGCAAAGCCAAATACCGCAAGGCAGCAATAGCAGCGACGACCAGCACTGACCCGCGTGCGGTCAACGGAAACCAGTGAAAGCAGGTGAATGCTGCTGCCTTTGCTTGGCACAGTTTGTATGGCATCGCACTCATTCGGATAACGCAGACCGGCGCATGGGGTGTTTTATCAAAAACCTTGGACTACACTGGGCAAAAACTAACTCATCGACACTCAGTTGGCTAAGCATGTTGCAAACGGTCACGACTCTTTCCGACGTCTACCAAATCTATCAATCGCTCAAAGCTTCATGTGAGGCGGAAGTCCAGGGGCGTTCCGATGTCATCGACCTTATATTAATCGCACTCTTTGCCGATGGCCACGTCCTTTTGGAAGACCACCCCGGTTCAGGAAAAACAACTCTCGCCAAAGCCATCGGCAACTGTATTGATCGTGCACCGGATTCTGACCCTCGCTTCGCCGCGTTTCGAAGGATTCAGTTTACACCCGATCTGCTGCCGTCGGATGTTACCGGAACCACGGTGTTCGACCCCAATCGCAACGAGTTGACTTATCAACCGGGACCGGTCTTCGCGAATATTGTTTTGGCGGATGAAATCAATCGCACCAGTCCTAAAGTGCAATCGTCGATGTTAGAAGCGATGGCCGAGAAGCAAGTCACCGTCGACAACGCCACTCACCGACTCGAAGAGACTTTCTTGGTAATCGCCACTCAGAACCCGCTAGACCAAGCCGGCACGTATCCGCTGCCTAAGGCTCAGTTGGATCGTTTCCTCTTCAAAATCCGCATGACTTTCCTGTCGCGCGCACATGAACTTGAAGTGCTGGCGATGAAGTACCCGCAATGCCGATTCGAACCGCGTGATGTGGATGCAAGCCCCGTCCGTGCGTCGCTGGTGATTCGCCCCGAGTCAATCGCCCAGGCCAGAGAGGTCATCAAACGCGACATCAAGATCGATCGTTCGATCACCGAATCGCTTGTCGAATTGGCAGACGAGTTACGCAAAGAGCCAAGAGTCTTGCAGGGGATTTCGACTCGATCGCTGGTCGTGACGATCCCGGCCCTGCAAGCTCGGGCGATGATGCACGGTCGTGACTTCGTTTCACCAGATGACATCAAGGCGCTCGCTCAGCGCATCTTCAGTCATCGCTTGGAACTTCAGCCAGGAGTTTCGAACGCGGACGAAATTGTTAACGACGTCATGCTTCCGGTCATCGAGTCGCTTTGCCGTCAATCTTTGAAATGAAACGTAGCACCGGTCTCTCGATATTTGGGTGGCTCCATCCCGCGCAGCCTCTGCCGTCGCTTCTGCTTTTACTGCACCTGCTCGGACACACTCTTGGTTGCGATGGCCAAGCTGATCTTTATCCGCCATCGCCGTTTCATCATGTCGAAGACGGTTTTCCAGAGATCATTGCCCTACGCGAAGATCCCGTGGAAAACGACCAGCCGGCTTATGACGACTACTGGGCTGCAAGACAGGAAGTATTTGAAAACTCGCTCGATCGAACCATCTTGGCCCAGGCACCGGAGATCGAAAGGGAGCTTTTCACAGCGATCGGTGATTCACGATACGCCGTCGCACGCAAGTTGGCCGATGAGATCCTGCAGAATGATCCCGACTCGCTGATTGGACTCTATGCGATGGCCCAGGTGGAAGCGTTCGCCGAAGGAGACATGCCGTATGCACTGAACTCGATTCGTCAAGCACGTAGGCAAGCCGAGGCGTTGGCCAAGCAAAATCCGCGAGATCCATTGAGCCAGGAGTGGTATGTCTATACTTTATCGACCGAGTGGGACATCCTCAATGAGATGGATCGACTGGAAGAAATGCTCATCGTGGCAGACCGGATCGAAGCAGTTTACGCCCCGGTGCCGTGGATGAAAACGTTCGCGTTGATCAAGCTGAATCGATTCGACGAAGCTCGCGCCGAGATCGCAAAGTACAAAGGACTAGGGCGTTTTGACGTTCACGCTGACAACTGCTTAATCCTACTTGAAGATAAAACCCAAAGCCGCGAGTCGATTCTACCCGTTGCTCGTAAAACAGCAAAACGCTTCCCGGATCAACGCGTTCTCCAATACAATCTGGGACTTGCCGCCATAAACAACGCGAGTTTCGGAGAAGCGGAACAAGCGTTTGTCGCCGCATCGAAGATCGCTAACGCGTCGATCAACAACTCCCCCTTCGTCCCGCTGGCGGGCTTGCTGGTTCAACAGGGACGCTTCCTTGAAGCACTCGATGCCGTCAAACAGGCTCAGGTCGATCGCGGTTTGCGTGAACCGTACACACTTCAACAGGATGAGGCGAGCACCAATTTTATCATCGCCACCGTCTTACTCGCTTACAACGAGTCGGATCTCGCGATGCGATTCGCGCGTCGCGCGACCGAATCACCGGATCGCGCCGCATTTACCAGCAACGACGAACGAATACTTCGAATCTCTGACGGTCTGATTCTTTGGACCACTCTAAAATACAAACAGCAGGAATTGCAGGAGCAGCTTTCCGTCGGAGCCGTCCCCACCACATCGTCCTTAGCACAAATCGCTTCGCTAGAAACGTCGATGTGGACAACGAAACAGAAATTCATAAGTGAAATGACGGGGAACTATGTCGTTGATTTGGTGACGCCTTACAAACCAGGTGCTGTGGGGATCGAATCGCAAGTTCAATCGTGGCACCGATTCATGCTGCTCGATCTGCTCCCGCTTGGCGTGCTGGAAGTCGCTATCGCAGAGGCGGACGAGATCGAGACCCAGCCGTGGATTCCGCCGTATCTCCACACGCTCGCGGCGGGAATCCGATTGCGAAAGAATGACCCAGAGGCCGCCTTGCAACTGGCAACCGAGGCTCTCGATAAATTGCCGCCTCGCGCCGAAAAAGTCTACCGAGGTTTTGTCAATGCGATCGCTGGCGAGGCGGCGTGGCAACTCAGCCAACCCGACGTGGCCAATAAGCACTGGAATTCAGCGATCGCAGATTTTCCTCAAGCTTTTCGCTTGCTCGACATTCAAGTTCCGATTCGAGTCACTCATCAAGGAGCAGAGCGTGAAAGCGAGGTCGCTCGTCTCTTGGCATCGTCGAGTCGATTCTTTGAAAGCGACCACGGCTACGAAATTGTGGTGCGACCGTTTGACGATCAGCAACTGCTAATTGAAATGTTTCTTAACGACAGATCAAGGCATTTAGAATTGGTCGTTCCGGTCTCTCAAGAAGACGGTTTCACCGAGACGACAGTCGATCAGTTTCATCAGAAATTCTTTCAACCGCTGGTCGAACTCACCCAAACCGACCTCGGTTCGCTCGATGGCTCCCCGGTTATCGCCCGGATGAGACGCGAAGTCGATCAACTCTTTTCCGATCTCGTGGAAAGCGAAGAACCAAATTGAGGCAGCCAGTTTGGCTTTTTTTGTATTCTCTCGGCAGTGCTCAGGACCGGGAGTTTTATTGAGGCAGCTCGTTTAAGGATAGATAAAAGGCAAGTCGTTCTGCGTCCGCGAGCTCGCGCGCCCCGGAAGTTGGATTCAAGACCATCGTCACCGGTCGATTCTCATCGGCAGGTAACCATTCCGGCAACCCTTTGCCGTTTGGATTCCCCGTCTTGACGAAGTTGACCCAATACGATGACGCTTCGTCTGCGATACGACGATCAACGTCCGTCCAGGGCCGGTCGAGTTGCTTGAGATTATTAAACCAGTAAACCAAATCGGATGAATGAAACGCACCAAATCGGGGCTGCTGCGGCCAAGGAATCGCTTTTTCGAACAGATAAGAATACACCGGTGTCTTTGCTGTCCGTGATCTGCGTTTCACCCAGTGAGCAATGTCAAATAAACGATACTCAATCTGAATCTGCTTTGCCAACTGGCGAGCATCTTGATCGGACATCACTGGATACTTAGTCAAGAAATCAGCCTGATGTTTTTCGAACGCCTGCTTTCTTTCACCGAACAAACTTGGAACGGTGATACGGAAGTTCTTTACGGTGGTGTACATGAACTCTGCAGGTGGACCAAAATCATCGGCTGTCATTCCCGTCAGTGTCGGTACGTCACTCGCCAGACCTTTGTCGAGCGCCTCGGGATACTTATCAATAAACGACCAACCATCGATATTCGGACTACCTGAAAGACAGTTCCGCGTGAACGATCCAACGGCAGGATCGTCAGCGATCAATTCACTCGCGGGGATCTGGCGAAGTTCGTCGATCGAACGCATGTTCTTCGCAACAGCAAACTTCAATCCCTCCTGTTCTTTTTGCCAGACATTGCCGATCGCGTGTCGCTTGGTCAAATAATCATATGGAAAGCTCACTCCGATCGCACTACGGAAAAGTCCCTTTGCAACGAGGCTTGTTGTCAAGTAATGCATCGCGACAGAACCACTGGACTGTCCACAAATCGTTACCTTCTCAGGGTTGCCACCAAAGGACGCGATGTTAGCCTGCACCCAACGGAGAGCCGCAATCAAGTCTAACATGCCGTAGTTGCCACATGTCCTATTGGGCGACTCCTTCGTTAACTCTGGATGCCCCATTCCAGAAAAAATCCCAAGTCGAAAGTTCACTGTGACAACGATGATTCCCTTTCTCGCTAACTCTTCTCCATCATAAATCGAGACGCTTCCTGATCCACGCGTGCCAGAACCGCCATGAATATAAAACAAAATGGCATGATGCTCTAACGTTGGTCCGACAGGTGCCCAAATATTAAGGAACAAGCAGTCTTCGCTTGTTGGGGTCGTCGAAGCAAACTCAGCCGTATAGGGAGGCAAGAGCGAGCTGGCTGGCTGAACACAAGCCGCACCCCACGTATCGGCTCGTCGCACGCCATCCCATTTATGTGCCGGTTGTGGCTCGCGCCATCGCAGGTCGCCGATCGGCGCTGCTGCGTAAGGTATGCCTTTGAAGACGATTACGCTTCCTTCTTGATTGGTGACCCCTTCAACCAGTCCTGTCTCAATCTGAACTGTCGTTTGCACGTCTGATGCAAAGCTTAGAATCGTGCCATGGAAGATAAAAGAAAGTAGCAAAGCGGAATGAAAGCAGTTCATTTTCAGCAATTTGCAGAGCAATCTCATATCAAAACCTAAATAGATGAACTGGGCCTTTTGGCACGCGTACGTGCTGCGTTAAAAATGGTTTGAAAACACGGCGAAGCGACTTTCGGCATAGGAAGTACAAGGTCGAACAGAGGGCTTCGGACACGCGCGATCAAGTTGGTAACCGCATTGTTTGACGCAGAACTCTGGCACATCACCGCACCGCCATACCAAACGAAACTCTTGACGAGTTCCGCTACCACTGATTGCGATCAACTTTTACGCAGCATCGCGATGAGTTCCTCATTATTCAGCTTGGCCGCTGCCGCAGTGCCTTCCATCACGCCTGCCACCAAATCGCGTTTGGTCTCATGCAGGGACAGGATTTCTTCTTCGATCGTGTCGCGGGCGATGATCCGGTACACCATGACGGGTTTCTCTTGACCGATGCGGTGAGCACGGTCTGTTGCTTGGTCTTCCACCGCTGGATTCCACCAGGGATCCATGTGAATGACGTAGTCGGCGGCGGTTAAATTCAAACCCGTACCACCGGCTTTTAATGAGATCAAGAACACATCGGCTGTCCCGTTTTGGAATGCGTCCACGCGTTCTTGCCGGGCCTGCGCCGGCGTCGATCCGTCGAGATATTCATATGTGAAACCAGACTCTTTGAGTTCCGTGCGGATCAACGCCAAGTGTTCGGTGAACTGGCTAAAGATCAACGCCCGGTGACCTTCTTCTTTCAGATTGGACAATGTCTCACGAAGTTGCAGTAGCTTAGCCGCCTCGCCGGTGTACGATTTATTGACCAATCGCGGATGGCAACTGATTTGTCGCAAACGAGTCAACAGTGCCAAGATTCGGAATCGTTGATCTTGCGTCGTCACAGTCGACTGCAATTGATCCACTTCTCCGATCGCTTCGAGTCGCACGCGTTCGTATTCGGCCCGTTCCTCTGTGGACAAATCGACATACAAGTTCATTTCGGTGCGTGGCGGCAGATCCTTGAGCACTTCTGATTTTTTCCGCCGCAGCACGAACGGGCGAAGTCGTTCGGCGAGTCCCAAACGTGCGGCCTCTTCGTTGTTCTTTTCAATAGGCATGGCAAAGCGTTTGCGGAACTGTTCCCAGCCGCCCAGCACACCGGGAGAAACGACATGGAACAAACTCCACAATTCACCCAAGTGATTTTCAACGGGCGTGCCCGTCAACGCGACCGTCCATGCCGCAGGAATTTCAGCGATCGCTTTGGATGTTTTGCTGCGACTGTTCTTGATCGCTTGCGCCTCGTCGAGCACCATCGTGCCCCACTGTACTTCGGCGAGAGCCGTGTGATCGCGAAGCGCCAATCCATAACTGCAAACAACAATGTCGCCTGGGCCAACGCTCTTGAGAAACTCCGCTCGGTCGGTCTCGCGATACAAATGCACGGACAACCCTGGCGCGAACCGTTCGGTTTCGCGGACCCAGTTAAACCCAACACTCGTCGGGGCGATGACGAGAGCGGGGCCTTCGTCTTTGCGGTCCAAGATCACGGCGAGCGTTTGCAAGGTTTTGCCCAAACCCATGTCATCGGCCAACACGCCGCCGACACCCCATTCAGCGAGTCGACGTAGCCAGCGGTACCCTTCGAGCTGGTAATCTCGCAAGTCGGCGTCGAGTCCGGCGGGTAGTTGGGGGTCGAGCGATTCGGCGCGAGCCAAGCGGTCGAGACACTGCTGCCACGCCTTGACGGCTTTGAATTGAATGTCGCCATCGCCGAGGAATTCACGAATCGCGGGAGCGGCAGTTGCGTCGAGCGCTAGCGACTTGCGATCGGTGTTCGTGGCATCGCGAAGTCGTCGCAGGCGTCGCCGCAGCTTTTCGCTGATGCGTGCCCAATTGCCATCTTTGAGACGAATGAAATCGCCGTGGATGTTATTTGCATCTTCGCCTGAGAGGTTTTCGAGCAAGTCACCGAGATCGAGTTTCTTGCCGCCCACTTCACACTCGCCCGAGATCCCAAACCAATCTCGCTTGCGATTGATTTCCACGCGGACGTTGTGCGTCGAGATAGTTCCGAGCACCGACATCGGCTTTTCGCTGTTGCGATCCCACAGGATTTCCGGTGCGAGCATGTCGGAAATATCCGGGTCGGTATGTTGCGATGCCTCCGTATCGGTAGCCCAAGATTGCAAGCGTTCGATCAGGTCCAAGGCGTCGCCGAAGTCGATGACGTGCGCAGCGAACTGTTCATGGGCCAACGATTCGTCTCGTTCGGCCAGGCGAAAGTCGAGTTCATCGGCAAGCCATGTGGCTTGTTCGATTTCGCGAGCAATATCGCGGCGAAGTTGTACCGATTTGCCGTCTCGTTCAGCGATGGTGATTGCTGGGGAACTGCCCGGCAGGCGAATCCGTCCGGCCTCGTCGCGAACCCGCAGTGCAACATCGAGCGAACCATCCGAGTTGCTGCGCAATAAAACGAGCGGTCGCGATGGCACGTCTACGATCGGACCGAGCAACGCTTCGGGCAACCGAATCGTGAACCGTGATTGAATGCGTTGCAAGCGTTCGACAAGCTGCCCGCCATGCTCGGCCGCCACCCCTGGAAAGCGAATCAACGTCATGAGCAGTTGTTCTTCGTCTTCATTAAAATCCAACAGCGAAATCAGGTTGCGTCGCGTATCGAATCGCAACAAAGCTCCTTTGCGATTGGTCGCCAACTGCACACGTCGATCAACAGGTTCGCCAAGACGTTTTTTGCGAAAATTGCTGATCGCATGTTCGCGTTCAGATTGTTTCGTCTCGTGATCGTCGGCAGAGAGCAGTGCAATGATCGCGTAATAGTCATCGACCAACACGACTTCAAACTCGAACTCATCACGTCGCACGACCGCTGGGTCTTTGTCGATGAACACATTGGGAGCACCGATGAGAACATGGAACGCCGCGAACTGATCGAGCACGAGTTCACTTCGATAACTGTAGTAGCTCTCTTGCGATTCAATGTGATCGAACACGCGGCGATCTTGATTGGTGCGTTGTAGCGACGGGTCTCGCATGGCAAAATCGAGCTTAACGCGGCGTCCTTTGGTGTAGCCACCGCCACGTTTCTTGGGTTGTTGGCTGATCGGGTACAAGTCGATACCAGAGGCATCCATCTCCATTCGCCAAGCCAAGCGAGAATCCACCTCGACTTCACGCTGGGCGAGTGTATCGGCGTCAACTTTGGTCAAGCCAGACAAATCGCCAGCACGTTGCAGAGCGACGTCGAGTTCTTGGAACAGTTTCTCTGTTGGGTCAAGTTCAAATTGGTCGTACGTTGGTTTGCCCCGAGAAAACCGTTCAGCCTGGACTCGCATCCGATGCTTTGACTTGGGATCGGCAAACTCTTCTGACAAATACTCGACAAAACGCACCGCATGCACACAGGGTGCTTTGCCTTTGGACACCGGGCAACCGCAGGCCGCTGGTGGATCATCCAGGAACGCTCGCGCGAATACCGGGTAAACTCGATCACCCACTCCGCAGACGCCGTGGATCTCGCCATCGCGATAGATTTCCGTCACGTCGAACTGGAAACGCTGTGTGTCTTCGGCCAGTTCCTCGGGGGCAGCGTGATACAAAACTTCGAACTTTTCCGCCCACTGATCGGCCAGCGTCAGATCCTCATCATCTAAATCCGCAAGCGCCGCCGACGTCATCTCTTTGAAATCGCGGTCCGAAACCCGCACGCCGAGGCTCTCCAGCATTTTTTTCATGCGGGTGGGATTACCGCCAATCAATGACGAAATCTCCGATAACCGCTGAGACATCCCTGATCCACTGCGTCGACTCATCTGTCACGTCCTTGCAAAAGACTACGAGAATTCAAAAAACTTGCTCAAATCCAACCGATCAGCCGAATAGCAGCGACGACCGTGAAGCCGAGTAGAATCAGATTAAACCACTTTTGCGACACCCGGCCAACCAGCCAGCGTCCGCTCAGCATCCCCAGGGGGATCACGGGGGCCAAGATCGCGCCGACCAACAGCGTGGAACCGTCGATCAGACCGAGCTGAAAACTCAGCGGCAGCTTCAACACGTTAAGTACCAAAAACAACCACGCGCTCGTGCCGATCAACTCCCATTTAGGCAGCGCCACGGCGAGCAGGTACAACGCCACGACCGGCCCCGCCGCGTTGGCCAACATTGTCGTCACGCCGGCGAGCAATCCCAACACGATCGCAAACCAAGTTTGATGTGGCATGGTATCGAACCAGCCTGGTCGAAAGGTCCGCAATAACTGCACGCCGCTCAGCACCAGAATGATACCGCCCACGATCAGTTTGAACTGGCCCGCATCGAGCCGGTCCATCATCAACCAACCCAACAGAATCCCGGCGATTGTCGGCGGCAATAGTTTTCTGACATGTCGCCAATCTGCACTGCGTCCGAAAAAACGAATCGCACAGAGGTCTCCGACCACGAGCATCGGCAACAACACGCCTGTCGATGCCAACGCACCGAACACAAATGCAAACATCACCACGTGCAACATGCTGACGCCCGGAAAACCTGCCTTGGAAATTCCAATCCCCGCTGCACCGAGAATCAAACACACCCATTGCTCAGGTGTGATAGCAGTCAACATGGAGTCATCCGTTTCGAGGCAAGTCGTGGCAAGGTCAACGCGGGGGCGCGGCCGCCTGTTATGACGGCAAACATGCTCGGACACAACCGACAGAGCACCACGGCGGCGGCAAAGCAACCGACGATCACGACCGGGGCCACGATCCAGCACGACAGACTCGGCTCGACGCCCTGCTCCGCGACCCGCCCGACGATCGCACGCAGCGGAAACTCATGAACCAAGTAGACAAAAAACGAGGCTCCCGATAGCTGTTGCAAGAACGCGAATCGCAATCGTGAACTGATCGCAAAAACGGCCACGCAGCCTACGACAATCGACATTTGATGTAAGAGCAAGTCAATTGCTCCGCACTGCGAAGTGTACCAAATATCAAAATCCGGTCGCAGTGACACACGGACCACCACCAGTAATAGCCAAGCGAACGATAGTGCTAGCAACGTGGGCGTGGTCATTCGGGCGGCGCGTTCGAGCAGACTCGTATGTGCCGACGCCACACAACCTAGAGAGAAAAACAACAGTGTTTCTAAATACAAGACATGCCACCCCATCACGACGGGAGTGAATTGCCAATTCAACAACCAAGCGATCGCGACGGCACTGATAAATGCGTTTCGGCTGAGAGGCTGAGAGCACAATAACCGGATCAACGGCGCGACCACGACCAACACCATCAGGTCACGCAAGAACCACAGTTGTTCGGCTGGCGGATGCAGCAGCCAAGTGCTGACGTACTGCCCGCCGGTTAGCTCCAACGGTTTATGCTGAAGCAATCGCATGCTCGTCCAAAACAGCATGGCGATCGAACCAGTGATCAAAAACGGCACCAGCACGGTACGGCAGCGCTGACGAAGCTTGTTGCGATAAGTTGTGATGGAGCCGTCATCGCTGAGGAAATAAAACAATCCTGTCGCGAACGCGAACAGCGGCACGGCGACACGGGCCACACCACCGAGAAAAAACTCCTGCGACAATTCATTCCAGGTGCTCGTTGCTACGTGCGGACCATCGGGCATGTCGGATTTGTAATGAATTCCCACGACCAGAACGGTCGCGATCAAGGCCACGATCTGAAAGGTCTGTTTGACTTCGTCGGAAAGTTCTCTCGTTATCATCGGTAATGACAGTTGTGACGGTTGGTGCAGTTGAACAGGTCGATCAGGTCGACACAGACTCACAAACCTACGTCACAAAGCACGCCAGGAAAACTCATTCGACTCAGTTTGAATGTAGCGGAAGTGTTTGTCAGCGGACAATGTGCTTAGTCACGAACAGCCCAATCGATCGCCTGTCGCAAAAGTGTTCCCAACGCTGGATTTTCAAAATCCGTCCGGTGACCCAACGACGTATAGAACGAACGCCCTCCATCGGCTCGCACAAACGTCCAGGCCACCGGTTCTTGGTCCGTTCCCTCAGCCGCTCCGATCAACAATGATTGTGTGTTCTTGGCCAGCGGCGCGGTCTTGTAGAGTGACCCAGTTTGCTGCCACGTGGAGTCAGACATGCCAGCCACGATCGGATGCTGCGCAGCGGATGGGGCGAGGGTTATTGTTGATGACAAACCATGGGCATGATGCCCGGTATAGTTCCCACCAAACACGTCCGCGTCGAAACTCAACCACTGGTCGCTGCCCACAGGAGCGTCGCCGCTGCGAAGAGAGAAAGCGTGACTGGCAGTCCGAATACCCATGACTGGTTTTCCAGCGGCGACGAAGCGGCGGATTGTGGCGAGTTGTGCGGTCGGTAGCGTTTTCCGCCGCACGCTGATGACCAGGACATCGGCGTCATTGATGCGCTCGATGTTCTCAAAGTCATGTTCTTTTACGGGATTCTCCAACACGTATTCAACACGGTAATCATTCTGCAAAAACTGCTCAGCGAATTTCGGTAGCGTTTGCTCCGTCTGGTATTCCGATTCCCCGATCATGAACACCACGAGTGGCTGGCTGTTCGCGGAATCAGCCACTGCCACGTTTGTTTCCAATAAACACGGTAATGACAACAGAAGGAAAAAACTGGATACAAGACGGAGAATGCGTGTGGAAATCATGTGGGTGAGTCACGGCTTGGAGGTAAATGTTCACGGCCTTCAGCTGTAAACGGGG
>JBGSMN010000074.1:0-68527 GCA_041740155.1 Rhodopirellula sp.
TTACTTCGCCAATCCAGCCACCGGTTGTCCGTCGTCGGTGATGTTGTTGGTTGCCCACAAGATACCCCGCACGACTAAGTCCATGTACCGATCATCAGCGACGGTTTCGTTTTGATGGCCCAATGAGGTGCTGAAGATGCGAGTTTTCTTAGGACCGTACGCGTTCGTCCAGGCCACCACGGCGGTTGCCGTTTGGGGCTGAGCGTTGGGGTTTTGTTTGAGTTGTTTTTTGTTCGGTTGTGTTGTTTGATCGCCTTTGACGAGCACTGAGGCACCGCTGAAGACACGAATGTTGTTGTAGAGTTCTTCGTCGATCGTCGTCCAATCTTCGAGTCCCTTGGTGATCGGGTGATCTGAATTACTGTGGATGACGTCTATCGGCGTCTTGGCACCATGCGCGGTCGATTGAACGCCGATCATTTCGTACCAACCGGCGTTGACGGCACCAGGCTCGACAGGGCTGCGGAAGTCGCCCCAGCGGTAGCTGTGCATGGCGCAGTGCAGGTTCACGGCGGGCACACCGTTTTTGTGAGCGGCCAGAATTCGATTGACGTACGGTTGCTCGGTGACATTTGCGGAGCATTCATCGTGGATGATGACGTCGTATCCGTCAGCCCAGTTGTCGGACTCATAAATTTTGAACGTCGCACCGGTGGTCTTGTCGGGATTCATTTCGACGGTGACTTCGGCGTGAATGCGTTTCTCGATGCCCTCTTCGAGCAATTTGGATTGTGTGGCGTAGTCGTGACAACAACCACCTGCGACCAGCAAGACTTTTAAGGGCGGCGTGTCCTTCTCCGCCGGTTCAACAGCCGAGGAGACTTGCGCGGTCAGGCAGGCGAGCGAGAACAGAAGGGTGAGCAACATTTTCATGGCAGGGTTCAATCGGCGTGAGGAAGGAAATCAGATGGGAAGGCTCGGTAGCGAGCCTGAGCATGATAGTTGAATGGTTCAGGCTTCTTGCGATTTTTTGATTTCATCGAGCAAGCGACCGGGGCTGCCCATCATGTTGTATCCACCATCGACGTGCAGGATCTCGCCCGTGATGCCGTTGCTGTCGTCGCTGAGCAGGAACGCGCCCGTACGGCCAACTTCCTCGTGCGTCACGTTGCGGCCCAGCGGTGCCATGTGTTCGTACATTTTCAGCATGTCTTCGACACCTGCCGCTCGTCCAGCGAGTGTGCGAATGGGACCAGCCGAGAGCGCGTTGACGCGCACATTGCGAGCCCCCATGTCAAAGGCCAGGTATCGCATCGAAGCTTCCAAGGCGGCTTTGCAGATTCCCATTACGTTGTACCCAGGGACGCATTTTTCGCCCCCATAATAGGTCATTGTCAAAACCGACGCTCCGGGAGCTAGAATAGGTTCAGCAGCAGCGGTGATCGCTAAAAGTGAAAAAACACTCGCTTCCATTGCAATTTTGAAGCCGTTGCGGGACGTATGAAGGGTCTCGCGACCTAAATCGTCTCGATCTGCGAAAGCGATAGAATGCAGGAGAAAGTCAATTTTCCCGAAAGCCTTTTCCGTGTGCGAGATCACGCTGCGGATATCGTCATCATTATTCGCGTCCATAGGTAACAGAAATTCTGCGCCATCATGTTCGTCTGTCAATTTGGCAACACGTCGTCGATTTTTCTTTTTTTCATCATCAGGCCGGTCCGGTAAGTGCGTGAACCCGCACTTCCCGCCACCTGCAAGAATTTGTTGGGCGATGGCCCATGCGATCGAGTGATCGTTGGCGACGCCAACGATGAGCCCTTTTTTTCCTTCAAATTGCATCAATAACCCTTTTCTTACGGCTGTTTCTTGTGTCGGACGCGACGTCTGTGGGGCAATCATCACCCCAGGCGAGCACGCTCACAAGGCATCCACGACATTCGTCCTCGGAATTTCACGTGATCGGATCACCTTCTCGCCATCGCAACAGTTCAGACACCTTCTCCGCCGACGAGCCTGCGTCGCGTCGCATCTCGCTGGGGTTGACGCCAGGTTCTTCGCCGCTGGAACAACTCTCCGACCAGGAACTCATTTCAGGAAAAATGCCACTGTTGCTGGGCCTACTGACAGGTTCCCAGTTCGCTGGCGGTGATCGTCCGCATTTCAGTGACCGCCCTGGACCGCCAGTCCGCCAGGACTCAAACCCGCAATCGATTCGTTGCGGAGTCATCAGCCAGAACCGAGATCATTGGGAAACGTTGTTTTGGACGGGCAGCGAATGCTCGCAAGCCCACGCGCTCGCAAGCGAAGCGATCGACTGTGGCGATGTCGTCGTCAAAGCTGATTTTTCGGCGATCGGGGTTCCCGTCTCGGACTCGTTTGACCCACTCGACGGGGGCGCCAGTGGTGCGATTCGCACGTCGGCCTTCGTCGAACGTGGGGGTGATGGGCTGTCGTTCAAGGATCAGGCTGTGATGCCCGGCATGCCGAACGTGGCGTTGCTATTGTCGATCGGTGGCCAGCCCGCGCCCATTCCGTTGCTGCGAACACTGGCTGTATCGCTCGGACGGTTTCTCGCTGTCGAGCGTGATCGCCAGAAAAACTCACGACGCTTATGGCAAACCTCAACAATGTTGCATTGCGCTGCTGCTTGGCAACAACTTGACGATGATGCCGAACTGCTCAATTCCATCGCGCATTGTGCCTGCGAAGTTCTTGCGTGCGATCGCGCTACGATTTTTCTATGGGACAAAGCTCGACATCGATTGATCGGTCGCCCAGCGATTGGGATCGAGGGCGGCGTGCTCGAAGTCCAAGATGATGCGGGGATCGTCGGCGAGGTCTTGCAGAGCGGTAGCCCGCGTTGGTGGTCGGCTGGAGGCGACGACGGTGCTCGCGTGAACCGCCGTGTGGATCAAGCCCAGAATTTTCAAACTCGATCGTTGGCCGCAGTCCCAATGGTCAATTCACGTAGCCAAATCATTGGCGTGTTTGAAGCGATCAATGCCAAACTCAACGATCATCGTGATGGTGCCTTTGACGCTGCTGACGTGCGGACGTTGTCAGAACTGGCCCTGCACGCCACTGTTGCAATCGACTCGCAAAGAACACGAATCAATCTTACCCGCACCCGGGACCGCTTGGTTTCCCAAGCCGCTGATTCGAATCCGCTGATCGGTAATCACGATTCCATTCGCGAGCTTCGCCGCAACGCCACGAAAGTCGCACCAACAGATCTCAGCATTTTGATCTTGGGAAAAAACGGGACTGGAAAAGAAGTGCTCGCGCAGCACATTCATTATCAAAGCGGACGGCGAAACGGACCCTTCGTCGCAGTGAACTGTGCCGCGTTGGTGGAGTCATTGCTCGAAAGTGAATTGTTTGGGCACGAGAAGGGGGCGTTCACAGACGCCTCGGGGACACGCCAAGGCAAGTTTGAATTGGCGCACGGCGGGACCTTGTTCCTCGACGAAGTCGGTGACATGAGTCCCGGCGGACAGGCCAAGTTGTTGCGAGTGCTCGAAGAGCGAGTCGTCGTGCGCGTCGGTGGTTCGCAAGCGATCCCAGTCGATACCCGCGTGATTGCTGCGACCAATCAACCGCTGCAAGAATTGATCGCCGCCAAGCGTTTCCGCGAAGACTTATTCTTCCGACTCAACGTGGTCTCGTTAACGCTGCCACCGCTGGCAAGTCGTGGGAGTGATGTGATGATGTTGGCGGAACATTTCCTGAACCATTTCTGTCGACAAATTGGCCGCGTGGTGCCAACGTTTGATGAGTCAGCACGTCGCGCGATGATCACGCATTTGTGGCCTGGAAACGTTCGCGAATTACGCAATACGATCGAGCGAGTGAGCTATCTCAGCAGTGGGGACACGATCGTGGAAGCAGACCTCATGCTGCCGACTTCCAGCGGCTTGGCCGCGCGTACCAACGCGAGCCAAGCTTTACCAATGGCCTCCAGTATGCAGGTAAACCTCAACGATGCGACTCGCGACTTCCAAGCCGCGCATATTGAAACTGCAATTATGACGTGTGGCGGCAACATGACCGAAGCGGCCAGCCGCTTGGGGCTGCACCGTTCCAACCTCTACCGGAAAATGCGGCAGCTCGGTATGTCCACCTCAGAGGAGTAAACGTTCAACCCCCTCCCCAGAAAAACTTAAACTCAAACTTAAACTCGACTTTCGGCGAACTGTGGAAAGTTTAAGTTTAAGCCGGTGCCCCTCCATGGGGCTGGGTTTACTCAGTGCCGTAAGGTGATGTGCCTAATATGGAACTTGACCTTGTTTTCTCGCGTCCAATTGGGGGTATACTGCAACCTCCGTATTGTTGACTAAACCAGGCAAAATCTGATGAAACGACGCCCTCAACATTGCGCCGGACGCCCACGCCAAACCACTCGTCGCCTGCAAATCCAGCGCTGTGAAAGTCGCCAAATGTTGGCGGCCGATGTCCTCCCTACGAACGATGACTTCCACGCAGACTTCGAGGTCGTTGTCGACCAATTTCAAGATGAATATCAATTCGACTTGATCGCCAATGCCAAGTTTCCTGCGGGATACACCGGACCGCGACAGGTCACCTTGATCAGTGAAACGGCGCGAGGCTCGGACGCTGAGATTTCAGTCAACGGTCAGTCCGTTTTGTACCGCACTGAAAACAATCTCGCTGGTAAAGACTCTTTCACGTTTATCGTCGACAATCAGTTCTCCGCAACAGCGACGATCAACGTCAGCAACCCGTTGGCCAGCGATGTTTACGAAGTCGTTCAAAATAGCGGCACGACCGATTTGCCAGTGTTGGCGAATGACTTTCTCCTACGCCGCCCGAACTCCTTCGAAGGGATTGTTTCAACACAGCGGTGGGCGCCCGTTCGCGAGGATGCGCGGATCACGCATGTTCTCGATGATGATGCAGATGAAGTCGCCATTTCAGCAGATGGTCGCTCGTTGTTGTTCACACCCGACGAAGATCGTGCGGGGCCTCGTTACTTTCGCTACGTTGTCGATGGTCGGTTCGAGCAATTCGTGCAAGTCTATGTGCAGCGGCCTGTCGTCAACGATTCGGTTGTCGCTGATGTCGACGGTGGCACGCACACGTTTGATGTGCTGCTGAATGATGAATACCGATCCGTCTTGAGCAATGAGCGTATTCACGTTGTCGATCGTGTCACGTCGATCACCCAAGGCGACAATGGTGGCACCGTTGCGATTGATCCAGCGGGCACTTCGGTGCAGTACACGCCAGCGGCTGGTTTCGTCGGTACCGAACAGTTCGAGTATGTGGCCGACAACAAACATTCGGCAACAGTCATGGTCCACGTCACCCAGCCCGTGCGTGATGATCGCTTCACGGTGTACTTCGACTCGACCCATGCACTGGATGTTTTGCAGAACGATTTCGCGTCGGGTGTCGCGCAAAACAATACCGTCACATCCGTCTCGCCTTCCGCGTTAGGTGCAACCGTGGCTATCGATGCTGCGGGCCGAATTCTTTACACACCGCCGGACGACTTGGAACTCGGCAGCTATCATGCTGACTCACTGCAATACACGGTCAACGATCAGTACACCGCGACCGTTAACCTGAGCATTCAATCGCCGGTCGTAAATGATTTTTATCAGTTTGATCAGCGAGCCGCGCGTGAACTGCGAGTGCTCGACAATGATCACTTCGGTGTAGATTATCTAGGGCCAGGCCTCATCACCAACGTTTCGGCGCCCACCGGGGGTGGGACCGTGCGAATCGGCTCTGACGGACGCACGATCCAGTATCAACCCGGTCGGTTAGGCGAATCGTTCACATACACGGTCGATGATCGCTTCACCGCGACAGTCACCATGAACACGATCTCCAGGCTAGCGCCCGATACCATGGTCGCCGACCAGAACGGTGCTGCAGTGACGGTCAATGTTTTGGCAAACGATTTCCCATCGTATGCCAATAGTGCTTATGGGCTTTACCAGGGTCGACGTGCGTTAGGTGTGGATCGGTTCTCAGAACAAGGTGGTGTTGTCGCGGTTACGTCCGATGGCCAAATTAGCTATGTCCCGCCAGCAAACTTTGTCGGTCGCGATACGTTCACGTACAGCGTTGATAATTTCCATTTTCAAACCGTCACCGTCCACGTCATCCGCCGCACCGCCGACGATGTGGTGCGTGTTGCCGTGGGCAGCCAAGACAACGCGTTGAACGTATTGGCCAACGACATCCTAGGTGCCGACTATACCGGTACTGGGTTGATCACAGACGTCAAGCCGTCCACGGCGGGTGGTCAAGTTTCGATCGCTCCAGACGGTCATTCGCTGATCTACACGCCCGCTCCAGGTTTCATCGGTGAGGACTCGTTCGTTTACACCATGGATGGTCAATCACGAGCAACCGTGACGGTCTCAGTCACTGACCAAAACCAATCGGCACTGAGCGGGTTTGATTCAACGCAACAGTTTCGTGAATTTGTACTGGAACAGGCTGTCGAGCGATATCAGTATCAGTTCGGAACGCTCGATTACGATTCCTATCCGTACGATACCGACGAGCGGTCTCTGAATACGGCGAGTGGATTTCCTACCGCAGCAGATTCGCCGCAATTTTCTGAAACGAACGTGCAAGTCGCTGGTGTCGATGAACACGACATTGTCGAAACCGATGGGTTTTATATCTACACGCTGCGTGGTAACGAGCTGACGATTGTGCAGAGTTTGCCCGCTGATGAATTGCAAGTCGTCTCACGCACCGAGATCGTGGGCAATCCCGTCGGCATGTATCTCAGTGGTGATCGGGTGACGGTTCTTTCGGAAAGTACTCAAGAGATCTATTACCCAACGTACAATTATCCGCGCAGCGGTTTTATCGAGTTGGTGGATTACTCGCCGTCGATCTACCCTGGACCGCCACAGCCATCGAGCACTTACGTCACCGTCATTGACGTGTCCGATCGAGCGTTACCTGAGGTGGTGGGGCGCACCAAGTTTGATGGACGGTTGGCTGATTCTCGTCGCATCAACGACCAAGTGTTCGTGATCCTGAAGTCTGATACCGTGCTTCCGGAGCCTATTTCAATCTCGGACAACGAAGGGACTTTTCGATTCGAGAGCGAAGAACAGTATCGACAACGGATTACTGAAAACTTTGCGTCGTTGATGGAAGCGACCTTGCCGAGCTACGAAAGTTTCGATGGTGCGGGGGAACTTGTTCGGGGCGGACCGTTGTTGATGCCCGAGGATATTCTGCATGCGACGCCCGACGTGACAACGATGACGGTTGTCGCCTCAATCAACATGGCAGCTAGTGAACCTGGTCTGTCGGCTGTCTCAGGCGTGATGGCGGATGCCAGCACCAAGATCTTCGCGAGTGCGACGAGCCTATATGTTTTCAATGACACGATCGAAACGATTGAAAATGAACGTTGGACCGGAATTCTGAAGTTTGATTGGAATAGCCAAACCGGTGCCATCGACTTTGCCGCGACCGGTCAAGTGCCTGGACGATTGCTGAATCAATTTTCAGCCGATGAACTGAATGAGCAGTTGCGACTAACGACCGAGATTTCCAATTCATACACAGGCAATCATTCGGGTGATGCCGAAACGGCTGTGTTTGTGCTCGAAGATGATGGCGGTGTGTTGGAATTCGTCGGCAGCTTGCAGACGCTCGCTGTCGGTGAAAACATCAAGAGTGTGCGTTACTTCGGCGACCGTGCGTTCATCACCACGTTTGATGCGGTCGATCCGCTGACGGCGATCGATTTGAGCGACCCGGCGCAACCGCTGGCACTCGGGCATGTACTGATCCCAGGATTCAGCAGCTACATGCAGTTCATATCTCCTGATCGGTTGCTCACGATCGGTACGAACACGCCAACCGGGTTTGGCGGGCGAGCGATGGTTTCGCTGTTTGATGTCAGCGATCTGACGTCGCCTCATTTAATTGATCAGTACAACCTGCCAAAATATTCCACCAGCGAAGCAAACAACGATCATCACGCATTCGGTTGGTTCGCCAATCATGAATTGTTGTCCGTACCAACGGCTCGCTATTTCTCAGAGCGATACGATGCTGACGAAGACGGCTACAAGGAAGCCTACCGCCCGGTGCGAGAGGACGAACTATCGGTTTTGCATGTCGGCGTAGATGAAAACGGAGTGGAAGGCATCCATGCTCGCGGGCAAGTCTCGCATGCTGCCGAAGTGCAGCGCAGTGTGTCGATCAACGATCATATCTACAGCGTGGGCTTGGACGGCGTGCGCGTGGTACAAGTCGACGATGCAAACACGGTGCTTGATGAAGTTTTGTTTGATTGGGACTTGCCAATTCCAAACCAGCCCTGGATGCCGATTGACCACGACGAAATTGGTGTCGCTGCTCGCAATCTCTTGGCTCAACGAGGACTCCAGCGCAGCGAATTGTTCATGGTCACTCAAGAACGGCGCGATGGCGAAGTCGATGTGGTGTTGCGAGCAGGCGGCGAACATTTCCGAGTTCGAGGAACCGATGCCTCGGATTTGGCGTTGATGGACGAAACGTTCCGTTTTTCCGAGAACCTACAATTCAACTCCGATAATCCCTATGACGTTAACAACGATGGCTTGGTGACGGCCTTGGATGCTCTGATCGTCATCAACGAACTGAATGCTCGTGGCGAAGGTGCTCTCGTGGTCGATCAGGTGCTCCGTCAAGTCGCGTCGAATACGCGAATATACACAGATACGAACGCCGATGGTCGTGTCTCGGCCGTTGATGCCCTGCGGATTGTCAACGAGTTAGTTCGTCGAGATCAGACAACGGCGTCGAGCGAAACACTGCCGCCTCGTTTCGACGATTTTTTACATGACGAAGAAGAGGATCTTGATGCGTTAACTGATGCCGAGTCAAACCGGCTGTTTTAGATGTAGCGGAGAAGAGGTTTAACGCTACTTCGCTTGCGCTTCGAGCATCGCTTTTACTCGCGCGCGTTCTTTCTCCAACGCCTTGCCGGTCACCGGTAGCGGCTTGAAGGAAGGTTCCGGCACGATGACTTCGTTAGGAGGGATTTCACGCCAACTCAAGTTGCGAAACCACACCTCTTGGCCGTGATCTTGGAGCCAAAGTTGTCCGCCACGTCCGGTTAGGTCGCCACCGCGGGCGGCGAGTAGCTCGACGTACCATTCCCACTTTGGATCGGCGTAGTCGAACGACAAGACCCGTTCGTCGTTGAGCCAATGTTCAATCACGCTGCCCTGGCAAATGATTCGCGCCGTGTTCCACTGTCCCACGGCAAGCGTTGCGTCCTTTGATGGAGCCATGCAGAAAAACAGCGCCCCAGCCGCTTGGCGGGCGTTCTCACCATAGGGGCTGCCGATGTTATCGAGCACCTGATACTCGACTTGCCCTGGCCGATAGTAGACACCGCTGTTACAGCCTTCGGAAACCTTCCATTGAAATCGAAATTCAAAGTCATCGGGAACCTTCGATACGGTATACGTCAGCGGCCCACCACTCGACTTTCGATAAAACGCATTGTCTTTGATCACCCAGTTACCAGAATGCTCCCAACCATCAAAAGTCTCCCCGTCGAACAGCGGTGTGAAGGTGGATTCGGACGCTGGAGCATTTGTTTGCACCAGGAACGCAACGCCCAGACACATCAACTTCGTGAATTGTTTGCTCATGAAAAATCACCTTCCGATTCTATGAATGAATTCGCTCGGACATTTAGCCTAATCACGTGTTCACCGCACGGCGATCGAGATCCAGCCGTCCGTTAAATCAATCGCAGTGATTCGCAGCGTGCTGCCAGCGAGGGCGGGCATCTTAACGGTGTTAGGAATCGGGAATGTACGGTGCAATAACTCTCGTGGAAACAGATCATTGAAACTTTTTTCCATGTTCGATTTGATCGCTGTCTGGCCAATGGTCAGCCGCCGCGTACCGGGGAACGAGAGCGACACCTCCTCGTCACGCACCAGCCACATGGTGCCATCGCTGCCTCGCACGGGGCGATAGATAGCGGCGACTTCTAAGGTTCGTTTCAACTCGCGATCATCTTGGGAGAATCGCGTGCCACGTAAACCCACTCGCAAGGTTTGATCGTCTGCTTCGAGGAACACCGGTCGAAAACTCGCCAAGTCAACTTCAAAGCCTTCTTCTTCGTCTTCATCTTCCTCTCCTTCGCTGTCCTCTTCTAGTTCGTCATCAGGCTCAAGGGAGTTCTTTGATGAAATATCATTGCTCGCTGAGGCGGTTTTCGATTGGCGTGGTGGCAATTCCAATCCCAGGCCACTGACGAGACTTTCGATTCGTTTGGGAGAGAGCGTTTCTCCGGCGAGTAGTGGAATGATCGTATTATTGAGCACACTTTGGTGAATCTGCACTGCACCCAAATAACCGCCAGGCAAAACACTGTATCCGGAAGCCGTTTGAATCATCGACAAAGTCGGTGGCGGTTGATACGCCGCCAAACCGGTTGGTCGTTGCATCGTGCCGCGAACATAGATGGTGTCGGTCGTCGATCCTATCGTCCGTTGAAGCGAGGGGAATTCGAGTCGTTGCAACCAGGGATTGATCAACGCATCCAGGTTGGGGAATGTCCGTGCGGCCGCTTCCGCTGTTTGCTCATCGAATTGCCGTTGGATTTGGTTTCGCAGTTTCTCCCGAGAGATCGCTTCGGCTCGCGGTCGTTGTTCCCCGGCCTGCTTTAGCGCGATTCGGCGGACGATTTTCAGTGGATGATTGATCCGCTGAATTTGCGTGGTGAGATCCGCCGTTGCGATCGTTTCGCCAAGCGTGATTCCGCGCTCGGTGATCGCCAGTTGGCGAGCGGCGTAGACGTTGCCCGTTCCTGTCGTATCGAGCGAGATTGGTTTGCGAAAACCACGAGCCGACGTCGAGAACAATCCGTCCATGCGGAGCAACAAACGCACATGCCCATCGGCTGGCAAGAGCTGTCCAGTGACGTTGCCGCTAACGCGGGCGTTCCCAATCAATCGCGTTCCCAAAATGCAGTCATTGACATCGTTGGGATTGTCGACGGGGCGCGACAGGGCATCCGTGACGAAGCGTCCGTCGAGCCAACCTCGTAGATTGGGTTCGTTGTAATGGCTGCGAATACGATTGATCAGACGCTCGGCTTGATTGGCATCGGAGAGTCCGCCAATGAGCAGTTCTAGTTGTGCAAGATCTTGTGGGGAAAGTTCACTGAGTGATCGCAGGCTACGTTTGGGTTCCTCCGCGTCTTCGCTGTCTTGATCATCGTTCTTGCCAGATGGTTTCTCACTGGATGCTTTCTTGGTTTCGCGATCGTCATTTGATTCATCGCTTTGTGGCGAGAACAAGTCCACGAGCGCATCGAGTTGTTTTTCAACGGACGCGATCCCACGTTCGGGGTCCGAATACAACAGCGCTGCAATGTATTCCGCAACCGCGTCGCGGAGCGTCCGCATCGGCGGCAATTCTAAACCGGCTTCGATGCCTCGCAGTCGTGACTGCAATTGCACTGCGGCGCGACCACGCTGAGCAATCGAACCGTCCTCTTCAATCGCTTCGATCAACGGATCCAGTTTGAGATACCGCATCCAGGCGGCAAAATTTTCGGCAGGCGTTTTGCGTTGGATGTACGACTCTAATTCTGCCATCGCTCGCACGACCGCTCGTTGCGTCTCGGGCAGATCGGGCAATT
Source organism: Rhodopirellula sp. (assembly GCA_041740155.1). GTDB lineage: Bacteria > Planctomycetota > Planctomycetia > Pirellulales > Pirellulaceae > Rhodopirellula. The sequence continues at coordinate 11,597 of JBGSMN010000074.1, forward strand.
GATCGGCGTCGAGTTCCTCCCGTGCCCTCTCAATTTCCGCCAGCAAATCGTGGGTCGCGTCGAGGGCCGAGCCGCTCACGATTGCTGGCGAAAGTAACACCGCCCCCTCGGGCAGCGGTGGATAGCCAGCGAGATTGACACTTGGCTCGATCGAGGAATACGGCTCGATCGACGAGTACTCCGCGATCGGCCCATCGGCGTGGGCAAAACATGTCAAAACGTTGGGAATTGAGCCAAACAAGCACACCACTGCGGCGACGGGAGTGGAAATACCGAAATGCTGGAACATGGAAAAATCGTTGTAAACTACCGGGAAGGCCGAAAACAACGCATTCTAATTAGATTGCCAGCAGATTCACTATTTATGCCCATTTGTTGGTCACAGAAGCCCCAATTGACCATTGCGAGCGATGCTTTTGACGCAGGTATTGGTGCCGTGTGCGTAAAGGCGTTGCATCATCGACGTGTTGGAGCCTCGCCCGTTACAATCTCGGCCTGACGATTCCTTTATTTCTCTCAACGGAAAATCGATTGATGGCTGAGACCGAGCTGGTTCGCACGATCATTCAAACGGCAACGACAGCGAGTTTGGGCACGCTCGATGCCAGTGGCCATCCCTTCGTTTCTCTGGTGACCGTGACGGCGACAGGTCCGCGTAGGGTTGTGATGTTGCTCAGCGGTTTAGCGCGTCACACGAAAAACTTGCTCGCACAACCTGCCGCTTCGTTATTGCTCTGTCAGCGACCAGCAGCGGACGACGCCGGCCACGATCCACTCGCGGCGGCACGAGTCACGCTGGTCGGTATGGTGCGTCAACTATCACGCCGTGAAGACGGTGAATCAAGAACCGCGTTCCTGACCGCCCATCCGCAGACCGCGATGTACGCCGACTTTGGTGATTTTGCGTTCTATGAACTGACGATCGACGAAGCCCATCTGGTCGCTGGCTTTGGCCGGATCGAAACGATCAGTGGCGATCAGTTGTGAACAAGACGTGTTGGGGCATGCTGCTCGTTTTCGTTTTTTCTGTTTTGGTCTATTTAACACGAGTCTATTCGCGAATGACGGTTCCTCCACAACATGACGATGATGACAAAGATGACGGTCCCGATCAGTTCGAGGATGCTGAGCTTGACGAAGTCGTGCAAACGCCAGCAGCCAATCAGATCACTAATGAGGTCGATAAAGATCAGATCGCACAGTTTGTGACCACGATCAAGAACGCGGAACAGCAAGTCGGCGAGCACATCATCGCGGCTCTACAGCATTCAGACACAGTGGCCGTGTTAACTACAGTGGCGATCGGCCCCGATGGCAGCCAGCGAGTGATCTCGGCGGCACTGAACCCCAAACGAATGCAACAGGTTCAGCAAATCCTCAGTGCCGCCGAACAAGAGCGTGAACCGGAGAACCCATGCTTCGGTTTTCATTGTTTGGTTAAACCAAAGTCGGCAAGAACGAATCCGGCAAAGCAAACATAGCGATTTGTTTGCGTTTCCAGTATCACTTGATTGTATAGGAATGACAGGCCATGAAGTTGATCGTCATCGTGTTAACGACGCTCTTAAGTGCCGTGCTGTCAGCAGCGGATCGACCCAATATTCTGCTAATCTTGGCAGACGATTTGGGCTGGAACTCGGTCAGTTATCACAACGGCGAGTTTAAGACTCCCCATATCGACTCCATTGCGGCCGATGGAATGCGCATGAATCGCTTCTACGTCGCGCCGATGTGTTCGCCGACGCGCGCGGGGTTGATGACCGGACGCTATCCAATCCGCTTCGGCCTGGCCCGCGCTGTGATTCCACCGTATCGCGATTACGGTTTGCCGACTGCCGAGAGAACGCTTCCTAAAATATTGGCCGAGCTCGGATATCAACATCGCGGGGTATTTGGCAAGTGGCACCTCGGGCACCGGCGGGCAAAGTGGCACCCACTGGCTCAAGGCTTCACTCATTTTCATGGTCACTACAACGGAGCAATCGACTACTTTGATTTAACGAGAGAAGGCGTCCGTGATTGGCATGACGACTACGACGCGTCACCTCAACAAGGATATGCAACGGACTTGATCGCGGACGCAGCAGCAAAATGGATCCGGGAATCGGCAATCTCCGAATCGCCGTATTTTTGCTACGTACCGTTCAATGCGCCGCATGCGCCGTTTCAAGCTCCCGATGATGCGATCCAACGCTATAGCGACTCCAATGCAAAGATCAACAATCCAAAAAATCGAGAAACCTACAAGGCGATGATCGGTCGGATGGACGAAGGCATTGGCAAGATATTGAGTGCCGTCGATGCGTCTGGGGAATCGGAAAACACGATCGTCTGGTTCCTCAGTGACAACGGTGGCGTTGGTGGCTTGCGAGGAATCAACGATCCACTTCGTGGTGCCAAACTGACCGTCTTCGAGGGCGGCATTCGTGTGCCCTCTTGCGTTCGTTGGCCGGGCAAGATCTCTGCGGGTCAATCGACGGATGCCGTTTGCGGCTACATCGACCTCTGGCCGACATTCGTTTCGCTTGCCGGTGCAGAATCTGCTGACTTGTCGGGCGCGCCTGTCGATGGCGTGGACCTGTCTCCAGTCCTGTTAGGTAATCGCAACAGCATCAGTAGTCGGCCCTGGTATTCCTATCATGGTCAATCTGGGCCGTCTGCGGAGTGTTTGGCGGTGATTGACGATGAATGGAAACTGGTGATCAATGGACCCCAATTGAAAAAAGTTGAACAGCTCCAGAACGAAACGCACCAAGTTTATCTCTTTCATTTGTCCGAGGATTTGAACGAAACTACGAACCGTGCCGCTGAGTATCCTGAACGTGTCAATAAGCTGGCGAGACAACTCATCGAGTATCGAGCACTCCAGCCCAAAGACGCGATACCACCCTACCAAGCCGAACAAGCTGGCTTCGTACCGCCTCCGCTGTGGAATCTCGATCCAGCACAGCCCGATGATCTAGTCGGCCATCACGCGACAGGCCGGGGTATTTCTCGTTAGCGAACTTTTCAAGCCAGGATGTCTTTGGCGACGTTGCCATGGACATCGGTTAATCGAAAGTCGCGTCCGGCATAACGGTACGTCAACTGCTCGTGATCGAGCCCTAACAGATGCAAGATCGTTGCGTGCCAATCATGGATGTGGCATTTGTTCTCGATCGCTTCGTATCCATGCTCGTCCGTCGCCCCATAGCTGAAACCACCTTTCACACCACCGCCGGCCATCCACGTCGTGTAGCCCTTGTTGTTGTGATTGCGTCCATCGCTCCCCTGGGCGGCTGGCGTACGGCCAAACTCGCCACCCCAAATTACGAGTGTGTCTTTGAGCATATCGCGTTGTTTAAGATCTTGTAGCAAGCCTGCAATCGGCTTGTCGCAGGCTTCAGCACGCGCCTTATGATCGGTCGTCAAGTTGACGTGTTGATCCCAATTGCCATGCGTGACCTCCACAAAACGCACGCCAGCTTCCACAAATCGTCGCGCGAGTAGACATTGTTTTCCAAAACTGGCGGTCGTATTGTTGTCCACGCCGTACATGTCCAATGTCGCTTGACTTTCGTTGGATGTGTCCATCAATTCGGGCATCGCATCTTGCATCCGGAATGCCAGTTCATACGATTCAATCACACCCTCGATGCCAGGTTGATGGACTTCGCGAGCAAGTTTTCCCTGATTGAGTTGTTGAATCAAATCGAGCTGCATGCGTTGCTGGCGATCTGAAATCACTGGGTTCGCAATATCCGGCACGCTCTCTCCGTCACTACCGCGACCAAAACGCGACGCGCGACCGATTTTGGCACCACCGTAGATTGCGGGTAAGAAGGCACTGCCGAAGTTGCGAGATGTTCCTGCGGGAGGGCTGAGCGATACGAAGCCTGGGAGGCTGTCGTTATCACTGCCCAGTCCGTACAGTGTCCACGCTCCCAGCGACGGTCGAATGAACTGAGCCGTGCCCGTGTGCATTTGCGTCATCGCACCAGGATGCACGGGTTGGTCACACTGCATCGAGCGGATCAATGTCATCTCGTCAGCGTGCTCGGCCACGTTGGGGAACAGATCGGAGATCCACAATCCGCTCTCACCTCGTTGGCGAAACTCAAACGGAGACTTCAGCAACGAGCCGCCGTATTTTCCCGCTTTTCCGTGATCTTTGGTGAGCTGCGGCTTGTAATCAAACGTGTCGACGTGCGAGGGGCCGCCTTGCATGCACAGAAAAATCACGCGTTTGGCGCGCGCGGGGAAGTGTGGTGCCTTCGGAGCCAGCGGAGTGCCTGCGGCGACTTCGGCGTAGGCAGTGCGTTGGCACATTCCTGCTAAGGCAAGATATCCGAAACCGGCTGAGACACTTTGTAGTGTTTGACGTCGTGATAACATTAGGTTTTCCAGCTCTATCAATCGAGGTAACGAAACTCACCGGACGCAAACAAACTCTGACAAATCGCACTGAGCGTATCGACATCACGCGAATCGACATTCGTCGTTGGCACAAAAGCACGAACGAACTTGGCCACCGCATCGCGTTCGCCCGATGTTGGTGCGCGCCCATAGGTCAGCAAGAATAAAAACTCAAGTCGTTCGCTTGGAGTTTGGTGGGCTGCCATCACACGGCGTGCTAACGCATCACTTTGGTTGACGACGAATTGGTTATTCATCATGTACAACGCCTGGTTGGCCGTATTGGATGATTCGCGGGTGCCGATGATCGCGCTGGAGTCAGCAAAGTCGAAGACTTCTAATGAACGCGGTTCTTCATCACGCACGATCGCCAGGTAAACGCTACGACACTTCGCGTCTTCTTGATCAAGCTGCCCCGTGATTTTCTTCACAACGTCATTGGTCGCATCTGCAAACGAATTACGAGGATTGGAGTTGCGAAACATGCCGCCACCCATCCGCGAAAAAGCCATGCTGCGGTTGTTCATGCTGGCCGCGAACGCTTCTCTCGCGAGATCTCGGGGGTTGCCCAGCACACCGCCTGTCACTCGCGTGTAACCCGCCTTCGCGACGTCCGACCCGCGGGGACGTTCGAGTGAGAGTTCACCGCTGACACTCAGCATTGCATCGCGAATTGCCTCGGCATCCATCCGTCGCGGATGGCCACGCCATAGTAGCGCGTTGTCGGGGTCACGCTCATGGGCCGTCCGGTCATATGTCGTACTCATTCGATACACGCGCGAATTGGCGATCTCGCGGATCACGGTTTTGATCGACCATCCTGATTGCATCAACCGCACCGCTAAATAATCGAGCAGTTCGGGATGACTCGGAGCCGCGCCACTGACACCAAAATCATCCGTGGACGTGACGATTCCCTGACCAATCAGATGTTGCCAAATTCGGTTGACCATCACACGTGCGGTCAACGGGTTGTCCTCACTGGCGATCCATTTTGCCAATTCGAGTCGACCGCTGGACTGTGTGTCGATTGTTGGTTGAACACTGCACAGGACTTGCGGAAAAGCTCGCTCGACAATCTGAGCGGCTTGGTCAATCTCGCCGCGAACGAGCAATCGCGCATTCTGCGGCGCTGATTTTTCCAGCACACCCATGCAATAACTTCGTGGCGATCCATTCTCGTCAATGACAGCCAATTTCGCTGACAAGGTTGCGAGTTCATTCGCCAATCGAATTCGCATCCGCTGCGCATTAGCCATGTCACCGCCACCGCGAAGGTCGCGACGCAGGTCAGCAAGCTCACGCAATTTGTCGGACATCTCTTCCTGCAAACTCTGCAGTTCGGTGCTCGAATAACGTTTATCAAACGGGCTGGGATCATCCACCGGCAGAATGACCAAACTGCTGCTTTGGTTCGCCTGCACGGCATTGAAGCTGCCGTACTGTGACGGCGGATTGCCGAAGTAGGTGGTCATGTTTCGGAACACACCGGCCAAGGCGTAGTAGTCCGTTTGCGGGATCGCGTCGAACTTGTGATCATGACAACGAGCACATGCGACTGACGATGCCAAGAAGATCCGTGTCGTCGCATCAATCTGCTCGTCAACGACATCGGCAGCGAACTGCACGCGATTCTGCTCATTCACATTCTTAGGGCCAATCGCCAAAAAAGTGGTCGCGATCAAATTCTCCGCCCACTGAGCATCGGTTTCATCGGGCAACAGATCGCCAGCGAGTTGTTGTTTTATAAACTGATTAAACGGTTTGTCATTGTTGAACGAATCAATCACGTAGTCACGGTATCGCCAGGCGTGCGGGTAGGTCATGTTGACCTCGCGTCCGGTCGATTCGCCATAGCGAACAACGTCTAACCAATGACGTCCCCAACGTTCGCCGAATTGTGGCAGGGCTAGCAACCGATCCACGACATGCGCGATCGCTTGCTCGGGATCAGTCTGCCATCGGTCACTAAAAAACTCGATCTGCTCAATGGTCGGTGGCAATCCGATGAGATCGAAGCACAATCGCCGCAACACCTTGTAAGCCTCCGCATCAGCGGCTGGTTTCAGGTCCGCATGTTCAAGCTTTGCCAGCACGAACTGGTCGATTGGCGTTTGGGGCCATTCGGTGTTGACCACTTCCGGCGGTTGAGTGAGCTTCGGTTTTTGGTACGACCAAAACGTCTCTCGGGCTTGCTTGATATCGTCATCGGAAATCGCGGATCGAATTTCGCCGATCTTGTTTTCACGCGGATCAGGTGCGCCCATTTCGATCCAAGTTCGAAAATCGTCGATCACATTTTGCGGCAGTTTCTTTTTGGGCGGCATCACGAAATCATTGTGTGAGATCGCACCGTACAGCAGGCTTTCGTCCAGATCGCCCGGTACGATTGCCGGGCCGCTGCTGCCACCGATGTGCGTTAGCTCTTTGCTGTCCAGACGCAATCCACCGCGAACGTTTCCCGCTTCGCTGGAGTGGCACCCGTAGCACTCTCGGATTAACACTGGCCGAATTTTGGCTTCAAAAAAGCTGAGCTGCTCTGGCGTGATCGGCTCGGCACGCACGGGAAAAACAACACTTGCGAAGAACAGGCAAAGAAGAAATCGCTCGATAGCCATGATTTGTCTTTGAAGAGAAGAAGAGTCGACTACCATCCAACACCGACTTCCCCAGAAGGTTCCGACCCCCTTGAACAGCGGGTCACAGTTTATTTTCCATGTGGAAAAACGTTTCAAGCGCTTCGACCCTCATTTCAAATCGTCACTGCGCAAAACGCGAAAAATTGAAATTCATCTTGACGGGATACCAAACTGCGACTAATTCTAAATTTCAGGTCTTTTGATTTGCAATGGTTTCTTCGGTGTTTTCCACGCTGCCCGCGAATCACCCTTCATCTCAGAAGGAAATGCGCTATGCCTGAATACTCGCAACCCAAACGGTCGACACTCGATCGCTTTCTCAGTGGTTTGTCGGAGTACATCTTTCAAACCAAACTTGGCGTCGCCGACGTGCAGTTGGTGGAATACGTCAGCGAACTGATGTTGCGATTCACCCGCGTCGATGCAATCCAACGGGTACGCCGCGATGATGGACGTCCGGCAACGGAGGTGTTTCAGTTGTTGTGCGAAGCCGAACGGCGCGTCGGTACGGCGCGGCGTGAAGTCCACCGGCATATCGGTGACGTGACCTTGTTCCGCAGCGGGATGTTCCCCGAAAGTGTGCGTGGTTATAAAAAAGGGACACCCGATGAGTTGTTGGATTATTTCCGGCAAGGCAAACGGTCCTACAAAATCGCTGCCACCATCGAAGCCGAAGCCGACCGACCACCGTGTGATTTGCTCAACCGGCTCGGCGATCAGTTTGAACTGTGTGCGTACGGTTTGCGAGAAATCCGGCGAGCCTGGGAAGAATCCGACCCCGCCGATCAGTTGATCATCAGTTAGACGCGACCGCATTTCGGTTATACTGTGGCTCGATTTCGATCCCACCCACCTCCCGCCGAGATGCTCATGTTTATTTGTTTTCGATCGCCGCTGATGGCGGTCACGTGCTCCCGCTTGATCGCCACCAGCCTCTTTGTGTTGTGTTTCGCGTGTTCCGCATTCGCGCACGAGGGGCACGAACATGGCGACCACGTACACGCTACCGCAGTCATGACCACGCGTGAGAAAGCCATCGTGCTGCCACCGCCACCTACGGGCGATGATGTATTTCACTTTGTCATCTATGGCGACCGAACCGGTGGCGTGCCAGCGGGTTTGAAAGTTCTTGAACAAGCCGTCGTTGATACGAATCTGCTCGATCCCGATCTCGTCATGACTGTCGGCGACCTCGTGCAAGGTTACAACGAAACGGACGAGTGGCTCGAACAAACCAAAGAGTTCAAAGAGATCGCCGATCGATTGCGAATGAAATGGTATCCCGTCGCAGGAAACCATGACGTGTATTGGCGAGGCCAAGGCCCCGCGCCGCAGGGACAGCACGAATCGAGTTACGAGCAACATTTCGGGCCACTGTGGTATAGCTTTCGTCACAAGAACGCGGGCTTCATCGTGCTCTATTCCGATGAAGGTGATGCGACAACGAACCAGAAGTCATTCAGCGTCGGGGCGCTGCAAAACATGAGCGAGCAGCAGCTCGAATTCTTGGACGCGGCGCTAAAGGATCTGCACGACAGCGATCATGTGTTCGTGTTCTTACACCATCCACGATGGATCGGTGGCGGCTATACCGGCAGCAATTGGCCACGTGTGCATGAAAAACTCGCGGCCGCTGGGAACGTATCTGCCGTCTTCGCCGGTCACATCCACCACATGCGTTACGATGGCGTGCAAGACGGCATTGAATACTACGCCCTGGCCACGACTGGCGGGATCTTGGAAGCCGATATCCCCGACGCGGGATACTTGCATCACCTCAACATGGTCAGCGTTCGCAAAGATCGCATCTCTGTTTCAGCGATCCCGATCGGTGGTGTGATGGATCCGAAACAATTCACACCCGAGTTTTTGCATGAAGTCGAGATGGCTCGAAAGATTCGTCCGATTCAAAGCTCGCCAGATCTGATTTTGAATGCCGACGGAGCCTGCGCGGGGCAGGTCGTGATGACGATCAAGAACCCTGGTGAGCGTGATGTGGATATCACCTTGCTCAATGACACGGCGACCACAATCGGTGGCTGGCAATCATCGCTCGACCATCAGCACTTCCTGCTCGCGGCGGGAGCCGAGAAAGATATCACGTTCGACTTCCGTCGCGATGTCACGGCTCTGGGGAACGTCGTGATCCCTGCCATTCGGATGGAAATCGACGTTCTCGCTTCATCGGCACGCGTCCGCCTGCCAGCCGTGACGGCTCCGTTGCGGATCGCTCCTGGCGCGGTTCCGGCTGACTATTTTGCAGGCACAGACGATCGTTGTTTGCTTGTCACCAACGATGACTCGGCGATCCGCATCAACTCCAGTGACCTGAAGTTGCCTGATGGTCCGATGACGATTGAGGCCTGGGTGCGTCCTTCCGATGTTAGTGGTTACCACGGCGTCGTTGCCAAAACGGAAAACTCTGAATTCGCGATCTTCAGTGATGAAGGCGTGCCCGAGTTTACGATTCACTTGGGTGGTCGCTATGTCGTCGCTAAAGCCGTCAAGCCGATGGTGGCAGAGACGTGGTCGCATCTTGCGGGCGTGTATGACGGTGAAGCGGTGAAGATTTTTGTGGATGGGAAATTGATCGAGTCCACTGAGGTTCGGATGAAGAAGGCGGACGGGAAGGAGGTCGTGGGAATACAACAACGTAACAATCTGCCGTTGTACATCGGGGCAGACACGGACTCACGTGGCCAGCCAACTCGTGGGATGCGAGGTATGATTGATGAAGTTCGCGTTTCCAAAATCGCCGTGTACTCGGAAGACTTTCAACCCGTCAAACGACATTCGCCGGAGCCGGAAACGGTGTTGCTGATGCACATGGATCGTTCAATCGGCCCGTTCCTGCTCGATCATAGCGAGTCTGCGACGCAAGCTGTCTTGGGACGCTCCAGTGTGCTGGCGGAATCGCCACCAAAATAAACAGGGAAACGATTTCGCCTTTCAAATTCGACCGCCATCGAAACTCTATTCGATGGCTATGGTGTTGTCAGACGCTAGTGACGACTGACGTTGTCAACAATTTAAAATCTACCGGTCATTGAGATTTCTCATGACTGGCACGAATTTTGCTCATTCTCATAATTGGACGACGAGCATTCATGCTCCATTTTTATTGAATTCTGGATGATTGTCGCAGTGGATGTTCGTAGCAGCAGAATTTCGATAGCTACAGGAGTACTAATACGTGATTAGAATATTGAATACGAAAGCTGAAGACGTTAGCCAACGACAATTGATTCAGTGGATGAAGGTTGCGTTGGCGGCGGGCAAGGAGGGTGTCGAACTTGGTGAAAACCCGTTTGGTGCGGCAATCTATCGATCTGACGGTTCGATCGTATGCGCGACTTGCAATACGGTCAATTCAACCCACAATCCACTCGCCCATGCAGAAGTCAACGCGATTATCGAAGCGAGCCAAAAACTCGGGCGAGTCGAACTCGATGATTGTTGGTTATTGAGTGTTGCCGAGCCGTGCCCGATGTGTCTGGCCAGTGCCGCCATGGCAGGAATTTCAAACATCGCATTCGGCGCAACCAATGTCGTCGTGCAGGAAGCAGGGTACGAAAATCTGGGTTTAACAGGGCGTGAATTGTCGACGCAGTTGAATCGAGAAATAACGCTGTACGGATCGATCCTCGGCAACGACTGCATTCGGTTTTTATTGAACAATCGAAAACAAAGATGATCGCGCACCGACTACTTCTTGCGAGCGATGGACGCCATCATTTTTTTGTCAGAAATTTTATGATTCTTTTCCTCCCGCTCTCGTCCGTGATCTCCAATTCATAGTGTCCACGACGCAAGATCAGGCTCGGATCATGTGCGTCCAACGTGATCGCTTTCCAATCACGATCGACATGGTCATGAAATACTTGTCCATTTGGTCGCAGATTCCAATTTCGATCATACAGCGCTGCACCTTCCTCGCTTCGCCAATGTTCGCCTTCCCAAAAACCCCACAGCGTGGTCGCGGTGACCGATTCGTGAGCCGCTAACAAATCCAAAAAATCGCGGGTGAAATCCGCTTGCGTTTGCTCATCGATTTCCGCGTCGTCAATGTCAAATTCAGTCACGTGAAGTTGCAAACCGAGCTGTGCGAATCGCTCAATCGTGGACTCAATACTGGCGATCGAAGGCAAGCGTTCACTATGAAAATGACTCTGGAAACCGACCCCGTCGATCGGCAAACCCGCAGCCATGAAGGATTTGATCAATCGGTATAGCGGATCCGCATTGGGATGCTCCGGCAAACTGAGCACTTGATCTTCATTGATGAAAAACTTGGTTTTCGGATTCGCCAACAAACGGGCTTCGCGGATTGCCGCGCGCAAAAACTCCGATCCCGTGATCTCCCACATTTCATCATGCAAGATCGGGTGATTCACAACATCCCATTCGGAAATGATCGGTTGGTCGGTACCTGAGATATTGCCCGCGAGCGCCACGAGCGTGTTGTTACGGACGTGAGCAGCCACGCGTGCTCGCATTTGCATCATGGCGGCTTGTGATCCTCGCTCTGCCTCGGTCGCTTGGTACTCTTTCCAAAGATTTGGTGGTGAAGGCCAATTCACGGGATCACCCCACAACACGCTGTGACCTCGGAGTGTTAACCCATGTTGATTGGCCCAGGCTGCGGTTTCCATCGCCCGCTTTGGGTCCTGCTCCCACATCACCCATTGCTGCGAATTTTCGTCCGTGACACGATCAAAATACCGTTTGACGATGTCGCGATAGTTCTGTGCGTCCGCCGTCGCAACATGATCCCCAGCTGTTTCCGCGACATAGTCGGAATTGATGGCTGTCCCTATCTCGTAGTCAGCTTTGACCAGACGCAATCGCAAGGCCGAGCGATGGAGATCGACATCGTCAATAGGAATCAGAACTTGCTCACAACGGGCTTGTTCGATGCGTTTGGCTAAATTCATTCGCCACGACGCATCGGCTTGCCGACCTGCATACGAATGGATCGGCTGAGGTAAATGCGGGGGCGGTGAACTGCTAAAGTTCCAGAATTGCAAGCCGCCTATTTGAATGTGTTGCGGTTGCCGTCCGACCCGTACGCTGAGTGAGGCCGGGCCGCTGCGCATATCGCCCGGTATCGTCGCGCGAAACAGGATGCTTTGCCAGTGCTCACTAACGGCAAACGTTTGTTCGCTGCCCCCATACGGAGCATGATCATTCTGCAATCGGATTGTCAGCGTGCCCGGTGTCGCGTCAGTCACCCTAGCAAACAAACTAACCAACACCTCATCACTAGCGACAAGGCCACGCGACAACGGCCACTGTAGGGCAATGTCCCAAGGATTGGTGGCGTGGGGAACAGCGATCGCGTCTGCGTTTGAAAACGGCAAGTTTGGATCGCTCACAGCGACGCTGGTTCGGAGCACCGCATCGCCTGCGAATAGTGCTGGCTGGGTTGATTGTGTGAGAACAAACGCACGAGCAGCGGACTGTGAAGCCATTTCGCCAGCAATCGTCACCGTGATACTCCGGCGACTGGGCGGTCCTAAACGATACTGAGGCAGTGTGACAGCCGACGCGAGAACGTCAGGTAGCACACTCAGCACGACCGTCTCGGGGCCTTCGTCGATGTCGTCGTCGGTAGGCACAATCCGAATACGACAAATCGACTCGCCCGCCGCAAAACGGACCTCCGGTGCAATGGTTTGGTAATCGGCACCGTTGATTGCAGTGCCGGAGATTTGGATTGGGACACGGAGCGGTTTATTATTATCGCCGTCGCGGACCACGGCCACGACCCCGCCACGGGCTAAGCCAGCGGCCTCGTGAGTTTGGCTGGTTTCGGCAAACAGTGTGACGAGCGGTGACTCGCTGGCTCGCGCGGTGGCGACACCCATGATTGCGAACAAGACAACAACAGACATTTGTCGACAGCCATCAAGCATGTGCTCAGTCACTCAAAACGGTCGCGAGTTTTCGTGTAGCGTGGGCCGCCCATGCGACCGATGGTGAAGATTTTTTCGGGGTCGACGCGTCCATCGCTATCGAGCACATGATCGTCAAGATAGACCGAGAGAATTCGCCCGACGACGAGGTTAGCACCACCAGGGCCGACACCGAGCTGCATCGACGCGAGCAGTTCACACTCCATCGCTGCGGCCGCGCCGCTGACGCGCGGTGGCGTGACGAGGCTCGATGGCGTCTTTTGTGTGTTCGTGAGTATGAATTCATCTTCGTCAGCGGGCACTTCAAGCGACGATTGTTTCATCGCTTCGGCCATCTCTTCGCTGACGATGTTGACGACGAATTGTCCGTTGGCGCGAATGTTCGCGAGCGTGTCTTTGGCGGTTCCATCAGCCCGATTGGCCGGACAAAACATCAGTGTGGGTGGGTTGGCACCGACACCATTGAAGAAACTGAACGGGGCGAGATTGCAGACTCCCGCGCGATCGATTGTTGACACCCAAGCAATCGGACGTGGTGTGATGATCGCCGTCATGGTCTCATAGAAACGACGGACGGAAAGAGAATTAGGCTGAATATCCAAAGGATGTTTTTAGTTAGCAATAAAACTTAAACTTAGACTTAAACTCGAACTTAAACTTTCCGCAATCGATCAGGGCTCAAGTTTAAGTTTAAGTTTTTTGGAAAGGACGATTAGGAGAGTAGACCTTCAAGCAAACCAGTGCTATCGCCCATCGATTGGGCGGGTGTTCCCATACATTCGAGCATCGACAGAAACAAATTTGCCATCGGTTCTTCTTGTTCGTACCGAATCACTCGCCCAGTTTCAATCCGGCCACCGCCGCCACCTGCCAACACGATTGGCAAATCGTGGTGAGTGTGTCGATTTCCGTCGCCTAAACCGCTGCCGTACAGGATCATCGATTGATCGAGTAACGTGCCGTTACCGTCACTGACTGCATCGAGTTTTTCTAGGAAATATCCAAGCTGTTCGACGAGATAGTGGTCGATCTTTTGCAATTTAGCCACATTGTCTTCGTTGTTTCGGTGGTGACTCAATCCGTGGTGTTGATCGTTGACATCAATCTCGCGATAAGAACGATTGCCGCCAGCCGTGTCGAGCATCAATGTTGCGACTCGCGTCGTGTCAGTTTGAAAACCAATCACCATCAAATCGAACATCAAACGCGCGTGCTCGCGAAACGCTTCAACACGCCCGAACGGAACCTGCAGGTCAGGCAACGACGCGCGATCTTCCGCCTCGGTGAGTTCAATCCGAGCTTCGATTTCACGAACGCTGGTAAAATATTCGTCGAGTTTGCGTTTATCCGTCTCGCCGACATGTCGCATGAGTTTTTCAGCATCGCCGCGAACGACATCGAGAATACTGCGCCGGATTTCCCGTCGCTCCCGCTGGACGGCAGCATCGCCGCTACCGAACATGCGTTCAAACGCCAAACGTGGGATCGTCTCCTTGGGCATCGGTTGCGTTTCGTTTTTCCAGGAGATGTTCGACGAGTACGCACAGCTATACCCGGAATCACAACTACCCGCGTTACGACTGCCTTGGAGTCCGAGTTCGAGTGACGGTAGTGTGGTCTTGCCGACTAACGCCGTCGCGGCGACTTGGTCCACGGAAATACCGAGCCGGATGTTGCTGCTCGTTTTCACTGGCCGGGCGGCGGTCAAGAACGTGGAGCCGCCGCGAGCATGATCACCCGCTCCGTCGGCATGAGCGCGCCCACTGTCGAGGGCCAAGTTCTCCAGCAGATTGATCTTCGCTTTGACAGCGGCGAGCGGTTCTAACGTCGGGCCAAATTGCCAATCCTTCGAGACCACATTGCTGCGCTGGTCACCTGCCTTAAGACTGCCATCGTCGCCTCGTGTGTAACCCTCAACAGTTGGTCGCCACTTTGGCTGGATCACACCATTGGGAACAAAGATGCATGCCATCCGCACGGGCGCGGTTGCACCATCGATCGCCGATGCAAACGCACTGCGACTGGCCGATGTCATGGATTCAAGCAGCGGCAATCCGAGCGACATGCCAGCGGCGCGCAATAACGTGCGGCGTCCCAAGCGGTGGTTACCACGTGGGCAGGCGGGGATGTTCGCAGCAGAAACCGGGGCGTTGTTAGACTTCATGACGATGGCAACTCAGCTTGATGGTTGAGGAACGGGGGACTGACAAGGACTTGGTCGAGCAGATCTCGCACGCGGTAATGGTCCGCTTGCGTTTGCTCCAAAATGGCTTCGACGAAACACCGGTCGCTGGGCCGCAGCTCGCGTCCGATTGCAAATGATAACATGCGGCGAATGGCCGTTTCGGCTAAACCGCGTTCTTCGGTGGCGGCTAGAATCGTCGCAAGTTCACCTGCACCGACAAATTGGCGTCCACCCGGCAATTCACCTGAGGCGTCACCGCGAGCGGGATCATCAGCGGCGCGCAAACGACCGAAATGATCGAAATCTTCCAATCCGAAACCGAGCGAATCCATCACCCGGTGACACGAGGCACAACCTGGGTCGGCGCGGTGCAGTTCGAGTTGTTCTCGCAGCGTGGCGTCGGCTGCCGCAGTCTTGGTTTCTTCCAATCCTGGGACGCCCGGCGGGGCTTCGGGTGGCGGTGTGCCGAGGATATTTTCGAGAATCCATTTACCACGTTGCACCGGAGAATTTCGTGTCGGATAACTCGTCAACAACAACACTCCCGCGTGACCCAAAATACCACGACGACCCTGATCGGCAATCCGCACTTCGGCAACATCACTCGCAGCCGACTCGGGATAGGCGACACCATACCACTGGGCCAACGTCGGGTTCACGAAGGTTGTTTCTGATGTCAATAATTCCGCGATCGGTCGGTTCTCGCGTAATAGATGCAAGAACAACTGCTCGGTTTCTGCAGCGAGAACTTTTGCGGATACTTGGTCTGCGTCTAGCTTGTTCTTGCCAACGCTGGCAAATTCGCTCAAATCAAGTGACTGCAAATTGCCCAGACCGAACCACTGATGCGCGAATTGTGTTCCCAACGAGTTGGACTTTTGATCGGCGAGCATCCGGTCGATGTGCTGCTTGCGTTTCTTCGGATCGCTCAGTTCATTGCGACGAGCAGCTTCCAATAATTTCTCATCTGGCAGACTGCTCCACAGGAAGAACGACAAGCGGGATGCCAATTGAGTCGACGACAACGCAATCGGTTCACCCGCGTTGGCTGCTTGGCGTTGTTGATCCGTCTCGGGAACTTCTACGCGGAACAAGAACCGAGGCGATACGAGTGCTGCGGAGATCGCGACCTGCATGGCCTCGTAATACGAACCACCTCGCTCGCACATCTTTTCGACGAGGCTCACGTAGGGTTTCAAATCATCGTCAGAAATCTCGCTACGGAAGGCTCGCCGCAACAGCGGACGCAAAGCCTCTTTGGCTGGTCCGCCGACATTGCGGTATTGGTCATCACGCTGTTCCGGGATACGTCCGAGCAGTGCTTTTTGACCTGCCGGCAAATCTTCGCGAGTTGCTGGTTCAGGGCCTTTGACAATCACGCTGCGATAACGCATCGGGAATTGTTCAAAGTCGATCTCTTTATCTGGCTTGAGCGTCGTGCCTGCGGCAACACGTGTTTGCTCAAGCTCATCGGTGTTCATTTCCGCAATCGGTTGATAGATCGTTTTGTCAATCTGCCAATCGGAGTCGTCTTTGAGTTCGTCGCGTTTTTTGGCGGGGACCATGGTGGTTCGTAAGAACAGTCGGTGTTTGCCCGCGTCGAGCGTCATCCGTGTGGATTCGTGATCGTCGTCGCCACTGTCTTCACGAAACTCATGTTCAAATATCGCTTGCAGTTTGCCGTCGGCAGTGTGCATCGTCGACAGCACGGGCGAGTTCGATTTGCTCCGTGGTGATGCGAAGACTTCAATTTGGTAGCGACCGCGCACAGGAACTTCGACGTCGATCCAAGCCATCCCTGAGGCGGTCGTGTAACGTTGTCCGAAACCGCCGGTTTTGGTTTCTCCGATGATCGACAGGGTTTCGCCCGTGAACGTTTGATCGATTTTTGGCAACGATTCAGGATCGACAATCACCTTGGCAGTGATCTCTTCCGCCGCCGTCAGGTATTTGTCCATCAACATCGTGGAGAGCGACAAGACATCGGCGTTGTTATCAAACCCACCACCGACTTCGTCAGAGGGAAATGAATCGGCAGGCCGAAAATCGACTCCGAACAGATCGCGGATCGCGTTGTTGTATTCGGCACGGTTGAGTCGCCGGGCAGTCGTGCGTCCGGGACGAGGTCGCATATCGCAGGCGGCGTGAAAAACCAACGCATCGAGTAGATCGGCGAGTTCTCGCCGCTCATCGGAGCTGGGCAAATCAGCATCTTCGGGAGGCATCGCAGCGAAGCGAATCATGCTGATCGTGTGAATCGCCAGTTCGCTGTTTTGTTGAACACCTTCAAGCGTTTTTAAATTTGATAGATCAACTTCAGCTTCCGCGTTGTCGCTGCTATGGCAATCTACGCAGTAGTTTTCGAGCAAAGGCCAACCGACGCGAGTCCACTCTTCGGCTGCGAGGGCGGTTGGTGTTTGAGTGTCCGAGTCGTTGGCGAGAAGGCAAGAGTAAGGAACCGCCAGCGGCGCCAGCAAGAACGTAGCAACCGTCAACAGCCCGGTGTGGTGCGCCAATCGATTCAGGACACGACCGCAGAGCGATCGGCCACGGTCAACATCGTGATGTTGGGTGACGGACATAGGTGGGAAGTGGGAGGCGGGAGGCGGGAGGCGGGCGGGATTGTCATCAACCTCCCCAAACTTTGTTTGGGGAGGTGTTTGCATTGACTCGTAACTTAGTCAGCCGAGAGTGAATCGCCGGGGACGAGCACATCGCCCAAGTCGTTCTCGCCAGCTTGCAAGTCGACTTCAAAACGCTGACGTTTCCAAGATGTTTTTTTGCCATTAATGGTAACGTCCTCAAGTTTGCCACCATCGTAGCGAACTGCGAACTCGATCTTTTTGCCCGCTGGCAAACCTTCGATCACCAACTCGCCGTCCGCATTGCTCACGGCGGCAAAGGGGTGATCAAGCACGACGACGTAAGCCCGCATCCACGGGTGGATATTGCACTCGACAGGAATCGGTGCTGGCTCTTCTTCTTTGATTGCAACTTCTTTCTCTTGGCCAGCCGGGATCATCAAGTTCACGGCCGTGTTTTTGAAAAAGCTGATGTTCGCATTGTGACCGACTGTATCGGGATTGGTGATCTTCAGCGTGTCACCGGCTTGGGCAATCACGACGTGAGGTTCAAAGCGACACTGGTCGTTAGCCAGGATGTGAGTTGCCGAGGGTGGCGTGGTTTTAGGTAAGTCCTTACCGCTGGATCGTGAGTACACGTGCACAATCACGTTTTGAAGTCCCTTGTTTTCCGGATTGATAACCAATCGTTCGTTAGGGATGTCATGTTTGCCACAGAATTCGAGGTCCTTGTTAGGGACGATGTTCTGGACCTGCGGCGGAGCGCCGTCGTAGACGAATCGCATCTTCAGCGTGGCATCTTGGGCAGTGACAGACGAGGTTGTGGTGGCGACCGAAGCCAGCATCGCAAGGCCAGCACAAACGATCGTGGTGCGCCGGGCAATACCGACGATGGGTGAAAGCAAAAGCATTGAGGAAAGTTCTCCAGTTGTGAAAGAAATCAGGTTTGGTGATCGACCATCCTATTTGTCTGCGATTGAACCGATTGATGCAAGCAGCAACGGAAACGAGGCAGTCTTTTAGGAGTTCGGTTAAAAACGGCTAGCCAACGATATTAGGTCGATCGTCGACGTAACTAACCCCACCTAGTTAGGTGGATGTTTGGGGTGGGACGAACGTTTCAGCCGAAAGCCCTGCAACGCTGCAAGCAAGTTCGACAACCGCGTTCAATGTGGGAGGGAGGAAGGATCGCCAATGTTCTGGCGAGAGCTGTTCATTGTATCCATTTCTCGTAAAATGTCCAATCCAATTGATTTGCGTCACGCGTTCGCAAACCACGGCTTACCCGGAGTTTTTTCATGCCACTGTACGAATATGACTGTCAAAAATGTCACGAAACCAAGGAAATTTTGGTTCGCAAACCTGATGATGTGGCGGTTTGCCCTGATTGCGGTAACCTGAAAATGGAGCGGTTGTTGAGTGTCCCAGCCGCTCCGTCGATGAATGGTTCATCGTTGCCGATGGCTAGTGGGGCAGCGGGCGAGAGCTGTGGGATGCCGCGTTGCTGCGGTGGTGGGTGTCAAATGTAGGCAAGCGCAGCAGACATTGGGCAATTTCACGCGTTGAGCAATGCTTCGACTACGTCCGCGGTCTGCGAGAAATCCGCAAACAGTCGCGTCGGATTCTCAGCCTCCAGTGATTCAATGGAAAACTCGCCAGTCGCCACAGCGATCGTTTTTGCCCCGATCGCGTGACCACAGCGAATGTCTACGGGCGTGTCGCCGACGACCACAATTTCCGAGACCGACTCTCCATGCCTCCGGGCGACGATCTCTGCTGTCCGCCGGGCCAAGTCATCGCGATCGGTGTGTTGGTCGCCGCCGGAAATCCACGCAAACCACTGCCGTAGATCGAAATGTTCCAGTTTGCGTGTTGCTGTCTCGGGCAAATTCCCGGTCATGACAGCAAGCTCCAATGCTTCACGTCGAAACAAGTCCGTTAGCAAACCGCGAATCCCTGGTAACACCACCCCGCCCTGACGAGCCAGGTGTCCGCCCATTAAGCTAACGTAGCGATCGCGCAAGCGGCGGCAGTGATCTTCGGATGTCGGCAACCGGTTCCGCTCCAACAATTCCAACAGCAGACTGCGATCCGTCCGCCCCGAAAACACCACCTGACAATCTGGCATCTCGACGCTGAACTCGTCCTGCAAGGCTTGCGACAGTGCCAAATTGCCGACCCCTTTGGTCGTCAATAACGTCCCGTCGATATCAAACAAAAAAATTCGCACGTCGGCCTCGAAACCTGCATACCTAACTGTCACGATCGAAACACATCCATGAGTGCTCCCACATCTAGTCTCCCAGAGGCACGCTCTAGCGAACAGCCCCAACACCAACCGCTCGACAAGAGCGGCCAGCGGGTTCGTGAGATGTTTCGTCAAATCGCGCCTCGCTATGACACGATGAACCACCTGTTGTCCCTAAACATCGACAAGCGGTGGCGACGGCAAGCCGTCGACCAATTACGTGTCAACTCCAACGCACCGATTCTCGATATTTGTTGCGGTACTGGTGATTTGGCGATTGCGATCGCCGACCGATTCGGCAGCCGCGTGCAAGTCATCGGCAGTGACTTCTGTCATGCGATGTTAGAGATCGCACGCGACAAAGAAGCCGCGCGGACAGCGGCCGGTGGTCGCGGTCGGGCGACGATCCCGTTCATCGAAGCGGACTCGATGCAGTTGCCGTTTGATGATGACCGGTTCCAATGTGTCACCGTCGCGTTTGGATTGCGGAACATCGTCGATACCGATCAAGGATTGCGTGAGATGGTCCGCGTTTGTGCGCCTGGTGGCCAAGTCATGGTTTTGGAGTTTTCGCAACCTTCGCTGCCGGTCCTCAAACAGGGCTACGGATTCTATTTCTCACACGTACTGCCGCGTGTCGGTCAGATGTTAGCCAAGAACGACAAGTCCGCGTACGAATACTTGCCCGCATCGGTGGGCCAGTTTCCTTGTGGTGAACGACTTGCCGAGCGGTTCCGTGCGGCGGGTTTGCAAAACGTCACGTTCACTCCACTAACGCTCGGTGTCGCGACGATCTACTCAGGGATCAAGCCTGACTCGGGGATCAAGCCGTGAGTGAGTCTCGTCCACGGCGAATTGTCGTTGCGATCACTGGTGCGAGCGGTGCGCCCTACGCGGTGCGTTTATTGCAAGCCCTACGGATCAGCGGCGTGGAAATCCATCTGACGATCAGCCCCAGTGGTGTGGCGGTGATCGGCCAAGAGCTCGGGCTGACGCTCGACATTCGGCGTCCCAATCTTGATGCGTTGCTTACCTGCGTCCCCTCTTGGTCGACGGCCAAACCGTTTGAACTCGATGGTACGTTGGGTTCGAAAGGGGACGACCGTCTTTTCTATCATCAACATGATGATTACATGACGCCGATCGCAAGCGGTTCGTTCGTGACCGATGCGATGGTGATCTGTCCGTGCAGTGGTAGCACATTGTCAGGTGTGGCGCGGGCGGCGTCCGCGAACTTGATTCAGCGCGCTGCCGAAGTGCATTTGAAAGAGCATCGCAAACTCGTCATCGTGCCGCGAGAAACGCCACTGAGTGTGCTGCAAATCGAAAACATGCAACGACTCGCCGCTGCCGGAGTCGTTGTCCTACCCGCCATGCCGGGTTGGTATCACGGCGTGCAACGACTCGAAGATCTGGTCGATTTCGTCGTCGCCCGGATTCTCGATCAAATCGGCGTCGAGAACGCGTTGATCGAACGTTGGAAGGAGACGACGTGAGCACCGACACCATCGCACCCACATCAACATCAACATCGCTGAAGAATTGGCTCGGTTTGATCCGATTTTCGCACACGGTCTTCGCGTTACCGTTCGCGGTCTTGGCAGCGTTCCTGGCGTGGTCCACACCACTATCGCCAACGTCCAATCAAACGCCTTCGATTCGCATTTTAGATATCGCGGGGGTGCTGTTGTGCATGGTCACGGCGCGGAGTGCTGCGATGGCATTCAATCGTTTAGTCGATCATCGCATCGACGCAGCCAATCCGCGGACCGCATCAAGGCATCTGCCGGCGGGCGTGTTATCACGCAGCGGTGTGACGTTGTTCATCGTTGCCTGTTCACTCGGTTTTGTGGCCTCAACGTTACTGTTCCTACCCAATCGTTTGCCACTGTTCGCGTCGTTGCCGGTGCTCGCGTTTTTGTTCGGATACTCGCTGGCGAAACACTTCACTTCGGCGGCGCATTTATGGTTAGGCATGGCGCTGAGTTTGTCACCGATTTGCGTGTGGGTGGCGATTCGAGGCGAGACGGGGCTGGGTGTGTTTATACAAATACCGCTGCTACTGGCCGCCGCAATTGCATTTTGGGTGGCGGGCTTTGACATCCTGTATGCTTGCCAAGATGCTCAGTTCGATCGCGATGCGGGACTGCACAGCGTGCCAAGCCGATTTGGGATCGCAGGTGCACTTCGTATCGCGATGGGCCTGCATCTCGTGATGCTCGCGTTTCTCGCCGCACTGCTTCGCTTCGGAGATGCCGCCGGATTGGGATGGCTGTTCGCCACCGCTGTCGGTTTGACGACGATCCTCGTCATTGCTCAACATTTACTCGTTCGCCCCGATGACCTCAGCCGGGTCAATGCGGCGTTTTTTCATACCAATGCAATCATCAGCGTCGTGCTGTTGATCGCTGGTGCGATTGATAGTTTTATTTAAATCACAACCAACAACCCACTCATACCTCACCCATGCTCATTACCGAACGGAACTCCCGTCTGCGTGAAATCCGCGACAAAGTCGAATCGCAAGAACGATTGGATTTGCACGATGGTCTCTTTTTGTACGAACCGGAAGTCTCGATCCAAGCGATCGGCGAGCTTGCCAATTATGTTCGCGAGCGGATGAACGGGAACGTCGGCTATTACAACATCAACACGCACCTCAACCCGACCAACGTGTGCGTTTATCGCTGTCGGTTTTGCGCCTTCCGTAAGGACTTGCGTGACGAAAGCGGATATGTGATGACCGACGAACAAATTCTCGAACGGGGCCGCGAGGCGACTGCCAACGGTTGCACGGAAATGCACATCGTCGGTGGACTGCACCATCAACGCAAATACGAGTGGTATCGCGATTTGATTTCACTATTGAAAACCAACTTCCCACAGATTCATCTGAAAGCCTGGACGGCCGTGGAGATTGATTGGTTTCGTTTTCAAACCAAGAAATCATTTCGTTGGGTGTTGGAAGACATGCGTGAGGCAGGCCAAGGCAGCATGCCGGGCGGCGGAGCGGAGATCTTTCATCCCGAAGTTCGTGACCAACTATGTGAACACAAAGCCAACACGCCGTCCTGGATCGAGATTCACAAAACCGCCCATGAGATCGGCATGAAGACGAACTGCACGATGTTGTACGGTCACGTCGAAAAAGCCTATCACCGGATCGACCACTTGATGCGTCTGCGCGAACTGCAAGACAAAACGGGTGGCTTCCAAGTCTTCATTCCACTGGCGTTTCATCCTGAGAACACTCAGCTTTCGGATTTGAAGAAACCATCGGGGCTAATGGATTTGCGAACCATCGCGATCAGTCGTTTAATGCTCGACAACGTGCGGCACATTAAAGCTTACTGGATCATGCTCGGGATTGAGACCGCTCAGACCGCCCTCGCTTACGGAGCGGATGATCTCGACGGTACGGTCCGGCATGAATTGATCTATCACGACGCTGGGGCCACGACACCGGAATTCTTATCGGTGGATCAAATTCAGCATCTGATTCGCGAAGCGGGACGCGAGCCTGTTGAACGTGACACGACGTACAACCGCGTGATCCGCGACAGCGATGATTTCACACAGTGGCGATCGGGTGACAGCGTGGACGCGGAGTTGACGTCACTCCGGTTCGATGCCGAAATCGCGAATCGTTAACAGCGTGTGTAGTTTCAAACCTTTGGCCGCGAACGCTGCTTCGCCGCCGGCCAAGCGATCAATGATCGCGAGCACGTACAAGACATTCAGCCCGAACGCTTGAGCCGCCTCGGCGGCTTGGAGGGCGCTCCCGCCGCTCGTAATCACATCTTCGACGATCACCACGTTTTGTCCCGGTTCGACTGGCCCTTCGACTTGCCGTCCCATGCCGTGACCTTTGGGTTCTTTCCGGACCATGAAGCCATTGAGTTCAATATCTTGCATGCCAGCGATCGTGACGATGGAGGCGGTGATCGGATCGGCACCGATCGCCATCCCGCCGACCGCTTCGGGGATCTCGCCCGCCGTCGCACCATGTCGGCTGATGAAATTCAACATCGCGTTGCCGATCAACCCAGCCCCTTTGGGATGCAGCGTGACTTTGCGGCAATCGAGATAGTAAGACGCCGTCTTGCCGCTAGCGAGCGTGAACGTGCCACGCTGCAACGCCTCACGTTGCATGAGTTCGATCAAGGGTTTCAAACTGGCGTCAGCGGTCATCAGAGTGGCCTTCGGGAAATAGGTTTAGCAATCGAAATCAACGCCTAGTTTGATAGCACATTTCCGCGATCAAGGGCAGCCTACTCTCCATCGCGACGTCCGACTTCACGCAGGCCGGTGCCGGTTTGGTTTGTTAGTACGTCGCCTAAATCACTGCGATACTGGTTCGCCATCCCGATTAGTCTTGCAACCACCTCACCATGGGACTGGGCGAGATTGTTGGATTCCGAACGATCATTCGACAAATCGTAAAGTGACAGGGGCAGGTGCTCGACGCGGTAACCATGCCGACTGGCAATCCCCTCGACACCGCTTTGCGTGATCGACAGCGGCTTAAGTTTTCCAAAACCAGCGGGTTTGCCATCGTTGCGTAAGTCGTCGCGTGACGTCAAATAGGCGTGTGGAAAATGTAGCTTCCATCGTCCTGCCCGAATCGCATGCAGTTCGCTGCCACTGTAGAACACGAGTGACTCGTGAGGGTCATTGGTTTGTTGCCCCGTCAACACGTTCGTCACGTCGACGCCATCGATTTTCTGTTTCGGTAATTCTGCGCCGGCGAGATTGCAGAACGTCGGTAAGAGATCGATGGTCATGATCGGCGTACGACAGCTTTCGCCTGCGGGAATCTTGCCCGGCCATCGCATGATCGCAGGCACGCGCACGCCACCTTCAAAGGTAGTCAATTTGCCTTCACGCAAATCACCCGAACTTCCTGCATGGGTTCCGTAACTTAGAAACGGTCCGTTGTCGTTGGTGAAAATGAACAGCGTGTTCTCCGTCAATTCGTTGCGGTCGATCGCCTGCATGATCTCGCCCACCGACCAATCGAGCTCCTCGATCACGTCACCGTACAGACCATGCGGCGACTTGCCTTTGAAATCGTCCGAGGCGAAGATCGGCACGTGCGGCATCGGATGAGGCACGTACAAAAAGAACGGTTGTTCACGATACTTGTCGATGAACGCTGTCGCTGCTTGCGTGAAACGTTTGGTAAACAACGCTTGAACGGCATCCTCTTCGATGATCTCTTCACTATTGGCATCACCACGAAATAACGGTAGCGGCGGCATGCTATCGAACAGTACCGGATGGTACTTCGTATTGTCGTTGGAATAAGGGATGCCTAGCCACTCGTCAAAACCATTTTTCAATGGACTGAAGTACGGCGGCATGCCGAGATGCCATTTGCCGAACATGCCCGTCGCGTATCCCCGAGATTGCAAGATTTCGGGGATCAATTCTTCGTCAGATGAAATCCCCGTGGGGCTGGTGTGATTGAGTGCCCCCGCCAAACCCACGCGATTGGCGTAACACCCCGACATCAATGACGCCCGCGACGCAGTGCAGACCGCTTGAGCGACATAGAAATCGGTGAACCGAGTTCCCTGGGCAGCGAGGCGATCCAGATTAGGAGTGCGGATCGGAGCCTCTGAAAAGGATCGCAGATCACCGTACCCCATATCATCCGTGAAGATCAGGACGATGTTGGGTTTCGTTTCCGCTTGAACGGTGACAGCCGAGACAAGCGAAAACGAAAAGACGATGATAGATAGATAGTTTGCGATTTTCATAATGAGGCAGACGGCGAGGTTAACAAAACGAATTCTGGCCCAAAAGATGAAAGCGCCAACACGACTTGAATCACCTAGCTTTGATGCCCGTCGTCGATCTGGCCTTCCTTGATCACGATGCTGATACCATCGCGGACTTGTAATGGTTCGTCTTCGCCTTGGTGGTCCACGTCGGCTGCGTTGGTGATGCGGACGTTACTGCCGATGCGGCAGTTTTTGTCCAAGATCGCACCGGTGATATAGCTGCCCGCTCCGATACCCAACGGCAACTTACCATCTCGGGCGCTGCCGCGCATTTCAATAAAATCGGCTCCCATAACGACGCTGTTTTTAATCGTCACGTTGTCACCGATCACGGTCCGCAAACCAATCACACTGTTTTCAATTGTCACGTTGTCTCCGATGAAACAACCGTCGGCGATCAAGCTTTCGCGGATCGTGGCGTTTCCCATGATCGTCGGTGGTAGGAAACGTGGTCGACTGTAGATTGGCGAGTGACGATTACGAATATCAAATGGCGGATTCTTGCTAGCCAGTGACAGGTTGGCTTCGTAGAACGAGCGGATTGTTCCGATGTCTTCCCAATAACCATCGAACAAGTGTAGTTGAACTTTGTGCGTGTTGATTGCTTCGGGGAAAACCTCTTTGCCGAAGTCGCTATGCAGACTGTTTTCCAACAAGTCAACCATCAAGTCCTTGTCGAAGATGTACAGGCCCATACTGGCCAAGAGATCACGGCCATGGCTGGGGATACCTCGCGCGTCGATCCAGCTCGGTTCCATGCGGACCTTGGCAATCTCTTCTTCGGTTTGCGGTTTCTCGATAAATCCGCGTACTTGCCCAGTCTCGTCGACCTGCATGATCCCCAACGACGAGGCGTCTTTGCGAGTCACGGGGATACCTGCGATCGTGGCAGCGGCACCGGATTCAATGTGCGTTCTCATCATCTCGCGAAAATCCATCCGATAGAGCTGATCGCCTGAGAGAATCAACACGTGTTTGATCCAACTCTCTCGCAAGTGGACGAGGTTCTTGCGGACTGCGTCAGCGGTGCCTTGATACCAATCGGTGCCGGAGTTCACGGTTTGCTGCGCGGCCAACAATTCAACGAAGCCGCCGCTGAAGTGATCGAATGCGTAAGTTTGTCGCAGGTGCCGGTGCAAGCTTTCGGAGAGGAACTGCGTCAACACATATGCGCGGTTCAAACCGCTGTTGATGCAATTGCTGATCGGGATGTCGATCAATCGGTACTTGCCTGCCAACGGGACCGCCGGTTTGGCTCGAATTTTTGTCAATGGGAACAGTCGAGTGCCACGTCCGCCACCGAGAATCAATGCGATTGTGTTGTTAAGGTCCATGTTGGTTCGCCTTGCAAGGAGGATGTTTACCAGTATTTTTCAAAGCGGATCGTGCCCGCTCCGTGCTCTTGCACATCGTCGCGAAAACCAGCCGCTCGTAACAGAGGTAGCATACCAGGATTCTCGGGTGCGTCGGCACCCGGGAGAATGTAACCGATCATGTCGGGATTGCCGCACAAGAACACATGCGTGTTACTCGGCGACAATGAATCGTCAGCCAGATCGGCTAAGCGACCGCTCGTGAACATCGATTGCAAATACTGTTTACCAATGAATTCTGGATGATCAGCTTGGATGTTTTCCGGTTCGCGGGTCGTCAGCGGCAAGTACAAGTAATTGGGATACAATCGCATCAGCACTTCGTGTTCATTGTGGTATGCACAGTCGTGACGATACCGCACACTTGTAGCGATGATCACACGTCCCCGATGTCCGCTGGCGAGAAGCTTGGCTGCCATCGCGTTGTGCGGGGCTTCGCCAGTACCGGTGCCCAGAAACAACATCGTGTCGTTGGGACCATAATTGCCGAGCAGGTATTTCCCAGTGATCTTTCGTTCCATCACGATCCGATCGCCACTGGTTTTTCCAAACAGACGCGGCGTCAGCGCGGGTGGTTTGCTCACAACGGTCGCACCGTGCCGCACTAACGTGATGTAGAACTCCAGATATTCGACGGATTCTTGCGTAGCCAGTTTGCCGTGCGCATTGAGCATCGGACAGGAGATCGAATAGGCCCGCCGCACGATCTTGCGTGATGCCTTTGCCGGCACGTCCTCTGGTTGAGTATCGATCAGCCGTGGTTCCCAGTTGCCCAGTCCGATTGCGACATATTGTCCCGGTTCAAACGGTCCGCAGGGCGTGTCGGGTCGAATCCGAAATTTCGCTAAATCCTCGGTCGCATCAATTCGCTCAATGATCGTCGCATTGTAGAATCGGTCTCGCAGCAGTTTTTGTTCCGCAGCGTCTGGCTCGCTTAACGCCAATTCTTGGTCGGTGGAAACACAGTCGACTGGGGACAATTTGGGAACACTCACGAAGCTCATTCCTTTTACGATTCATGGACCAGACACAGGCTCGAAGCAATTACTATACTAGAATGCGGCGACCCAGTGGGCGGTGGCAGACCGGATTTCGTGACCGTTAAAGGCATGGAATTGCCTCTAACTTAACATCAACAATATGAAAATCTCCCCTAACAAGCAATCTATGCCAGGCGCTGCGATCGAGAAAACGTCACCGCATCGGTCGCCTACACCACCGATGGCCGTCGTTTACTCGGTCATGCCAAGCCGTGAACTGACCGCGAGTTTCTTGCTCGTCTGGCTGTTCCTAGCATGCCTGGATCGCCCTTTTATACAGGCCGAGAAGTGGACCAGTTTGACGGGGAATCGAACCGTCGAAGCGACGATGGTGGGGATGTGGGACAACCAGGTTGTACTGGTGCTCGCTGGCGGACGAAAAGTCAACGTGCCGATGGATAGTTTGATTGCCGAAAGCCGCATTCAGGCCGGTCAAATCGCGGCGCGGCTTGAGCAGCAACGCGAGGCTTTGACCAGCGAAATAAAAAAAGTTGCTGAAGAAGCAGCTGCTCCTGCACCCGATCCGCTGCCCGAACCGGCACCGGCTCCCGAGTACGAAGCACCGGCCCCCGGCATGTCGCCCGAGCAAACGTTGCAAACGATTTCAACACAAATTCAAAACGGGCACGTCGCCGTCATTTACGACGCCTTGCCGCCGAGCTATCGCAAACGAATTGACGCGCTGGTGCAGTTAACGCTGACCAAGCTCGAACCCGATGCCTTGTCCCAGCCACTTTCGCAACTGCACTCGCTCGCTGACCTGATTGTCACCCGCCAAAACTGGATCCTGTCACACCCTCGACTTCTCGATAGCGCCGGACAAAAAGGCGACCTCAACGCGGCTGGCGAAGTCATCCAAAAGCTCGTCTTGCCAACAGCCAATTTAGTGCGTGCGGGGATACCAGCCGATCAAGCAGCGATTGATGCCATTGAGCAAATTGGATTTGCCAAGTGGCTGCACCAACAGGATGCTGCCATCGCTCCCTACGTGGCGATGTTGATGGAATCCTACAGCTCACCTGCTTCTCAGTGGAGCCTGCTCGATAGCAAGGAGGACACGGCGATCTTGGAGATGCCAGGGGCCATTTCGGATTCGTCCGCGTCAGGACCTCAGTCGGGATCACCAGACTCATCCAGTGACTCATCATCGAGTTCTTCGTCTTCGGACTCATACTCGTCGTCCTCCGATGGATCAGGGGGCAGCAATGTTGCCAAGAACCCCACGATCGCAATGAAGAAAGTCGAAGGTTTCTGGATACCCGCAAGCGTCGCCGAAGGCTTCGACGCTTGGGCCAAAGAACAAAACGATGCACTGGAACAACTCGATGACGCCACGATGAACCTCTCAGCTTGGTTGGGCGGTCAATACGTCACAGTGCCAACGGCCCCTGTCGACCCCGAACCCGATCCAAACCGCTTCGACGGGAGCAGTTCGAGTAGTGAAGGATATGACGACATGCGTGAATCAAGTTCATCGGATCCATCCAGTTCCGACGGATCATCGAGCTACTCCGGATCATCGAGTGGTTACGAAACGTCTGGCAACCCCACGCCAAAATCGCTCGAACCGATCGCAATCACGCCCGAGATGATCGGTAGTATTTTACAGTCCGTCAGCGCCTACAGTTCGCTGGCCGCTCCCTTGCAAGCAGCCACCGACGCCAGTAGCTTTCATCAAGCCGCCGAACAAATTGTCGGTTCGATCGAAGGCATGTTGTCGCTGCTCAGCGGCAATTGAGCGAAATATTTCCCTACCAGTGAGTTATCAATGAGTCTTCGTTTGTGTGTGGCCTCTGCTTTGTTATTCTTCGGATCACCAGCGTTTGCGGAAACGTCCGCTCCCGCTGCGACCGAGATACCGTGGATCGAGTTGATCAATGACGAAGGCGCCCACGGCTTCAAGCAACTTGGTAAATCCATGGTGACCTGTGGCGATGTGAAGGCGGATCCGAAATCGAAGGACTTATCGTCTGTGGATGGCCAAGGCGTCATCGCCGTGCTCTCGCGAAACCCCGCTGGAGGCCGCAGCAACCTAGTGACGCGTGATTCCTTCGGTGACTGCGAAGTGGAACTGGAGTTTGCAATTGGCCGTCAATCCAATTCCGGCGTTAAGCTGCACGAACGTTATGAAATCCAGTTATACGACAGCCACGGCGTCGAGAAACCAAATGCGAAACACTCGGGCGGCGTGTACCCGCACTGGAAGTTCGGCAAGAAAGGCAAAGGACTCGATTACATCGACGAGGGCGTGCCTCCAAGTCGCAACGCGGCTCGACCAGCAGGGCAATGGCAAACACTGCGAGTCGTGTTCACCGCACCGAAGTTCGATGAGCAAGGACAAAAAACAAGCAACGCCAAGTTTGAGTCCGTCGTACTCAACGGTGAGACTGTGCAAGAGAATGTCGAACTGGATTCACCGACCGGCAACGCCTCAACACCGATGAAAGAAACGGCGATGGCACCGTTGATGTTGCAGATGGATCACGGCCCCGTCGCGTTTCGTAACGTTCGCGTGCGAAATCGATAGGCATGCTAAAGTACTCCGTTATTGATCACTAAGCGAGACGTAGAAATTCTGCGTTCTCCTTTCTCGTTATACGTTACCTCCCAAAACAAATTGAATTGGTCGATCGAGATGCGAATCGTTCTTGCTGTTGTTCTGTTGTATGTCACCGCCACCGCCAGCGTTGCTGTGGCCAGCGGAGTGTTGGTCGAAGCCGAGAGTTTTCAAACTCGCGGAGGTTGGAGTCTCGATACCCAGTTCATCCGTGAGATGGGATCACCGTACATGCTCGCCCATGGGATCGGACGCCCGGTGGACGATGCGACGACAACGGTGACGTTACCTGCCACGGGCGAGTACCGCGTGTACGTTCGCACCAAAGATTGGGTGGCCCGCTGGAATGCTCCCGGTCAGCCTGGCAAATTCCAAGTCCTCGTCAACGGCAAACCGCTCGATGAGACTTTCGGAACGCAAGCAGCCCAGTGGTTCTGGCATGATGGTGGAACCGTTCAAATTGACAATCCCGAAGTGACGATTGCACTGCATGATCTGACCGGTTTCGATGGCCGTTGTGATGCGATTTATTTCGCACCCGTCGTGCAAGGAGAGCCGACCCCAGTTCCTCCGAATGTTTCCGAGCCGCTCGGAACATGGCGACGGGAAATGCTGGGACTGGCCGATCAAGCCACACCTCGCCAAGGCTACGACTTGGTCGTCATCGGTGGTGGTTACGCTGGGATGGGCGCCGCGATCTCGGCAGCCCGGATGGGATGCAAAGTCGCTTTGGTACAAGATCGCCCTGTGCTCGGCGGCAACGGCAGCAGCGAGATTCGCGTGTGGGCGATGGGAAATATTCGCCGTGGTCACTATCCCCGTATCGGTGAAATCATCGAAGAGTTTTGCGATCATGCGACCAAGTCACCGGGACGGGCCGAAGAATTCGGTGACGAGCAGAAAGAAGACTTGGTACGCGCCGAACCGAACATTGATCTCTTCCTAAACCATCACGCCTTTGCTTGTGACACAAAAGACAACCAAATTGTTTCGGTGCGTGCGTTTGATACGCGGACGAGCGAACAATCGGACTTCTTTGGAAAGCTGTTTTGCGATTGTACCGGCCATGGCACCATCGGTTATCTCGCCACTGCCGACTGGGAAATGGAAACCAAAGATCGGATGGGGATGAGCAACATGTGGACTTGGGCGGAGCGTGACCAAGCCACCACGTTTCCTGAAACTCCTTGGGCACTCGATTTAAAGATGGACGACTTCCCTTACCCGCGTGATCATCACGGCCAATGGTTTTGGGAGAGCGGTTTCAACAAAGACGCAGTGGGTGATGCTGAGGGCATTCGCGATCACA
Organism: Rhodopirellula sp.; assembly: GCA_041740155.1. GTDB lineage: Bacteria > Planctomycetota > Planctomycetia > Pirellulales > Pirellulaceae > Rhodopirellula. Next base: position 43,626 of record JBGSMN010000074.1, read on the forward strand.
ATTTGCGTGCTGTCTACGGTGCATTCAATGCAATGAAAAATCGCGACGGAGCCGACCAACACAAGACCGCAGAACTGACTTGGGTCGCATACATCGGCGGCCCTCGTGAATCGCGACGGTTGATGGGCGATGTCGTGTTGACGCAAGAAGACGTGGTTAACAAACGAGAATTCCCCGACGGTTTCGTGCCGAGCACTTGGTCGATCGATTTGCACTATCCAAAAGAACAATATTCCAAGAAGTTTCCTGATAACCCGTTCATCAGTATCGCGGTTCATGATCAGCGAATTGATCGGCAATTTGGATATCCGGTTCCTTATCGCTGTTTCTATAGCCGCAACATCAACAACTTGTTCATGGCGGGGCGAAACATCAGCGTGACGCACGAAGCGTTGGGAACGACGCGCGTCATGAAGACCTGCGGCATGATGGGTGAAGTCGTGGGCCGAGCAGCGAGTATTTGTGTGCTCAATGACTGTTTACCACGCGATGTTTACGAAGCTCACTTAGAGGAGTTGATCGCGCTCGTGCGATTGCCCGGTAAAGCACGTCGCGCATCGGTCACCGATGAAATCACCATTCCCGAAGATGCGATGACATTGGCCAGTCCGACGGGACCACTGCCAGGACTCGACCCCAGCAAGTTGCCTGGTCTGGTGATCGATGATCGCCAAGCGACGAAGACAGGGAATTGGAGCGAGGGGACGGGTTTAAGAGGGTTTGTTGCTCACGCGTATATTTACTCGGGAGACAAGAACGCCAAAATCGATTTCAAGTTTTCGGCTCCGGCATCCGGTCTGCATGAGATTCGCGTCGCATACTTAAGTCACGAGAACCGTACAACCGAGGCGGCAGTCACCGTCAAGATTGGCGATCAAGAACTCGTGCGGAGCATCGACATGACGCAAGTCGCACCGCTGGAACACGACTTCATCAGTCTCGGTGAATTTTCGCTAGAAAAGGGACAGTCGTGCGTTGTCACGATCGCTTCGGGCGGAGCTGGGAATCTGCATGCAGATGCGATTCAAGTGCTGCCTGTTGCGACGAAGTAGGTTTGAAACACCTCAGTGAGATCACCACAACTTCCACAAGTTTCTCACACCACGAGCCATTCACGCAGTCGCTGGCCCAGTCTGTTCCGCTGGCTGCTGTTCCTGATCGTGATCGCTTTGATTCACGATCAGCATCGTTTGTATGCACTGCGGCGAGCGTCGGGCGAGCAAACCGAGCGTCTCCTGCCGACACTTCAGCGGGTGTTGCCTGCTGCGGTGCGGATGGAAGAGAGCACCGATAATCAAGGCATCAAGCTCACGCAAGTTTTCGATGCCGACGAACAGTCTCTCGGATACGTTGCGAAATCACTGCCCGCGTCAGCACACATCGTCGGCTTTTCCGGCCCCACCGATGTCTTGATTGTACTGGACCACGAGTACCGCGTGGCTCGCGCCGAAATCGTTCGCAGTGACGACACGCCAGACCACGTACGGCAAGTTGAAACAAGCGGTTTTTTGCAGCGTTTGCGGGGACTGGGGTTGTCGGAACTGCAACGTCCGATCGAGCTGGACGGAGTCTCAGGAGCAACACTGACGAGTATCGCGATCCTGGAGTCAATTCGCAATCGCTTTCGTGCTCCTGCCGATGACGTCAATGAGATGGTGGCATCACTGAAGTTTCCAGACCCACCACGAATCGAGAGTGTGAAGCAACTATTCGCAAATGCTGGCGACGTTGAGTTTGATGCAAATAGTGGATCGTGGCGGGTGCTAAACGCTGAGGGCGAAACTCTCGGTCAAATTTTGCGAACGAGTCCAGCAGCGGATAACGTGATCGGATACCAAGGTCCGTCGGATTCGTTGATCGCGGTTGACTCTGATGGACACATCGAAGGTATCGTGTTGGGGGCGAGTTTCGATAATGAACCGTACGTGGACTACGTGCGCACGGACCGTTATTTCCAGTCACTTTTTAATGACCAAACGCTCGCAGAGCTGGCCACCCTCGACGTTAATGCGAACCGGGTCGAAGGCGTCAGTGGTGCGACGATGACGAGCATCGCGGTCGCCGACGGTTTACCACTCGCTGCACAGTGGTACCGAGAACGGACGGAGGCGTTACGACAACGACAACTCGAATTGAATCAACCCTGGTGGACGAGTGTGGTCCCGTTTCTCACGTGGCGAAACGTCTCCACAGTGTTGATTGTATTGATGGGTGCTATCATCGGACTAACACGACTTAAACGTGTGACATGGTTTTGTCTCGGCTTTCAAGCCACATTAATCGGTTGGTTGGGTATCACCAATGGCGACATGCTTTCGCAAGCAATGCTTGTGGGATGGGCTCAGAACGGAGTTCCCTGGCGTAATTCATTGGGACTGTTTGTGTTGACCGTGGTGGCGTTATTAATCCCGTTGGCAACGGGAAAGAACCTTTACTGTTCACACATTTGCCCGCACGGTGCCGTCCAGCAATTGGTTCGCAATCGGCTACCGTGGCGTTGGACAATACCGCGACGATTGGAGTCGTTACTACGACGGTTGCCACTCATGCTACTTGCGTGGGTGGTGCTGGTCGCGATGTTGCATTTGTCCGTCAGTTTGGTCGACATCGAACCGTTTGATGCGTGGGTATGGACGATCGCTGGTACGGCCACGAAGCTGATCTTCGTCATTGGTTTGGCGGCGTCGCTAGTGGTTCCCATGGCGTATTGCCGCTACGGCTGCCCGACGGGCAAACTGTTGGATTACTTACGCACCAGTTCACATGGCGGCTGGACAAACGGAGATCATGCCGCCTTGGCATTGGTTGCCTTGGCGGTGGTACTGCGCGTATTAAGTTATCTCTGAGAAATATTACTCAGTTCCAATTGAGACACATTCACAGCGTGATCATGGCGTTGATTCCGCTCCGGGCACAACGAACGATTGCACAGACGTGTACCCGTCGGGATCATGCGAAATCGACGCGGCGACCTTATCGTCTTTGGTGAAGTAGTCGCTGCCAAGGTCTTTGATGAACAACTCAAACTGATGCCGCCGCTTTTCGTACCGTAACGACTAGAACCGCAAAGAGATGTCCTTACCAATCACACAACTGACCTACGTACTCCGAACCTCCGTCGCGGTTCCAGGCATCTAATTGGGAAGGTTCCTTCAATTGCTGACCACGTCGCATGGGCGTGACAATGAAGCGGCTGTCGATGTCGGGTAGCGTTGTCATGTCTCCCCACAGTTTTTCGAACTGCGCAACAGGGAACACATCTTCTTGCGCATGCCCCCAACGCTTTTTGACTTCTTTAAGCGTGATGTAAGTCGGCAGTCTCGCGGCCATCTCGCGAACTGCCGCATCGACGCGTGCAGGATCATCCAGTATCGTGCGATTCAGTCCGAAGGACCCTAACAACGCATCAATGTCAATCCAGGTCGTCATCGAGTTATAGAATCGCAATCCAAACTCGATCCGTTCATCGGGCATCGCCAGACCTTCGACCAGTCGTGGACGTCCTGAGACCAATGCCAATCCGCCACCACGATCTTCTAATCTTCGCGGGATGACTTCGTAACTCAACGTCGCACCGGAGTCGATGTGCAGACCGAACAATCCAGGGTCAACGTTCGCACCTAGTGTGTCGATGTTGTGCAGCATTAAATACTTAAGCGAAGGTTGATCACGCAAAAGTTGTGATAACACTCCACCACGAAACAAGTTCGGTACCTCATACCAATGACCGACGGGATGCACGCACTGCGCGGGCACGTTGTCGGTGTAGTCGTGTCCTTCGCCTGCGGATCGCGCCCAACCGGCGATCGCCGAGCGAGCACTCTCACGCATCTTTTGTTGTTGTTGATCGAGTACCTGCTGGGCGGTTTCTTCCCACAAGAATTGCAGGTCGCGGACCATCGGCACCATTCGCAATCCAACGCTACGCCCACTGGATATATGCATCTGCCCTGTGTGACCATAGTAGTCGTTACACTGCAGCGCCGTGCGAATCGCTTCATCCGTCATCCAGCTCGTCGTGACCACGTGCGGAATCACGCCGCCATGTCGCTGTGTCGTGGCGCGGTTTTTGGACAAGTGAATTTCTAAAAAACTTCGATGCCGTCCAGCGAATCGGTGGAACGGGTGCAGCGCCTTGCACACCCCTGCACCTTGCGTCCAGCGACTGCCCACGCCTGCCGCCAATGTCACGATTGCAACTTGACCAGCGGCAATCGCTTGCTCGCCGATCCGCACGAACGACTCATCGATTCCCTGTCGTGTGTCGGTCACATGTTCGGGTCCAACGTCGGTGATTTTCAAATCGCGAGCCAAACGATTTGCGGCTAAACCGAATCGGCCCGAACGCATGTTGTCGCGAATTTGTTCATGTTGACTGCGATCGAAACCATTGCGGCTCAAAATCCCTGCAAGTGATTCGTCGAACTGTGCCGTATCGCTGGTGACCTCGGGCTCGGTCGGCGAGACGCTCGGGGCGGACGGCAGCACACTGCGCAACAACAATGACGCGTCCAAACCACTCTCCGTGGAGTTGCCACACTGCGCGGCGATCGCGGCTAGTTCATCGCGGGTTTGTGGAGAGAGTTCTCGAAGCGGTGTGCGGAGCCACTGCGGCAACATCAACTCGTAATATTTTTGTGGCATACCGGCTGTTTGATTGGTGATCAGGGTTGCCGTTGTGCCGTTGTCGTTGATCGCGAAATCATAAACAACAGGATCCATCGCGAACGGCAGCGCTGTTTCCAATGATCGCTTGACTCGCACGAGTTCTTCGGCCAACCAATCCTGTGCGGCTTGTTTGATCGACGGATCAAAAATGAATCCCATCCCGCCGCCCGACATTCCGCCGAGCATCCAGAATCCCCAAAACTGTTCGCCAAATTTTTGGCGACAATTCTCAATCATCGTGTCCGTGAAGCGGTTCGTGGCCCAAGGAATGATTGCTTGCAGCGGGCCTTCAAAGTTGCGGGTCGTCAGCTCACCGAGCCGCTCGATATTGCCTGCGCGCAGAGCATCGACGACCTCGTCATAAATATGCATCGCTTCTTGGCGAGCGATCCATTGCTCACCACCGCGCACGAGATAGTGTTCGGTGACCATTTCTAAAATGGGGCCGACGTTTTGAGCCATCCCGCCGTGTACGAGCACGAGCGAGTCTTGTAGTTTTTGCCGGGCCTCGTCGCTGACGTCGTCTTTGCCCAGAACCGTGTGATCAGGCATCAAACGCCCGCGACTGATACCGTGTTCAGGATCATCGGGACCAGCCTCTTGGCCGCAAATCAGTTTGATGCCCGGCCACACACCGCCGGAATCTTGCCAACCACCGCCACTGCCGCCGATCCATTCACCGAGAATCGCGCGGGCCGCGACGAGTCGCCGATCGGGTTCCGTCAACGGTCCTTCGAGCGTGCGAATTTGTCCGGTCGCCCGCATCAAATTGCTGATTAACGAACCAAGCAAATTAGTCGACACGGCCAAACGTGAACCTTTGGGGATGTCGTTGATCTTACTAACCAACTCAATACCGCGACCACGACCGACGACGCGTTCGAGCAAATCGGCTATCGACGAACCGCATCCTTCTAGACCCGGCGGGACGAATCCCGAGGCGATCACAGCGGCTTTGAGCAGCCCGAGATAGTCGCGAGCAAAATCGAACATCTCGGCCACGCTCGTGACCTCCGTCGAAGCACTCAAATCCACGCTGACTAACCGGAACACAGGTCGATCAATCACTCGCAAATAAGTTTCGATCGGTGGTCGCACATTCGCATCGCGTCCGCGAACGCCGAGGTCGACTGACACGTTGACAACGCGAGCGCCTTGCGGGAAATCCATACCCAAGAAGAAGATGTCACTCCATGCGCTGTGCGAAACGTCCATCCGCACCGCTGTTGTTTCGCGCAACACCGGGCTGGCGAGTGCTTGATTGGTTTCGCTGTTGGCAAGCAACTCTTTACGCAGCCGCAGTGGATGTTCGGCAACGTGTCCGAGACGAAACATCCATTGATTGCCACGCACCGTCCGCACGCTATGCCGGACTTGATCGGCCAGCGTTTGAAAACCGAGTTCGTGATATGCCTGGGCAAGCGCACTGGCCAACGCATCGGTTGGCCCGCCCGTCGCTTGAACACTCAAGAACGAGTCGATCGCTTCGTGGAAGCGACGACCGAGCAGATGCTCGTAGCCTGCAAACGGGATGCTGCCGGTGCTGGTAGCATCGAGCCGTGGTGGGAGTTGATAGCGGTACAACGACGAGAGAAAAAATAACGCGCGAACACGTTTGTACAAATTCTCTTCACGACGGCGAAAGGTATCCAGCGTCTTGGCATGCTGCATCAGCTCGTCGAGTGATTCGTTTTCACACAGCGACTCTAGCGACCGATTGCGAAGATCAGCATCATCCGTCGTGATCGTTTCGATTAAGGGGTTACCTTGCATCGTGATCGTCATTATTTCGCTCCCGGGACACTGGGCTCAGTCCCCTGAGTGCTGGCAGATGTTTCCAATACAGCCTGATCGAGCGGTTGTTGTTCGCTACGTTTGGCCAGCAATTCGACCAGCTCCGTTAGTAAGAAATCGCGATCGCGGCCTGATAATCCGATGGCGAGCTGTGCGATCAAGACGCCGTATTGAAATCCGATGTTGTAACGTTGCCCATGGAGTTGATAAGCGAGATACTTGCCACGGTTCACCAATTTCGCAGCGGCATCGGAAAGTGTCGGTCGCTCCAAGCTGGGGTCGTTCATGACCTCGTGCAAGCACTCAATCACCGCGGGCGTGAGCACATGCATGCCGAAGTAGCCGAGATAGTGACCGTTGCGAAGCCCCGGTGTGATCAGTTCTTGTTCGGCCAATGTCGGAGTCGGTTTCTCGACGACGCGGCGGACATCGTACAACCCATCATGACGCGGAACACTGTTGCCACCGACGATCCCGAAGTAAGGCAAGCGATGTTCGCGGGTGGCTTGGACGGCGGAAACGGAACATTCATGTTGCCTAGCCATGGCGACAAGCTGTGCGGCACAACTCGTCTGCATCGCCGACAAATACAAGTGATCGCCGACGAGGTGCAAGAATGGATCGTCGCCGACAAACGACTCGGCGCGTAATAATGCGTCGGCATATCCAAGCGGACGATCTTGGTGCAAAAAACGTAGAGCACCGATACAGTTGCCTGCCGCTCGGCGGTAGTTGTCTTCATCGCCCGGCTGGATCACGACGCCGATCTCTTCCACCCCCGCCGATAGGGTCTCTTCGACGATCAATTGCAGTGCCGTTTTTTCTTCACCCGCGCGGTCCACGAGACGTTGCAGCGGGAGCGTGTTCTGATTTGGAGCCGCGGCTGTGATCACCGCTTTGAGGACTTGCATGAATCGAGATCTCTGGCGAGCTGAAAAGGTTGGCTTTTGTTCATCCATCGAGCGTGGAAGAAGCCAGGATAATTGACCTTCGCAAAATCACCAGTGGCGAGCGGTACGCTGGTTCCTACCGGGAGCGTGAGGCTCCCGCCGAACGTCGGTTTTGATCTCAGCTTCGCCCTCCCATTGGTCGGTTCTCAGCTTATCCCTGCGGCGTTTCAACCCACCCCAAATCTCGCAGGAAATTGATCGTTTCATCGAGCGTTTCGCGGTAATACTTGCCACCCGAGGCGGAAACGTTGAAAAAACCGTGAGGCTGGCCAGCGTATGTCCGCAATTCGCTGCGAAGTCCCGCTTCGCGGCTCAATCGTTGAAATCGTTCGGCTGTGGCCACGGGAATCAGCGAATCTTTCTCGCCCAAAAACACGATTGCAGGCGGATCATCGGCCGTGATGTTGTGGGCGGGCGAGTATTTTGCGAATTGCTCACCAACACGCTGATGGCCCCACTGGTCCGGTCCATTGTCGTACACCGGATTGAACAGCAACAAAGCGTTCGGTTTACGAGAAACCCCATCAACGATCACATCATCCATCATGCCCAGGTACGCCGCCAAGTGGCCACCGGCTGAACCGCCACCACCGGCGATTCGGTCAGGATCGACGCCGAATTTCGCGGCGTTCTTGCGGATGTATCGAAACGCATCGGAAACATCCTCGACACAGGTGTCTGGCGGGAGTTTTTTCTTCCCGTCGAGCAAACGATATTCGACCCGAAAACATACCATGCCGAGTTTCGCGAGTTCCTGGCTATGGCTAGCGAATTGCCCAGGTTTTCCGCCGACCCAACCACCGCCATGAAAAAACACTGCCGCCGGTCGCTGGTCATCGGCTTTCCAATCGACGGGACGCGTCCAGTCGACGCGTAGCTCTCGATCCTTGCCTTGGTGCATGGTCTGTTTGTAAACAAAACTTTCTTCGTGCGGCGCAGCTGCTTCGCTTGCTGGCGTTTCAGCCATGACAGGCTTCGTCGCGAACGACAAGCACATGAAAGCGAGCGTTGAAAACAACCAAAATCGTTGATTGAGCATCGAGAGAGTCACCTTAGATCGGTATGTCTGAAATGGAGATGGGACCGCCGCATTGTACCTCAAAATGAGTCGGAGTTCATGTTTACGATTGAGACGTGTTCTTGGCTGATGCGCCGGCCAAGGTCCCGTGCAATTGCAATCACATGCTCACCGGAAATCATGGAGACGTGGTCCGCGTCCACGTCGATCACCTCAATGGGGCGACCAACGAGATTCCCCCAACCTAAATCAAAAGTGGAATCGATATCAATCGCGTAACTGCGTCCACTTGGATCGGAGGCTCGGTACAAAACGACGGGTACTTCAGGCTGTTGAACTTCGACGTATTGACTGATCGCCTGAAGGTTCGCTTTGCAAACAGTCAAGAACCTGCGCATCGCAGCTTCGTCAAACTCCTGGGGAATAAAGCCAGTCTCCCTCGCATAGGCCAATGTCATCGCCATCTGTTCATCTCGACCAACTGAATTCAGCGCGTCGTAACTCAAATCGATGTTCAAGTGATAAAACCGATTCAAGAACTTGACGAGTTCAGACAAGATCATTGCGTCATCCTCGACATCTATCTGCATCCATGCTGGCGCGAATGAGTCAAACAGCGCGACCGTCGCGACTTGTTCGCCATCTTCGATCAATCGCCTAGCGACTTCGTAGGCAATGATCCCGCCCGATGACCAAGCGGCAAAATGGTAGGGGCCTGTTGGCTGAATCTCACGAATCGCATCCAGATATTCGTCCGCCAATTCTTCCATCGTTGCCAGAGGTTGCTCGGTTCCATCGACCCCACGTGCCTGGATTCCATAGACAGGCTGGTCATCGCCCAGTGCGGACGCAAGCGGTGCGTAACACAGCACGTTGCCGCCGACAGGGTGAATGCAAAACAAAGGTGGCTGCTGGCCGTGCAATTGAATCGGCACTAGCGGAGACCACGCTGCATCATGTTTCTGTTTAAGGTAATTGGCAATTTCAGCCACCGTGTCATGTTGCAGAAGCACGGCCAGGGGCACGTCAACGCCAGTCGCCTGACGGATTCTGATCACGAGGTCAATGCTCATCATCGAGTCGCCACCGAGTTCAAAGAAGCTATCCTTCACACCAATCGTGTCTGCACCAAGGACTGCCTTCCAAAGTTGGACTAGCGTGGTTTCGCATGCGTCTCGCGGCGCAACATAGTCGCTACGCTTGAGCATACTTCCGATCGACGATAGTTTCTGACGGTCGACTTTGCCGTGTGATGTGAGCGGCAGACGCTCCAACAAATGGAATACTGTCGGCACCATATACGATGGTAATTGATCGCTGAGAAAACTTCGTATCTCTTCGGTCGATGCAAGTGAATCATTGGACTCACACTCGTTTGTGTTCAATAGGTCATTGTTGAGAACAAGGTAGGATGCGAGTCGTTTGTTTCCACGAGCGTCATCGACAGCGATTACTGCGCAATCTCTGATGCGTGAATGCGTTCGCAGGACGGTTTCGATTTCGCCCAGCTCAACGCGGTTGCCGCGAATCTTAATCTGATCGTCCATGCGTCCGACAAATACAATCGCTCCATCTTCGCGATAGCGACACAAATCGCCCGTTCGATAAAGCTGGCTGTTCTCTGTCGTCGCGAACGGGCTGGCGACAAACTTGCTTGCTGTCAGTTGCGGATCACCCAGATATCCGGCTCCAATGCCAGCCCCGGCAATGCACAGTTCGCCAGTCATCCCAACAGGCAACTGCTGGAGCTTATTCCCCAGCACATAGGTTTGTACGTTCTGGATCGGAAAACCGACTGGGATCGTTTGCTCGGTACTGTCTGGACGGACGCGATAAAAAGAGCAGATATCGGTGCATTCGGTCGGCCCGTAAGTGTTGACCAATTCCGTATCAAAACCAACTTGGCTACGCCATGGAGCAAGCTTCTTCAAGTCAATTGGCTCTCCACCCAGAAACACCGTGCGCAATGAATCGAGCTGCGAGATTTTTTCGGAATCGCTCAACAACAGATAAAAGTTACTCGGTGTGCAGTTCAGAAGCGAAATGCGATTGCGTGCGATTTCATCGAGAATCGTCGCGGGATCAAAAGTCTGGCAAGCGGTCAGATGGACCTGGCCACCGAGTGTGAGTGGCGCAAAGAGATTCTTCTGCGTCAGATCAAATCCGTGTGAGGTAACGACCAGAGAGCGATCGCTGGAATCCATTTCAAATTCGCGGCTGTACCAATCAACCAAGTTTGCAAATCCGCGATGATAGACCCCTGCGCCTTTGGGGTCGCCTGTCGATCCCGACGTGTAGATCACATACATCAAATTGTCTGCCCTAGCCAGTGACGGCGGGTTGTCATCGGGTTCTTTGGCAATGACAGTTTGATCCGAATCAAAACAGACAATCTGTTCGCATGCACCGGAGAATTTGTGGCGATGCGACTCATCGGTGATGATCACAGCGAGGTCGGCGGTGTTAGTGATCTGCTGCAGACGTTTCTTTGGATAGCTCGGATCGAGTGGAACGTAGGCGCCCCCCGCCTTCAGCACCGCCTGAATCGAGATGATCAACTGCAATTCCCGCGGGATGGAAAGCCCGACGCGTACATCGGGTCCAACACCAAGTGACCGTAAGTGCCAGGCCAGTTGGTTCGCTTTTTCATTCAGCTCTCGATAAGTCAGGGATTCGCTGCCACAGACAACGGCGAGATCGTCAGGCGTTCGGGCGGCTTGCAGTTCGATTTGTTCATGAACGAGTCGATCATCTCGCAGTGTCTTTTCAGTGTCGTTCCATTGCTGCACGTGAACGTCCATCGGCGGCTTGGCGACCCGCCAGAGATCTGACCGCTCGAACTCCGCATTGGTAGCGATCGCGTACTGCGAAATTCGTTTTGCCGAATCGCGTGTCAGCTGGACAAGGAGGTCTTGGAATAACTCATTGAATCGCACGATCGTTTCAGATTCAAACAGATCACGATTGTATTGCCAACATCCGTAAATGTTCCCGCCCGCTTCTTCGACGACCAACATGATCTCGAATTGAGCTTGGCGGGTGATCAAATCGATCGATTCCATTTGAACATCGCCAAGATGGAACTTGTATCCACCTTCGCCAATCAGGAAAGCCGCAATTCCCTGTTCATCAAACCCGGGAATGCGTTCCATTGAAAACGCGACTTGAAACAGTGGCGATCGAGTTGTATCACGTGTCCCGCCAACCTCTTGCACCAAGCGTTTGAATGGATATTGCTGATGCTCGAGACCACCAGAAACCGTTTCTTTGGTCCGGCGTAGGTAGCTGGCGAATGTGGGGTCGTCATCGACGCGACTGCGAAGCGGCACAGGATTAACATAGTAACCGACCGATTGCCGAAGTTCGGGATGTTGCCGTCCAGCCATCGGGCATCCGACGAGGAAATCGTTTTGTCTGGTATAGCTGTGCAAAAGCACGTCATAGGCCGCTAGCAACCAAGTGAACAACGTCACATTCTGCTGGGCTGCTGATCGCAAAACGTGATGTGTCAATTCGTCGTCTAACTTGAACCCAAGTGTTCCACCGCGAAAAGATTGAATCGCGGGGCGTGGATGGTCGGTCGGTAGGTCAATCGTATGAGGTACACCGTCAATGTGCTGCTGCCAGTAGGTCCGCATTTGCTCGCCCGCATCACTGACCAAGTGCTTTTGCTCCCACGCTACAAAGTCTTCGAACCCGATCGAAATCGGAGCAAGCTGTGGATCGCGACCGGAGCGAATCGAAAAATAGGATTCAATCAAATCCTTGACGAGCACGGTTACCGACCAGGCATCTGAAATGATGTGATGCATCGTCATCAAACCAATGTGTCCTTCCTCGGTTCGAAAGAGATCGAGCCGAATGACAGGTCCGTTTTCAAGGTCGAAAGGCCGGTTCGCATGCTCGACAAGCAACGCATCCAGTTGTTCCTTGTTGAGAGCGATGGTGTTGTGTTCACGAAAGTCCACACCCCCACCGCGACGATATCTCTGTTTCGGTTGCCCATCACAATCAGAGAATGTCACATCAAGCAGCGGATGACGTTTGAACAATAGTTTGAACGCCTTCTCCATCGCCACGATGTCAACTTGAGGAGTGAATTTGGCGCTGAAAGTTAAATTGTACGCTGAGCTTTGTGGCGCAAGTCGATACAAGAACCAAAGCGCTTGTTGGCCCTCGGTTAGCGGAAACGCATCACCAAACAGATTGGTTTTCTCAAGCGGTGCCAAGGATGTTGATGAGGAATGAGTTTCTGAAGCCTGATTCGATTCGTCGATAGACACATCACCGATCAGTCCCAATAAAATTTCGGCTAATTCGTTGAGGCTCGGGCCACGTAGGACACTACCCATCGGCACAGTGAGTCCCAATTCGCTCTCCATCCGATTGATCAAGTCGATTGCCATCAACGAATCGAGTCCCAAGTTAGTCAGCGAGGCCTCACGATCGACCTGACCCGGTTCGACTCCGAAAACGCCTCCGACCTGAACCGCAACGAAATCCTGCAACAGCGCCAGACGCTGCACCGGTGGTGCTGCCAATAGCTTGGGCCTGATCGAACCTCCCGTTTCAGCACTATGGTGTGATTCTAACAGTGACGCAAAGGCTTTGGAGTTGGCAACAAGCGGACTCAAGCGGGCGAATGATTGCCAATCCGCGCGGCACGCTGCAACCTGAACAGCATCGCGGGCGATCATCCGCTGAAACACCGCAAAGGCTTCGTCCATCGACAGTGGTTTCATTCCCAACTTATCGAGGTACTGAGCCGTTTTTTCATTACGTTGCACGAAACCGGCACCACTGAGTGAACTCCAATTGATCGTCAAAGCGGGTAGACCATGCGAGTGACGATGATGGGCAAGCAAATCCAGGAAGCAGTTTCCGGCGTTGTAGTTGGCCTGCTTGGCAGCTCCGACCACAGACGAAAATGAAGAAAAGCAGATAAAGTGTTCCAGTGGAATTTCTTGCGTGGCGAGGTGCAAATTCCAGGCACCCAATATCTTGGGGTTTAGAACACTGTTGAATCGATCATCGTTGAGTTCTGCTATGTAGTCATCATCAAGCACCATGGCCCCGTGAATAACGCCCTTGAGCGGAGGCATGTTGGCTTGAATATCATTGATAATACGCTGAACGTCTGCTTCCTTGGTCACGTCACCGCGTGCCTCAACAAGATTGAATCCCGCTTTCTGTAGCGAGTAAATTGTCTCTGCAGACGCCTCGTCGTGTGGGCCACTCCGACTCAACAGTACGATGTTCTGGGCACCGTGCTCGGTCATCCATTTGGCCAGCTCCAATCCAAACCCACTTGCTCCGCCAACGATGAGGTAAGTTGCTTCAGCCCGCAAAAGATGTTCGTCTTCGCTACACGAGCCAATGGGAATCTCGTCGACATCGAATGAAAGAACATTCTTTCCAACATGTTTTGCTTGAGCCATGAATCGGAAGGCTTCGACAATGTCCGTGATCGGAAACGTCTTGTGCGTGAGCGGTTGATAATCGCCACTCTCGAATCGTTGTGACAGTTCGGCGAACATCGAACCGACAAAATCGGGTTTGTGTTCAAGGTGCTGTGCAAGATCGATGACGAAGTAAGAAATGTTATTGCGAAGCGGCTCTAATCCGATCCGCGTGTTGTTGTAAATATCGATCTTGCCAATTTCGAGAAAACGCCCAAAGGGTGCGAGCACGGAGAAACTCTTGGGAATGAATTCTCCCGCCAGCGAATTCAGCACCGCATCGACACCCTTGCCATGCGTGATCTCCATGATCTGATCGGCAAAATCAAGGCTTCGCGAATCCATCACATGCGGGACGCCTGCGTCGATTAGCATCTGGCGTTTATCAGGACTTCCCGCTGTTGCAAAAATTTCTAAACCCAGGTACTGCGAAATCTGCACTGCCGCTTGCCCGACACCACCCGTTGCGGCGTGAATCAGTATCTTCTCACCCGACTGCAGGCGTGCGAGATGGTTGATCGCATAGTGCGTTGTTAAGAACACGGTTGAAAGCGTCGCTGCTTCCTCATAGCTCATGTGCGTGGGTTTCTTGAACAGCATACGACGGTCGACGGTGCTATACGCCCGAAACGAATACGGTGCCATGCCAGCGACTTCATCGCCCGGCTGCAAATCGGTGACCCCGTCGCCCACCCGCAGAACAGTTCCGGCGAAGTCGTCGCCAAACCACAACAGATCAACAGGGTTGCCGGGATACATTGCCAAGGCTTTCATGACATCACGAAAGTTGATGCCGCCGGCCCGTATCTGAACTTCAACTTCACCGGCTTGTGGTTCACGCCGGACGGTTTCGTTGAGCGAAAGGTTCGTCAATATCCCAGGCCTGTCGGTCTCAACGCGGTACGCAATAATGGAACCATCGGCACGAACCGCATTGACGGTGCGTTTTGGGAAGTCTTCGGTTTTACATGCGCGTAGCCGGTTGCCATAGCGGAGTTCATTGCGATAGGCCACTTCGAGCTCCCCATCGCCGCCCAACAGTTCGTCAACGAGATCGTCGACCTCGTGTACCGTGGGTTCCTTCGCCAAATCGATCGTTGTCCAACGGAATTGCGGGTGCTCGTTATTGGCAACGCGAGCGATCCCGATCAGAGGTGCCGAAGCAATACCGTCCACCATATCGTTATCGACAACGTGTTGTGCGCCACGGGTGACGATGTGTACGCGCGGTGGCGTCTCAAAAGAGTGTTCTGCTAAAACTTGAGCGAGTTTCAAAACACTGAGTACGCCCGTTTGCTGACAACTTGCGAGCGTTTCAGTCGAAAGTTGCTGTGTGGAGGGATGATCGAGACTCCAGCAATGGATGATGCCATCAAACGGCTGGTCTTGATCGATCGCCTTGCCTAACACTTCGGCGAGGTCGGCCTTCGATGTGGCAGAGATGACGAAATCATCGACACCCTGTTCTGAATCATTTGGACCCGAACTCAACATGTCTAAGTTCAGCGTGATCGCTCGGTGACCACGCTTTCGCAATTCTCTGGCCACATTTTTGGCAACACCCGTTTGGTCGGCAAACAGCAAATAGCAGCCAGGTTCTGAACGCGATCCGCTGGTTAGTTCTGATTTCGCATTTTGCTGTGGCGTGAAAGCAATAAACACAGATTGCTCGGCTTCATCATCATGAGGTGAACAGTGAAAACACGCTGCATCTGTGAACCCACACTCGCCGAGCAGTGATTTCCATTGCTCTCGCCCAAGCAATGCCGACTCGCGACGTCGTTCGGTGTCGGTGTATCTCCACCAACCCTCTAGTAAACCAAACACGTTGTCCCAAGCCGCTCGACGGCGTACGACTTCTTCAAACATCAGCATGCCGCCAGACGCAAGGCACGATTTCAGATTCGCCAATGTCTTCTTGAGATCGGCGGTCGCATGCAAGACATTCGAGGCGAGGATGAAGTCGACGCTGCCTTGGGCGATTCCTTGTTCAACAGGATCTCGTTCAATGTCCAGTGTTGTGTATTGAATGAAAGGCGAATCCGAGAAACGCTGTTTTGCTTTAGATAGAAACGCTGGGCCAAGATCAGTAAACATGTATTCTGTCTGATCCTTCGGCAGCACCGGCAGAACGGCCTTCGTCAACGAACCGGTACCTGCACCCACTTCCAAAATTCGAAGTGTGCGGCGTTCTGGTAACGACACAAGCGCCTGTTCCACCGCAGCAGGCACCAACTCGTTGTAGGCAGGAAAATCAAAAGCATCGACATAAAATGTTTCCAGCAAATCGGACGAACCTCCAGGAAACAACAAATGAACTGGATCAATGTCGCCGCACAGCACGCCCGCCAGTGCATTGCCCGTCGTCCGCTGCAATTGGACTTCGGAAACGCTGCGGGGATACTCACGCTCTAGCGCATCCAGCTCGCCTGCAACATCCGCTTGCGTTGGCATCCGGATGACTTGCCAACTGTTGTTGCCGGTAACGCTCAGCACACCCGCTTCGACCAACCAACCCAGTTGTGCATACACCAGTCGATGGTGCTGAGGCACGATGCGGAGCTGGCTGGCGAATTGCTCCACGGTGAATCGATCGCCGACACTGGGGTTCCACCCGAGTTGCAAGTACGCATTCTGGATCAGTTGGTACACTACCGCTTCGAGTCGCGGCGCAAAGTCGTGGTAATAGTTCGCGAGACAGTGGCTGTCATAGACATCACTGGTTCGCCGAGCGGTTTGTTTGACGATCTCCGATGATGTTGCAAAGTCGCATGTGCCAGCGACACGACTTCCACGCAGTTTTACTTTCTCCCATGCGTGCTGAAAGTAGAGATTATCCAAGTCGCTTTCATTGCCACCCTGTTTCATCCGATCGACACGAAAGCCGAGAATGTCGGCGACCCGATGTCCGTTTTCGTCATACACCCAAATGTCCGAGACGACCGTGTGTTCTTCGTTGTGGACGACTTTCGCGTGCGCGAATAGGCGCCCGTTAGGTTGCTCGCGATACAGACGAATGCGACGTACGTGAGCTGGCAAGTAGAAATGGTCGGCGGGATCGTCTGCTGTCTTCATGCCCTTGAAAACGTGGAAACAGGCATCAAGCACAGCGGGGTGGAAGCGATACTGATCGACAGTTTCTTCGATCGCTTCAGGCACTGTGATTTCGGCAAGCACTTCGCCGTCAACTCGCCACACGTTTGTGATCTGTCGAAATCGAGAGCCGAACTGATAACCAGCCGCGTCAAAATCAGCGTAGTAAGTCTCGTGGTCGATATGGTCAGTGAGCAAACTGCGTAGCGAGGCAATATCGATCGTGCTGGGTTGCTCGGCCGGCATTTCGATCAAGCGACCACGGCTATTCAAATCCCAAACGTCATTGCCGACTGTACTGTGGACCGTGAACGTTTTCGTCTCGGCATCAAACGTCACTCTGATCGTTGGCACACTGTCCTCGGAGACAAACAGTGCCTTCTTGATCTCCAGTTCTTCAACAACGTATGGTTGCTCAGGAAACAATTGCTCTGCGATCGCCAGACCGATTTCCCCATACCCGGCTCCTGGAAAAACGATACTGTCCCAAATCTGATGGTCGTGCAGATAATCGAACAGACGCGGATCGAGCAGGAATTGCCACGTCGGTTTCTCATCGGCAACGCGTTGCCCCAGCAGTGGATGTGGGAGCGGATCGAGTCGCTCGCTAGCGGACTGTTTTGATTCGAGCCAGTAGGTCGCATGGTTCCACGGGTACTTGGGCAGTCGAACCAATTCCTCAGAAGATTGATTGACCGCTGCCCAGTCGATCGGCACACCTAAGCAATGCAAGCCCGCCAGGTTTGTGAGAATCTGCTCGGACTCGCTCGTTTTTCGCTTTAACGAATGAAAGACCGACCCTTGCTTGCCTTGCTCGCTGATCACATCCATGATCGAACTCTCCAGGGCGGGGTGTGGCCCCAATTCCAAGAACAATCGACTGCCAGCGCGCACTAGATTCGACATCGCTGACGCGAACAAGACGGGTTGACGGACGTTACGCCACCAATACATCGCGTCCAGCTTTTCGCCTGATAGAACGCAACCGGTGACCGTTGAAACAAATGGGATGCGGGCTTGACGTGGACGAATGTCCGACAGAACAGACAACAGTTCATTGCGAATCGGATCCATATGATGAGTGTGAAACGCATAGTTGATTGGCAACATACGGACAAACTTGCCGTCGCTTTGGAGACGTTCGACGACATCTTCGAGCGGTCCGCGATCACCAGCCAGCGTGATCAGGCTCGGGCTATTGATCACGGCGATTTGAAGTTGATCGCTGTGATCGCCGATCAATTCGCTGGCCTCGGTTGCTGAAATCCCAACCGCCGCCATGCGGCCATCGCCCCCCGCAGAGTCTTGCAAGCGACTGCGATGGAAGATGATTTTTACAGCATCGTCGAGTGAATAGATACCGGCAACGTACGCTGCGGCAACCTCACCGACACTATGCCCAATAACTTTGGTGGGTTCGATGCCCCATGATTTCCAGAGTTCGGCCAAGGCGACCTGGAGTGCGAATATCGCTGGTTGCGCTATACTCGTTAAATGAATCCGTGAGCTATCTTCGGATTCGGGATTCATCATCTCGTCAGTAAGTGACCATGACGCAAACGGCTTTAGCAAGGCGTCGATGTTGTCAATGACATCACGAAAAATGGGTTCGTTCGAGTAGAGTTCACGTCCCATCTGCCACCACTGCGCACCTTGTCCGGTGAACACAAAAGTAATGTCGCCGACATTAGCGGCAGATTTTCCTTGGATGATTCCATCACTGGCGTTTTCGTCTGCCAACCGTCGCGTCAGTCGCGAACGCAGTTGGTCGCTATCACGTCCGAGCACGACGAGTCGGTTGTGATGGTGCTCCTTTCTGGCACCAGCCGAATAGCAAAGATCGGTGAGATTTTCGTCGTGGACCTGCAAGCCAAGCGAATCGCGGAACCGTTTTACATATTGGATCAGCGATGTTTCATCGCGAGCCGAGATCGGGAGCAGCAGTGGGCGATGTGCTTGTGGCACCGGCTTGCAACTACTTTCGCTAGCGTCTGCCTGGGCCGACCCACTAACGCTTCTAAGACGTTCTGGTTTGACCGAAAAACGATCCGTCATCGGTGGCGCGGCTTCCAAGACAACATGCGCATTGGTGCCTCCAAATCCAAATGAATTCACTGCCGCGATGGGCGTCACCCCATTGAAATGAGGCAGGGGCTGAAGTTCTCTCGCGACTTCCAAACCGAGACGCTCGAACGGAATGTTTGGATTGGGTGTCTCAAAGTTTCGATTCGGTGGTACCGAGTCATGGTGAAGCACCAAGGCGGCTTTTAAGAACCCGACGATTCCCGATCCGGCTTCCAGGTGGCCAACATTCGTTTTGACGGATCCGATCAAGCACTTGTTGTCGCTCGTGCGGCCTTCGCAAAGTACATTACCAAGCGCTGTCGCTTCGATCGGGTCGCCAACGGGTGTTCCCGTACCATGTGCTTCCATGTAACTCACATGGGCAGGGTCAATGTTGGCATCGCGATAGGCTTTACGCAGCATCGCTGATTGACCTTCGACACCAGGAACAGTCATCGACGATGTGTGCCCATCTTGGTTGACGACGGCGGATCGAATGACCGCGTAGATCGGATCTCGATTCGCGATGGCATCGCTGAGCGGTTTGATCAGTACCATCGCCGCGCCTTCGCCACGCACGTAACCATTCGCACGCGCGTCAAACGCAAAACACTGCCCGCTCGGTGACAACATGGACGCCTTGCTGAATCCGATCGTCGCGTGAGGTGTAATGATTGCGTTGACCCCGCCCGTCAGCGCCGCGGTACACTGGCCATCCCAAATGCTATGACAAGCCTGAGACATCGCCACCAAGGCCGACGAGCATGCGGTGTCGACCGAAACGCTCGGCCCCTTCAAATCCAGCAAATAGGAGATTCGGTTCGAGGCGATGCTCTGAGTGCTGCCGCTGTTGGTATGCACGTCGATGCCAGCGTGGTTGGGCATTTGTAGTCCCGCATAATCAAAACCCGAGATGCCAACAAAGACACCGACCGGATCACCGCGTAATTCGCTCGGTGCAATCCCTGCGTCTTCGATCGCCTCCCAAGCAACTTCCAATAGCCAACGTTGTTGCGGGTCCATACGAGCCGCCTCGCGCGGTGAGATGCCCCAAAACTGCGGATCGAATTGATCGATGCGGTCGAGAAATCCGCCCCACTTCGACGTCATTCGGCCAGGAATGGAACGATCAGGGTGGTAGAAACGATCGCGGTTCCAACGGTCATCTGGCACCTGGCCGATTCCTGATCGCCCTTGGATGAGCAACTCCCAAAACGATGCAGCGTCAGTAACGCCGCCCGGCAATCGGCAGCCGATGCCCACCACTGCCAACGGATAACGTGCAATAGAGTGGGCGTTATCAGATTTGCAGTTCATCGTGTTTGCCTTCCAGTAAAGAGGTTCAGGAGCATGCAGAGAAAAAGTGGGACAGGCTTCCAGCCTGTCAATGCACTACTGACAGGCTGGAAGCCTATCCCACATATTTCCGCACTACTTAGAGCGTAACGCGCGAGCCTGCGTTACTGGTTAACTTGATAAAAAACTTTTCCGAATCGGCTCAGCAACAAGGCTGGCAGTAAGACGAGGTCGCCAACTAAGGCAGCCGCGAGCAAGCCGATCATCATCATCGCGAATTGTTGCGTTGGAACGAATTCACTTTGGCAATAGAACGCCAACCCGAGGCCGACAATCAGCGTCGTATGAATCATCGCTCGCCCACAATGCGACAAGCATTTAGCGACCGCGTTCAGTGGGTCGTCGCCCACGATCATTTCTCTGCGGTAACTGAGCAGGAAATGAAGCGTATCATCCACGGCAATGCCCAACGCAACGCTTGCTGTCATGACTGATCCAATGTTCACAGGAATATCCATCCAGCCCATTGACCCGAATAGCAGCAATGTTGGAAAAAGGTTCGGGAGCATGATGAGTAGTCCTGCCCACAGGCTGCGGAGCGTCACGACCATCACCAATGCGATGAGTACGAACGCCGTCACATAGCTTAGGAATAGATCATCCAACAATGATCGCTGGGCTTGGTACGTGACAGGTAAAGCCCCGGTATACATCACGTCAACATTGAGTTCTTGTTCTTCCAAAATGGGATCAAGCCGGTCACGTAAGACCTGCAGAAACTGCCCGTAGTCGGTATCGTCAATCGCCGAAACGCGGGCAGTGATACGCCAATACTCTCGTCCTTGGTCAGTCGCATACTGGTGTCCGGCGATGAATCTCGGGATTGATGATTCGAGCCTTACCCCGAGTGCAGTTCGCATCGCTATTCGACGAATGCTGCCACCCCGGGGCACCGACGGAAAAAAAGTGGCAGCAGACATGCTGCTGCCGACTTCGTCCATTTGATTCACAACCGCGTGCATATTACGCACCAGTTCGAATCGATGCAGCAATTTCTCATCGCTCGGAATCGGAAAGCTAATGAGAATATTGACTGGGACAATCGGACCAATCTTGCTTTCGAAGCGGTGATAGTCACGCAAGATTTGACTGTCTTCGGTGACCAAGGCTCGGATGTTCACCGAGTTCTCGAGTGAGGAGGCCCCTATCCCCAAACCCAACATGGCAATCACAAAGACGGCGATCACCAGACCTGGACTTCGATTGATCAGCGAGGCCCATCCGCTCGCAAGCCATCCGGTTAACTGCGTCCGCGACAAACCATCGCTAACGGAATCATCCACAGTCGCAACTGAGCGACGTTCGAGCCATTTTGTGCGAAGATCCATGGCGTAGGGAAGCAGCATGAATAGCAGCAAGGTAGTGATGGCCACACCGATGGACGCCAGCAAACTAAACATGTCAATCGGAATCATTTCGCTGACTAATAGCGACGCGGTTCCGATGATGGTTGTGGCCGTTGCGAGCAAGCAGGGAACAATTCCATTGCGAATTGCCCGCTGCGATACGGCTGACGCAGCAGCATCACGATCAATGGTGCGGCCGCGCACCGCCTCACTGTGATAATTCGCCAGGTGAACACCTGCTGAAACCGTTAACACGAAAACGAGCACAGGGACAACGATCACGATCGCATTCATGGGATCGTCGCTCAGCGTTGCTAAAGAGAGCACCAATCCTTGACCGACGAAGGCAGCCAAGAAGATCATGCATGTGAACAGCAACGAGCGCACGCACCACCAACAGAGCAGTGAAGCCACGATCATTGATGGCAACGCATATTCTTTGATCGATTTGAGGCTCGCCTGATCAATGGTTGCACCGTCAACTGCGGTTCCCACAAGAACGAGCTGATTGGATTCGATCGAGAATAGACGCAGCGCCGTCTGTTGAATCAAGGTGATGGATTCTTGTCGCGCGTACACACCAGCCTTGGTCAACATCACTAGGATACACGTCGATTCTTCGTCGGGGCCGATGAAGGAACCTTTTAACCTTGCAACAGCCGCTCGCTGAGACAAATCGATGTCACCGCCTTGAAGTTCACGCAGCAAGTCCCGTCCGGTCACAGCAAATTCGAACAACTCAGCACGACGCGCGGCCTCCTGCGGGTTGTCTGAAGTCAAAAGTTCATCAGAGAATTGATCGAGCCGCTCGTTGTCGATCGTGCAGTCGTCAAACTGCAACACCACCGGATCTCTTTCTTTGAAGACACGTTTAAACCAATCGTAATCGCGTCGATAATCGACGCTGGCGGGAATCCAAAGTGGTGGTCCGTTGAACATCGAATTCGCGGACCGTTTGGATGTGTGTACCAGCCAAGGTGCCAAGCAAGCGATGCAAAGCAAGGTCAACAAAAAACGACGTCGGTTCCCTTTTTCGCTAATCCACATTCCTATTCAATGAACCTTTCAGACCAATCCAGTGTGTCGCTGTGCATGCAAAAAACCTATGCCACCACAAGAGTGTAACGGGTTTCAAGCTGGCCGGACGTTTTCCACACGAGATTCAACCTCTCGCAAGTCAAAGCCCAGATTATCAACGAACGAAGGCCAGCTCCAGGCCACACGGCGGACCACGCAAGGCATCCAACCAAAGTGACATCAACACACGTTGAGCGTCGGGTCACATGATTACGCCAATTTAGGGAGAGAAGGTGGCTGCCCATTAAGCACATCTGATCAAATCTTTCCGTGCAACTCAATTAGCCGTTTGGGCGCTAGCCCCGGTTAAGTGAGAACCGTGGCTATCGCCAAAACGGCTAATAAACCGAATCACTTCACCAGACTCGCTTAGTTGCCAACAATCCTTTTCGCTGACACTGTTGAGTAGACGGATAGACAGTATCCGTAGACGCGTCCTCGGGGTACTCGGGCATGATGCTTTTAGATGCCAAAACCAAAACTGTTTCCTTGGTAAGTCTCACCGGTCTCGACGCCGAGCTTTGATCAGGCGGGCATTTAGCTGGGTAGGCGATCCATGTTCGACGTTGCATGCAGGCCTGCTAAGTAACCGAAGACGAGGCCCGTTCCGATGGACATGCCGTGGGACGGGTAACGCCCATTCAAGAAACTCGCGGCGCACGTACCGACCGCATACAGATTGTTCCAAGGGTTACCGGCGGAATCCAGAACACGCGAGTCTTCATCACAAATCAGCCCGCCGTGAGTACTGAATGCCGAGAGTCCATAAATGCAGGCATAGAACTCGCTCCCCACGAGCGGACACATGGTCCGAGACGGATAGAGATGGTCGCGGTCTGGCTTCATGAACCCAAGAACATCGAAAGCATTCTTGCCACGGCCAAAATCGAGGTCCTCTCCAGTTCGTGCGAATTCGTTGAATCTCTCTTTCGTATCGATCAAATTGGCAGTGAAATCGTCAGCCAGGCGAAACTCGCAATCATTGGCTTGCAACTCTCGATCAATCGCAGCGTGCAACATTGTCTCGTTGCCGCAATGAATGAGATATTTTTGATTGAACGGCAACGATATTCCGAATCCCCAATTTCGTTCTTTGAATCGGCGGTCGCAAATCAGAAACAGAAACTCTCGCTCAGCATTCCCAACATGATGTTGAGCGCGATCGTGGTAACTCAGTTTTTCATTCATCACACGTCGCCCGTGCCGATCGACTAAAAAGAAACTGTCTCCATACAGATAGAAGACGGGCTCTTGCGAAATTCCCTGGTTTTGCTTTGCCAACTGCAACACCGTTTGCGCCAACAACGGACGTGGGTTTCGATCGACTTGAACATCGACGGCTTGCAAAATTCGTATCGCATCTCCGTTGTTAGTTGCGGCAACGCAAGCCGATTGAATGGGATAGGAAGTTTGATCCTGACTGTTGCTGAGTTGGTGAGAAAAACAGCCGCTGGCTAGAATCAGCGCGTCGTTGATTTGCCAATGAACCGTTTGTCCTTTGTCAGTTTTTACATGGACTGATTCAACGCGGTTGCCTGTCGTCATGACGGACAAAAGTTCGTGACATTTCAGTATCGGCGCTTTCTGTCGTTTGAGATGTCGTCGGAAACGCTCAACCAAAATGAGCCCGCTTCCAAACCCCCAGAATTTTGCTGGTAGTTTGGGAATTTGATCGACCATTGACGAGACGCTTCGCATCGACGCCAGGTTTTGAAGGATGTGCCAAAAGTGGTTGCTAAGTCCTTGATAAAAAAACTGGGTCGACGCGAACAAATCAAGTGTGGCCCAGAGATGTTTGCCGTAAGGCACCTCGTTGAATTCGTTTTCCCAGTGATAGTCCCATGAGGAACTGGCAGCCCGCATCAGTTCAGCATCCGTTGGTGACTTCTTTGACTCGAGTGCTTGCCTCGCACAATCAACCGAGTCTCGCGACGAAAAGAAATAGTGTTGGAAAGCCTTGTCCAATTGTGTGAATGTTTGAACACGCGCATTCGTCAGGTCGCGGATGACTTGGTGACCGGCCGAAACGAAGCGATCGACACGTTGGTACGTCACTTCGCTCACGCCACACCATTGC
>JBGSMN010000158.1:0-2082 GCA_041740155.1 Rhodopirellula sp.
CCATGATTGTTCGACGCGGTGACCGTTACCTTGGCGTACTTGGAGTGATGGATACGCCACGCGAGGCGGCCAAAGAAACCGTTCGTCAACTGCGTGAGCTCGGTATCGAACGGATGATCATGTTGTCCGGCGACAATCAGAAAGTTGCCGACGCCGTTGCCAGGGCAGTTGGCATTGATGAAGCGTGGGGCGACCTGATGCCCGATCAGAAGGTTGAATCCGTGAAGCAGCTTCGCAAAGAAGTCGACGTTGCCATGCTCGGCGACGGAGTGAACGACGCGCCGGCGATGGCTCACGCAACCGTCGGCATTGCCATGGGCGCTGCCGGTTCTGATGTCGCATTGGAAACCGCCGACATCGCATTGATGGCCGACGATTTAAGCCATTTGCCTTTTGCGATCGGGCTGAGCCGAATGACAAACCGCATCATCAAACAGAATCTATGGATCAGTCTCGGCATGGTCGCGTTGCTCGTCCCCGCCACCATCATCGGGCTCCGCATGGGCCCTGCCGTCGCACTTCACGAAGGCTCAACACTGGTCGTCGTCCTCAACGCCCTTCGATTGTTGGCATTTCGGAAATCTTGAAAGATCCTTTGCGATGGTGAGTCGATCTGCTGCGTTAGTTTGGGCCAAAAAATGACAGGCTGGATTTTTTTGCCCAATCATTTTTTTGCCGTCAATGAAGCACGGTTGCGCCAACCGTGTATCGGCACGGCCACCCATAGATGAATCGTAATGTCATGTTCTCGTTGCCTATGTCATCGCGGTGTGGTTACCACCGTGCGATCATTTCTTGCTCGCTCAAGAGTAGCGACAACTCGCCCGCTTCAACCGCTCCATCCACCATTCCCTGCCCTATAGGTGGAGCAAGTTTGCTCGGCAATTTGAACTGTATAGCGATCAGGCTGCCAAGATTTGGGATTCCCAGAACGGGAATCGACAGCAAAGGCGGTGTGAGCATCTTGATCAGAACAAGAGCCCAAAGAAGACTGGAGAGCGAAGCCGAACGTACTCGCCGCTGAATCACTCAGACGATACCTGCGACGATGGAGGCGACCACAAAATTGCTGAGTGTTGCCTGAATGAGGAAATCAGCTACGTTTCTGCGCCTCCTGAAGCAACTTCCGAAGACGATTAATTTCCGCCTTGTCGAGTTTCTTTTCATCTAACAGGTGAGTGAGAAGCGGTGCAATCGAGCCGCCTGTCAGCTTTTGAGCAAGTGATTCTAGCTGCAGACCACCATAGGCTTCACGAGTCACCAATGGCGAGAACAGGTTCACACCAAGGCTTGAATCTCGCTTAACAAAGCCCTTCTCTTCGAGACTCTGCAGGAGTCGCTGCACGGTGCCGTGTTGTGAAGTCTTTGAATTGTCATAGAGCTGCTCACGAACCTGCCGCGCCGTTAGCGATTGTGTTTCCCACAGCAATTCCATGACCGCCAATTCAGCGTTTGTCAGTCGTTCCATATCCACCTAACTCCTCAAAGACACTTTTTAAGGCACTCTGCCGGAAATGGACGGCACTCCGCCGTATTCTTCAACAGATCACGCTGATGGTAGATTTTGTGGGTTTTCCCGGTCGCTTCCGCGCTGCGCTCGGGATGAGAGCGTCGTCAAACGGTAAACCACTGGCTCGACTGCCTCATCGGTTCCGCCGTCGCCGCATCGATGCAGGGGGGCCTTGCTATTCGGAACTGATCTTCGAGCGATGTAAAACGCGAACGCGTCAGTTTCAGGGAGCTTCAACGCAAGAGGCGAAGCTAGCCAGAGCACCTGGAGGCGTCGTGGAACATAGAGGATCGTCATTGCGCACGAACGGCAGGAACAGGTGACGACTTAACGTCGACTCAGCAGCACGGGCAGTTTGATGACACTGGTGATGTAAAAAGAGTCATTTGCCTGCGGGGCATCTGACATCGGCCACAGAGCATTATTGGGGCACAGTTTCGCCGTCGGTGGACGCGAAGTTTCTGAAATCCCTGGAAACTTTCCCACAGCGTGTAACCTTCGACACGGGATCGTTCACTAGCGTAATGAGATGGCTTTCTCGTTCAGAAAAGCCACGTTTTTGAGTGCTTTCT
>JBGSMN010000228.1:0-28329 GCA_041740155.1 Rhodopirellula sp.
ATTAACGAGCGAGGCTGCCACGAAGCGCTCTCTCGTTTTTAGTCCACCAGGTTATTCGCCAAAGCCGCCAAAGAGCCATAACCCGGCCGAGAGAAAGCAGGGGCGTTTCGTGAGGTGTCGGTTCCACTCAACTTCTCTGTCTGGTTAGGAAACTGACCGCCAGGGGTAAACTCCGAAAGCCGACGTTTTGCAGACTGCGAAACGTCGGCTTTTTTCGTGTTTTCTCGGCATTTGCCTGCTTTCTCCGACTCTCTGGTGAGAGAGTTTCCGAGCGCTCGATCCCCGTTCTCGGGGCGATTTTGGCGAGAGAATCCGCCAAGACTCTCAGAGATCTCTGGGTTATGGCTTTGGGTTCTGGGTAATTCGCGTTCCGGCTCACTTAGGATTCTTTTTTTCACCTGTTCCGGCCCGGTCGGGACGGATGGTTTCGGAAATTCCGATTGTGGGTAATGCGCGCCCGTCTCGCGGAATCGCATAGCTAAGAAAGGGAGTCGCTGGTGTTTGCGACTCCGCTCTTGGCTCTGACGGAGGCGTGTTGCCATTTCTGATTCCACCCATATGACGTCCACGCGAGTTGACCCGGCTACGATTCGGCTTCGCGGTATCGCCGCGATTTTGGCCCGCGGTGTTCAGCGTTTTCGCGACTCGGCCGAGGTGCCGGTCGAGGATCCGACTGTTTCGCAAAATCTCGCCGACTCTTTACCCGAGCCGCTTGAGATCTTTGCCGATCCATCGCTCTCTGTGTCTCACGACGTCTCCGACCCCGTTGGTCGAGACGAGCTTTCGATCCCCTCGAACCCGTGAGGCAAACATTGAAGAACGAACTTCGATACCGACAAGTCGCCGCGTTGTTATGCCGGTCGCTCAAACGCAACCGGCACTTGATCGATGATCGCCGAGACGATTCGGTCGCAGAGATGACAGAGATCGAACCGACGACGGCAGAGACCGAAGAGACGATCCCCGCCAACGAAGAGATCGGAGGTGGACGATGAGCCCGAAGGTTGCTGCCGAAGTCGCTCGATTGCCCGACATGACCGTCAACGAACTGGTTCGGCGATACGAGCAGGTTTGCGGCGAAGAATGTCGCAGTCGCAACAAGCAATACCTGATCCGGCGACTCGCTTGGCGATTGCAAGCCAACGATGAAGGCGGACTGCGTCCCGAGACAATCGGCAAGGCACTTGGCTTGTCGGTCGATGCAGAAGCCCGAGTCACCGCACCGCGTGAGAATCGCAACGTCCAAGTCGTCGCGACACCACCGACAGCGTTCGTCGATTGGGACCCTCGCTTGCCGCCACCGGGCAACATGCTCGAGCGGCAATACAAAGGCAAGATGATTCGGGTCGTCGTGCTGCACGAGGGCTTTGAATACGAAGGCAAGCGTTATCGATCGCTGACCGCGGTCGCCAAAGCGGTCACCGGAACACACTGCAACGGTTTTCTGTTTTTTCGACTGGGGAGACGTGACTGATGGAACATCGAAAGACAAACAAACCGACGATCCGATGTGCGATCTACACCCGCAAGTCGACCGAGGAAGGACTCGACCAAGATTTCAATTCTCTGGATGCTCAGAGGGATGCGTCGGAGTCGTTCATCCGCAGCCAAATGCAGGAAGGTTGGGTTGTGCATCAGGACCACTACGACGACGGTGGATTCTCCGGTGGCAACACTGATCGACCGGCTTTCAAACGATTGCTGGCGGACATCGAAGCCGGCAAGATCGACTGTGTCGTTGTTTACAAGGTCGATCGATTGAGCCGATCGCTCTTGGACTTTGCAAAGATCATGGAAGTGTTCGACAAGTACGGCGTTTCCTTCGTGTCGGTAACGCAGCAATTCAATACGACGCATTCGATGGGGCGACTGACGCTGAACATTCTGCTCTCGTTCGCCCAGTTTGAACGCGAAATCATCGGAGAAAGAATTCGTGACAAGCTCGCCGCCAACTGCCGACGAGGCCAGTGGACCGGTGGCTACCCGATTCTCGGCTACGACGTCGACCGCAGCGATAGGACGCCACGGTTGGTGATCAATGCGGAAGAAGCGATAATGGTCCGTCGCATTTTCACGATGTATCTCGAACTGGGATCGTTGGCTGGCGTCGCCGACGAGTTGGCTCGCCTAGGTTGGAAGAATAAGCTCTGGCACACTCGGAAGGGAACGCCCAAAGGTGGCCGCGAATTCGACGCGACCAGCGTTCATTCGCTTCTGGTTCATCCGCTCTATATCCGCCGAGCGTACAGCCGGGCATACCAAAGCTCATCGAAAAGCCCGACGGCTGGGACGAAAAGACAATGACGGAGCTGCTCAAGGCGCAGAAGCGACGCGTACAGTTGGATGACGACACCGAATACGACTTGGTCGTCGCCAAGCGAAACCGTGGCGGAATCGAACCTCGCGGAAAGTTGCGTGGCAAAGATATCCGCACTAGCACTCAGTTCAAAGTCAAAGCGGGCGACTTCGTTATCTCTCGTCGGCAAATCATCCACGGTGCATGCGGGATCGTCCCGGAATCGCTTGATGGTGCCATCGTTTCTAACGAGTATTCGGTTTTCACTGTCAACGAACATCTCGATCCCGGCTATCTGAGATTGCTCAGTCATTCACTCTACTTCCAACAAACGTGCTTTCATTCAAGCGTCGGTGTTGCAGTCGAGAAGATGATTTTTAAGGTCGAGCAGTGGCTCAAGTACCCGTTCCTGCTGCCACCTATTGCAGAACAACGAGCGATCACCAAAACGCTCGAAACCGCGGAAGCCGAGATCGCCTTGTTGCAACAGCGAGTTGAAAAGCTCAAGCGGCAAAAGAAGGGCCTGATGCAGCAACTGCTGACCGGCAAGACTCGCGTCAAAATTCCCAAGGGGGCCGCGTGATGGCCAAAAAGAAGAGTGGCATCGCCATTCCCGATGATTATGCGGAAGTCTTTGAGTCGCTCTGGCCTATCAAGCCGACCAGCAAATTCTCGCGCAACCTGCGCGAGAATTGCCCACAGTTGAGAATTCGCCCAGTTTTTCCGCCGCCGATTCAGAACTCGCGCAGGCTGCGCGAGAGTTTCCGCCTGAGCCAATGTCGCTGATTCCATGGTTCCACAACGTCGTGATCGTCGAGAAGTTAAAGAACCCGATGGAGCGGTACTCGATCGCTCCGAAACCGCTTGAGACACAGAGAGCCTCGTTTCGCGACGCGACTCAAGCCGGTCACGCAGAGAGTTTTCAGAAGTGGCAGACATAGATTCCATGCAAAACCGTTTCCACCGCCGAACGCCGCTGGCCAGCAACTCGGCAACAGCCAGCCGCCGATCCCGTGGCGACAGCTCATCCCCAACAATCAACTTACCCACACACGCACCTCAGCAAGCACCAAGCAACCGGAAGCGACCAAACACTCCCTCCCCGGTTACTTATGCCGTAGAAATACGAACACGCTCAAGTAATCCAAATCAAGCGGGCTTTGTTAGTGTGATTCCGACAAGCGTAGGAAAGCTTGTTTCCGGCTGCCAAACCTATACACGTCTGGACAACATCGGCAGCTAATTGTCGTTAAAATTGAGCCCTTTGTTGCGGAGTGAGCACAAGAGAAAATCAACGCAGTCGTATAGCAAGCAGAGACGCGAACATGCCGAGACCTAGCAAAATCGAACCGGTTCTCATTCGTCCAGAAGACTGGCTAAAAAGCGAAAGCCCGCCATTTGGATCGCAAGAGGGGCGTCATTTCGGTGTGGATTGTGTAGTCATTCGATACGGCACCGACGTGATCGGTGAAGGCCCCAACTTGCATGTGCATCCTTACGACGAGATATTTCATATCTTGGAAGGACGTGCCGAGTTTACGGTTGGCGACAAGCAGTTTGAAGCTCCGGCAGGTTCACTCGTGATTGGCCCGGCGAACGTACCTCACGCCTACAAGAACCTTGGTCCCGGCCGTTTGGACTCCGTCGACTTTCACCTTAGTCCAGAGTGGATCCAGTACGACCTGCCTCGTGACAACGAGTCGCTAAGTTCGCCGATGCTGTCGTAGATGTGAAACGATTGAACCAGTGTAGTTTGATGGTTCATTGCTCACTCAGCGAACAGTCCCGGTGATTGAAGTGCGCGGAAGAATTCTTCGCGGCATGCGGTCAAGTTAGTAGCTTGTTTGGGAATCAAAAGCACGTCACCGGACTGTCCTTCGGCAGGTGCCGAGTATCGCATGACCGTTCCGCTAAACTCAGCCTGCCTGACTTCAGCTGCGGTCCAGCACTTGGGCTGAAACAACCACACCAGCGGGGCTCCATCGCCAAGCTGATTGGCGCGGCCGAGCTCTGTCTTGATAAAGCGTTTCATGTCAAGCGTGAAAGGATTCTCCGGCAATGGATCGAAGTGTCGTGCTTGAAATACAGAGTCTTTGTCCCAGAATTCACCTCCGCCCCAATCAACACTTCGAGTTCGCTTCGCCACAATGTAGGCCGACCAGCCATCCTTGCCGTTGTATCCACCGGAAACCGTCAGGTTAAACACGATCAAATTTGAAGCAATCTCCGGGTTCGTAAGCAACGCATTTGCGACCGTCGTTTGCGGCCCGCCCGCGATGACGATCAGCGGCTTTTCCCCGGACGCCTTTTTCGCTTCAGCGACAATGAGCCGACTGCCTTCTGAGGGATAAGCGACCGTATCCTCAATTCGCCCGCTCGCCGGTCTTAGTAAGACGCGATCCGAACCCGTTGATAAATCCGGAATATTCTTCAATCCCGAATCGCGAGCCAATTGAAGTGCCTTCGCGCCATCATCGAATGATTGCTGGTACGAGTACTGATAGCCTTTCTGCCAATCCCACATGTCGCGCGAGACAATATTCCCACGCAAATCGACCTTGCTCAAGCTGGCTTGCGACCACAGGTAGTTGTTGTCAAATACATCAAACCACCAATCGTTATCATAAATGATTGGATTATCTGGCCCGACACCCTCGATGTGTACAGAACCATCGGCAACGGAAAATGCCGGAACCTCAGCCGACGCGGGTGCTACCATCACCGCAAGCGCGATCCAACCGAAGACGGAAAGCGATCGCGGGAATGATGCTATCCGCTTTGACGGTGATTGCGACAGAATGTTTCTGTTAGAGGAGTCACTCACTTCACCACCCATTGATCTTTGGTTGAAGGGATGCCGACGAAACGCACATTTATCGCGTCGGCTTAACTTTCGAGTCTTATCTAAGTCGACTCAGCAAGCGTGTCATTTTAGCTGACTCACGCCGCCGTTTCTTCCCTGAGCGAATCGGCTGCCCAGACTCCGGCTCAACGCCCAAAGAAGACGACGGCTGCAATGCGGAATGAATTGCGATGATGCGAAACCGTTGGGGACTGGGCGAAGAGAAGCAGCAGCAAGCCGGGAAATCAGTCGCGACGACATGTAATCCTGATACCAGATCGATAGAGGCGTTCCATATTGACAACGGAGTTCAGGGACGGTTCGTCGTTTAACCCGACGTCATGCCTCGCATCACGTTCCCCATGATTGCGATACGTGCGCGTCGAGGCAATGGAATCATCGAGTACACCAGCAGCTTGGAAAGCAAACCTGGTAGCACGGTGGCTTTTCTGCCGAGAGCTTCAACAATGACCGGTGCGATGCGTTCTGGATCCAGCGACATCCCCATTCGGAGATTCGCGCGAGACGCAAAGCCAGACTTGGTTGGCCCAGGCGCCACAGCTAAGACATCGACATTCTTACCTCCAAGCTCCGCACCAAGCCCCTCGGCAAGGACCTGAACGTACGCTTTCGTCGCCGAGTAATGGGAAGACCACGGAGTTCCCTGAAAGCTAACGATAGAGCTCATCAGGATGAGTCCACCGCTTCCTCGTTGAACAAACCGTCTGCCGAAGTTCCAACTCAACGCCATAAGCGAACGGCAATTGACGTTTAGCATCTCGAGTTCTGTTTCGAGTGGGTTTTCGATAAACGCCCCTGATGTACCGAAGCCAGCCGACGCGACCAATAGACCAACGTCTAGGCCCTCTGTCGCTGCCTGTAACGCTTCGACGCCCGTGTCTTCGGCCAAGTCAAGCATCAAAGCGATGCATTGGATTTGGTATCGCTTGCTCAACTCATTACTTAATTCATCGAGCGATGATACGCCTCGACCAACTAGGATCAAATTGAGCTTTTCCTTCGCTAACTCGAAAGCTATCGCACGACCAATCCCAGATGAGCCACCAGTGATGACTGCCCAAGGACCATATTTCTTAAAAAGCGTGCTGTGTTTCATAAACTTCTCTGTAAATGTTGACTATGGGAAACACTTTCCGAAAGCAAGGAGCAGCCTCGGATCGCCCCACAGGCGAATTTGGAATGTAAGTAGTAGCCAAGAAGCGGTGGCTTCTTTTCTCAAAAGCCGCAGCCAAGCTGACGAGTCGGCTGTGACGCGAAGATCGCATTCGCCAACGATCGAGTCGTGTACCGTGATGCGGCCGTCTTGAATGATGACGGTCGCCTCGCCAGGTTGAGTTCCGGTGAAGCGAAAGTGATATCGAGCGGCCAGTCCCTTCGACTGTCCAGGTTGAAATCCGTGCTTCATCAAGTTGATAAATCCGTCGATCGAGACCGGACGCAGAACCGCGCCAATTCGCTTTGTCGTTTTGTGTGGAAACCGCTTTTTGGCGTACTCTTCTGCATCGGAGTTCGGCTGGACGTAAAGTGTTTCTTCTTTTTGCTGCAGTGGTTTGACAATGCCGGCAACGAATCCACCGCGATCGTGCAAGAATGGACCGAGTACGTCTTCGCCGGCGGGGCAAACACTGAGGCAGTACGCGGCTTTGTAATTGGGACCGAATGCGAGCGATTGCCACATCGAGACGCTCTCGCCATCGGTGACCTTGCTGCGATAACTGGTGGCCTCACGACTGTCGGCAATGTTCTCAACCCAGTCCGTGAAGCCGCTCATGAACTCGCGGTAGTTGTGCGCGTAGCACGACGAGAAGTTAAAGTCACCGTCGGGTGAAATCGCTCCGACCGGGCAGGCCGCCACGCACAATTTGCATCCAACGCAAGGGTTGTAATCAATCGGTTGTCCCTCGTCCGAAACTTCCGCTTCACACAAGACAACGCCCAGTACGATGAAGTTGCCAAACTTGGGATGGATCACATTGCGATGGATCCCCATTTGGCCCAGTCCCGCCGCGATCGCTAGTGGCTTCAATGAGACGGCCCACATCTTGCCCGGAAATCGGTCCATCTCCATCGGAAACGCCATCGGCGGATTGACAGCTCGAACTCCGCTCGCGTGCAACTTGGCAACGATCTGCCGAGCGGTATTGTTGACTTCATCTCCCGTCTCGTGGAATTCGTGATTGGCAATATTGCGAGCCGGACTGCGGACCGAATCCGCGTTCATGCGTTGGACAAAGCAAATCAAAGACTTCGTCGCCGGAAAGATCCGCAGAATATCGGCTCGCTCCTCATCCATTTCGCTGCGCTCGATGCCGACGAAGCCGACATCATCCGCACCAGCGCTCAAACACCATTGCCGCAGGGTTTGCCCGTCGATGGGTCCGGGCTTGGTCGGCAATGGGTTATTTCTGACCGCGTGAACGGTTGGGTGACTATCAGATAACGCCATCGTGAACTCTCAATAACCAGATGCACTTGCAAAGTGCAAGTGTTGTGCTTGCAATTTACAAGCTCTCGGGATAATGTCAAGAGCATTCGAGTCACGTTCGAGTTCAAGAGTCGCCCGTTGGTTCACGAGCCTGAAGAGAAACAAATGAAGAAGTCAAAACACAAACGTTCGCCATGCCCCGTCGCCTGCACGCTCGACTTGATCGGCGATAAGTGGACGCTGTTAATCATCCGCGACATGCTGTTCGGGAAGTGCTATTACAAGGATTTTTCCAAGTCGCCTGAGAAGATCGCCACCAATATTTTGGCGGACCGTTTGGGCAAGCTAGTCGGGTACGGCATCGCTGAGAAATGGATTCCAGATGAAGAGAATGGTCGAGAGGCTTATCGACTAACTGCAAAAGGTCAATCTCTGGAATCCGTGCTAAAGTCCGTTGCGGATTGGGGCCTCCAAAACATTGAGGGGACCGAGGCGCGGCTGAAAGCGAAATCCAAATGAATCGACTCCGAGCATCCAAGATGGCGAGGTTGAATCGTTCGTAAGATATCGATGCATTTAGACATTCGAATGTTTTTTGTCTTGGATTTTTCGCAATTGCTTTTGATGTGCGACCGCCCAGTCCGCAAGACCGGAAATCGGCTTCAAGATGCTCTTGCCTAACGGTGTCAAACGGTACTCGGTCTTTGGCGGTACGACGGCGTAAACTTTCCGACTCACGAGCCCAGCTTGTTCCAGACTTCGCAACGTCTGCGTCAACATTTTCTTGCTCACACCAGGAATTTGTTTTTGCAGTTCACTGTATCGCTTAACGTTGGTACCAATGACGAACAAGATGCTGCTTGACCATCGATCCCCCACCAAGTCGAACATCTGCCTCAGTGGGCAGTTTGAGTCGAGAATACAAAGTGGCTCATGTTTGTCTTCCACGGAATTCTCCAATGCTGAATGCGATTTGGTTAATGTTTCGTTAAGACGCCTAGGGCACCAAAAAGTGCCTACTTCCCAATTTGATCCCTGCTCCTAGCATACACAAATCAGGATGTAAGTGGCCGCGGCAAACGACGACGTCGCCTCGCAGACTTGAACCATTAACTTAACGATTGGGATAGACAAATGCCTTCGAGCGATTCGACCTTCACTTCACAAAATTCTGCTCTGCTTTTGATTGACCATCAGGTTGGAACGATGCAGTTGATCAAAAATATTTCTTTGGATTTGGTTCGCCGCAACACGCTCGCTCTAGCTAAAACGGCCAAGATTTTGGGGATACCAGTTGTCCTTACGAGCTCGCAAGAGGGTAATGCACAGGGACCGCTGATTCCAGAATTAGCTGAAATTCTCCCGAATGAGTTTGAGGCTCGGGTGCAGCGTGCTGGAATCGTTAACGCTTGGAACGACTTAGCGTTTCGGGCCGCGGTCGGTGACACCGGTCGCTCGAATTTGATTATGGCGGGAGTTACGACGGACGTTTGTCTCGTCTTTCCAGCCATTAGCGCGGTGCGAGAAGGCTTTGCCGTTCAGGCTGTTATGGATGCCTCTGGTTCGCCATTCGAACTTTCAGAGGAGATGTCGCGTCGCCGCATGGAAAGTGCAGGTGTTGTTCTCACCGCCACGAACACAATCATGTCGGAATTAGCTCATGACTGGAGCCGACCTGAAGGTAATCAACTACTTGCGATTCTTTTCGGTGAGCTACTCCCGAATATTGATGCGTGAGGATCGTTGAATGATGTTTTGTCGGTTTCAACCGTGGCGATGCTCATCCCCGATATCTGTATTACCCACGCACGCACCTAAGCAAGCACAACGTAAACGAGAGTGACTTCCAGAACGTGCGAGAGCAAACCTGCAGAACCACACCGCCAGCCAGCACCCCCGCGATCAGGTGTCCGTGAGCAAAACTCCGCCCGCCAATCCAGACTTTCGCGGCAAACCTGACCCGTTAAGCACGCCAAAATGCTAAACTGAGTACGAAATGCATGTTTTGCTTGGCTGGCGTCGGTCGCTCACAACTTCTCTGAAAGTTCCAAAAGCTTTCAGACCCACAAGTGAACGAAAGGTCGGCATGCCCAGCATGCCGGCCTTTCTTCGTTTTTACGCAGTAAATCGCGGTGCTTTCGCGTTGCCGCTTGGCCCGCCGCGTTCTTCGTTTCTTGGGGCCGGTCATTACCCTGGGTTATGGGATCGGGAACATTTCGGCGTCCTGGGGCCGTTTTCTTTGTTTCTTCGTTTCTCTGTCCGTTCGGGTTAAGAGTCGTCCGACTCTCCCAGACGGTCCGGATACGGAAAGGATTTAGCCGGCAAAACGCTGGGTTTTTGATGCGCTCTCACGTGAGGGGGTGGCCACGTCCCCGTTTTGCGCCGGTCGAGCGGAGAAGGCTGGGTAATGCGGATTAGAGAAACCAAGAATGGTGCCGATACTAGAACGCGGGCAGCGTGACGCCTTTGGCTTTTAGGGCGGCGAGGTATTTGTCTGGCTCGGCAACTAGTTTTTTACACAGCCGAGGCAGCAGATGTAGACGGCTTTGCCGATCACCTTCATCGTGCTGGGGACACCACGCCGCTTAGTGATTCGTCCATAACCCAGCACGTTTTCTCCGCAGCGAGATCAGGGTAGTTTATTGAATCGAGAGGGGAGTCTGGTAGTTCGTTAAACTCTATTTCGATTGATATGCCAACAGTCGCAGGGCGTTGAAGACAACGACGAGTGTACTGCCTTCGTGGAGGGCGACGGCGGGGCCGATGTTGAGTCCCAATAATGTCGCGGGGACGAGAAAGGCGACCATGCCGAGACTCATCCATAGGTTTTGACGGATGATGCGGCGGGTGGCTCGGCTCAGGCCGATGGCGAGCGGGAGGTGGTCGAGGTTGTCGGCCATTAGGGCAACGTCGGCGGTTTCGAGTGCGACGTCGCTTCCGGCCGCTCCCATGGCGATGCCGACGGACGCGGATGCCATCGCGGGAGCGTCATTGACTCCGTCGCCTACCATCGCGACGCCGCCTTCGCTTTGCAGCTTTTTGATTTCGGCGACTTTGTCGTCGGGCATCAGGTCGCCCCATGCTTCGTCGAGTCCGACTTCCTTGGCGACCGCGTCGGCGACTTGTTGGTTGTCGCCGGAAATCATAATCATCCGTTGGATGCCAAGTTCACGCAGTTTTGCAATCGTTCGTTTGGATGCTTCGCGTGGTGTGTCCATCAGTCCGATGACGCCGAGGTAACGGTCGCCGCGACGTACGATCATGGTGGTGCGTCCATTCTGTTCGAGCGACTCGACGATTGAACGCACGCTATCGGGAAGCGGTGGACCATCGACCTCTGTGAATAGGTCGTCTTTGCCAATGTGAACCAAGTCGCCTTCGACGGTCGCCAGAATCCCTCGTCCGGTGATGCTTTTCAGATCGGTCGCTTCTGGAATGTCTCCCTGACTCCCGCTCTCCCCTTCTCCCAACTTCTTCTTCCCATCGCGGACGACGGCTTTGGCGAGCGGGTGTTTGCTGAGGTCTTCAACGGCTATGGCGAATCGCAAGAGTTCTGATTCGTCGACGCCATCCGCCGTGCGAACGTCGGTGACTTTGGGTTCGCCTTCGGTCAGTGTTCCCGTTTTGTCGAATGCGATCGCGTCGATACTGCCAAGACTCTCCAGTGGCCCGCCGCCTTTGACAAGGATTCCGCCGCGAGCTGCTCGAGCGACTCCGCTCAGAACTGCGCTGGGTGTTGCGATCGCGAGGGCACAGGGGCTTGCTGCGACCAAGACAGCCATCGCTCGATAAAATGAATCGCTGAAACTTTCGTCGATGACCAACGGTGCAAACATCAAAAGCACAACGCCAGTGATGACGGACGGAACAAAGTAGCGTTCAAACTTCTTCGTAAACTTTTGTGTCGGCGAGACTCGCGTTTCTGCTTCGCTGACCATCGTGACGACGCGGGCGAGCGTGTTTTCCGCAGCAGTTTTGGTAACTTGGATCTCGAGGGAACCGGATTGATTGATTGTCCCAGCGAAGGCACGATATTCAGCGGAAAGTGATTCAGGGTCAGCCGCTGCGGCTTCGACATCGTCTACCGGGCGTTTGTCGACGGGAACACTTTCCCCGGTAATTGGTGCTTGGTTGATGCTGGATTCGCCAGCGATCACGAAGCCATCGGCGGGCACTCGTTCATCAGGCTTGATGACGACGACGTCGCCAACGACCAGCTCTTCAACCGGAACTTCGGTTTCCGCTGAATCGCGTCGAACGCGAGCCGTTCGTGGTGCGAGTTCAGACAAAGCTTCGATGGCACGCTTGGCTTTGCCCATTGCGTAGCCTTCCAGAGCGTGGCCGATGCTGAATAGGAATAGTAGCAATGCTCCTTCGGCCCAAGCACCGAGTGACGCTGCACCGGCCGCTGCGACGATCATCAAAAAGTCGATC
Organism: Rhodopirellula sp.; assembly: GCA_041740155.1. GTDB lineage: Bacteria > Planctomycetota > Planctomycetia > Pirellulales > Pirellulaceae > Rhodopirellula. Next base: position 12,019 of record JBGSMN010000228.1, read on the forward strand.
TCGAATTTGCCAGCTCGGATCTTTTCAATCGCTTCGGTGACCGTGTAGTAACCGCCAAACACATAGGCTGCAACGTAACAACCCAGCGAAATCCATTCGTTAAGATCTGCAAACGTTTCGATCAGCCATCCGACCAACAAGAACACGCCGCAGAGAATTGCGAAGATCAGTTCTGATTTGGGGCCGAAGATGCCGCCGTGAGCATGATCGTGTCCCGAGTGGTCGTGGTCGGACTCGTGACCTTCATCGTCGTGGTCATGCCCAGCGTGGTCGTCGCCAACCTCTGCTGTTTCGCCGGTCCATTCGCTCAGAGCGCCGGCGATCGCAGAATCGTCGATGATCTGTTTATCGTACTCGACGCGAACAGCCCCATCGGGTGAGACAACTGCCTCGAGAACTCCATCCATGCGTCCCAGTCGCGACTCGATCGCCGAAGCACGGCGGGCGTGGGTTGAACGCGACTTACTGAGCCAGTGACCGTATCGCTGATCTAATTCGACACCGGCACGTTTTGCCAGTTCTCGCACTTCACCAGTCGAAACCACATTCGGATCGTAGTGAACGCAGATCTGCCCAGGCGTATCGTCCTCCGACTGAATTGCATGTGCCGAGTCGATGCCCATCTTTGCAGTGAGCAGGGCCGCCAAGCGATGGACGCAGGAATCGCCTGAGTCGGATACGGTTGGCAGTAGCAATTTCAGTTCAATTTGTTCCTTTTCCATCATTCTCTTTCCGGCTCGTGTGAAGCATGACAAGATGCTTTCCCTGGTTTGATTGAAGGAGCAAGAGAACCGGTTTTTCGCCGTCCAGCTTGCTTGTCACTTCGCGATATTCGTCAACGTCATGGATGGTCGTATCGTTGACGCGGGCAATTGCCATGCCAGCGGCGACTCCCTCACGATACGCATCACTATCCAGCGCCACTTGCGCGATCAAGGCACCGTGTGCATCGCCGGGAAGCTCCAATTCGCTGATTATGGACGTGTTTAAACTTGAAAGCCCCAGGCCGAGCGACGAATCGAAATACTCGAACGATCCGATGGGTGGCATCTCTGATTGAATCGGTTCAACTTCCCGAGGTGGTTGTTGCATCCGCATTTCAATCTCGACGACTTTGTGTTCGCGAAGCACTGACATGATATGGCACTTACCCGATTCGGCATCGGCAGTCAAAGTGGCTGGATCGAACGATTGGTTGATCGGTTTGCCATCGAACTTGGTTACTACGTCACCTTCACGCAGACCCGCATGATTGGCCGGTGAGTTTCTCTGGACATCCTTGACATACAGACCAGCGTTCATAGAGGAATCAATCAGCGATGCCATTTCGGGAGTCAACGGTTGCGTCTGAAATCCGAAATATCCCCGTTCGACATAGCCCTTGGTTTGCAGTTGCTCGGCGATATGCCTGGCGGTGTTAATCGGTGTTGCCAAGCCGATGCCCTGAAACTCACCGGAAGTCGTCAATGCTCCTTCGATAATTCCGATCACTTCACCTCGCAGGTTCAACAACGCACCTCCCGAGCTACCTGGGTTTGTCGCCGCGTCATTCTGAATCAACGCATGCGGCGAGCTTGCGACCCAACGCTGCGTCGAACTGATGATCCCGGCACTGACACTACGTTGCAGGTCGTAGGGGGATGCAAGTGAGACGACCCAATCGCCGACCGAGAGATCATCTGAGTCGGCCAGTTTAGCTTCCGGCAGGTTCTCAGCACTTTCGAGCTTGATGATTGCGATATCGGATTGCGGATCACAGATCACGGCTTCGGCGTGGAGTTTCCGACCATCGGCGGTTCGCACGAAAACGGCATCGGCATTTTCAACCACATGGCTGCATGTCAGAACACAACCGCGACGGTCGATGATGACGCCTGATCCTTGGTCGTCAGCCGAATGGCTGTTGGATGACGCCGCGTGCTGGTGATTGGGCGAGTGAAATGGCTGCGGCAACTTTGCATCTTCTCGCCATCGCATCGGAGCCGTCATGCGCGGGCCGCGAAGTGCGTAGACCGTCACAATCGAAGGTGAAACGTCATCAGCAACCTGACGGACCACACTCGACAGGCTGTTTGCCGACAGGATCTCCGTCGCTCGGTCGCGTGCTTTAGGTTCTACCGCTACCAGAGTTGACATCGCCAGTGATGCTGACAATCCGAACACTGCAAGACTCACAAGCTTGCTGAAATGATTCCGCATGATGATGGAACTCCGTTACGTTTGTGTGGTTTCCGTACTCAGTCGTTTTCAATCTTGATCTCAATGCTGAACTGTTGAACGCCCGGTGTTGTTCGAGCGATTGCGACAATCAACGCGCGGTCATTGATATCGCTAACCGTGCCGGTCAACTCGACGTGCCCGGCTTTGATGCTTGAAACGCAGACGTTGTCGAAGCCAAATTTGCGAACGATTCGCTCCACCTTTGCGTGCAACGCTTCTCGCGATCGCATTTGATTATTGCCATCGGTCATTTTGCTGCCGCGTACAGAATTCGTTCATATTTCAACCAGCGTCGCAGTTGACGCTTCATCACGCGGGCGACCGCGTACAACACAACACCCGATGCCAACAGGGCGTACCACGAGCTCTCAATCGCGACGCTACCTTCGGTTGCATGGTGCATGACAAATTCCAATGCCGGAAATGCGAACGCGATCACGGCGACTGCCGCAGACTCAGCACGGATGACTTTCGGGAAGTCCATGGGAACCTCAGCCTTCTTCCATTGACGCAATCGCGGAAGAAAAGCTGGCGTTTGAGTTGACCAAGCCATGAAGTCACGACCAAACTTACGCCGCAGGAACGCTTCCTCGGCAAACATGATGCGTTCGTAGTACAACGCGAACGCCATGATGTAGATGACGACCAGCCACGGTGCCAACGAGTGCATCACGATCCCAAGTGCAATCAGGAAATTGCCCAGGTACAACGGATGCCTCACGACCGAGTAGAAACCGGTTGTGTTTAGCGACTCGGCGACTTGCAATTTCGTGTTTCGGCCGGAGGTGTTTTCGGCGGCGTGACCGATCGCATGGCAACGGACGAATAACCCGATCAACGACACGCAGAGGCTAAAGAGACTCCACGCAAAATGCAGGTTCGGATACGACTCAATGACCGGATAACGCATCGCCGCGACCAGGATCAAGGGCAGCAAAACGAATGGCAAATAACTTCGCCAGCGGAACAGCCATGATCCCGACCGGACAAATTCTTCACTGAGGGGCATTGCGTTTAACCTTGCGTTTCTTGTAGCTGGCAGTGTTGTGTACAAAACGGTTCCCGGTGCATCGGCTGGTGAGTGACGCGGTCCGGGAACCTAGCTGGCGGCTGAATGGCAGCCGGCAGTTTTCGAGTTGGGAGTCAGGGAAAGGTGAGAACTCTTCTTGTCTCCCAACTCCCCTTCTCCCCATCTTCTTCTTAAGCGGCTCTTGCCATCGAAACCTCATGGGTAACCCCAGCGACGAGTCGTATCGTGCGGTGCGCAAACGCGGCGGTGTCGGCGTCGTGGGTGACCATGACGATCGTGCGACCGTCTTGGTGAAATTCATTCAGGTAACTCATTACCTGCTGACGGGTTTCTGAATCGAGGTTTCCGGTCGGTTCGTCTGCCAGGATGATTTGCGGGTCGTTGGCGAGTGTCCGCGCCAAGGCGACTCGTTGTTGCTGCCCTTGGCTCATTTCTGACGGGCGGTGATCGGTTCGATCGGACAAGCCGACGCGGTCGAGCATCTCCATCGCACGATCCTCTTGTTGCTTGGCAGTTTTGCCGGACAACATCAGTGGGATTTGCACGTTCTCGCGAGCGGTCAGCCAAGAGATCAAATTAAACGACTGAAAGACGAATCCGATCTTTCGGCCTCGCAACGCCGTGCGTTCTTCCACCGACAGGTCATACAACGATTCGCCATCGAGCATCACGTCGCCGGTTGACGGTGCAAGCATTCCACCGAGGACAGACAGCAGCGTGGTCTTGCCACTGCCGCTGGGGCCGACGATTGCGATGAAGTCGTTGTCGGGAATCGTGAGCTCGGCGTTGTCGAGTGCCGTGACGATCTGGCCTCGACGTTCGTAGGTCTGGGTAACGGAATTGAGTTGATACATGTTTTGGCTCGATTTGGAATGTAGTTTTGATATTGGAAGCACGACCTTTCGGTCACGCGACTGAACGATCAGGCGTCGTTAAAAACAAGGCACGGATCGAGACCAGCGGCACGGCGGGCGGGCAGCAAGCTGGCGAGGACTGCGACGATTGTCGCCGTGGCCATCCCTACGCCCAGCAGCATCGGCATCGGGCGTACATGAATCCCCAGCAACTGCGGTCCTAGTACTGCCGCGACGATGGTGCCAACGACGAAGCCCGCTGCACCACCGGCGAGTCCCAAGATCGCGGCTTTTCCAAGGAACATTTGTGTTACAAAGTTGCGACTGGCTCCGATTGCCATCAGCGTTCCGATTTCTTTGCGTCGCTCGGTCACGTTGGCGTACATCACACTGGCAATGCTCGCTCCACCGACCAACAGCAAAATCGACAGAAAGACCCAAGACAAACGCGACATCAATCCGTTGACGGCAATTTGTGTTTGAACAACTTGTGCGATCGTGACGATTCGCGTTTCGGGAAGTTCGGCGGACAGGTTCGTGATTAAACCGCCAGCGGCGTCTTCGCAGCACGCCATGATTTCGATGACGTTCACCACTGGCCCCGCACCCGACAAGTCTTGGACGCTGTGCAAGTGAGCGAACATGCGTCCGTCGTCGATCGTGCCGGTCGAAGGCAACACAGTGAGAACAGTGAAATCTTCACCGAGTAGCGGCAACGTATCGCCAGTTTTCGCACCAAGTTGGCTGGCGAGATCGCGTCCGAGGATCACATCGCGATCGCCTAATTCAGCGATGGTGCGTGTGGTGGCCAGCGAGTTCGGATCGTTATCGCCTTCGCCGGTGTCAGCGGCGGTGGCACAACAACCTCGATCGCTGCCGACCGCATTGCCCAACATTCCGAGACCCTGCCAAGCGGCCTTGGCTTGGAATTCACTGCGTGGCAAGATGCCAGCCAGTGTGACAGGAATCGTGTCCACTTCCGCTTCGACGCACAACTTGGGAGCAAGATTTTCAACGCCAGGCAATCGAGCGAGCGCGAGACGCGTGACGTATTCCTCGGGCATCGTATGCCCGTGCATGTCGGCACCATAATAGTCCTGCAGTGTGACGCTGGGTGGCAACACCAAGACATTCGCACCGAGCGACTCCATGTCACCAGCGATCTTGCGTTCTGAGAACACGGTGATGTTCTGAATCGCAACAAGGGCTGTGACGCCAAGCGTGACGGCCAGCAAACTGGTGAGCATCGGCGTCGGCCGTTGCCAGAGTTCTTTCCAAATCATGTGTCGAAGTTTCATAGAATCCGTTCCTTTGACTTCTATTGGTTGAGAGCTGTGTGGGTTGTTGGAGAGCGGAGAGTGTCGAGCCCGGATCTCTTTCGATCCGGGCGCTCAACTCTCAGCTCTCTCTTTGAATTACTGCTAACGTCTTGCGGGCGTTGCCGCCTGTGCCGACTTGTGGTGCTTGCAGTTTTCGTCGTCGCAGCATTTGCCAGCGGCGGCTAACTTCTCGGCCAACACATCGAAGCTGACGTTGGCGTTGAAGGTGCCGACCATGACGCCTGGAGGTGCCATGAATGCAACAACGGGTGTCGATTGGCCTGGTTTCACTCCGATCTTGGTCAAGAACTCAGCCTCGGCAGGATCGTTCGCCAACACGGTGACGACTTCGGTTCGATTGCTGTAAAGCTTGTCGGCTTGAAATTGTTGAACACCAACGGGGACCGTGGCACCGGCGGTGGGTTGAGCACACAGCAACACGAGCTTGCGGTCTTGCAGCGCCTTTAGAATTTGCGTCTGTCCAGGCGAAACGATTGCAGCGGCAAGTTGTTGCTCCGTCACCCGTCGTGGGAAAACGCTGCATACCGCACCGTTGGGAGCGAGGGTGGCGACCGCTGGCATCGGCATTCGGGTTGCATCGAACTTTTTGACCAAGGCTTGCTCGGCGACGTTACCAATTTGCACGGGCACGACCACGGCGTCTTGCCGGTCGGCCAGTGTTGACTGCAGCGTGCCGTGCATCGTTTTTGTCGCCGCGTCGTTGCCGCGATAGAACAGCACGAAGGCAAACTGGTTGTTGGCTTCGGCCGCTTGAATCGCTTGCTCAGCAGGACTTGCCGCGTGAGCGGTTTGGGCCATCGCGAAGCAAGCGGTTACCAGCGTTATCGTCAGTGCGATTGTCGTTTGATTGAAAATCCGTTTCATCGTTGTCATTCCCTTGGTAATTGGAGATCGAAAATTTGGGGGTCGCAGATCAACGAAAGCAGATTGGAGAGTTGGATTTCAATCTCCAATCTACGATCATCATTCGTAAATCATTCGTGGTCGTGACCTTCGTGGTCATGGTCGTGTGCGATCGTTCCTCGGAACGATTTGCCGTTGATCGTTAGGACGAGTTTCGGGTCGGCTCCTTCTTCATCTAGGTGCTCGCCGAGTTCCGCGTCTGTCGAAACAAAACGCGACGACTTGCCTTGTGGGTCATTTGCATCAGGCGAAGCGGCCAGCTTGAACTGCTCCGGCTTGCCGTCATGTTTGACATTGATCGTAATCTCGGTCGATTCGATCGGAATTTGCTCAGTCGCGGCTGCGTTGAGCACATAGATTGTTACCGAGCCAGTGTCTTCGTCGTGAACGAGTTCGGCGTGGTATTCCTCGTTGCCCAATTCGATCAATCCGCCATGATGCGGTCCTTCGCTGGGGTGTGCGTGTTCTGCGTGATCGTCAACGGTCGCCGGAGGTGCCGATGTTTCAACGGTCGTTCCGGTGTTGGTTCCCCCGTCTTTGCAGCCAACAAGACCGAAGGTCATGGAAGCGAGTGCGAGCGTGAAGAGTTTTGTTGAGCGTTTCATTGGATTTTTCCTGAAGGGAGTTGGTTGATCTGAGAGTTTCTAGTGAACGTGTTTCGCCTCGAAGCCCGTTTTTGTGAGCCACTGTTCCCAAGTTGTGGCAACTTGGTGCGAACCGACTTCGATGTGTTTCCATTGCGGACAGCGGAAACTCAAGTCGGCGTGGCCGGAATGCTGTGAGCTTTTCAGCTCGCATCCGAGTCCTTTCAACATCGCGGTAAGTTCGGCGAGCTGTTCTTGGTTTTCAATGTGTATCGTTTTCCAGTCGGTGATGCGGTAGTTGACCTCTTCGACTTGGCCTGCCGCGTGACTATGTCCGGCGTGATCGTGATCGTGTGCCGCATGGTCGTGACCTTCATGCCCAGCATGATCGTCGCCGCCGTGATCTGCCGCGTGACCGTGTAAGGTCTCGAATCCCGCTTTCTTGAGCCAAGATTCCCATTGGTGAGCCAGTTTGTCGTCGGCGACTTCCATGCTCTTCCATTTTGGTGAACGATAAACGACATCGGTGTGCCCACCGTGGTTGTCGATCTTGGCTTCACAGCCCAGTTTCTGTACGGCAGCAAGGTGCTGTTGCGCCTTGGCTGAATCGTCGAAGTGCATCTCTTTCCACTCGGGCAAGCAGAATGCGATCGACTCTTCGGCACTGGCAATACTGCCAACCGATGTGAGTGCGACGAAGCACAGTAGTCTTGATATTCTTTTCAACATAAAACTTTCCTTTTTGGAAAATGATCCGTTCGCTTCCTGTCTTAGGTTGCGGGTTCGGAAAGGGGTTGGGAAGTCTCTGTCGTCCTTGACCGAGAGTGGTTGAGTGGTAGGTGAGATTCCTCGTCTTCGGACTCTTCAAACAAAGGAATGTCGGTCTTCGATTCGTTGACAACTCGTTCAGCCGATTTCAGTCCGATCAGCCAGAACAACGCCGGGTGAACGAAGAAGTCGAGGAGAGTCGAACTCATCAGTCCGCCGAGAATCACGGTCGCGACCGGGTACAAGATTTCCTTACCTGGTTCGCCAGCCGCCATGACCAATGGGACCAAGCCGATGCCGGAGGTCAGAGCCGTCATCAGCACGGGAGCGAGTCGTTCCAGACCCGCCCGAACGATCATTTCTTTTGTCCAGTCTTCGCCTTCGTGCTGGACCAAGTGCAAATAGTGGTTGATCAGCAAGATTCCGTTTCGCGATGCGATTCCGGCAAGCGAGATGAAGCCGACCATTGCGGCAACGGTCAGCGTTTGGCCAGTGACGACCAACGCGATCACCGAACCGATGAACGCCATTGGCAGGGCCATCATCACTTGCAGCGAGAGGTTGACGCTGCGGAACATCGTGTACAGAACCAGGAACACGCCCACTAGCGAGACGGCGAACAGGATGCCGATGACTCGCGATGCCGATTGCTGGCTTTCAAATTGTCCGCTGTACTGAACGAAGTATCCCGGCGGCAACGACTCGACAATGGGTTGGAACTTCTTTTGAATATCCTGCACCACGTCAACCACACCACGCTCGGATACGTTGCATTGCAACACGATGCGGCGACAAACGTCTTCGCGATTGATTGTGTTTGGGCCGCCTGATTCGTAGATGTTCGCGACCGATTCCAACGGCACTTTCCCACCGTCGGCGAGGTCAATCGTCAGCCGCTTGAGAGTTTGAAGATTCTCGCGGTAATCTTCATCGAGACGCAGCATCAAATCGAACGTGCGTTGGCCGATCAAGATTTCGGAAACGACTTGTCCGTTGAGCGCCGTTTGGATGAACTCGTTGACTTCGACGGCACTGAGTCCGTAAAGCAACAGCTTGTCGCGGTCGAGTTCGATTCGTAATTGCGGAATGATGACTTGCGGTTCGACCAGCACATCCTTCGTACCGGATACCGTCTTCATTGCCGCTTCCATCTCGCCTGCTTTGCGACGCAACAGATCGAGATCATCGCCGTAGAGTTTGACTCCGATTTGAGCCTTCACACCGGAGATCATGTGCGAGATCAAGTGAGCGATCGGTTGCTCGACCGCCGTGACGATGCCGGGAATGTCGGCCATCGCCTCGCGAATTTCTTCGAGCTGTTCTTCGCGGGATCGCGGCGATTCGGGATCGAGTTCCAAGATGAACTCGCTCATATTCACGCCCTCGGCGTGTTCGTCTAACTCGGCGCGGCCGGTACGTCGAATGAATCCTTCGATGTCTTCAATCTCTCGCAATCGAGTTTCGACGCGGCTAGAAATGTCGTTGGAAGTAGCCAGTGAAGTGCCCGGCGGCAACACGACGTTTAGTTGAACTGCACCTTCATTAAATGGCGGCAGGAAGTCGCGTTCGAGACTCATCAGAAACATCCCGGCCAAGACGACCAGAACCGCTGTCACAGCCAGATTGAATCGCGGAACCGTCAGGCTGAAGCGGATGACTTTGTCGCCAACCCATTTGATGCCTCGCAGGACGAATCCGTCTTTCTCGTGCCCCTTAAGCTTTTGGCTACCGAGCAACCAATAGGACAGCACGGGTGTGACGGTCAGCGACACAAGTAACGACGAAAGTATCGAAACGATGTAGGCGACACCCAGCGGAGCAAACAAACGTCCTTCCATGCCCGAGAGCGCGAACAGCGGTAGAAATACGAGGATCACGATCATCGTGCCGAATACGATTGAATTGCGAATCTCGATACTGGCACGGAATACGACCAGCAAGGGATGCTTGGGGTTATCGCTGGCCCGATTTTCCTTCAATCGGCGATAGATGTTTTCCACATCGACGATCGCGTCGTCGACCAGTTCACCGATCGCAACGGCCAAACCACCCAGCGTCATCGTGTTGATCGACAAATCGAAGATTGAAAACACGATCGCGGTCATTACCAGCGACAACGGAATCGCGGTCAGCGTGATGAATGTCGTGCGGACGTTCATCAGGAACAGGAACAAGATAATGACGACCAAGATGCCGCCGTCACGAAGTGCCTCGGCAACGTTTTCAATGGCACGGTCGATGAATGACTTTTGTGTGTAGAGCGGTTCGATGCGTAGGTCACCCGGCAAAGAAGGCCGCAACTCATCAATTGCCGCCATCACATCGTCGGTCACTCGCCGCGTGTCGGCTCCCGGTTGCTTGTTGATCGTAAGAATGACCGCAGGGCCACCGCTGTAATTTCTGTCCTCATCGCGTACCCAGGCTGAACTGTCGCCGCGTTTGACTTGCGCACCTTCGACGACGCGAGCGATCTGGCCCAGCGAAATGGGGCGGCCTTCCTTCATCGTGACGACGACCTTTTGCAGGTCTTCAATGCTCTGAACACGGCCCAGACCGCGAACTAGCAATTCGTTCGGGCCTTGTTCATCCAAGTAGCCGCCCGTGGCGTTGTCATTGCTGTTCTGAACGGCTTGCTTGACCTCGTGTAACGCAATTCCGAATCGCAACATCGCATCGGGGTCGACCAACACTTGAAACTGCTTGCGTCCGCCGCCCATCGTGAAGACTTGCGAAACGCCAGGGATGGTCAGCAATCGCTGCCGCACGACCCAATCGCCGAGCGTTCGCAGTTCAAGCGGTTCGGTTGCACCGTCGTCGCTCCACATTCCCAACATTAGGATTTGACCCATGATGGAAGAGATCGGTGCGAGCGTTGGCTTTACGCCTTTCGGCATCCGTTCTTGAACGAGTTGCAACCGCTCGGCAACGATTTGACGGTCGTTGTAAATGTCCGTGTTCCAATCGAACTCGACATAGACGACCGAGATACCAACGCCCGACGAACTGCGGACGGCTTGAACGCCATTCGCGCCATTGACCGCCGTTTCAATCGGAAACGTAATCAGTGTCTCGACTTCCTCCGGTGCCAACCCCGGTGCCTCGGTCATGATGACTACGCGAGGCCGGTTCAGGTCGGGGAAGACGTCGATCGGAGCCTGCATCGCCTGCCAAGTCCCGAATCCCACCAGGAACAGGGCAACGGCGATGACAAGCATGCGTTGCTTCAACGCAAAACGAATGATTGAATTAAGCATGATGTGGCTCCTTAGTGGTTGTGGCCTGCGTGTGGATCAACTCCACCGCCAGACTTGTTTTTGAGAGCCATTTGCATTTGATGAGCGCCACGCATGGCGATGACGTCACCGGGGAACAGCGAACCGTCGTTGTCGATCACGGCGGAATACTGATCGCGATACTTCACATGAACCGGCACGCGGTCGAAGTGACTGCCGTTCTGCTGGAACACGAAAGTTTCCGCTCCTTCGCTCGCCACCGCCTCGACAGGCACCACGATTTGTTCCGGCATTTCTTGGACTGGTACTCGCAACTGCATCCGTTGACCGGGGACGTAACGCCATTCGACGTAGCGATTGCCGTCGGCGCGATGATCCTTGGCGACTTCGTTAGGAAGGCGAACATAGAAATTCAGCGTTCGCGTCTTGGCATCAACTTGATTGGCGAGATACGCCATTTTCAAGCCCTCGATCACACGGGATTCGGAGCCTGGTTCTTCCAAGATCGCGTCAACTGCCCAGCCATTCTGGGACGCTTTCCGAAGCTGCTTAATGTCTTGCTCGAATGCGAGCCCTTCGATGAACAGTTCGTCGTAGTCGGTTAAGATGCAAAGTGTTTCGCCCGCGTTGATGGACTGGCCTTTGTGAACAGCCAAGTCTTGCAGGATCAATGGGCCAGTGTGTTTGGGTTGCTCGTCTTTGACATAACCCGCTTGAATGACTCGTTGGGTCAAACGCAATTCTTCCTCACCGTGGCTATCGACACTCGGAGCGAAGACTTGTAGCTCACGGAGCAATCGTCGCTCCCGTTCAATTTGCTCTACTTGGTTGTCTGACAATCCGTGCAGCCGAAGCGATTCACGCATGGCACTCAAGTTGGCGTTCAGCTTGTCGCGAGCGTACTGTCGTTCCAGCAAAACCTTGCCGGCGATCGCACCACTACTGGTGACCTGTTGCAAGCGAGCGACCTCGCGTTGTTCAACATCGAGTTCCCCGAGCGTGCGAAGGAAATCAGTTTGTGCGTTGACAAGGTCTTCGTGTGTCAAGCGAATCTGAAACAGTAGACTTCCCGGCTCGACCGCTTCGCCTTGCACCGCGTGAACATGCGTGACGACGCCGGTCATCGGCGTGGCAACTTGGACTCGTGAACGACCAGGCCGTTCGACGACGACGGCGGGAACCGTGATGGATCGACGGAAGGTTTCCAACTTGATCGGGCGGATCGTCTCGTCGGACAATCCGATGTTGCGGATCGCCTGCTTTGACAGTTCCAACGAAGTCGCCTCGTCGTGACCCGCATGCGCTGCGTGATCGTGACCGGCATGAGGATCAGCCTCGCCGGCCGCCTCACCCTCGTGCGATTCGCCTCCGCCATTGCGGAAAGAAACAGCGGTTTGATCGACCCACGCCTTGGTGGCCGGGAACCAACGCTGCCAAGTAAAACCACCGACGATCACAACGATCAGCGTGGCGATTAGCCAAACCCACTTCATGGGCACTTTGGGCATACGGATTTTCATGGTAACGAAACCAACGGAACAACTGCCGGAGAAACCGACCCACGATTCAATATGTGTGGGTCAGAGAAAGGTCAACGCGAAGAAGCGTCCGTGGCAGATGATCGGCGAATGCAGGCTGAATCAATCAGCGCAAGCGAAATTCGCCAAGAGTGTCGGAGCTGATGCACGAGGATCGAAAGTCTTGACGACTTTCGCCACGGCATAGAGGCACAGTCACTCTCATCCAATCACGGACGAGAGCGGACCATTACAGACGCCAGACTTGCGTCTTGATGCGGAGGGGCGACTGTACGTCGTGCGGATCGGGCGGCGAACCGTACACCGTCCGTAGTGCGAGAATGTCTTGCGACGACAACGACAAACAGTGCGTTGGCAAGGGCGACCAATCGTAGGTCAGCATCAACGAAATGCCGTTGTCTCGTTGATCGGCAACAAAGTTGCAGTCAGCTTCGTCACAGGATTCATGGGGGCCATGCGAACCTGAGCATGGCTGACTGGACTCGTCATCAAAGCAATCGCAAGTGATCGAGCCATCTGCGTTGTGCTGATGTTGGCAGGAAGCCTTGTGACCTTCGTGGGAATGTCCGTCGTGATCGTGGCCAGAGTCGGTAAGACCAACCACGTGCGGAACGTCCACCATCACCTGGTCAACGTCGTGACTGTGCGTGTGACCCGCGTGAGCGTGATGCACGCAACAACCCAGCAGTGCGTGAAGCACTACGGCGGTCATCGTTGAGTAGGTGAGGAGCTTGTGAAACATGGTCGCTTTGTTGGGACACGGACAATCGGCGTATTGCGCCTAATCGTCGCAGTTGTTCTATCGGCTTTCTCGATTGAGGGCTATACCGAAATCTTCAGCGGTCAGGTATTGCACGAGTTGTGCCAATCAACAAATGACTGCGAATCGTTGGGAAATATCGCAAAACCGACGTCTGACAAATTCTTGAAACGTTGTCAATCTGACCTCGACACTGTCCCATCCTGAGACAGTTTCCAGCGGAATCGGCATTCAACCTATTGCTGGCTGAGCGTCAATCCTCGCAAACTATCGTCGCCGCTGTTGTCGATCACGGCATCCAAAGCACCCGTCAAGACAAAGCCATCAACTCGGGCGCGGGCTTGAGCGAGTTGCTGCTGCGAAACGATGTACTGCAAGTTCGTGTCAAAGTAAGTTCGGCGGGCCACCAGGACTTGAACAAAGCTTGTCTCGCCAGCTTTGTAGGCAAGCTCGGCGAGCTTCAAACCGTCTTCTGAGTTGGGCAGGATGTCCCTGGAATACTGCTCGACGGCGACCAGTGATGAATCGTAGTCTCGCGAGACCTGGGCCAAGCGTGCCTTGATCGAGTTTTCGATTCGTTCGAGTTCGCGTGACGCACGCACATACTCGGCGCGGGCCGCCGAGATGTTGCCTTGGTTTTTGTTGAAGACGGGGATCGGTGCTCCGACTTGAAAGTTAATCATGCCGTTGTCCGTTCCGTTGTCATAACCAGAGGCGAGCTGCAAATCCAAGTTCGGTATCGGCTGAGCCTGTTGGCGGCAAAGATTGGCTCTGGCTTGATTGATTCGCGCCTGCGCCGACTGCACTTCGGGACTGGATGCAATCATCGTGGATGCAACGATCGACCAGTCCAAGGTGGTTTCCGTGTTGGGCAGTGTCCCTTGGAGTGGCACGGGCATCATGTCGGGGTTGCCAGCCAAGGCGGCCATCTCTCGCCACGCGGCGTCGAAACGAATCTGGGCTTGCCGGAGGGCCAAGTCAATCTCGTTCTTTTGAACCTTTGCTTGGACGATTTCCAGTTGCGAGCCTTCTTGTGCCTCTTTGAGTTGCTCGGCTATATCGACTCCCTTGTCAGCGACCGATTGGAAATCGCGGATCAAATTCACTCGTTGCTGTGCCGCCAAGGCATCGTAGAACGTGATACGAATGTCAGTCGCGATGCGATATTTCTGGGCTTCGAGCTGCATGAGTTGAGCACGCAAGGCTTCATTGAGCACGGCGCGGTTCAACGCCAATTTATCGCCGGTAATGATTGTTTGTGAGATGAACACCGAGTGCTGATCGGTACCTTGGTCTGCGAGTTGGACAGCGCTGTAGCCGAGTACAGGGTTGGCACGCAGCCCGACTTGGCATTTGAAACCCGCGGCTTTTTGCGTTGTCGCGACCAATTCAGCGATGGTCGGATTGTTCGCCAAAGCCATCGACTCGATCGCTTCGAGCGTCAATCCGGCGGGCTGTTCGCTGAGGTAGTACTCATTGCCGGTTGAAAATGGCACAACGGCGACTTCGCTGAGCGACTGTTCGGGCGAATCCAGCGCCATGATGTCTCGCAAGGAACCGGCGGACTCCTTATCGGAATCATCCTCTTCCGTTGCAACGGGTTTGTCGTCATCCGACTTGTCGTTGTACGCAACCGTGATCACGGGTGCCGCAACGATGGCCGTCGCCGGTGTCGAGGCGACGTTCGCTTCACTCGATTGAAGCATTGTGGGATTGTGAGCTGATGTCGCAACGTGATTGCCAACACTCTGGCAACCCGCCGTGAAACTCATCGCTGAACCCAGCGTCAATGTCATACTCAAAGCCGCATGCAACCGTCGACGCCGCGATTGACGAGTACGATTGCTGGTCGGTTTTGTTGTGATCACCGCGTTTTCCTCCGTGAAAAATAAGACCAGCCGGAGTTTTCGATCGGTTCAGTATGAGCGAGATATTGCGTCGAATCGCTGTAGTCGGACCTTCCCCAACTCATTTGAGTGCGGTGGTGACGGTTGTGCGGAAGAAACCCGCAGAAGGGCCTGCAAACGAAGCCAAATCACGCCGGATTCCATTCCGGCAGGATTCATTTCAACGATTCAATGCCTCAGCGAGGCACTCTGTTAAATGGCACTTCGTTCAGTGGTGCCCACCATGAACGTGCGTGGTCGTATGAGGAACCGCGTCAATGTGTGTCGTGGTGTGAGGAACGGCGTGCAAGTGATTGCCGTGCCGTTGGTAGTCGATGTGAGTTTGCGTGTGGGGAACGTAGTCAGTGTGCGTTTCCGTATGCAGATGGCCGTTGGACTGGTAGCTGGGACGGTACGACTGATAAGGTTGGGTGTAAGTCTGGCGAACGCCGTTTCGGTAGATCACTCGACCTTGCTGCTGGTAGGTCTGTTGCGGGTACGCCTGACCTTGAATGTATTGTTGCTGTGGGTACTGCCCTTGAATCACCCTACCTTGAATCACTGTTCCCTGAATCACCGGGCGAGCTGAGCGGTACTGCTGATTCACGATCGGTCGATTGCCGTAAGGCGTAACTTGATCGAAATGCGTGGTGGTGTGAGGAACGCTGTCGATGTGCGTTGTTGTATGAGGCACTGCATCGACATGGTTGCCATGCTGGACATAGTCGGTGTGTGTCGTCGTATGCGGCACATTGTGTTGATGCGTGGTCGTGTGCGGCACGACCCATTGGGCCTGAACGGTGGTCGCTAACGCAACTACGCCAACGGCGACGGTGAAGAAACGTCTCATTAAATCAACTCCTTACGGGGGGGATTCCTGTGGGACAATCGCAATCCGTCGGACCAATCACATTGCCCACCAAGAGTCAGTCTAACAGACCAAACGAGGGGTAGGGAAAGAAAGTCAATCTTCCAACGATTCTCAGTCTGTCGTCTCATTCGCGACACGAAGTCATCAAAGTGACAACGCTGCGTTCTGCAAAACCGAGTCAATCAATGGTTTTTCGGTTTGGCACACGCAATGCGTTAGAAGCTTAGCCAGCGGCACTTGCCGTGAACCTCCCCTCGAATGTCAGGACTGAACCTTATGAATCGTGCCTTCGCAATTGCCGCTCTCGCAGCAGGATTGTTCGCT
>JBGSMN010000186.1:0-2794 GCA_041740155.1 Rhodopirellula sp.
CGAGATCGAGTTTGTCGACGTGCAACTCCAGCTCAGGGACGACGGTGTCGCGATAGAGTCGACGGCACGGTGCACCGACAAGACCGGCATAGAGATGGAAGCCCTGACCGCTGTCAGCGTCGCGGCCCTGACCGTGTACGACATGTGCAAATCGGTCGACCGCGAAATGCGGATCGAGCAAATCCAGCTCGAAGAGAAGAGCGGCGGGCGGAGCGGGCACTATATGCGTTAAGGTCCGGGCACATTTCACCGTTGGATCGCCTGTAATTTGACGCATTCGCCGTTCCTGTTCATACTAATCGCACTTGTCAATCGTCCGCGAATCTCTAGCTCGCGCGTTTCCAGGATGTCGCTCACCGACATCATTTGGCAACCGAAATCGTGAAGTTGAGAACAATTTTGATGCCTCACTTATCGTCCACACTATCCATGCTCGCCGTGGTTTCCACAGTTTTCTCGCTTCCGGTCCAGGCTGGGCCCATAACAGGAAAGGTAGAAATTACCACGCCGCTTGGTCAGTACATGGCGTTGAAGATGGACGTCAACGACACAACAACGACTTTCGAGCTGACAGGTCCCGACTTTAGCTGGTTCGCGTTCGGCTTCGACACAACGATCATGAACGGCTACTCGTTTATCATTGAAGGACTCGACGGTACAAGAACGGCCCACGAACGTAATCTGGTTGCCAATGGAAATCCCGGGGCTCCTCAAGCGACTCAGAACATCAGCATTGTCAGTACCATCCACGATGCCGCGAATGACTTGACGACGATCACCCTGGAAAGGCCCAATCAGACCGGGGATCCTAACGACCCCGACTTTTCCACAAGCATGACCGCGCTGGATGTGATTTGGGCTTACCGCGCGGCGGCCAGTCCGGCGTCGCCCGTCGCCAACTTAAATAACCATGGTACAAATGGTCGCGGCACGACGCTCATTACCTTCGCGGCTGTCCCCGAACCGTGCTGCATAAATCTCTTAGCGGCTATGGCGGCTGTCGGCCTGACCTCGCGCCGTACGCGGTAGCCTTAGATTCGCGAGGTCGCGATTGGGCAAGCGGCTTCCTCGGCGATTCGTCGAATCGCGGCTATGGCAATGAAAAATATTCATTAGAATAGCTGCTCCCTCGTCATTCCCATCCTCGGAGTCCTGCCATGCTTCGCGTTAGCCTTTGTGTCTTCGTGTTCTTTGTGGTTCTAATTCCCGTTAATGCCGCCGAGCTTCCCACTTCAACTCCCGAAGCCGAAGGCATGTCGGCAGAGAAGCTCAAAGAGGTTGGCAAGATCGTCAACGGCTTGATCGACGAGCATAAGATCGCGGGAGGCACGGTGCTGATTGCTCGGCATGGCAAGGTTGTGTTTCACGAGAACTACGGCGTGATGGACTTGGAATCGAAGAAGCCGATTGCCAAAGACACGATCTTTCGCATTTATTCGATGAGCAAAGCGATCACGTCGGCAGCCGCGCTCATTTTGCACGACGAAGGGAAACTCGACCTTAATGCTCCGGTCGCGAAATACATTCCCGATTTTGCGAACATGAAAGTCGTCGACGGCGACAAGGAAGTGCCCGCCACGCGTGAGATGACCGTCGCTCAGTTGTTCACGCATACGTCGGGCATCACCTACGGTGCGCCGGGCGGCGACACAACCGAGAAAATGGTTGAAGATACCGACGCTCTCGACAAGTCGTCGGATCTCGAATTGATGACGATGAAGCTGGGACAAATTCCGTTGCCGTTCGAGCCAGGGACGGATTGGAAATACGGCGCGGGGATCGACGTGCTGGGCAGAGTGGTGGAAGTTGTGTCGGGGCAGCCGCTCGACGAGTTCTTGGCAGCACGCATTTTGAAACCGCTGGGGATGACGGATACCGGCTTCTATGTTCCCGAAGAAAAGCAGGAGCGATTCGCGACCAATTATTTCTCCGATGGCAAAGGGCGAATGATCATCCGTGACGATCCCAAGCGAAGTGCGTATCTGACAAAGCCCGGGCTGCTTTCCGGCGGCGGCGGATTGGTGGGGACCGCCTCCGACTACATGCGATTCCTGCTGATGGTGGCGGGCGACGGCGAGTTCGAAGGCACGCGGATTCTCTCGCCCGAAGCCGTCAAGCTCATGCGGACCGACCAGGTTCCCAAGATGGCCGGCTGGGTGACGTTCGGCGAAGAAATTCGCCAAGGCGTCGGCTACGGGTTGGGCTTCTCAGTGACAACCGAAGAGCACAAGTCGAACCCTCATGCCCGCAAGGCCGAATACGGTTGGGGCGGCGCGGCCAGCACGCACTATTGGCTTTCGCCAGAGGACGACCTTGTCGTACTGACGATGGAGCAGCGTGTGCCGTATTCGTCGGAAACGGAAGTGGCGCTTAAGCCGGTGATTTATGGGGCCTTGGAAGATTGAGGAGGGAGCAGAGGAAGCAGAGTTTTAACCGCTGATACACGCTGATTAACGCTAATAAATTGTAGGCCGGAACGAGTAGTACGAGTTCCGGCATTGAAGCATGATAACCGTGTGTTGCCGGAACTGCGCACCGCTTGTTCCGCCTACTAGGCTATTTGCAACCGGACATACTTGAAGATGGGAACTCTTTTTCGGATACGGTGTGAAGAATGCGACTCAAACGAAAACGTAGCTTTTGACGGATTTGTAGGAGCCGTACTACTGGACCGAGGAGTTCCGGGGAAAGTTCTGCCCGATGGCTATCTGGCTTATCAGACTCAGAATGATCTTGTAGTTTTACCTCATCCCATCGAGACCTCGGCGTTGGAGGCCGCTGGTGGAGACTGGAC
>JBGSMN010000247.1:0-1788 GCA_041740155.1 Rhodopirellula sp.
TCATGCAATCGCGACAACGTGTTGCTATGTCAATCGAAGCTTCACTGCCGCACAATCTCGCCGCGTGTCATGCGTTGATCGACGAACAAGATCGCATTAATGAGTGTCTTGTGCGTGACAATGAAAACTTGAAATATGAGATTGAACAGCTCAAGCGATTCATCTACGGACGGCGCAGTGAGCGTGACATTCCTGATCCAGGACAGATGACTTTCTTTGGCGATGAGCCGGTCATCGTGATCGAAGAAGACGAGGAAAGCGAATCGACTGACGATGGTGGTCGAGGGCGTCAGGGCGGCAAACGCAAACGCCGAGGCTTTCCTGAAAACATTCCCCGAGAAACTCGCGTCGTCGATGTTCCTGAAGCGGAGCGGCTGTGCCCGTGCTGTGGCAAGGAGATGCCGATCATTGACGAGGATGTTCGAGAGCGATTGGAATACGTACCGGCGAAGATGGTGCTGTACCAATTGCATTATCCCAAGCGTGCGTGCGGCCAGTGCAAACAAACAGTGACGGTTGCTCCGCCGCTAGCGGCTGACGAAGACGGTGCCTCGCTCAGCAGCGGATCGTGTTACGGTTTCGGTGTGACGGCACAAATCATCCTTGGCAAGTATGCAGACCACTTGCCGCTGTATCGACTCGAGGATGTGTTCGCTCGCGCCGGCGTGGTGATCCCGCGCAGCACTCAGGTTGGTCTACTCGATGCGGCGGCTGATCTGCTTCGTCCGCTGGTCGCTTACCTAACATCGGTGGTGCTGAGCACGAAGGTCGTTGGGATGGATGACACTCCCGTGCGTCTTCAGGACCTTGGTCTCAAAGGCAAAATGCGGACGGCTCGGTTTTGGCTTTGCCGAGGGCGAGATGAAGCTCCTTATGACGTGTTCTTCTTTCATGAGAGTCGAGAACGCGACGGACCGTCGAAGTTTTTGGCGGACTACGAAGGCTGGGTGACGGTGGATGCGTACGGCGTGAACGATGGCGTTTATCTGGGATCTGGAAAACGGATTCTGGCATCGTGCTGTCATGCGCATGCGCGTCGCAAGTTTGAAGCGGCTAAGAGCAACGATGCCAAGCGTGCGTCGCGGGCGCTGGCGTTTTATCGTCAGTTGTATGACATCGAGGATCGCGGCCGAGAGTTGTCGGTGGACCAGCGGCTGGAGTTGCGCAGGACGGAATCGATTCCGATCTTGGAGCAGTTCAAAGCGTGGCTGGACGCTGAGCAAAGCAGCGGCAAGTTGTTGCCCAAGAGCGCGATCGCAGGTGCAGTGCGTTATGCGTTGAATCAGTGGAAGCCATTGATGTCGTTTACGCTGGATGGATCGCTGCCGATTGACAACAACGACACCGAGCGAGATTTGCGTCGGCTGACGATCGGTCGCAAGAACTGGCTATTCATTGGTTCGTCGGCTGCCGGTGACGTGGCCGCGACGATGTACACGTTGATTGCATCGGCATCGCGTCACGACTTGGATCTATGGGCCTATCTGGATGACGTGCTGCGTCGGCTTGCCGGCGGAGAGACTAACTTGGACGCCCTGCTACCGGACCGCTGGCGAGAGACGCACCCCAAGTCGGTGCGAACGTATCGCCAACAAGAGAACGAAGCTCGCCAAGCAAGAACGAAGCAGCGGCGGGCCCGACGCCGAAAGCTAGCCGCCCGCGGCTAGTTCTATCGAACGCTTACAATTGTGCTCAGCTTTCTTACCCTGGTGAAGCGATGGAATTTGTTCTGGCCGTAATGGTGCTCAAACCTATGCACCGCGCCGTTCTTGCTGACGATTGCTCCCA
>JBGSMN010000249.1:0-2100 GCA_041740155.1 Rhodopirellula sp.
ACGTATCGCAGACCGGTTAGCCGTTGCAATCGCTGGACTGCCCGTTCCCGAGGTAACCGATCCGGTAACCCGGGAAAAAACCGCCGAAGAAAAAGAAAACCAACTCCCTGAGGAAGTGAAATCGGAATTGCAATTTCTCCGCCAGGAACTGGAGCCGCTCACACAAAGCAAGCCTGAGATGCCCACGGCCATGGGAGTGACCGACGGAGAAATCGTCGAAACGCCGATCCATTTGCGTGGAAGCCATTTGACTCTCGGCGATGTCGTGCCAAGACGTTTCCCTCAAGTTCTTACGGCTGTCGACGCACCCGCGCTGCCCGAGAAAACCAGCGGTCGTTTGGAGTTCGCGCGTTGGTTGACCAACGGCGAGCATCCATTGACCGCCCGCGTGATGGTCAATCGAATCTGGCACGGTCACTTCGGCAAGGGCCTGGTGGCGACGGTCGATAACTTCGGCGTGCAAGGCGACCGTCCTTCACATCCCGAACTGCTGGACTGGTTGGCCGTTCGTTTTGTCGAAGAGGGCTGGTCTCTTAAAAGCATGCACCGATTGATCATGACGTCGGATGCGTACCAAGCGAGCAGTCAATTCAATCAACAAAACGATCAAGCCGATCCGGCCAATCAGTATTACTGGCGATTCGATCTTCGTCGTTTGGAAGCCGAAGCGATCCGTGATGCATTGTTGGCCGTCAGTGGAAAACTGGACCCATCCGCCGGTGGGAGCATGTTAACGGTCAAGAATCGTGAGTTCTTGTTTGATCACACGTCGGAAGACAAGTCGACGTATGTCACGTCTCGGCGATCAATTTATATTCCGGTCATCCGAAATCATATTTACGACATGTTCAAGTTGTTTGATTACAGCGATGCGAGCGTACTCAATGGCGACCGAAATGTCAGCACGATCGCACCTCAAGCATTGTTTATGATGAATTCCGATTGGATGGATGAGGTCACCTTTTCGCTCGCCGACCAATTGCTCGCGGATTACCCCGACGCACCTCAACGAATCAATCATCTTTATCTGGACGCTTATGCAAGGCCACCCACCTCAACCGAAATTGCAATGTCGCTCCATTTCGTGACGGCAATGCAAGCGGCCTTGCAATCGTCATCTGACAACACAGACGATGCGCAACGACAAGCATGGCAGGCACTGTGTCAGTCGATCGTCTCGGCCAACGAATTTGTGTACATCCGCTAACGTCAACGGGTCGTGGATCAGGCAACGATTCCCAGAGCGAGAGGACTCGTTGCATAGTCCGCTACGCGATCAAAAATTACGCTCTTGCTAAACCGAACTCTCGCTCGCAACCACTCATAGACCGATGATCAATTATTCACGTCGGAATCAACTCAAAGCTTGCTGCGCTGGCTTTGGTTCCTTGGCACTGTATAGTCTGCTTGCCGAAGAATCGCGTGCGGCCACGAGCGAGCTTCGACGGGATGCAATGTCGTTGCCACATTTCCCCGCGAAAGCGAAACGGGTGATTTTTATGTTCATGAAGGGAGGCCCGTCTCACATGGACACGTTTGACTACAAACCGCAACTACAAAAAGACGACGGTAAGCCGCTCCCGTTTGAAAAGCCCCGTGTCCAGTTCGCACCCACTGGTGATCTGCTTGGGTCGCCGTGGAAATTTAAGCAGTACGGTGAGTGCGGGATTTCGATCAGTGAACTGTTCCCGCAGGTGGCGGAATGCGTGGACGATTTGTGCATTATCAATTCAATGCATGGATCCAATCCCGCTCACGGTGGCGCGAGCATGAAATTGCATACCGGCAGCGACGTGTTCGTCCGCCCCAGCATGGGGTCTTGGATCACGTATGGATTGGGACCGGAGAACCAGAACCTTCCCGGTTTCATTACGATCTGCCCCACCCTGGCCCATGGTGGGACCCAAAACTGGGGTTCCGCTTTTTTGCCCGCCAATTTTGCCGGTACTCCCCTGGGCAATACGAGTCTCTCGTCGGAACAAGCGCGGGTGAAGTATGTCAAGAATGCGAGACTTTCGTTGGACGCTCAACGCGTGCAGTTAAACCTAATCCAAAAATTGAATCAAGAGTTTCTGGAAACCACGGGGCCTGACTCCACAT
>JBGSMN010000255.1:0-2326 GCA_041740155.1 Rhodopirellula sp.
AATCAACAAGATCGACAGCCACCGAGCGACTGTCACAATCCGCTTGCGGCGAGTGGTGTCGATCACCAGGCGATCTGTTTTCTCATGTGTCATGACGTTTCTCTTGTGCCGGAATGCCGTCGCGATTTGTAATCCAGGTCATACTCGCACCAAACTCTGCGGATTTTCCAGCACGACGTTACGGCACCCACCGTTCACGCTGCCTTCGGCTTCCATTTGGCCCAGGATCACCGCGATCGTCTCGCGCGTGCTGCCAATCAGATGTGCCAAGTCCTGATGCGACAGTTTGATCCGCAGTCGGATGCCGTCGTCGCCTTGCCAGCCGAATTGGTCAGACAAATCGAGCAACAATTGCACGAGCCGTTCGCGATACGAAAGGAACAGCAGGCTCCCCAGCCGACGTTCGATGCGATGGAGGCGCAGACCGACCCATTTCGTGATGCTCACCGCGACGTCTTCCTGCGCCGCGATCAGATGCCGCATTTCCTGGACTGGGATCATTACGACGGTTGAGGGAGCGACGGTTTCGAAATGATCGTCCCGATCATCGACGTTAAGAATCGCCGTGTCGCCGAATAATTCCCCCGGCTCCACAAACACCAGTTTCAACTCTGGTATGGTTGCGGGCGGATGGCAAACCTTAAGCCGCCCCTGAATCACGACGAACACACTTTCCGCCTGTCCTTTCGGCATGGATATCGGGCTGTTCGCCGGAAACGATCGCAAATGGCTCCGCGATTCGAGATGCGTGAGCTTTTCTGGCGAGAGCCGACCGAAAAGCTCGCAATACTTCAAGACCCACAGCGTGTCCGACACGTTAACATCCTTTCCGTTGATTGCTGTTCCTGTCTGCTGGAAGGCAATGGACCAGACAACGAAAAAAGCCGACGCAGTGAAAACCCGGAGGTTTTCGCCACGTCGGCTTACGGTATACCGTCCGTCCCGGCTGGAGCAGGATGGAATGTATTGTGTCATCCGATTCAGATGAAGAACTTAGCGATCATGTCATGCTATCTTCTTCACAACTGAAGATATCCACCGTGCAGGAGAAGACAAGCTCAAGGAAGCGTAATTTAAGAGATTAAGATGAACCACCGGTCGAAGTTCGCGAGTTGTTATGGTTCAGAAATACCGCAGCGGTAAAAGGACTTGCGACGAATTCGAGGTTCTCTGTGAGATGGATCACGGAGTGGATGCAAACTGACTCCCGATAGTCCTGATAAGAAACAACCTGCGTGGCGTGGAACGTCTCTTTCGCCAAATCTGGTCAGGTCAATCTAAAACAGGAGTTCCGCACAATGCATCGTGAAACTGTTCTCGCACTTGCTCTGGTTCTGTCGCTGTCCGGTTTCGCGACGGCACAGGAACAAAAAACGGGCGTGATTTGGCTCGCGTCTACCCGGAGTGCCGTGGAGACAGT
Organism: Rhodopirellula sp.; assembly: GCA_041740155.1. Taxonomy (GTDB): domain Bacteria; phylum Planctomycetota; class Planctomycetia; order Pirellulales; family Pirellulaceae; genus Rhodopirellula. The sequence continues at coordinate 1,421 of JBGSMN010000255.1, forward strand.
GAATCAACAGCAACGTCCGTTGCTGCTGTACTTTACTGGAAAGGATTGTGCCTGGTGCCGAAAGCTGGAGCGGACCACCTGGAGCGACTCAAAAGTTTCAGGTACAGTCAACCGGAATTTTGTGGCATTGAAGGTTGATGGAGCAAAGGACACTCAGTTAATGGAAAAGCTGAACGTCGAGGGACTTCCGACAATTGTCATCGTGGGACCTGACGGCAAAGAACTCGATCGCATCGTCGGCTACGTGACGCCAGATGAAATGCAAAAAACTCTGCGGAAGTCCGTCCCGCGCCAACAGGCAGTTTCTTCAGGTCGATATCGATAGAGGACAAGAACGGTCTTGTCTGAACTTCTGCCAACCGAAGCCTGCAAGGCCGTAGAGAAACAGCTGCACCATGGGAAAATCTGTCAAAGTGACCACCGCAAACGCCCAGCGACGCAGTGAATAACTTCGAGCCAGTTCCGTTGCGTTTGGATACCAGGTGACTAACTGGTGAATACCGGTGCCAAGCACGCCAAGCAGTCCTGCTCCGCACAACACCCAGAAGAAGACACTCAGCAACTGCCGATGAAAAGCGAAATAGCGAAACGCCAGCGGGATGGACGGTGCAAGAAACACCATCCATCCCAGATGACAAGCCAGCAAAGCATTTGTTGGTGGACCACATCCCCAGATGCCACACACGCTGTGATCCTGAAGAATCTGTGCATCACTCAGTTTCAGTGTGCCCCAAAATGCGAGTGACCAGAGCAGCCAGGGAAAACCGGCGCGAAGCATCTTGAGTCCTCCAACAAAGGTGGCAATCTTCGGAGGTCACGGTACAGCCGTCGGCCCACGCAAGAGAAAAACAATTCACCACTGTCAATCAACGAGATCCAGAGCCTGTTTTGGGAGCAGCCTCTTGC
>JBGSMN010000311.1:0-24078 GCA_041740155.1 Rhodopirellula sp.
CACTCGTCGGTGTCAAATGCAGACCGAGCAAATAAATTCCGCCGGGACGCACGATCTCTGCCATACACTCCAAGTGCGCGCGAGCCTGTTTTTCACTGCCGACATGCCGAAAACTATTGATCGTGTTGAATGATACACTCACAGGGCTAGTTGCCGCTGCGGTCTTGCGTGGCTTCGGCAATACCCCCGCAAAATCCGCCAGCGAGAAATCGCACATGTCTGCTTGCACGGCGGTGCGACCGATACCGTGACGATGCAGACGGTCGTTGCAATACTTGACCGCTTTCTCGTTCAAGTCCAAACCACACACGTTGACGCCCCGGCGTGCCAACGCGTACATCAATCGTCCTGTTCCGCAGGCCGGTTCAAAAAACCAGCCGCGTTTTCCGCTGACGAATTCTTTCTCGCACGCCAAAATGAACTTGGCTTCTGCAGCCACGTCTGCATTGAAGACGAGATCGTAGAACTTGGGGTGATCGTAGATCGACTCATCCACCGTCGGGATGACATACTCGGCTTCTTTCTGCGCCGCTTTCTTACTCATCGCACCGACTCCAAACCTAATCCACGGCGGGTCAGTCCGATTTGCCCAGCGTGCAATCCTTCATGGATCGGACAAAACAAAATCGCGCCTAACTTGCAGGGATACACGGCATACGGCATCTCCACGATTTCGAGCAACGAAGCAGGATCGATCGCGGCGAGTTCGAGCATCGCACTGAGATGGACTTCACCGAGTTTCGCGATCAATTCATCGGGCGTCAATTGATCATCGGCGGATGTGGGCGGTGTCCCACCGCGACCATAGGTTTTGCGAAATTTGCCTGGGATCAAATCGAGATCTTCGGGACGTCGACCGCGTTGGCGAAACATCAACAAACCATATTGGCTGACGGCCAGATGACCGACTTGCCAAGCGACATGGGTGACGCTGCCGGGCGGGATTTCGTACCAGCGATCGCGCGGCGTGGCGGCTAGCAACTCGAGCGTGTAATCACGAGCGAATTGGATTTGACCGATGGCTGCCCTCAGCATCACGGAGGCTGCTTCGACGCTGGGCAAGACTGGTTCGGGAGCGGTATTCTGGGACGGATTATTCATGGCCCAGGTTTTAATGGATTTCTCATTGTTTGGCGAGCATTGTGTAGGACAAATGTCGCCAGAATCTCAGCGTAGCGGAACTCGTCAAGAGTTTCGTCGTTCGCGGAATTCGATGGTGGGTCGAAAGTCTTGACGACATCCGCTACCGGGTTACTCAGTCGTTGCCAACTCGCCCATCCGTTTCGCGCTGACTTGGCCAGACGCGATCCGCCGCTGATAGTCTGGCCAGACTTTTTCGGCGATTTTCTCTTCGCCCAACGTGATCGTTTCGTTGACGTTCAAGTTGCCTTTGACGATGTGCGCCGAATTCAAAGCATAAAACCCAGGCACACTGGTGACGATCGGGGGCAATCGCGTGCTGTAGTCGACCGTGGCCAGCGCCGCGACATACTTCGCTCGCGCGATCTTAAACTCGACGACTTGGTCGCGTGAAAAATGATCGTACATTTTCTCTAGCGTCGACAAACACTTCTCACGATAGTCGTCATCCGACTCATTCAGACCTTCATGATCGTCCGGTAAGTATTTCGGCAAGTAAACCAGGTGTTTGCCAGCGAGTTGTGATTGCGAATCGACGATCGTCGACATCTCAATCACCGCCGTCAGCGGCACCCAGGTATCGGTGATGTTGGTGACATAGTATTGACTGATCGGTTTGTCCATCAGCAACGAGGCACAAACAACACCGAGATACCGAATGTCACGATGTTGTTGTTTTTCGGTTTCCGTTAGTGCCGGGCAAGATTCTGCGATGAAAGGTGAGGCGATCGTCGAGACAACGTTGTCGTAGACTTCGCTTTCGCCGTTTGCGAATTCGACTCGCAGTTCGCCGGATTCAATTGAAACAATTCGTTGCACCGGAGACGCGGTTCGCATCGTCACGTCGCGAGAACTCAGCCAGTCGACCCAGCTTTCGAGCACTTGGGCGTAGCCACCGGGAACGTAACCGAACATTTCCGTCTTCATACCGCTCCGACGAGCTTTGTACATCCGCGCGGTGTGCGCCCAAATGAATGCGGCTGACGTTTGCTTGTACGCTTCACCAAGTTTGGCTTGGAGCAGCGGATGCCAGATTTTTTCAAAGACGCCTCTGCCCGACCAACGACGCAGCCATTTCTCGACGCTGAGTTTTTCCAGACGTCTCCAATTGCGGATTTTTGAGGCGTAAAAAATCGTGCCGCCGAGGCGTAGTTTTTCGATTAACGAGAGTGGTGGGAACTTGAGGAACTCCGCCGTGTTACTCATCGAGATCAAGCGGCCACCAGCGTAAAAACCGGTCTTTGTTTCGACCCAACGCATTTGCGATTCCAAGCCGATCCGCTGCAGCATGCTGCGAAGCTTCGTATCGCTCATCAGCGTGACGTGATAAAAGCGATCCCAGATTACATCGCCGAGGTTCCATGCGCTGGTCAAACCGCCCATCGTCGGTGCGGCTTCGGCGATCGTGACGTGCTGACCTCGGTCGCGGAGATCGGTCGCGATTTGCAAACCCATCACGCCACCGCCGACAACGAGCCAACGGGTCGCTGGCCAGTCGGACTGGTCAGCGATGGATGGTGCAGGTTGGGGCTCAGGCATCGAGTTACGAGCCTTTCACACGGTGACGGCCGAGCAATTTCAGCGTCAACCAGATCGTGCGGAAGACTTGCATTTTGCTCGCACCGCCCTTTTGGTCGTAACGCAATCGCAGCGGCACTTCACCGAACACGCAGCCCATCTTGCGAAGTTTCAGGAGTACGTCGGCCATGCAGGAGAAGCCGGTTTCGCCAACGAAGTCATCGCCGAATTTGTCGAACCCCGCGCGGATCGCTGATGCGCGGTAGGCCCGGTAACCAGACGTGTAGTCGCGAACGCCACGCGTCGGGAATAGGCAAGTGAACAAGGCCCGCGCACCGATGCTGAGGAAGTGCCGTTCGATCGGCACACCGACAACACGTGCTCCGGTTTGGAATCGCGAGGCAATCACGCAATCGCAACCTTCGTGAACCGATTGCACCATGCGGTTGATCAATCCCGGTGGGTGCGTGTTATCGGCGTCCATGGTGATGATGATGTCGCGTTCGCCCGCCCGATCAACAGCTTCTTTGAGTCCGTCGCGAATCGTCCGACCAAGGCCCTGGTTGACTCGGTGTTGGACGAGATGAATCGGCATTTGAAACGACATTTGCGAAGCAATTTTCGCAGTGTCGTCTTTGCTGCCGTCGTCAACAATGATGACTTCGTAAGGCAATCCGCTATCGGCGAACGCTTCGCCGACGCGTTCGAGCAGTTCAGGCAGTGCTTCTTGTTCGTTGTAGGCGGGCAACGCCAGGATCACACGGGCCGGACGAAATCGCAAAGAATTCGGGGCAGTGGTGGAGGAGGAGTTCGTATGAGTGGCAGAGGAAACGTGGGATGCAGTGGCAGGGATAGTTGAATCAGGCTGCGGATCGTTCATTAAATCAAAGCCCACGGGCGGGCTGTCTCTCGGAGGTGGGGCGGAACCAGTGGGGCGGTATGTGTCCAAAATGCCATCGTAGCAAGTCACACCATTCTATTTACGCTTGCTGCCTTCACAACTGAGGTATTGGGAAATACTCGCCCTGGGCGGTTATCTGGCAAAAGGCTACCCTAGGGTTGCGTCTGAGGCCGAAAACTAGCGATTGTGTGCTGGATCTTGTCAGATGACGGGCTTTTGTTGAGATGACAGCCTGGCTTGCACACTCCAATCCGGAATCACCAGTCGCGCACCTTGTCCATTACTTTTGCTGAGCCTAGCGTCCCCATTATGTCCACCGGCGGCCCTCTGATTGATTTGCGGAGATACGCCGATCGGGAGCACTTGTTGCTGGCGTCGTATGCGATGCACAGCAGCGACTCGCGGGGGCGAGCCATCCCCGAACCGCCGCACACCTATCGCGGCCCCTACGGTCGCGACCGCGATCGCATTTTGCACAGCAGTGCGTTTCGCCGACTCTCGGGGAAAATGCAGGTTTTTACGGGCGAAATGGGCACCTATCATCGCACCCGGTTGACGCACACGTTTGAAGTTGCCTCTGTCGCCCGCACGCTCGCCCGCGTGCTGCGGCTCAACGAAGACCTAACCGAGGCGCTTGCATTGATGCATGATATCGGTCATCCGCCATACGGGCATTGCGGCGAAGACGTGCTCAGCGATTGCATGGCGAGCGTCGGTGGGTTTTCACACAACCAATTTGCGCTGACGATCGTCGAGCAATTGGAACAGCGTTACCACGCATTCGCGGGTTTGAATTTATCGGCGGAAACGTTGGCGGGCCAAGACGTTCGTGCTCATAAAGCTGCAGCATCGGTCGGTCGCGCACCGCTGCTGGAAGTGCAAATTGTCGATGCGGCGGACTCGATTGCCTACGATGCTCACGACGTCGATGACGCGTTGCAAATGGGGCTGCTGTCGATCAACAGCCTGTCAGAACTCGCGATTATTCGCCGAGCGATGGGCCGCGTTCAGGAAAAGGCTGGCGATTTGCCAATCGGGCCAACCCGACAGCTCCTCGTGCATGAACTGATTGATTTACAAGTCAGCGATTTGCTGCAGGTCTCTGTGGAGCTGCTGCGGACCGCCGATGGGATGTCGGCTGACGATGTTCGCGATGCGGGGATGCGGGTCCATCACAGCGAAACGTTGGCAGCCGAACGGTTCGAACTGGAGCGTTTTCTCTTCGATGCCGTCTATCGACACCCACGTTTGATTCCCGTGCGAGAATCTGCGGCCATGCGGGTCCGTGTGCTGTTCGAAACATTGACTCGGCAACCCGCTCGGTTGCCGCTGCGATTTCGTCGTCGGGCCGATTCAATGCCTTTAGAGCGTGTTGTTGGCGAATACATCGCCGGCATGACAGATCAGTTTTGCGACCAGCAATTTCAGAACCTGAACCATTCCAGTTCCGGGCCGCTGGCGGATTGGTAAACCTGACGACGGGTGAACTTTCTCGCCTTAAGCGACGTCCGCAATGACATTCCGCCTATTCCGCACGTTTTGGCATCCAATTGACAACGTTCGCTGATTCGTACCCCTGGGCGATTTGGTTTGAGCATTTACACTGGACGGCTCGCGTTCAGAATTTCCCACCCTTCTCGGCTTCAGGTCAGTCCGCGTTTCCAGCGGGGGCTGCAATCAATAATGTCACTCATCGTTCTGCGACTCTTCTTCTTGCTGTGCGCCGGTGGCGTCTCAGCGATAATCAACACGTCGCTACCCAGCGGTGGGTCATCCGCATTGCCGTGGCTGAATTTCGTCGGCATCATGGGGATTGCCGTGACGATGGTGATTTTCGACATCTACCTGCCCCGCAAACGCATCGACACGATCACCTCGGTCTACTTTGGCGTGCTCGTCGGCGTTCTGTTGACGTACATTTTGACGATTGCCGCGGCACCTTTGCTTGATCAATTAGGCAATTCCAACCACGTGCGATTGGTGCTCGGGATTTGTTTGTGCTACCTCTGCACGTCCGTGCTTTTGCAAACCAAAGATGACTTCCGGTTCCTAATCCCGTACGTGGAGTTCGTCCGTGAAGTGAAGGGGTTCAAACCGTTGATTCTTGACACGAGCGTTGTCATCGACGGTCGGATCGCTGACCTCGTTGCCACGGGTGTGTTTGATAATCAATTGATCATGCCGCGGTTTGCATTGAGCGAATTGCAAGCGATTGCTGACAGCAGCGACAAACTCCGCCGCACCCGCGGTCGTCGCGGCCTCGATGTGCTCAACCGTTTGCGAGCCGATGCGAACGTGGACTTGCAAATCTTCGACCGCGAGTTGCCTGAACTCGCTGGTCAAACCGTCGACTTGAAACTCGTCTTGTTGGCCAAACATCTCGAAGGCAAAGTCGTCACGGGCGATTACAACTTAAACAAAGTCGCCAAGGTACAAGGCGTACCGGTGATCAATTTGAACGAGATCAGCAATTCATTGCGTCCGGTGTTCTTGCCCGACGAAACCTTCCGCTTGCGAGTCATCAAACCAGGCGAAGGCCCTGAGCAAGGCATCGGTTATCTCGATGACGGTACGATGGTGGTGGTCGAAGGTGGCCGTAACAAGATCGGCCAAGAACTCGATGTCCGCGTGACGAGCACGTTGCAAACCAACGCGGGTAAGATGATATTCACTAAGGTCGATTGATAGCGATCGAGACATTTCAGCGATCGAGATACCCAAGCGAGATTTGATGTCCAAGAAAAAAGTTGCTGCTTCCACGTTTGAGTATGTCGAACCAATCGGCGATCGCGTGCTCGTACGCAAAGACGAACCGAAACGCGAAACTCGCGGTGGGATCGCATTGCCCGACGCAGCCGAGATTCCCACGATCACAGGCCGCATTGTGACGATCAGCGCCGCAGTGGAAAACGACGAAGAATTACCACTGCGTCAGTACGACAAGATCTTGTTCCATCCCAAGAACGCGATCCCGGTGGATCTGGAGCATGACAATCAGTTGTTCGTCGTCCCTGTCGAAGACATTGTCGCCGTCTTCCGCCGCGGTGCACCGGAAGACTGAACCGGGTTACGACTCCAGTGTTTCGTCTTGCCACAAGATCACGTAGGCGATCGCTTGGGCGCGGCAGCCACCGAGGCTGAGGTGGATGGTGTCGACGCCGGCATCGAGGGCTCGTTCGTGAGCGGTGCCAGTGAGGTGGATTACCGGACCAGTATGGGCACGCATTTGCACTTCGATCTCTGTCCAGCGCACGCCTTTGCGATGACAGTGAAGTGCTTTATAGACGGCTTGCTTCGCTGCCCAACGACGAGAGAAGTGGCTTGTTGCATCGGGCAATTGAGCGCAATGGTCAATCTCAGCGGGCGTGAATACGCGTTCGAGGAATTGCTCGCCATGCTGTTGGATCATCTGTGCGATCCGGGCACATTGAACAATCTCCGTTCCGACCGCCACGATTGCCATGATGTTATCGCAACCCGCACGCCGCGCGTGCTCGTTCGAGGACCGCACCAGCGACTTCTCGCGCCCGCGCCGCACCGCTGGCCAGGATATCATGCACGGTGTCGAGTTCGTTTTCGAGTTGGCAGCGACGTTGGCGGGCGGTCGCGAAATGCGCTTCGCTGACGTCGGCGACGGCTTGCTTGATCTCGCCGTACCCAAACCCACCCGCTCGATACTTGGCCGCCATTGCAGCAATGTCTTCGGGGGACGCGAACAGTTTGTATAATTCAAACAAATGATCGCCTTCAGGTTCTTTTGGATCTTCCATCGGACGACTGTCGGTAACAATCCGCATGATTTGTTTGCGAATTTTTTTAACGTCACCAAATAATGGCAACGTGTTGTCGTAACTCTTGCTCATCTTTTGGCCATCGGTCCCTGGCACCTTGGCACCAACATCGAGCGTCTTGGCGGTGGGGATCACAAACGTCTCACCAAACGTGTGATGAAAACTGCCAGCAAGATCGCGGCAGACCTCAATATGCTGGACTTGGTCGGCTCCCACTGGCACGATCTGCGAATCGTAAGCGAGAATATCAGCGGCCATCAGCACGGGATAAGTGAACAGCCCCGCATCGGCACTGAGGCCCTTCTCTTTTTTGTCTTTGTAGGCGTGACAACGTTCCAGCAAACCCATCGGTGTGCCTGTCATCAGTAACCACGTTAGCTCGGTGACTTCCGGGATGTGCGATTGAACGAACAGCGTCGCTTTGTTCGGATCGAGTCCGAGGGCGAGCATGTCCAGCGCGGTGTCGAGCGTATTTTGCCGCAGTTGGACGGGGTTGCGAACCGTCGTCAACGCGTGCAAATCAGCGATGAAGTAAAACCCCTCGTTGTTGTCTTGGAGATCGATGTATTGGGCGATGGCACCGAAGTAATTCCCCCAATGAGGACGACCGGTCGGTTGGATGCCTGAAAGTACGCGCATGGGGATGACGTTGGTGAATTGAAAACGTGGGATAGGCTTCCAGCCTGTCGAGAGTGTCATGAGAGGCTGGAAGCCTATCCCACTGGGTTTAAGTCACGCCCATGGCGTGGGCGAGTTGTTCGTAGGTTCGTTGACTATCGGCTCGTGTGCCGCGATTGTCGCAAGCGATCTGATACAGGTGTTGTCCGATCGGCGTAGGATAATTCCCCGTCACACAGGCTTGGCAAAGCTGACTTTGCGGCAAATTGATCGCTCGTGCAAGCGCCTCGACAGGTAGATACTGTAACGAGTCCGCACCGAGGTCGTCGGCGAGACGTTGCTGAGCTTCATCCGACAACTCACCACGCAGTGAAAAATACTTTGGTGCGATCAGTTGGTCGATCGTGCTCATGTCGATCCCATAAAAACATGGAGCGACGATCGGTGGACAAGCCACTCGCACGTGGATTTCTTTGGCACCACCCACATCACGAATCCGATCCAACAACGCGTTCATGGTCGTGCTACGTACGATTGAATCTTCCACCAAGATCACTCGTTTGTCTTTGAGGACTTCACGCAGCGGCGTGTACTTGGCCGCCGCTTTGGCTTTGCGTGCCCGTCCACCTTCAATGAACGTCCGGCCCGCATAGCGATTGCGAATCAAGCCTTCGCGGCACGGGATCGACAATTCATACGCCATCGAATCCGCTGCCGCTTTGCTGGTGTCCGGAACCGGTACGATGATCGTATCGGGATCGTCCAAAGGCACGCGTCCGAATGCGCGTTCCGCCGCCGCGAGTTCGCGACCGAGATTATTTCGCGAGATGTAAACGCTGCGGTCATCCAACGTACTGGCCACGTTGGCAAAATAAATCCACTCAAAGAAACAATGTTTGGGTTCTTGCGAGGCAGCGAACCGTTCCATTCGCAATCCATTTTCCGGGTCGATGATGATCGCAGTTCCGGGTGCCAAGGATTTGATTTGATCGGCTTCAAAACCGAGGTTCAGCAACGCCACACTCTCACTCGCGGCGGCAAACAGCGGTCCCTCATGGATGTAACACATCGGCTTAATCCCGAGCGGATCGCGAGCTACGATCATCTCGCCTTCGGAGGTCAATAATGCCAATGAATAGGCACCATCGAATCCCGTAGCAGCTTGCCGCAATACCTCGATCCACTCCATCCTCCCTTGGTTAGAAGACAGCAGTCGAGCGAACTCATGCAGGATGATTTCAGTGTCGGTATCGAGCGTGAGGTGATGATCGCCATCGGCGAGCAGGCGTTGTTTGAGCAACGCATAGTTGGCCAGTTGACCGTTGAAACAGAAACTGAACCACTTGCGTTTGTGAATGTGTTTTCGTTCAAAAGGTTGCGCATAATTACGGTCATCTTGGCCACAGGTGGCATAGCGAACGTGGCCGATCGCGGCCCGTCCGGCGAGCGATTTCATCAACGCATCAGCCTTCGCCCGGTGGTTTAGCCGAAACACTTCGGTGACCGTGCCGACGTCACGCAGGGTTTTCAGCAAGACGGGACGATCAGGATCATAGGTGCTCATGCCAGCGGCGAGTTGGCCGCGGTTTTGGATGTCGAGCAACATTCTCGGTAGCAAACGCGAGATTTGTCGCGGCCCATCGTCAGTGCAGATTGGACTGCGACCGTGACCCGAAAGATGATAAATCGCGGCGACGCCACATTCGTGGTTCAATTCGGCCATGAAATTTGAATTCGCAAAAAAGCGGATAGCTGGAGGAGAGCATTGAGTTTACCGGTAAGCCGAAAGAACGCAATTCAAGGTGATCGCCTAAACTACCTAAATTTCTTCGGGGTGTCCGATCCAAGACCGATTTTTTCGACTGGGGAAGGACTATCAGGGCAGGCTGGACGAACCGTCACTCTCGGAACGAAAGTCGAGATTGCAAATTGCAAATTTAGAAATGCACATTGCAAATTGCCCACAATTTCCGGCGCAAATCATTTTGAAATTTGCAATGTTCATTTTGCAATTTGCAATTTGCCGCTACTAAAACTGTACGATTTCGTCGTCAAAAGAGTTTATTCGTAAACATGCTGCGAATCCGAGAGTTTTCGTTTCCACGTCATCCCCCATCCGACGAGCATCAACAAGATCAATGTCAGGCCTATTGCTGAAACACCGATCGGTACGCGTTCAAGCAGCAACAGTGGCAAACCGACCGTTAGCATGCCCCCACCAACGAACGGTGCCGATAGCGGTGCGGCTAAGGCGTACTGCTCCGCCGCGCGAGTTTTTAGATCGGGGTCGATCACGCGGAGTAACACGAATCCCGTCGCGGTGGTGCCCGTCGACATGCCGAAATTGATCAGCCCCAGTTCGAACCAATGACTAGCGGGCAAGATTTTTCGCGAGAGCACTAATAAACAGAACGTCGACCAGATCGCACCTCCCAAAAACAATCCGACCATCGGTACCCACAGTGAAGCGACCACGGCCAGATTGAGGGTCACGACCGCCGCGACGACCAGCAGATCCATGCTCGTGCCGATCAGCCGCTGGATACGTTCGTGATCAATCCAGTGCGAGCCGACCGTTTTTGTGACCACGAATCGCACGATCGCACCGCCGAACAACGTGTAAATGAACAACGGAAACGATCCCACCACGCCTGCGATCCGCAACCGATCGCGCAAGACATCGCCGCCGCTGACCTCGCTGTCGCCGCCTGTTGCCGCGAACCACCCGGTCGCATCCAGTGACGTTGCCATTTGATCAACAAACGTTTGCAATCCCACACCAATCGCAAACGCCAGCATCAACCACATCAGTTGCAACAATAACGGATCAATCGCGTCAGGCGGCGGCAACGTTGATTGACCTGGCACGCTCGCGGGCGTCATCGTGTTGGATTGCGGCGAATCCAGGCCCGCCGGAGCGTGCTGCCCTGAAAATCCTTCCGCCACCCAACCGCATCGCACTCCGACTTCGATCCACAAAATCCCCGACACCAATCCGTACACCAGCCCGGTCGTGGCCATCAACACACCCAGGTCTAAACCTTCGTCCATCGCGATACTCGGGTGGGCGAACACCGTGCCCATCGCAGCTGCCGTTCCATGCCCGCCCGCGAATCCGGTTTCAATCAGCATCGCGGTTGACGCTGGCAAATTGAACGTGGGACCGATCCACCACCACACCATCCACAATCCGACAACCGTTTGGCCGAGCACAATGATCCAGACCATCAATGCCTCGCGAGCGACCGGCGAAAACCCGCCGCCGACATCACGAGCGTGCTCACCAATCTTCGGTAATCGTGGCGATTTGCTCAGCAACATGCCTGCGAACAAGACCGCGATCAACCAGCCCGGCCAAGTTCGCAGATTTGCGATGGCACCGTTCTCAAACGCGACAACCCAGCCATTGTTGTTGGCGGAAACGCTCCTCTGAAAAACTTGCCAAGCGATTAATCCGATCGTGCCTGCGAGCAACGACGCGGGTATTCGGGCGACCGTGAAAATTCGAAACCGCGAGCGCAGCATCACGCCGGCGACAAGCAACCCGGCAGTGAAGACGATCGCACCAAGCATGGTTTACCAGAACAAACCGCCTTTAGGTCGCGGTCCAACGGTGAATGATTCTTCAAACGTTGAAATCTCTTTGCCTTCGGCTGCTCGGTCGATTTGCATCTGCGCTTCCACACTCGCGCCCATGCTGGCTGGGCCAACACCGAGAATGAAAATCCGTCCATCGACATGAAACGCTTCAATCTGCATGTCGGCGACGAATAAGCTTTGATCGAGCCGACCTTTGATGCCCTTGTAACCTTTTCGTTCAAACGGCGTGCCACCCAAGAAACCTCCTTTGAGCTGGGCAGCGACACGTTTGCGAAACGACTCTGGTTCGATCTCGGCAGCCGTCTCGGGCATCGAGCCGAAGAAGTAATTGGATTGCGTCGTGCTGCTGCGCACGGCTCGGTATTCCATCACCGTACTGAGTTTCGTGCTGACCTCTTCGCCTTTAGGAAGATAGATCACCGCGCCCGCAATCTCGACGAGTTCGTATCCCGCTGGGACTGCGCTCTTGACCGAGGCCACCGCTTCCGCCGTCGAAGCTGGCGAGCCGCTGACTTCCGCTTCCCCTCCTCCGCCGCTGGACAATACCGTACCGATCACGATCGCGACCAACAACAGCGCGAGCACGCCCCCGATAATCCCCGCCAGAGCCACTGGGCTGAGCGTGCCCTTGGCATTGCCCTTGCTTTGCCCTTTCGCATTAGGGTCGGGTTCGGCTGGACGCTCACCGATGTATTCACCCAATGGATCGCCAGGGATCGGGCCTTGATAGGCAGTGCGCGAATACGGATCGCTGGGATAGGTCGTGACGGCCACCGGCCCAGCAGACGGAAACTGAATTTGACTGAAATCGAAACCTTGATCTTCCGGCGTCAATGGCCCACGTTGACTCGGTCGCCCCGCACTCGCCGCTGGTTGGGCCGCTGGGCTGGTTCCACCTAAAGAGATCACGTTGCTACAGGCGGGGCATTTGATCCGCCCACCGGCAGGCATCTGTTTCAAGTTGAGTGATTTTTGACACTGGGGGCATTGAACGACAGGCATGGCAACAAGCGAAAAACATGAACGGACAACGAAAACCAACAGCTTAGTCTAAAGCAGCCAAAGTAGCAGGCACAGTCCTCTGTGCCTGCTACTTTAACCCGCATATCCCTCCCTTGTGGAACGATCCACCACAGCAGAGTGTCCCGATCATGGGAGGATCATTCGTATCCGCTGGCCAAGATGGGTACATTAGAAGACAGCCGTCCGCCTGCTACGCTCTTTTCTTTCGTCTCGAAACCGTTCGATGGTCATGCAACGAAACATCGCACCGTGCTCTGTGCTCCTGTCGTTTCTGCTCGCTAGCAGTTCACTGCTCTCAGGAATGCTCGTTCCAACCGTGGCCACCGCCCAGATTCCAGGTCGCGGTGCTGACCCGATGCAGGCGTACTATCAAGCCTTGCAGCTCTACCGAGACGGCGATATTGAAAACGCGATTCGTGGATTCGAGATCGCTGATCGCGGCACTCGCACCGACCCCAACGGCAAATACATCGACGCCATCCCCGCCCGCGTGATGCTGGCCGAATGTTACTGGCAGCTTGGTCATCTACCCGCTTGCCGCTTGCAGCTCGATCAAGCCGCTCAGATCGCGATCCGACATCGCGGTTGGATCAACAGTCTCGATTTCTCAGGCATCAATCCCGCCACACAAATTCAGCCGGCTAGCAACAATCTGTGGCCTGAAGTCGCTGCCGTTCGCTTGATCCCGTTGCCCGCATCGATCCCGATGCACTCCGGCCGCGCCATTACAGAACAATCACTTGCAGCAGGCGGTGTGATCGAAGCACCTAATATTCAAAACATCGACGCGATTGAAATCATGCGCTGCCTTGCGATCCTCGCGCACCGGCGTCGCGTGTTGCTCGGACCACTTGCCGTCGATGACGCGCTTGCGAAAGAAACTCTCGAAGCGACCAAACTACCGTCGAGTCTGAACCATCCGATGGGCCTGAGTTTATTGCACTCGATGCGCGGTTGCGAATATTATGCCATCGGCGATGACCCCACAGTGGTCAATCGTGCGACTGAATATGCGTCGCCTGGTGGCGTGCATCCGCTGACACCGATGTCGTTGTTATGTGCGATGAAGGTCAGTGTGGCGGGTGACGACAAAGGCGATCTCAGTGCGGCTGCGCGAGCCACGATCGTGAGCACGGCGCAACAGATCACCAACGCCGCTGCCGCTCTGGATCAGTACGAAATGATCGGCGAGGCGTTGCAAGTTGCCGTCGGCGTGGCGGATGAGCAACAACTCGTCCGCGTTGAACAAACTGCACTACTGGCTGGTCGGACGTTAGTCCGGCAATCACGCCTCGCCGCGCTGCACTGCTACCTCGTCGCTGCCGATGCTGCCGTTTCGGGTGGCCGCGTCGGACCTGCAGCGGAGCACTTGCAAGCCGCGATCGCTTTGGCGACACGCCGTGATGTCGCCTTGCCCCGACTGCATGCTTACGGTGCCTACATTGCCGCCCGGCTCGCTGCGAAAAAGGGACAACCAATCGGTTTGGACGCTTCCGGCGAGATGGCGTCGGCATTAAAAGCGGTCGCCGATTTTGTGCTCAATCGACAAGATCGCAAACGACCCGTGATCTCGATGCCGTTTCTTTACCAAGCTGACATCGTGATGACGAGCCTGACGGGTAACGTCGGCAATCAATCGGCTAAACGCATCCTCAGCGGCTATGCAGGACCGACGGGGCTTTCGCTGTGGCGACAAGACCCTCTCAATGCGATGGCCGCGACTTATTTTGATGATGCTGCTTTGCATGCCTCGTTATTGCGGATCGCCTCGGTCGAGAATGATGGACTCGAAGTATTGCGTCAAACCGATCATGTGCTCGCCAAACGGTTCACGTCGCGGTTGCCGTTGCAAGGTCGTTTATTGCAATTGCGAACACTGGCATCGGTACCAGCGGATTCGATGTGGCCCTCCGCACGAGAGGTGATCGCCAACCCCAACCCCGCGTTCACACGCTTGCGCGATCAAACGCAAGCCGCCTTGGTCGTGCCCGCCAACGCCGAGCAAGTTTCTGTGCGTTCGGACAAAGAAGCCTTCGCGATGGAAGCCGCCCTCAGCGATTTGGCGCTATCGCGGATCGCCGTCCCCGAACTCAATCCGCCCCGCGTTGCCAAGACCGATGTTGTCGAAATCCCCGATGGGATCGCGTTATTGACGTTCACGATCGACTCTGGACGCATTTTCGTCACCGCCTCACGTGATGGGGCCACGCGGACGTGGGTCGTCGGCGGTGCAAATCGGTTGTCCGCGATGGTGAGCAAGTTGCTGCAAGACATTGGAGCGGCCAAAGTCAAAGGCAAGCGCTTGCCCGACGACGCGAGCGAATGGAAATCAACAGCCACGAAGATCCGCAGCTACCTGTTGCCGGAAAGTTCTGGCTGGTCCGAAGAAGGTTTGAAGCGAATCATCGTTGTTCCCGATGGGCCGTTGTGGTACCTGCCGTTTGAACTGCTGCCCGCTCAATCATTAGTGGCCAAGGATGATAAAAACGTAGACGGCGAGAACACCGACTCCGTTGCCCTGTGGGCAGATGCGGTCGAGGTCCAGTACGCACCGACGCCCGGCTTGGCGCTACGACATGCGGCGTCGGCGACCACGGGCAATCGAATCGCGATGGTGGCCGGAACGTTCTTTGCCGTTCGTGATGCGCAGGCCAACGAGGCGATGATCGGCGATGTGATGTCTCCCGCCACGAACGCGTTGTTGAGCACGCCCGCGACCGCTCCGCCGACCGCGCACATCGGTTTGGAAATTGGGCATCTGATGGTCGCCGCGCCCGTCACGCCGAATCTCAATGACATGCTGTCGACGACGATCGTACCAGTCGAGAATATCCCCGGTCGTAGCGTGCCTCGCATGGCAGACCAATTGCGAGATTGGGTCCGCTATCCCGCTGGCGGCCCGAAATCGGTGGTGCTGGCGGGACTACGAACGAGCGGTTCGACTCCGAAACTCGGCGACGGCAGCGAATTGTTTTTTCCGATGATTGCGTTGCAAACCTCGGGCGTGCAAGAAGTCGCACTGAGTCGCTGGGCCACTGGCGGTTCCTCAGCGGCAACGGTGCTCACGGAAGTCGTCAATGAAATCCCACACACTTCCCTGGCCGATGCCATGCGGCGGGGCACGATGATGCTGCGACAAGCAGAATTGTCAGTATTGCGAGAGCCGTTGTTGGGCAACGCCGACAGCGAAGCGACCCAGCTCAGCGGTGATCAACCCCTGTTTTGGGCCACATACCTGACAAGCGGTTCGGTGAAATTGCCACCACCCGCAAGCGAGGATTGAGCCGACGAGGCTCGCCCGGCTTTTTCATAACCCGCAGCGTCAGCGAGGGATTCCCGGTAAATCCCTAGATTGAGTTTCACACGTTCCATTTTTAGATTCCCGCTCAATCCAAACATTCGCGCGAACCGATAAAAACGGAGAATTGATCTTCCGTCAATAGACGGTTTTTCTATGATCGAAGTCTCGGGACGTTCTGCGGGAGTGAGCGTCCGGTTAACTGAATCCTGTTGCACTCAAGGATGAGCCATGCGGACAATATTTTTACTGGTGTTAGCCGTTGGCGGTGCGTTCGCTGCTGGTTGGTTCACGATCGAACGTGATGGTGACCGCACACGGATTGAAATCAACAAAACAGAAATTCGCAACGACACGCGGCAAGCGATCGACAAAGGTCGCGAAATGCTTGACAAACGTGAACAAGAGCGTTTGGCTAATCAGCAACAACAACCCGGTGGCTATACACCGAATCAAGGCAATTGGCCACCGCAACAAGCTGCTCCGATCCAAGGTGCAGGCTATGCAAGCCCCAATCCCTACGGCAACCAACCGGGATACAACGGCCAGTCATACAACGGCCAGCCGTACAATGGCTACAACCCTGCCTATCCGTCGCCAACTACGAACCAGCAACAACGCTGGACCGAAATGCCACCACCTTGGCAACAACAAACACGCTAAAACGATCAGGAAACAACGTGGCATGGAGTTACGTTGGTTTCAACCAATTGAAATGCTGTTCTTCTTCGCCAGACGTCGAACGTTGTCGATGCTGGGAAGTCAAGATCAACGATGCTACCGTCACGATACTCCACATCCACGGACGTTGGCCTGCGCTGACTTGTAAGCCAGCCGCGACAATCGTGTGAGAAACCATCTCGCCATGATTGGTCGATCGATCTGCCCCAACCATCGCAATTTGGGCAGACGCATCTGCAATACCAAGGGCATGAGTTGTAATCAAAGTGTGCTCAGCCATCACATCGAGTTGCTGCAATTCACTCAAAGCAAGCTCAATCGCCATCCGAGTTTCTGGTCGCAAATCTGGCGTGATATCGTTTGTTGAATCAGCTAATTGGTCTTGCTCGGATGCCGCAGTGATGGAAGTGTCTGAGCCATGCGTTTGATGTTGCCTCTGAGACTTTCTGGCCACTTGCTGATCGCTGGTCGTCGCATCGTTTGATGTCGTTAGAAGCTTTAATGTCATGTAAGTATCGTGCGTCAGCTCACCGCCTATCATTTGACTGCTCAGCGATGGTCGGCTCTCATGCGGTTGTTCTGTCGTCACGAAATAGTTGAACGTCGAGCGCTGCGATAACATGACGCTGGCAGTTGTGGCATCGCTCGGGGCAATTTGATTGTGCGAAGTGGTTGCCGGCGAGAGCAACATCATGGTGCTGGATCTCGACCGGTCCCAATGTGGGTCGAGGTGGTTTCGCTCTGGCGTCGCATTAGGACCATCCTCCACAGTGCCCGCCTTGCCGGTATCGTCCTTGCTGAGCGTTGCTTCATCATTGTCCTCGGCGTGGTCCTCCTCGTTGTCATTGTCGACGTCGTCATCCTGCTTCGGTGCATCCTCGCTGGGAGCCGGTTGATTCATTGGCCGTTCCGTTAAACCCGCATTCTCATTGTTGACTCCGCCCTGAATCCAATTATCAGTCGATGACATGGCATCATCGGCTGCTTGAGAAATGTCAGCAGGATCGCTGCTGGACAGCGTGGGATCAGTCAAGGAAGTTTCTTGGTCATGGTCGCTTGTGACGCTGGCAATATTGTCGGTACTGACATGCAGCGGGACCAGATTCACGAACGGTACACTGACTTCGTCCGCACCCGCCAATAGGGCACGCGACTCCAGCAGTTCGAACCTCCAAAGTCTCGCACGTTTTGGACTTGATGAACGCTTGTAATTCGACTTCTTACGCGGCATTGCTTGCTACTCCCCAGTCCGTTGCGAACTCTTCCATATCCATTGACGCTTGATCGACGTGCGGCACGTGCTCCACACCGGATTCTTTGAACACGGGAATCTCGCGAGGATTGACCTGCAACCTCTGCAAGACTTGATCCAACTGCTTTCGGTGCGATTCCAAACTGCGGCGATAAAGCACGTTGAGCGGGGCTCGTTTAATCGCCATCGCTTGAAATTCGATCGCCTGTGCCACACGTTGCATCGCGGCGTCGAGATCGCCCTGGTTCTGCTCGATGACACTTTGGTTGTGCAAGACACCGCCAAGTCGGCTGAGCGTATCTGGCGTCACGTTCGCAGATGTTACCTCGTCGCGCAGTAACGACTCGGCGCGAGAAAATTGCTCGATGGATTTTACGGCGTCTTGGTTTTGCCAAAACAGTTGCCCTAAGTTGTTGTGCGCAATCGCTAATTGTTGCCGCGATGCCAAGTGGATCGATGGATCTTGACTAGCCTCATGCAACGAATCAATCGCGGCGTGACAAAGCTCAATCGCTTCACTTAGCTCACCCTGTTGGCCCAACAACGTCGCCAGATTATTTCTGGCCACGGCCAATTGGCACTGGGTAGATTGGTGTCCGAATGCCGACCATTTGAAGTGCTCAGCCAAGGTTGGTTCAGAATTGACCAATGCCGTCACGTTGGAACGCAGCAACGGCTCGGCATCCGCCGGAGCACGTTCGAGCAGAATTCCAACACGGACGTTGCGACATTCGACGAGTTGTTGAAGCAATTCACCATCACGCGGAGCGTCGTCCACGCGGCGCTGCAATACTTCCTCCGTCTCAAGCAAACGTTGCTCAGCCTCCTGGGGTTTTCCACAAGCCCAAAGCAACATGGAATAATTCGTTTGCGTGGCTCCCCACTCGCGCACGAATCTGCCACTCGGTTCGCTTGACGCCCGCAACTTTTCTTGGATCTCAATTGCGTTTCGATAATCACTGAGCGCCGCTTCGTATCTTCCGTCTTGCTTCCGCAGCGCTGCGAGGTTGTGAAAGCACAACGCCAAATCAGCCTGAAGCATGCTTTCGTTTCGATCTGCAAGCGAGTTGTAGTTTGCGATCGCGAGTTGATATTGTGATTCCGCCGCTTCCGTTTTGCCCAGTCGTTCATAGACAGCACCCAGACGATAACGCACCTTCGCCAGTTCCGCGTCCATGTGAGATTGTTTCGACGCATAACGGATGAAATCCAAGTAATACTTTTCAGCTTCCGCCAAAAGTTCCGCTCGCAGTTGCGTCGTTCCTGGGATCACCATCAATCGTTCGGCCAACAATCCGCTGAATCGATCCACAGCATGATGGGCCTGGTCCAAGTGCAATTGCGCGCGTCGATTCGCTTCGTCTTTGAGCGTGCTTTGTCGCGAAACAAGAATCGTGGCCACCGTCATGCCAACGCATGAGAACAACAGCATGGCAGCGATCGAACTGACAAACCTTTGGCGACGCACTGCCCATTTGAACGCACGATCGAACACCGTGGGGCGACGAGCCAAAGTCGGTCGACCTTCCAGGTAACAACGCAAGTCTTCGGCAAGCTCACCGGCCGTCGCATAACGATCGTCCTTCCGCTTCGCGATCGCTTTGAATACAACCGTTTCCAGATCCGTCGAGATCGCTGGATTTAAACGCCGTAGCGAAGGTGGATTACTGCTTTCGATTGCAGCGAGTAATTGTTCTCGGTTTTTTCCTGAATAGGCCCGCTGAAGCGTCAGCAGTTCATAGAGTGTGATGCCAAGCGAATAAATGTCGGTACGGTGATCGACTTCTTGTGAACGTCCCGCGACTTGTTCAGGACTCATATAAAGCGCTGTGCCGATGATGTTTCCGTTAGCGGTTAGACTGCTGGCACCGCGACATCGAGCTAAACCAAAGTCGGCAACCCAAACTTTTCCTGCGGCGTCGAGCAGCAAATTCGATGGTTTGATATCCCGGTGAATGACTCCTTGTTGATGTGCGTAATCCAATGCTTCAGCGACACTAATCACCAACTCAACAATGGCACGAACATAGTCACGATTTTGGATAGTCGCGACGGACGTGGTGTCTGGCATGCGAGCTGCGACGGTCGAGGCATTCGCGTTGTATGGCAGGCTCGTATCGTCGCTGACTATTTCCTGTTGCTGCTGGGGATCAAAGTCTTGCGTCGGATCGTTGGCGATGTCCACTGCTTGCGACACGGCGGGTTGAGCGGACGAAACACGCAGCGACGATTGCGGCGTCTCCTTGATAACTTGCTCGAGTGTCTGGCCATCGATGAGCTGCATGCTGTAATAATGCACCCCTCGTTCGCAACCGACTGCAAACACCGGCACGATATGCGGATGATGCAATGATGCGGCCGCCTGGGCTTCGTTACGAAAACGCGCAACCTGTTGTTGATCCAAGACTGCGGCAAACGGTAGTGTCTTGAGCGCGACACTTCGGCGCAGTGATATTTGCGTGGCGGCGTAAACGATACCCATTCCGCCACGACCAATTTCGCGTTCGATGCGATAGTCCCCGAGAATCGATGGAGTGTCGCTTTGTTCCCGTTCAGGTTTGACATGGCTGCCTGGCGCGCTGTGAGAAGACGCTCTCTGAGATTGCGACGTTCGACGTAGCAAACTTGCTGCCGACGAAAAGATCGAACTGCTGGGCCGCTGTTGAGCTGCACGGCACAGCAACTGCAAACTCTCGACGTGGCCATGAGCTTCGCGTGATAACACAGGATGCTCTTCGAGAAGCCGCTGTGCACCAGTTTCGTCACCGACTTCCAAGCGACATGCGTACAGATCCAGTAACTCAGCCAATCGCGATTGCTGTGCTTCAGAGAGGTTCTGCCACGAGCTCACACGTGGTTCATTAGTCAGTTTCATAGCTCACTTCGCTCGTACTGTGTTGGATACTCAATCAACGGTTTGCATGTGCTGCCGCAAGGCTTCGATCGCTCTCATCCATAACATCCGTGTCGCTCCAGGCGATCTGTTCAACCTTTTTGCAATGATTGGAAACGCGAGACCTTCAATATGCCGCAAGACGATGACGTCTCGATAATCAGGGGGTAAAGCGGCGATAGCATTTGCAAGTGTGATCAGCAGTTCATGTTGATCAGCACTGGAAGATGGCGAAGGAGCCTGGTCCTCCAGCATGACTTCAAACCGCCCATGGGATTGACTCAGCGACACGGCCATGTCTTCAAGTGACTGTTCGCGTCTTACATCACGTTTCGCCGCGAACAAATGGGCGTCCATGGCATGAGCAATGTTGTGAAGCAATATTTGTCGCAGCCAACCAGTAAACTCTGGCACCGAATCGCCAGCGAACGTTCTAAAATCACGATGTGCTTCGAGCAAGGACTCTTGCACCACATCCGACGAACTCAGTCGTCCGCGAATTCGAGAATCGAGTCGAGCATAAGTCAACACCTTCATGTAGTTTGTGTAATGGTTCAGCAACATGCCTAAACTGGACGCGTCGCCAGCCTTTGCCAACCGGAGTAAGTCGGCAGATGAAACGGCTTGTGAATCGTTAAGCATTCTTCCCTACTTACCCTGGCCGACAACCGGATGAACTGTCACTCGATAACGTTATTTTTTTCACTTTGAGCAATAGCGGGTCACTGTGTCACCAGTCGCCATTGGCAAGATTGGTAAACTGAAATCCAGTAGTCACGCGTCCAGCATTAATTTGCCGGAAGGCGCTACAGGATTTTACGTTCATCATGCGTGAGCGGGTACCGCGATCACGGCAACTTATGCAAAGAAAATCGGGGGGCAGGTCAGCGAGTATAAAATCAGACTCTTTTATTGGCGACGCAGCAGTCATGGTCGAGCATCCAGTTGTACCGACTCCTTCAACGACTGACGCACGGCATCGGCAGACATTGCGATGCGGAGACCGATCAAACTCCAATCGTATGCAGATGGCTCGAAGCACCGAGATGCTGATCGGCAGGTTTCGGCATACGAGCAGTAGTTTCCGCCGCGCGTCATCCGCTGCGAATCCTCCGACGGACGATTGAACGGGTTGATGGTCAGGTAGTTGGCTTGCGTTGAATAAAGAGTCGGGTTCCAAGCATCGGCCACCCATTCCCAAACATTGCCGTGCATGTCGTGCAAGCCGAACGCGTTCTGTTGCAGTTCACCGACGGAGTGTGTTCGTTCCTGGGACGTATCGGCGAACCAACCCATGCGTGCCAGATCCGCCGAAGTGTCGCCGGTGAAGTATTCCGTTGTCGATCCCGATCGACAAGCGAATTCCCATTCAGCCTCGGTTGGCAAACGGCAGGCAGCGGATTCGAGGTCCGTCAATCGCGTACAAAAATCGACCGCATCGTTCCAGTTTACGCCTTCAACCGGGAATGACGACGTGTCGATGCCCTCGACGTATTCTGCCCATTGACCTTCTTTAGAAAATGACGCTGGATTCTTTTGACTCACGCTCTGAAATTGCGATTGTGTCACCTCGTTCACCGCGAGAAAAAACGGCTGAGTCAGCACGACTTGATGCTGCGGTCCTTCGCTTTTGAAGCAATCCTGCCACAAGGTATCATCTCCGGCTGTTGGCATAGCCGCTGCGATTTGCTCTGGCGTGCTGCCCATCGTGAATTCGCCGGGCGGGATGAATCGGAACTCCATTCCTATTGAGTTGGTATATTCGACAGGCACGTTCAGATACTCGGCCCAAGCTTGCTGATACTGTTTTGCTTGCTCCGCGTTAAACGGCGCGATCGCTGGTGACGGAG
Source organism: Rhodopirellula sp. (assembly GCA_041740155.1). Taxonomy (GTDB): domain Bacteria; phylum Planctomycetota; class Planctomycetia; order Pirellulales; family Pirellulaceae; genus Rhodopirellula. The sequence continues at coordinate 22,566 of JBGSMN010000311.1, forward strand.
CATCCATCGGCCATCCGTGCCAACCAACCACTGCCGTCGCAGAAGGCGAGAGTGACGGTGATTTAATCCATGTCGCCCCAAAAATTTTGCCGTTGTGATTGCTGCCTGACGAATCGTGCAGGACATCACCTTGGCCTTCGTCAAAGTTGTACAGGGCCAGCGTCGAATCATCGGAAGTCAACATAGATGCGACGGAAAAGTTATCGTCGTAGCGGGCAATCTTTGACAGACGCAACTGATCGATCTGGCCGCGAAAGAACTGCGTCTGGTTGGCTTTACAGCCGATATACATTTCTCGCATCTGCCACATCAGTCCTTTGTTAGCAGTGCAGTTTCGTTTGCCTTGCCAGATGCCGTTGACGTAGTAGTGCATCGCAGCACCATCAAACACGATTGCGCGATGCTCTCGTGAACCTGAGACTAGCGGCGCGTTGACCGACTGGTACGCCGACTGGCCGATGATTCCGGCACCGCTCTGACGTTGACCACCGGGATAGCCGTCGTACAGTTCCATTACCTCAGGCGAGCCGTCGACATTCTTGAGTAGTGCAACGATGCCGTTGTCGCCATCTATTGCCGAAGTAACGATCGCTTCCAACGTGTATTGCGGCGATGACAAATCGATTGGACCGACCTTGATGTAATCGTCTTTACCATCGAATCGCAGGCCCGTCGCTGTTTCTGTTGGTGGCAACGTTGGGATCGCTGGCCAAATCCACTTGTTGACTGTCGCACTCAAGTGACGACCAAACAGGATCGGCGATATGACCATCAGTGCCAACAGGGCACCGTACACGACTTGCTTTAACTTCGCCGAATCCGATGTCAAGGCATCTGCGATGACTTTCTCGCTCTCGCGGTTTGCGCCAGGCCGCTGGTCCGATGTGTTTAAATCTTTGACCGAAACGTTGGCAATACGCTCGGTCGGGATGCAGGTTACCTCCTGTTTGAGTTGCAACTCCGATTGACAACGAGCCAGCAGAGCCGCGATTTCCTTGGCAGTTTGAAAACGCTCTTCGGGTTGCTTCGCGTGAAGCGTGTTGATGATCGCCACCAACCAATCCGGGATCTCGGGAATAATTTCTTGCAGTGGACGTGGTGCTTCATCGGTGACGCGGCGGAGGACAGCGATCGTCGTGGGAGCGCGAAACGGCGGACGACCACAAGCCATCTGGTAGAGAACACTACCGAAGCTGAACAGGTCAGCGCGATGATCGAGGGTTTGTCCGAGGGCCTGTTCCGGTGCCATGTACATTGGCGTTCCGCAAACGGTGCCGGTGCGCGTCATGCTCGCATCATCCGCGGCCCTGGCCAGACCAAAGTCAGTGATCTTGACCTTTTGTTCTGGCCCCGACTCCAGCAAGATGTTGCCCGGTTTGATATCACGATGAATCAGGCCCGTGGCATGAGCGGCAGCCAGACCGTTGGCGATTTGTCGTCCGATGTGCAGGATTTCAGCGATATCCAAGGGTCCGGCTCCATCGAGTTTTTCTTGCATCGTTTGACCGTCAAT
>JBGSMN010000398.1:0-3460 GCA_041740155.1 Rhodopirellula sp.
CGTTCCCCGACTGAGCAAAGCGCTTAACCCCACCTGATGCGTTTTTCACTCCGCCGACTGTTGCTGTACGTCACACTTGTTGCGTTCGCAATTTGGTTCGTTCGTGGTGCGTACCAAGGTCTTACTCAAGTCGAGACTGGCGTGTCGCTCGCACGCGTTGACTGGCTTCCGGAAGACGCAACGAACGTCTCGTTCTACCGTTCATACATGAACACCGCCTACGAATTCGACATCAGCGAATCTGGCTTTCGGGATTGGTCGCGTTGGGACGTCACTGAGATCGAAGAACGGGTCGGATTGTCCCGATACTTGGCGTTTTCCACCCCCAGACCCGTTGAACCCCAAAACCCTACTCCGGAACAGATGGAGGCGTTCGCACTCGAATACTCAAGGCGTGGCGTCACTATCCGCGATGGCCTATATTACGGTTACTCCCAAGACAATGGAGGTGGTGTGTGGGTTGGCTACGATCGGACTTCTGGTCGGGCGTACTATCAATCTGCACCGCGTTGATCTGTATCGACCGACTTCGCGGGAGCGGGGAACCATCCGATGCACCCGAGTCGGCGAGTCGGGGCGATTCGACAAATGAAGATCAACTGCGCCGACCGGGTGATCGGTAGCGTTATGCCTTAATCACATGCCGCAGATACGTCTATACGCAACGAAACTCGACGTCCGAGACGCCGTCATTTTCCTGACGCAAGATCGCGGTTTCACTGCCTTCCAGTTGTGGTCTGAACTTGATTCTCCGCTTATGCGGTACCAGAGTGTCGATCAACTCTTGACGGACTTCCCGATTGCCCGAAAGGAATGCGAGATTGCCTTGTGGCACCCTCAGTTGATGCCAAAAGCTCGACCAAACCGTGTCAGTGTCGATCCAAAACTATGTGATGGAAAGTCGTTTCGCTTTCATTCCATAGACTTTGCGATGCTTCACTTGTCGACCGGGATCTATCGATCGAAGAAGCTCACGCCATGTGAATTTGGGCTGGTGACACAGAAGTATTACAAGGACTGTGGCGGTCGGGCAAAGATCGATTGGAGAATGCTGAACGCAGAATTTAACGCAATTCGAAAGCATTTCGAAACGATCTCCGTTGGAAAGGTTGATGGGTGCTTGGTGATGCCCGACGCATTTCGTTTGGTCAACTCGGGTGCCACATTGACTGAATCAACGCGAGCCGGATTTGATCGATATGGAATCCGGGACATCAAAATGGCATAACAACGCGTTGCACGCCGAGCCGCCGATCGCGCGTTTCCTAAAGTCAATTTCACTTGCGGCGACCGGGTGAACGCTGCCGTTATTTGCCAAGAGGGTCAACCGTAATGCGTCTACTGCAGAATGCGAAACAGCACATCATCGTTATCGTCACAGGCATGATCCTCGCAGCCACGGTCGCGATTGCTTTGACAATCCATTACACCGAACCACAGCCGTTGTCGGACAACGAAATACTCATCGTTCACAATGCGATTCAAGCAGTTGCTTCTGGTGACATTCGAAATCTCCAACAAAACCGTGACGGCAGTGTCACAGCGTTCGTTACAAGTGGTCATTGCAGCAAACAAACGGTCGTCGCTAAAAAAGTTGGCGATAAATGGAAAGCTTCCGTGACAATGGAGTATTTTTAGGCACAGGCCCTGCGGTCAGTTGAGTGTCGTGTTCTGCTGTCGAGTTGCGGCTTTCCGGTCTGATTCTCCCAAAGTACCTGGTCACATAGACGTGAATCAGCAAATAACCAAGCCGTGAACCGGAGCACGCGATCTGGCGTTTTTGAAATGGAAGCCGTACTGGCGCGTGCCCGGCTACGGCGGTCGTTATGCCAAGGAGGCCGATATGCAGGAGTGTGTTGTCGACGTTTCCGGCGCGAACTCGTGGTCCGATTTCATTGCGGCCTTTAATGATGGATTCATTCGTCAACTTGGCATTGAATGGAACGGTAATCTCGACTCCTTTAACGACATCCTGTATTGGCCTGAAGAGCGTCCATACCGCCTCTTGGTCCGTGGCTGGGTCGCAAGTAAATCAACACTAAGCCCCGGATTCACGACCTGTTTTGGAGGTCATCGCTGAGATCTTTCACGACAATCCACAGGTCGAAGTCGTATTTGCATAACGAACCGATCCACCTCAGCCGCGAAATGAGGTTTATCGAAGTGGTTGATCTCTCGTCGCGGCGAGGTGATCGGAAGCGTTCGGCGACAAAGAACAAACTCGGAGCATTGTCAGCTTTCGCGGAGTATGAAATGAAACTGCTACAGGCGATTCCGGCACTGGCGGCCAGCGATCAAGAGCGGAGCACTGCTTTCTACCGCGACCTGCTTGGGTTCACGGTTGCGTACCGGGAGGAGGGCTTCACGAAACTCACACGGGACGCTGTAGAGATCCATCTCTGGATCGCTAATGACGAGGAGTGGCGCAATCGCGACGGAGAATGCCCTGTGGTTTCCGGGGCTGAATCATTCATTGCTGGAACCCATAGCTGCCGGATCGGTCTCGACGGAGTGGACGAGTTGTATCGCATTGTTGAACCACTCGGCATCGTGCATCCCAATGGGCAGATTGAGAGCATGCCGTGGGGCACTCGCGAATTCGGGATTGTCGACCCGGACGGCAATTTGGTGACGTTCTTCGAGCGGTTACACTAAGAACTGGCCCTTTCGCCGAACAAAGCGATCCACCCAAGTCGCCGGTCGGCTGCGAATTTGAATCATAGTTTTTTGGCGGCGACTGGGTGATCGCCAGCGTTCGCCGACTGATTGACTCGCCGCCCACTGAGAGCCTCACCCTTGTCTGTAGTTGTTCGACGTTACGAAGGCGCTGACCGCTATTCCGTCATCACTCTTTGGGATGATGTTTTCCCGGGTTCAATGGGGCACAATGATCCTGCGGCGTCTATCGATCGCAAATGCGCCGTTGGTGACGGCCTCTTCTTTGTTGCCGAAAAGAACGCGAAGGTGGTGGGAACGGTCATGGCGGGCTATGACGGACACCGCGGATGGCTTTATTCACTGGCTGTGGCTACGACGCAACAACGGCAGGGCATCGGATCAATGCTCGTACGGTACGTCGAAAATGTGCTCAGCGATCTCGGCTGCCCAAAAGTGAATCTTCAGGTTCGTTCTCAAAACTCGTCTGTCGTCGCGTTCTACCGTTCGATTGGGTACGATGCTGAAGAACGAATCAGCATGGGGAAACTCCTCGCTGCCCAAGCATCTGGCGTGGATCGCGGCGAACCATGCGATGAACCGAAGTCGCGGAGTCCTCGTTTTTGACAATGGAAAACCAATCGACGCGACTCGGTTATCGCGGCCGTTATCGGTACCACGCCTTGGATTGTGACGGCGACGTTAGTGGAGTTGATGGTGTATCGAATACGCTGCACCAGCACTGTTCCGAATAGCTTCACGACACGTTCGGCGAATCGATCGAAAACACGACGCGCTTGACATG
>JBGSMN010000371.1:0-63114 GCA_041740155.1 Rhodopirellula sp.
CAAGCACCACTCCCAGACATTGCCATGCATATCGTATAGACCAAACGGGTTCGGCTCTTTTTGACCGACTGCAAATGGAACTGAATTGACGGGAGTTGTATACGTTGGACGAAATTGACAATACTGACCAAGCAACTCATCGCGAATACCAAAGGAAAACTTAGTGTCGCTACCGCCACGGCAAGCGTATTCCCACTGAGCCTCAGAGGGCAGGTCATACGGACGCCCTTCCTTTGCGCTTAGTTGAATACAAAAACTCCTCGCGTCTCGATAATCGACGTGCCAAATGGGCGAGTCGAGCGTTGACGCATCGATTGGCATACTGCCGTAAGGTTTATCCTTCATCACTGTCAACCACTGACGCTGGGTCACCTCGGTTTGGGAGATGTAAAATGGTTGTGTGATGACGACACGGTGTTGCTGTTCGTCGAGTCTGCGATTGGGCTCTGTCTCAGGTGACCCCATGACAAAGTCTCCGCTGTTGATCAAAACGAAGTCCATTCCGACCGAGTTTTTAAATCGCTTCGGCAAATCCGCTTCTGCGATCTGAGTTTTCGGATTTTCGTCGAGCTCAGCGTCACCCGCCTTGGCTGAATCGTCATGACTGAGCTTCACGACAATTGCCGGTTCTTGATATTCGTTGTTCTCGTGACTGGCGATACTCAACGGCAAGGATGGACTCTTCATTGCCAGCACAAGCGTGATGGAGTTTGCTTCGGTGTCCTTAATGAGTTCAGCCAGTCGTGGGCTCGATATCTCGATTTTGTCACCCGGCTTCAGGGACCCCGGAACCCTTGTTTCCGCGACCATTTCCAGACGACTGATGCCAGCAGCACTTGGTGAATTCTTCCAGACCAACGCTTGCGGACCGCTCTCGAGCCAATAAAGTTGGCCACGACTGTCGGAGCCATAAACCAGTAAAACATCCTCGTTATCAGATCTTGGTTGGTCAACAGTGAGTACAAGCGTCGCTTGTTCGACTTGCTTGCTCGACGAACGGGAGAATGCGTTACGGAGCGCAACGTGCAAATCAAATTTAAGGTAAGCTTGGCGAGTTTCTTTCGGCGAACTCGTGTGAACGACTAAATGGTCCTCGACACCCGCGTCTTCAACTAGCTTTTCAGTCGCGCAAACCGTGGTGTCACAGCCCTGCTGATTACCCACAAATAACGTTCGCTCGTTGCGGAAAAACTCTATTTCCGAAGCTCGCGATTCTCCATCGACGGGCATGGATACTATGCGAAAACCAGTTAAAGGGTACCTCTCCGTTGGGACCTGGGAGGATCTGAATGAAGATGTTGCATACACATGTGGCGAAACGACATCGCCGCCACGTAGAACCTTGACTGTTCCGGTAGTTTCACCTGCCGGATCCCTCCTGGGAGATTTCAGATAATAGTCCTCGGCATACCAATCATTGCACCATTCAGCCACATTGCCGTGCATGTCGAACAGTCCAAACTTATTTGGCTTACTCTTGCCAACTTCGTGAACTACGCATTTCGACACCATTAGCATTCCTTCGTCCATGGAACTGATCCATGCGTAATCGTCAGCGCGAGTGGGTGAATCCCCAAAGCTGAATACTGTCGTGGTGCCGCCGCGACATGCGAATTCCCACATCGCTTCCGTAGGGATTCCGTAGTTCATGCCCTCAAGTCCCGACAGTTTATTGCAAAATTCTATTGCTTCATTCCACGTCACTCCGTGAGCCGGATATTCTGGATCAACGCGTGTTGCACGCGATGTAATCTTGTTAGATATTGAGATACCTTCCCAAGGCTCAGTCCCCACTACTTTTTTCCATTGCCCTTGGGTTACCTCCGTCGCCCCAATAAAGAACGGCTGTGAGATCTCAACAGGATGAACTGGAGCGTCGTTTTGGAACGCATCGCCCATCTGGTACTCGGACAAGAGTTTGATTTGTTCTCTTGTGAGCTTGCACCCCATTTCGAAGCTTCCGGCGGGGATGAGCTTCATGTTCATGCCGACGCTGTTCGTGAATTCGCTTGGTAACTCAATTGCCGGTTGCAAATCGGCAACTTGGATAGCGAACTTTGCCGTTGCCAAAGGCGAACTTGCATTTTCACCTTGAACTTCAATCCCTATCGTTTGCTGCGTAGCAACCTGGACCTTCGTCGGCAACCAATGCACTCGGCCCGTGGATTCGTCGATCGTCATCCCCTCTGGGAAATCACCGGCAATCGCGAAAATCATTCCCGGCGAAAGCGGCGTGGACGTTTGGATCTGTAAATCGAGACCTTCTAGGAATGAAATGTTTTGATTCGGTATCGGCAGGATCTCAAGTGCTGGGGGCGGACTGGGGAGAGACGGTTGGATCGATACGGGCGGGGTGTCGATCACTTCTTGCATATTAAGATTTGCAGCGTTTGGATCGGTCGGCTGCAACTCAGTACCACGTTCGGGACTCGCCTCGATTTGCGTTGAAGTTTCCTCCGTTTTTCGCATCGTGAGGTCGTCGGGCAGCAACGTCTCCAACTTCGGGCCAATGTCAATTTGGCTCGAAGCATGTTGTGTCGGTGCTTTCTCATCGGTTTCCTTGGCCAACCAATACCACAGCATCATCGTGAGGATGAGCACACCGACCGCAGTTACACCGACCGGTATTGGTCGAAATCGTGTGGAAGTCTCGCTCGGCGGGATTGCCGGCTGGTTCGTCGCCAGTGGCGGAGACAGCGTGCTGGTTGAGGCTTTGGTCGCAACGGGCGTAGCGACATTTGCAGCGACGACATAGCCAGTCGATTGGATCTGGATTCGCTCGCTACAGCGGCTGCAAGTCGCAAACTTACCAGCCCACGTGGGGTCAACCTTAATCGCAGCGGCGCACGTTGGGCATCGTGTGGTCACGGAGCGATCGATGTCATCGTGCGGCACCGCAGCGAATGCTTTGGCGAGCGAGTTCTCAAACTCGGCGCAGGTGCTGTAGCGATCATCGGGTTCAAACGCGAGCCCTTTGACTACGACCGAGGTAACCGCATCGCCCCAAAAATTCTCGATCCGTTCGACGTGGCTCAGCCGTCTTTGAGTTTGGTTCAGGACAATCGCAGCGGGCGTCGTTCCCGCAAAAGGTCGCGATCCGGCCAGCAATTCAAACACCATCACCGCCAGTGAATACTGATCACTTCGGCCATCGTAGGTTTGACCAAGGCTGATTTCCGGTGCAACATATTCCGGCGTTCCGACCAGCATTCCGGTACGAGTCAAATTTCCGGATTGGCTGCTTTGTGCTTCGCCATAGGCTTTCGCGATACCAAAGTCACTTAAATAGGCGTTGCCGTCGGCGTCGAACAAAATGTTGTCCGGCTTGACGTCTCGATGCACATAGCCCTTGCGATGGATGAAGTCCAGCGCTTCGGAGATGCGATTCAGCCAGCGGTCAAAGTACGCGGGCATGATTGGGAGGAAATTTCCTTCCTCGTCAACAAACCGCTGGTCGTTGATACTGCCCCCAGACAAATAATCCATAACGGCGAAAGGCACGCCACCGTCCTCGCCGACATCGACCACATTGAGAATGTTTGGGTGGCGAAGGCGCAGCAACGAGCGGGTCTCCGCAACGAAACGGTCTCGAAATCCAGGCTCACGCAATAACGTTCGATCTGGAACCTTGATCGCGACATCGATCTCCAGCTTCTCGTCGTAGGCCAGATAGACCTTCGCCATACCGCCGACACCGAGAAGTTGCGTGATCCGGTAGCGATCGGACAAAACTCGATTACCTGAACCGGCGGGCGGTCGCGTTTTCTCGGAGTCCATTGTTCTAGCTGGGTTCCTCGTCGATGAATACTATTCGCGTTGTGGCCATCGGACGCCCGATCCCCCTTGTTATCGACAAAAGTATACCAGCCGGGAGGGAGGAATACTCCCCCGGAAATGGAAAAACCTCGGCGTAGTTGTGAACAAGTACAGATAAGTTTTGAGCCAAACGACCTGCGCACGATCAGTCCTGACCAGATGCCCAACACCGATTACGGTGAAGAAGACTTGAAGAAGAGGCAAAAGAAGAAGCCACCCAATTTCTTGATGTGTGACTGACGTGTACGCATGGGTGGCCCCTTCTTTTCGTTTTACGCGAACAACGCCTCCACCACTTTTCCTTTGCCGTCTTTGGTCACATAAAACGGACGGCCTTCGATTTCATAACCTGTTCGGGGACTGATCCCCATCGCGTGCATAATCGTGGCGTGCATGTCCTCGATCGAGACGGGATCTTCGATCGCGATCAACGGTCGTTGTGGTGCGGTTGCACCGTACAAGAACCCGTGTTTCATCCCGCCACCGAACATCAACACGCTCGATCCGCCTGTGAAATGGCGATGCAAGCCGTAGTGCTTCGGTTCCGAAATCACATCCACTTTTTCCGTCGCTTGATCGTTTGCATTCGACCCCGGTTTGCCTTCCATCAAAGCATCACGGCTGAACTCCGACGCTACAATCACCAGCGTTCGATCGAGTAGCCCTCGCGATTCCAAATCTCGGATCAATCGGCTGATCGGGCGGTCGATCTCGCTGTGCATGCGGGCCATCGTGGAATTGCCCGACGCGTGAGTGTCAAAATGTAGAAACGGTACATACTCCGTCGTCACTTCTACAAACCGCGTCCCCGCTTCCACCAACCGCCGGGCTAACAAACAACCCTGGCCGAAACGACTCGTGTTGTATTGGTCGTAACTTTCCTTGGGTTCAAGTGTGATGTCGAACGCCTTGCGACTCTCACTGCTGAGCAACCGATAGGCGTTGTCAAACGAACGCAGCGTAGACTCTTGCTGGTAATCGCTCATGAAATCTCGCTGCGGGCTGCGGTCAACGAGATCACGGAACAATCGATTGCGATTGGCAAACCGATTCGCATCCATCCCCTTTGGTGGCCGAACTGAAACGGCAGCTTGGTCGGGGTACGGTAAATTCATTGGTCCGTATTCACTGCCGAAAAAGCCCGCTGTCGTGAACGCCTTCAACTCTTCGCTCTCACCCACACCTTCGAGCCGCTGGCCGATGTTCACGAACGCCGGCATCACGTCGTTGCGTCCGCCCAACACACGAGCCATCCATGAACCCAAGTGCGGCGCAGCGACGGTGACAGGCGGTACGTAACCGGTGTGCCAATGATACTGATGTCGTGAATGCAGGATGCTGCCGAGGTCGGGTTGCACATGCGAACGAATCAACGTGCCACGATCCATCACCGAGGCGATGCCCTCGAGACCTTGGCAGATTTTGATATTGTCAACCGCCGTGTCGATCGCCGGGAACGTGCTGAGCATATCGGAAACCTTCATGCCTTTCTCGAAAGGCAAATATGCTTTCGGGTCCAATGTGTCCGGAGCAGCCATCCCACCGGCGAGCCAAATCAAGATGCAAGCATCCGCTGTTGGCTCGGGCTGCTGAATCGGCTCGACAAGCTCGGAAGCCAACAATCGCGGCGCTCCCGAGGCCAGCGCAGCGAACGAAGCAGCCGAAAGACCACGCAAAAAATCACGACGTGCAAGGGTTTCAAACATAGTTTTTTTTGAGTTTTCAGATGTCAGATGTCGGTTTTCAGATTTTTTTCCAGTCCATTGCGAAACTCTTGACGAGTTCCGTTACGAAGCTTCGCTACAACGTTCTAGCGCACGAGCATGAATTCGGGCAGCATGCAAATCGCCCACAACGCGTCCTGCAAGCGTGTCGATTCAATTTCGTCGCCTAGGGCATTGCGAAACAATTCACGCTCACCAGCGGTTGGCTCTCGTGACAGTGCCGCCTTATACAAATGATCAATCAACGCATTCGTCGATGGCCACGTTTGGTTTGCCAAACGGCTGGCACCCCGTGCGAACGCGTCACTGAGTTCGGCTTGATTGGCCAAATCAATCGCTTCCAAAGTTGTCAGTTGGTTGGGCCGCATCGAAACAATTTGATCGCGAGAGGGTCGTCCGAGCGATTGCATTAACGGTGTATTCTTGAGCAGCGAAGCACGCACCAGCGGTTGCTCGCCTGCTCCGGTCACTGCCATCGCCAGCAACTGCCGACCGGTGGATTCCAACATGCTCGTCCACGGTGCGACGGGTGCGACCACCTCGACCGGTTTCCATCCCGCGCCAGGCGCAGACATGCGACCTTCGCGGACGGCTGGTAAATTCGTGTGATATTCCCAACTCTCATCGCTGGCAAAGTTCACAGCCGATTCATCTTTGAACTTCACCTGACCTTGGCAATACAGTCCTGCCGCGTTGGGACTTGCTCCCGCGTTCTTCACTCGGAACACCAACATGTTGCTGCCGCGTTTGAAATAATCACGCAGTGCGAGCGTGGCTGGCTGAGTCCAATCGATTGCCGCGAGCACCTCGCGGTTGTTGATGAAGAGCTGGAACTCGTTATCACACGTCACCATCAGTCCGCCACCGACTGCGCCAGCAGGTATCTCGATCACCTTGCGAATCAATAATTCTTCACCGGCAGGCGAACGCATGGCGTTCGGTCCCCAAATCCAACTGCCCTTCAACTCCGTTGTCGCGATCTCTTCTGGCGACGCTTGACTACGCAGCACCGGTGCCTGGATCTTCGTCGGTGCCGATTGCGTCAATTGCCAAACCGAATCGAGATACTGCTCCGCTGTCATCCGCCGAGGTCGTGGGCCACGATAAACATAGCCATTCTCGCTTGTCTGTCCCTCTTCGACCGCACTGGCTGATTGATACGCCTGACTGGTCGTGATCAATCGCAAGATCGCTTTCAAATCATAACCGCTGCTGACGAGTTCATTGGCCAAGAAATCGAGCACGTCTTCGTTCCACGGTTGCGTTTGCATCGCGTCGAGCGGGTGGACTAACCCGCGTCCCATCATCCGGTGCCACAAACGATTCACGATCGTCCTGGCATATCGCCCATTGTTGGGATGCGTCATCAATCCCGCCAACTGTTGCAGTCGCGTGTCACGTGGCGCGGACGCGTCGATCTCACCGAGTTCGGGAAACAACCACGCAGCCTCTTGGTACTCACCCATCGGCAAATCGCAACGATGCAGTTCCAACGGACCATCCGCATAAATCGCCGCTAATCCGTATGCCTGTTTCAACGTCCAACGATCAGTGAAGCTATCGTGACACGAAGCACACTTCATGTTGATACCGAGGAACGATTGCGAGATACTCTGCGAGAACTGAATCGGCAAGGTTTGGCCAGCGCTCACGGTGCCCCGCCATTTGATACCATCAATGTAGCCACGACTTTCGTCGCTCGGTGGCGCAACGAGTTCACGTGTCATCTGATCGAACGGTTTGTTCGCCAGCAGCGACTCGTACAACCACTGGCTGATCTGCCGTCGTCCGCCCGTGATGAATCCTGTGCCGCTGTAGTCGTTACGGAGCAGGTCGTTGAAAAAACTCATCCAGTGATCGGCATACGCCACGTTGTCGGCGAGCAGTTCGTCGATCATTCGGTCGCGACGATCAGGATTGGAACCAGCTAAGAAACGCTCACGAGTTTCCACCGCTGGCAACAGACCGATTAAATCCAAAGTGACCCGTCGCAAGAACACTTCGTCGGTGATCGGTGAGGGAATCGGTAGCCCTCGCTCTGTCAGATAGTGATCTAGTAACCGATCGATCGGATGGAGGCGTTGCTCATGCGGCGGCGGTAATTCGACCGCACGTGGTAGCATTGGCGGATCGTACGTGGTGATTGCAAACGTTACACCCTCGTCCCAGTTCAGCCCCTCGTCGATCCAGCGACGGATCAAAGTCACTTCTTCGGCACTGAGCCGAGGTCGATCTGACGGTGGCATCTGCTCATCGGGATCGTCGGTCGTGATCAGTTCGAGTAAGTGTGAAGCGGCGGCATCATCCAGTTCGACCATGCCCGAGTCCAGCACGTCTTCCCGAGTGTTCAGCGAGAAATCGCCTTCGGCCTCGCGTCCGCCGTGACACGTGATACAGTTTTGTTTTAAGATGGGCACGATTTGATGTGCAAAATCAACAGTTTTTGCTGTTGTCTGTTGCTCTGCATTCGCGATTAAGCCTCCGCCCATTAGCAGGGCAAAAAATCCTAGGAGTATGCTTTTCATGTCTTTATCGATGGCGCAAACGGATATCAAAACGAGATGTTCTCATCATAGTCCATGGGAGAGTGTTTAGGGAGCGAAGATCACCGGGCAGGCACCTGGCCACGACAAACTTTCAATGAAATCATTCTCCCCTTGAGAAAACCACCCATGAATCGCCCACCGAATTTGAAAAGTCACTACCTGCTTTTGCTCGCCTTTTATCTACTCACGCTCCCAGCCAAACTCGTCGGTGAAGGTCTGATTTGGATCGAAGGCGAGTCGGCTGCGACGCATTCGATGCAGCAACATGGGTGGTACAACTCCGTAAAAATTGGTGAACTCTCGAACAATGATTGGCTGTCTCATTTTCGTGATGGCGACATGCCGATTGCGAGTTTCTCGGTGCCAATTGATCACGCCGGAACGTACGAGTTTTGGCTACGAGCCAACCCCGTCGCAGCGGCAATGTCTGTCCGAGTTAACGCGGGCGATTGGCAAAGCGTGTCGTTTGACAACCACGAACAACAAATCAATCTCGCCATGGATGCCAAACCGGACTTACGGTTTGTGGCCTGGATCAAAGCCATGCCGCTCGAATTAGACGCTGGCGATAACACGATCGAGTTTCGCTTTGAGAGCAACAACAACCGTCACGGTGGGCTGGATTGTTTCGTTCTTAGTCGCACACCGTTCTTACCGCAGGGCGCTTTGAAGCCGGGTCAAAAAACTGGCCTTGCCGATCAGGGCACGTGGGCCTTTGAACCCGATCGTGACTCGTTCTCACCCGCTGCGTTGTTAGACCTCAGTGCGCTCAATGAAAAACCCGCTGGCAAACATGGCCGGATCGCGCGCTCAGCAGACGGTGCCGATTTCGTTGACGGTGCAGGCCAACCGATCCGTTTTTGGGCCGTCAATACGACCGTGCAAGACCGCGATGACATTACAGCAGTTGCGGAACACGCGAAGTGGTTGGCTAAGCGGGGTGTGAATATGGTTCGTCATCATGGACATCTCGCTCCGCATGGCGACGACATCCGCGATGTCAACCAGACTGACATCGACGCGGCGTGGCGGTTGGTCGCGGCCATGAAACAACAGGGCATCTATGTCACCCTCTCGCCATACTGGGCCGTCAGCGTGAAATACAATCCTGCTTGGGGATTGAAGAACCCAGGCGGCGATAACCTGACCGGTCTGCTGTTCTTTGACGAGGAACTGCAAGCCGCCTACAAGCATTGGTTGAAAGCACTCCTCACACCGCCCAACCCACACACGGGCATCCCGCTCGCTGAAGATCCAACGCTCGCCATCTTCCAAATTCAAAACGAAGATAGCTTGCTGTTCTGGACCGAAGGTTCAATCAAAGGCGAGCAACGGATCGAGTTAAGCAAACGGTTCGGTGCTTGGTTGATTCAGAAATACGGCTCGCTCGACGAGGCCACCCGTGTTTGGGGCGACGCGGCTGAAGTGGCGGATGATGATTTTGAACACGGCGTCGTCATGACACAGCCGATTTATCATCTGACACAGACACAACGTGGGGCGAGAGCAGCGCGACTGGACGATCAACTGCAGTTCTATACCGAGTTGATGCACGCGTTCAACGTTGAGATCTCACGGTTTTTGAAAGAAGACATCGGATACACCGGATTAATCAACGCTGGCAACTGGAAGACGGCGGATCAAACGAAACTTTTAGACGCCGAACGCTATGCCTATTCTGCCAACGACGTCATCGGTGTCAATCGTTATTACAACGGTGGCGGGCACATCAATCCCACTGAGAAACACAAGGCAGGTTTCATGATCAGCCCTGGCGATGAGTTCAGTGGCGAGTCGGTGCTCAAGCGAGCCTGGGAGTTTCCGCTGGCAATCCGCCAAGTCCAAGGACACCCGATGATCGTCTCCGAGAGCGCGTGGGTGCCGCCGCTGCGTTATCAAAGTGAGGGTCCGTTCTTGGTCGCTGCCTACAGTGCTCTTACCGGAGTCGATATCTTCTATTGGTTCGCGACGAGTGATATCGGGTTCGGCCCGCCGATGGGCAAGTGGCAACTCTCCACGCCAGCCCAAATTGGGATGTTTCCGGCTGCCGCGTTGATGTTTCGCAAAGGGTTTGTACAAAAAGCAGTACCCGCCTTGGTCGAGCAGCGAACGCTCACCGACGTCTGGTCACGCCGCCCACCACGTCTGCCTGAAGAAGCCGGGTTCGATCCCAATCGTGATCGCGAAGCGGACACGGGCAAGGATCAGGCATCTGCTGTGGGGACGTTGTCGCCCATGCTTTATTTGCAAGGACCAGTCGAGGTGGCGTTTTCTAAGCAGACGACTCCAGCGGCCGATCAGGTGAGCAATACAACGTCGCAGCAATTCGTCGTGCGCAGCAACACGCAAGAACTGGTGTGGGATCAAACGAAAGGAGTTTGTACGATCGATACGCCACGTGCGCAAGGTGTGACTGGAGATCTCGTCGCTGCAGGTGTTACACGATTGAGTACTCTCGCGATAAAAAGCCAAAACAATTACGCCACCGTGCTGGCTGTTTCGTTGGACGATGAACCGCTGACGTCTTCCAAACGCGTGTTGATTCAAATCGGTACCTCGGCCCGACCCCATGGTTGGAAAACGGCACCGGCGAACGACGGAAAACTACGCATCATGGAAATTGGTGGAAGTCCATGGAACATCGAGGTAACGCAGATGCAACTTGCTCTTGCCAACGCGGTTCTTTTATCAGCGACACTTTTAGACGCCAATGGAATGGCAGTCGAGAGCGTGCCTGTGGAACGAAAAAACAACGTGTTGTTGCTTGAGCCGCCCGCCAATTCCATGTATCTCTTATTGACAGGCGAGTCGTGACCGTAAAAGAACTCGTCAAGAGTTTCGTTTAGCAAGGCGGCGCGGTCCGAAAGTCTTGACGACTTTCGCTACATTTTGCCGCGTTTGCGGCCTTCGATGACCAGTCTGGGTAGTTTGGGCTGGCCTGCCGGTCTACTTTTCTCCACGTCAATGGCGAATACGTCTGCTCCTGAAGACGTTTTTCGACTATCTTAGGGTTGAACCTACCTGGGACGTCCGTGTTCCCAAATCCCACCTCCACGCCGCAAATTATTGACATTTGCCTGCGTGCCCCACCCCATTTCAATCTCAGACGTTGCCCAATCAGTTGCTTGGGAAGCGAGTCGGATTGTCAAAACCAAATAAAATCCCATGACCAAACTCAAACCATTTAGCGTTTTTGGGTATTCTCGTGGCCCTTTTGATGGCTGTGTTCGCGCGGTCCTTGCGGCTTGCTTTGCGATCGCATTCGTTGCCGAAATGAAATCGGTAGCAGCCCAATCGCCTGTGGCGGAAACCCCCGGCACGACGGTTCCAACACCGCCCGCTGTCACTGAACTCGTCGCCGAACCTTCAGCGACAATCCAGCCACTGCCGCCCGTCGAGACGGAAGCGGATTGGCCGCCCGCCGGTGAGGAAGCGAGTCCGCCGACTGAGCAGATGGAGGAACCGGCTGCGGTAGCTGAACCAGATGCGATTGCTGCAACGGAGACAGTACCGACACCTCGTCCGCCAGCGTCGGAAATGCGGTTTTCGTTCAATGCGGCCCCCTGGCGAGATGTGATCGAATGGGTCGCTGGTGAGGCTGGGTTGGCGTTGCAGTTCGGCGAATTGCCCACTGGCAGTTTCACATACAATGATGTGGGTGTGTTCACGCCCAATGAAGCGATCAACCGCGTCAATTTATTTTTGATACCGAAGGGCTTCGCACTCGTGCGATCGGGCAATCTGCTGTCGGCCGTCAATCTCAGTGACCCACGCAGCTTGTCGCAACTCGACGCCATCGCTGAACTCGTCACGCCGGAGCAACTCGCGACGCTGCCCAGCCATGATGTTGTGAAGTGTTTGTTCCGCTTGCAAGAACTCAAAGCCGACGATGCCGTCGATGAGTTGTCGTCATTACAACTGATGACCCAACCGTCGGTGTTGTCCAATACCAATCAAATCATGATCACCGACACGGCAGCGAAACTGCTCAGCGTCAAAGCGATCCTTGATTCCTTCACGCCTGCGACGATGAACAACGGCACCGTTGTGAAGAGTTGGAAACTCAATCATGTTGACGCCGAAGATGTGTTGACGGTCGCTCGCCCGCACCTCGGCTTGGCCACTGGTGAGATGATTGGGATTGATGTGAGTTTGTCGTCCGACGTGCTCGGCAAAAACCTGTTCGCCACCGGCGTGGCCGATAAAATCAAAGTGATCGAAGGTTTGGTCATGGCGATTGATCAACCTGATCCCGAAGCCCAACAGATGCAACGAGATTCGATTCTCAAATCTCACTTGGTCGAAGGCGGCAACGTGCGGATGGTTTACGACGTGCTGCAAACATTGCTAGCGGGTAAATCGGTGCGTTTGTCGATCGACGAGAAGGCGGGCAGCATCGTGGTGCTGGCAGACGCCGCCACGCAGCGTGAGATTGAAATGACCGTGGCCGAGTTGCAAGCCACCGACGCGGCCTTCGAAGTCATCCAACTGAACTCCATCGATCCATATTACGCGATCAGTTTGCTCGAGGAGATGCTCGACTTGCCTACGATCCTCGACGATGAGGATGAGGACACTGCCGATGCTCCCAAGATTGATGCGGACGCAGGCAACCGGCGGTTGTTCGTACGTGCGAAAAAACCGCAGATGGAGCAGATCAAAAAGATCATTGCCGATTTAGAGGCCGTGGTGGCACCGAGCACCGACAGCAACTTCCGCGTGCTTTCACTTCCGCGTGAACAATCCGAACGCATCTTGCAGACAGCCACTCAATTTTGGCGCGATGCCAATCCGATCACGCAGATTCCAACTGCGCCCGCGGCCACGTTACCGACCGAACGTGTGCCATCTCAGGTGAACTCAGCACCAGTTTACGATGAGCAAAACATGCCAAGCCAGATTGCTCCGCAACAGCCTGGCCAGATTCATTCGCAACCGAGCGAGGATGTCACTCCACCAGTTAAGGAGCGAACCATCTCGCCTGCCAACGATCAATCCTTCACCAATCTCACACGTATGGAAACGACGGCGGGCGATACCGTCGACAACTCGCCGCCTGCGAAGTCGCCGATCTTGTGCCAAGTCACTGAGCGAGGGTTGTTGTTACAATCGGACGACACCGAGGCGCTGAATCGTTTTGAGGAATTGATCCGCGTTATCACAGGGCCAACTGACGTTGCCACGTCCGCACCGATCGTGTTCTACATGCAGTACACGAAAGCCGATGATGCATTGCGAATGGTGGCCCGATTACTCGATGGTGGCGACTCGGCCGGGCAAGCTGAAATGGGAACGTTGGTCAATGGTTATGTTTCGGCACAGTCATCGTTTTTGTCAAGCAGTTTTTTGTCGACTTCCGAAGGCACACTGACGTTGACTCGTGGCGCGATGACCGTGGTCGCCGACACGCGACTGAACCGTTTGATCGCGCAAGGCGCAGCGGATGAAATCTCCAAGATGGAAGACTACCTCAAGATTGTCGACAAACCGCAAGGCATCACTGATGTGTTGACGTACGGTCAATCACGCGTCATTGAATTGGTCAACATCAAGGCGGCTGACGCGGCGGAAGTCATCCGGCAATCGTTCGGCAGCCGAGTTGCCTCGGATGAGAAAGATTCCGGTGCTGGCCGAGGCGCTAGCGCAGCTCCGGTTGATCCGCGGCAGGCTAAAACCGATGCAGAAGTACAAAAACTAGCCGCGATGGCCAAGGCTTCTCAACCCAAAGATCTCGCGCCGAAGATGACCGTGGCGGTGCATGAACCGAGCAATTCGTTAGTTGTGACGGCTCCCGAAAGTTTGCTGGCGGAGGTCGAAACGCTGATACAATTGATCGACTCCCGCGGTGAACAAACCATTGAAATCGTGGTGCCGAGCAACGTGTTGGCGATCGAAGCAGCACTCGAAGGAATGTTGATCGAAACATCTCGCAGCCGCTCGTCGTCATCGTCCTCCAAGACGTCAAGAAGCAGGGACGATCGACCATGATGGACGAAATCATCCAGCGTTTTTTTTCCATGATCCTGGCCTTGGGCCTGGTATGCGTTTGTTCGCAAAGCGTTTTCGCCCAAGCGGGTTTGCGTGAATCGCTCGAACGACTCGATACAAACGAGAATGGCCTGATTGAACCCGATGAGATCACGCCGTTGTCGCGTCCTTATTTAGAACGCATTGCCGAAGCGCGGCGGATGTCGCTGGATCGGCCAAACGGAATCGACACATTTCAAGAAGCCGCACGAATCTATTATGCGAAACAGAACGGCGTCGCCGGCGACGAGGTGCGGCCCGAGCGCACCGGTGCCCTACGGACCTTTGGCACCAGCCGTCACGAACCGCTACTAGCGGAGTTTGGCATTGGTGAAGTGAAGTACCCGTACACGGAGGGTGACTTGGATGAAGCCGATGCGTTGCTACGCCGATTCGATCGTGATCGCGATGGCACGATCGACCGCGACGAAGCGCGTCGTGCTGATTGGACGTACCGCGATCCGTTTGCGGATGATTTGAATAAAGACGATCGATTGAGTCGTTTGGAGTTGGCGCAGCGATACGCGCGGCGACGGACGCTATCGAGTCAATCGAGTGAATTGATTCAAAAGGCACGTCGAGCGGGTAATGGGATCGAACCGGTGCGGCGCTCCGATTCGGATTCAAATGATCGCGATCAATGGTGGCGACGAGGCGGCAGCAGCCAGTACTTGGCATACAGCATCCTGGGTCGTTTCGACAAAGATCGCAACGGACGCTTGGATCGTTCCGAATTCACGGAACTGGGGATGCCGATTGCGGAGATTGATATTGATCGCAATGGTGAGATCACGCGCGATGAAATGACACAGTACGTGTCGCGCATGCAAGAGGAACTAGGCGGCGGTGAAGCAGGCATTCCAGGTTGGTTCTATGAACGCGATGTGGATCGTGATGGCCAAGTTTCATTAGCCGAGTTTTCGCCTGAACTGACCGTCGAGACGATGGCCGAGTTCAACTCGCTCGATGCCAATCAGGATGGTTTGTTGACAAAGCCCGAGTTGTCGGAAACTCGCGCCGTGATGGGCGGCGAGTATGTCAGCACGGACGCCGTGCCTCTGCCTCCCGGCCAAACCGTGATTTCAGAAATCGAAGTAAGCGAGAATTTTTTGGTTGCCGATTTAAACGTGCGAATTTCCATCACGCACACACAAACCGGCCATCTCGATGCGTATTTGACGGGGCCTGACGGTGAACGGATTGAACTGTTCACCGAGGTCGGAGGTCATGACGATAATTTCGACAACACAATTTTTGATGACCAGGCGTCCAATCCGATCGTCAAAGGCCGACCACCGTTTGAAGGTAGCTATTTACCCGAAGGCTTATTGAAGAATCAACCTGGGTTGAGCGTGTACAACGGCAAGTCGATCGAGGGTGTGTGGCAATTGGTGATTCGCGGCACCCGCAGCGACCGATTCGGAATCCTTCACGGCTGGAGTCTGCAAGCTCGTCCGCTTGAGCAGTAAAGACTCTTGCAAAAGAACTTCTATCGTGGGAAACGACGTGAGATCGTGGGCGATTCTTTGAGCCCGTGAACCTCTTTTTCGAGCACCAAAACGCGTTTGACGAGTTCACCGACGAGTGTTCGCAACTCCTCCTCGTTCATCGACTTCAGTGATTCGGGATCGGATCGTTGCAATAGATCTTTAGGTGATGCGGCGGCTTCGAGTTTCTTTTGAAGCGATTTGATTTCGTCATCCAATCGCAACATCGTGGGATGTGCGTCTCCGAAGTTCAGACCTAACCGTTTGCGGCGAACCTGCAACAGTTCGAGCTGAAGCCGCATCGCAATCGCTTCGGTCGCGTCTTCATCTTGTTTGGCAGGCTCCTTCTTCGCACTCTCCACAGTCTCCACAGCCGGGCTGGTCTGCTCTTGAGCGACGACGTGAGAGCAGACTACGGTCGAGACGCAGACAAACGAAACTGCCAATAGGCATGAGTAGAAGCGGTGAATAGACACGACAAACTCCGGTGAAACAGGGGCAATAGGCGGGATGGATGCGTTGAGCGACGTGCTCTCGATCGCTCGCATAATAATTAAAAGTAGTGAGGAGGTAGTAAAAATCATTGTGAAACTCGCTTGCCCAGACTCGTGGCGGAGTCTCGTGGGGCGACGTCGGGGAGAAACAACTAGCGAAAAAACGCTGTGTTTTGTTACTACTTCATTGAATTTTCAGAAACAGTCGCAAAAAGTCCGCAGTTCGCTTCATGCGTATGACCGATATAACCGATTCATTGTGAACAAGTGGGCTTTCGTAGACCGCTTTGAAACGAACCCTCGTGAGAAGGACATCCGTGGTGGCTAACGACGACTCTCAATACTACTCATCCGCATCGACCACCCTCGACGAGGCTGCCGCCAGCTTTGATGTGGCCTCTTGGCAGATTCGTCCGTCTTCGGCATCGGACGATCGCAGCGGCCAGAGTGCATCAGCCCGCTCACGCGGTCACCGAGATGAACTGGCATCGCGTGAACTCGATTCCTGGGCACAGACCCCGTCGACTTGGCAAAAAGATCCGAGCATCGAGTTTCGCGTCCGCTGCGAAGGCCAGCCCACACGGCGGTTGCGTCTAGCCGGTGCTCGCTACACGCTCGGCAGCGGTGTGGGTTGTTCCATTCGGCTGGAGGACGCGTCGCTGCGTTCATTGCACGCGGTCTTGATTCGCGACCACGAGCGGATTCTAGTTCGCGCCTATTCGGTTCCTTTCCAAATCAATAACGTCCGCACCAATGAAGGCATCTTGCATGTTGGTGATCGGTTACGTTTGGGATCTTACGAATTTGAATTGCTCGAAAGTTCACCACGGCCCTTCGACGCGGTCAGCCAAGCCGTGGCTCATGGCCTCGTAGGTATGGACGGTCACGACGAATCGCGTGGTACTGCTTGCGACGAGGACTGGTCACGCTCTTTTCACGAAGAAGCCAAGCAATGGCGTGCACTGAAACAAGATGTTGAGCGCCGCGATGCGTGGTGCAAAACGCGAGAACGAGAACTTACTGAGCAAACCCAAGCTCTCGAACAGCAGTTGCAGACACTGCGTGATCGTGAAGAGGAATTGCACACGCAAGAATCCGTTGCGATCGAAGTTCATGAAGAGTTTCAACGTCGATACAATGATCTATTGCAACATCGCGATGAGCTGCAATTGCAACAGGAAGAACTCGCCGCTGGTCGCGAGCACTTGCGGATGCAACAGGAACGACTCGATGGTCGCGATCGTTTGCATCGTCAACAAATTGAAAAACTGCTTAACGAGCAGCAACGATACAAGCTCCAAGAAACCGTCTCGACTCAACAACTCGCCGAGAGTGAAGAAAAGCTGCGTGCGTCGCGGATGCAGGCCGAAGCAGCTACGAAGGCGGTCGAGCAGATGCGTGAGAAATTCGCGTCGCTCAACGAGCAACTCATTGAACTGTCGTTTCAACAAGAAACGCTGCAACGACTCGAGGCTAGCCGAGCGAATGAGCACCAAACGCGGTGCCGCGAGCTCGAAGCCGCCCGCGACGATGTGACCGAAGCGAAAGCGATCAGCGATGCGGAGCGTGAACGGCTTGCTGATCGCTGCGAACAGTTGGAAACGATCGAAGATCAACTGCGGGCTGAAGTCGAGCATTTGCTCAGCGAAATCTCACGTACTCGGCTCGATACGGAATCCCTTGACAAGGAATGCCAACTCGCTCGAAAAACAATCTCGGACTTTGAAGCGACCATTCGTCATAATCAAGATCGCCACGACGCCGATCGAGAATCATGGACGCAAGAAGTCGAAACGCTGCGTCAGAACGTCGAAAGCTTGTCTATCGATTTGGCCGGTGCTCAAGCAAAGCTTAGTCAACTGCGTGAAGAGAACGAGCGGTTGTCGGATCAGTTGACCGGAGCGACCACCGAGCGAGATGAAGCCCGCGCCGAGCGTGAAGAAGCGATCCGTCTGTGCGAGGAAGCTCGCTATGCGTGCGATGTCGCCAAGATGGATTGTGAATCGGCTCGGCGGGAACTCGAAACTGCTCGGCTCGATGTCCAGCACGCTCGCCAAGAACGCGATGACGCGGTCGCACTGCGAAACGAAATCGTGAGCAAGCACGATGAACTGTTGTTGCACCAAGGCAGCGCCGCCGAGCAGAAGGCGCACGCCGATCGGCGCTATCAAGAAGCGCTCACGCATCTCGCTGACGCTCGCCAGAAATGCGAGCAAGCCGTTCGTGCTCGCGACGAGGCGGAAGCGGCTCGTTTAGCCGCAGAAGAAAAATGGACCGCTGCGGTGAAAGAACTGCAAGCCATGCAGGCCGAGCGTGACAACGCCATCGCCGATCAAGACGACCTGAGACGGCAACGTGATCAAGCGCGTCACGATGCAAAAGAAACTCGCAAATTGTTCGATCGCTCCAACCGCGATCATGACGATACGCTAGATCGTATCGAACATCTCGAACAAAAAACTCGCGAAGTCATCGGTGGCAGTGCGTCAACGCCGCTCCGCAGTACGATGCCTAAGCTCGGTCTGCTGCTTCATGATGATCAAACACAACACGCCGAAGAAGCCAACGAGCGTCCAGACTCTCGTGCCAGCGATTTCACGGAAGTAAGCGACAATCGCAATGATACGAACACATCGGCATTCGCCCAAGAGCGATCAGAAGTCGCAGTCTTAGGCAGTTCGGCTGACGCTCCAGCCGTCCAATGGTCGGACGAGCCAGCACCGACAATCCATCCAATGGACGACGAGGACGTATGGCCAACGTACGCTAGTGCTCCTGCTACCAGCGACATCGACAATCTGTCACAACAAGTAGACCTGACACCACACGCGTTGGAGCCACATGACGCTTTTGTCGAGTCAGAACGTGATTTCGCTCCGCAGCTCGATTCATCAGTCGATGACGAGCCGATCGGAGACATCGCGTTTCATCGCGTTCCAACGAACGAAGAAAATGAGACCATATCGGCTTGGTCGATCCCGTACAAGGATTTAGAGCCCATTGCGGATCTACCGCAGTGGCCTGAAGAATCACAATCGTATTTAAGCACCGCTGACCGGTTACACAATCATGCTCGCGGTTACGCCGATCGAAACGAAGACGAAATCATTGACGGAACCGACGACGTGCCCGAGATCGAACGTAATTTACACGCCAAACTCGATTTGAGCGAACCTGCTGATGCGTATGCAAACGCGTACGAGCATGATTCATATTCGCGTCCCGTTGCACCAGAATCTTATCAAGTTGATCGATACGAATCGCCGTCGTTGCAGAACGTAGTGATCAACGAAAACGTCGCTGATCAATTCGACAGCAATCACATTTGCGATGAAAATCCAAGCGATGTTAATAACCTCAATCCATGGCAATCTGATGATGAGCCTGAGTCCGAATCGTCAGACGTTCCTTCTGGATCGCTCGCCGAGCAATTGTTGCGTGATTTAGGATTGGGCAAAAATCCAGCCGCCGGGCACTCTGGAAAAGAGGCTGACGACGACGACTTTGGTGACATCTCTGCGACGGCGATGTGGAAGGGTGGCCGTGATGTCAAAGCCGAAGCGTCGCCATCGGGGTTTGCGAAACTACAATTCGATGACGATGAAGATGATAGTGAAGATGAAAATTTCGAATCGACCATGGTGAGTGATTCGGATTCGGTTGCATCGATTTTAGGTCGTTCTCAGAATAAGTATCACGAGGACACTGCGCCCTATCATGATCAATCCTTCGAGAGCGATCTTGTTAAGGCTGCTGAAGAGGAGAAAGAGGAGGAGGAAGATCAAACATCCGTCGCTGTTTCTGTCTCGACACAGAACGAACCATCGGGAGGTGACGCTGAGGATGATTCCATTGAGGCCTACATGAATCGCTTGCTACAGCGAGTTCAAGGACAATCAACGGATTCGGTCGTGTCAGCACCCGCTGCGAAAGTGAAACCGAAAACGGTCGCGAAGCCCGCTCCTGCTAAGGATGACGCGACGACGAGCGTGTTCAATGACGATGGTACTCAAACACAAACACTGACGAGCGAAAATAACACTGCCGAAATCGACCCCGCTGCCCCCTTGGTGCCTCGGTCGCAAGCGCCTGAGCGCAATAGCGATCTATCGGCAATGCGTGAACTCGCGAATGCCTCTGCACGGAGTGCGATCAATCGCAGTCAGCGATCCCAGAGCCACACGACTCGCATGCAATCCATGGTAAAATTTGCACAAGCCGGTGTGGCACTATTATGCGGAGTCGCTGCGGTATGGTTGGTCGCCTTACCCATGTTAAAAATCATCGCGGCCGTGGCCTCGCTATTGATCGCGGCAATCTGCGTTAAAGAAGGTTACTCACTGTTGACGGAACTCAGCGAGCGAACCACTTCAAATAGATCAGAATCTCAGCCTTCTGCTGAAGTCGAAGCGTAGCCGTTGAAGAACATCGATATGCCAGACCTCCACAGCTATTGCTGTGGGGTTAGCCCGCTGACGGCGCGAGTGGCACCTTGGATGATCGAACTGATCAGTGGCGGAGAACTGAACGACTTCCTCATCCAGTACGGTTCGCCTGTCAACATACTCTCGTCCCAACCGATGCCGGGGCACATTGACGAGATTCAAAGTGCGGCCGCCGCATGTTCGATTCGATTGGGGGTCTACTTCGCCTGCAAAACCAATAAATCGCCTGCGTTTGTCGATGCTGCGGTGCGAGCACGAATAGGAGTCGACGTAGCGAGTGAATCTGAAATCGAGACCGTATTGCAACGCGGAGTGTCGCCTAAAAACATTGTCTGCACGGCTTCGATCAAATCGCAGGCACTGTTGGATCGATGCCTATCAAATAGCATTACGATCGTCGTGGACAATCACGATGAAGTCGATGCGGTGGCAGCTTGCGCAGCGAACTCTCATACTATGTCGAAAATCGCCATCCGGCTCGGTGGTTTTGCACATCAAGGCACTCGATTGCCGACACGGTTCGGTTTCGATGCCTGCGGTTCGATGGATTGGCTCGAGCGAATATCACAGCTACCGCTTGAAATTCGAGGTGTGCATTTTCATCTCGACGGCTGCCAGAGCGATCAGCGGGTGAGTGGGCTACGGCAGTCATTGATCTGGATCGAACGACTTCGCTGTCTTGGTCACGCTGCCGATTTCATTGACATCGGTGGCGGCTTTCCAGTGTCCTATCTCGACGACTCGCCCACGCCCCGAGCGTCATCCTCCGCTGCAAAACAATGGGCATATTTTTGGCAGATGCACAGCGAGGCGTTGCAGGGCAAACGATCGCCAATCACGTATCGCAATCACGGTTTGGGACGCGTTTGGGCAGGCGGCCAAATGCACGGACAAGCAAACGTTTATCCCACGTATCAACCACTCTCACGCGGCGAGTGGCTGGCAAATATTCTAAACGCAGACATAGTGCATGGCAGCGATCAAACCACGACGATCGCCGAGGCGCTATTGCAGCGAGGTCTCGAATTGCGTTGTCAACCGGGACGCAGTCTAGTAGACGATTGCGGTATGACGGTGGCGCGAGTGGAATTTCGCAAGCGCTCGCACGACGCCGACGAATGGTTCATCGGTCTTTCCATGAATCGCACACAATATCGCACGACCCACGATGAATTCCTCGTCGATCCGATTCTCGTGCCGACGAACGAAATAACGCCTACGAAAGACAACTCTGGTGAAATCGCTGGTTATTTGGTGGGAGCCTACTGTACCGAGTATGAATTGCTCTCGCTTCGCAAACTGCGATTTCCCTATGGCGTGCGTGTCGGAGACCTCATCGTTTTTCCGAACACCGCTGGCTATCTGATGCACTTTATGGAAAGCCGCTGTCATCAGATTCCGCTAGCGGAGAATGTGGTGTGTGGTTGAGCACCACTGCGTCAAATCGGCGAAATACCGTGACGTGTCCTCCTCACACTCCAGCGTGTGCGATGCGTTGTGGTATTGTACTACGGTTTTGTCATTGCTGGCAATCTTATCAACAAACTGCAGGGTGGCCTCATTGTCAGTAATCGGATCGGCATTGGCAATCGCTAAAAACATCGGCACGGTGATCGACTGTGGTGACTCTGTCGCGTACTCACACAATACCAGATTGTTGGCGGCAAATCGAACTGTGATGTCTCGAAGCGCCATCGGATCGCTAGCGATGTAGCGTTGCCAGTACCGCGAATTTGTGAATAAGGCTGAGTCTTGCAGCGGGATCGCCACACGTTGATTCCCCAGCCCCACCGCTTTAGCGGTGCGAACAGCCATCCGCTGCACGCTCGTGGCCGCTTTGTGTGAAAACAAACCTGGACAAATCAAACCCAAACCGTTCAATAATCCTGGATGTTGACGGGCGATCGCGGTTGCGAGAATCCCACCCCAACTGATCCCCAACAAAATTTTCGGTCGATCACCGCGTAGTTGATCGAGATAACGCACCACGTCGGCGATCCACGTGCTCCAGTGATCAACGTCCCCGCGCGGATTCAAGTTCAAGCCAGAACCCCGCCTTTCCAGGAAATGAACTTGAAAACCGTTCGCTGCGAGATGCCCACAACTGGATTCGTACCAACCCCCGTGACTCACGATCCCGTGCAGGTAAATCACATCTGCGATTGCCGATTCGTTTCGCCATACCCGAGCGACTAAACGATCGCCGTGATGGCCGGAGTAAAACGCTAGCTCTGGATAGATCATCGCAACGGTCTCAACACAGCACGTACGTTTGAGATTGTGTCACTAATGGAGCGAGTTTCGCTTCGTCGATCGTGATCCCGAGTCCCGGCGCATCAATCGCAGGTGCCCATCCGCCACGTCCGAACGTCAGCGATTCGTTCGTGATGAAATCGCGAATCATGTGTCGATCTGCCGAACCTTCTCGATAGCGAATGTGGGCAACGGAGGTGGCAAAGTGTCGACCAGCCGCTGACAAGATCCCCGACTCGCCGGGATGACAACCAAGTTGATAGCCCAGTCCAGCAGCATGCGCGGTCGCAGCCAAGCGTAGGCTATTGAGTAATCCGCCGCATTTCGATAACCGAATGTTGAACAGATCGCATGTCCCCTTTTCAATCGCCGCTTGGGCATCAGCAAGACTCGTCAATGATTCGTCGAGCATGATCGGTGTGTCGATGTTTTTTCGAACTTCGGCGAGCGCGTCGACATCATCGTGCCGTACCGGTTGTTCGACACAACTGATTCCCATCGGTTCCAATTGCTGAATTCGTCGTTCTACTTCATCCGTCGACCATGCTTCGTTGGCATCGACTCGCAAATCCATCTTGCGACCGACCCAGCGGCGGATTCGCCGCAAGCGGGTAGCGTCGTGATTCGGTTGCATCGCGACTTTGACTTTGCAGTGCTGAAAACCGTAGATTCGCATCGCCAGCGAGCTGAGTAATTCTTTGCGAAAACCGCCCGAGCTGATCGCACTGGAGTACTGCACCCGCTCACTCATCTGACAAACGGAGGCGGCGGGCGCGAACAATCCCGTCAGCTCGCGCAGCGGTGTTTCAAACACTTGGCCGAAGGCATCTAAGATACTCAACTCGATCGCACAGCGATGCGCATTTGCCAAACATCCGCGAGGGTCTTCTTTGTCAACGGCAGGGCGATAGTGTTCGCAGAGTTCGATCACGTCAGGCCATTCGTTGCAGTCAGCGGCGAGCTGTGACGCGAGATCACTGTTTGCAATTTGCTGCATCGCTCCGGCTGGTGATTCACCGGTCACGTAGGTACGTGGCACGCCTTCGCCCCAGCCCACGGTGCCATCGACGAGCCGACAGCGTACGATCAGGTTGTCGCTTTCAGTACGCACGAAGGAGGCATGTTTGAATGGTTTTCGCAATCGCAATCGCACAATCATGGCAGTGATTTCAGCGATCCTCATGATTCCGTTCGCCCCAGCTCTCGAAATCGACTGGCGATCTGCTCTCGTGTGAAGAAGACAGGTTCGTCATCGTCTTCCATCTCATGGACCAGATGCACGACCTCGGCATTGAAAGGTGCGTCCACTTGATTGACCTCGGCCAAACGCACGATTTCACCGTTAACGAAGTCAATCTCCGTCATCCGGTGACGCATGAGATCTTGGTAGACCGAGAACACGAGCTGCGGTGGCTTGAACGGGCCACGCATGATCATTCGCACAAAGTCGCCGATGATTGGTTTTCCGAGCGTTCGCATTAATCGTTCAAATCGAATGTGATCCGACATGCCGCTGACACGCTGCAGCGATATCCCAGCCACGTCGAGGACTCGCAAGCCTTCGGCTAAGATCGGCAAGGCCACGTGATTTCGCCACTGCCGGTCTTGAATACCTTCTCGCAAAAAGTCCGTGGCGGACAATACCGACGCGTAACCCATCGTGTTGAATAGCAGTTTGTTGTACTGGGCACCGATGATCGAACTTGATATTTCAATCGGCAAACCCGACTTCGACAGCACGCGATGCGCGTCCTCGATCACGGATGCTGGCACGGCATCTGACGCCGCACCGATAACGCTGATCCCGCGTCGTTGGCAGACGACCACACCTGGCTCGACGATAGCCATGTTGGTCGCAGTCATCCCGACCAGCAAACGATCAGCAGGCAGAATTTTCTACAGGACGTGTTGATTGATCCCGTTTTGCAACGAGACCACGATCGCGTCACCGATTTCATCGGCAAACTCCATCGCCGTCTCAGCGGTATCCTGGGTTTTCACCGTGAACAACACCATATCGGAGTCAACGATCGTATCGGGATCAGAGGATGCAATGACGGGCACGTTGTAGTGTCCCCAATCGCCTCGCAGTTCGACGTAGCCTCGCTCTTGCATCACGTCGCAATGCTCTCCGCGAGCGATCAAGACCACTTCCACGTTCGGGTCGAAGTGTTTGATCAAACCGCCAAATGTGGCACCGATTGCGCCAGCACCGATAACGCTGATTTTTTTGATCTCAGTCATGAGACCACTGCCTGACCACGCATCAACGTGCGCCCCATTCGGCCTGCCAACAACGCGGGCAGCAAGACGAGATCACCAAACAAAGCGATGATCAACAGCAGCATCAATACGAACGAAAAATTACGCACCGGCATGAATCCACTGAAGGCATAGATCAACAGCCCACATCCACAGATGATCGTGGACTGAACGAGGGCACCGGCGCAGTGAGCGTAGGCGACTTCGATGGCTTCCTGTTGTGAACGGCCTTGCTTGACCGCAAGAGAAAACCATTTTAGAAAATGAAACGTGCCATCGACGGCGATACCGAGCGCCACCGATGCTGTCATCACCGTGCCGATATCAATCGAGCGGCTCATCCATCCCATCGCACCGAACAGAATGATGGTTGGGAAAATGTTTGGCAGCATCGCCATCAACCCACCCAACACACTTCTTAGTGCAATGATCATCACGATGGCCACGAGCGCGAGTGCGGACAAAAAGCTTTTGAATAAATCCGCCAGCAACATTTCTTGAATACGAAACGAGAGTACCAACACGCCCGTGCTTGACGAACTGATGCCGGTGTAACCCTCCTCGGCAGCCATTGTCAGCAATTCATCGACCTGCAATTGCATCTTTTGCAAGAACTCAGCGTGTTTGAATTGAGCATTTCCAGGCATGCGCGCGCTGATTCGCCAAGCTTCTCCACCATCGACTTCCGCCAGGTAATTCGCTTCAATCAAGTCCTTTCGGCCTAGCTCCAGTTGACTTAAAAACACATTTCGGCGAACTGTTTTTCCTAACCCCACACTGCTCGGCAGCGGTGGCATGAACGTGACCGCTGACATCGTCCCTTCAATCAGGTCAATCTGGTCGATCGTGCCTTGGACGGCCGCGATCACTCGCAGTCGATCCAGCGGTTCGACGTTGCTATCTTGATCGAAACGCACGATAACTTCGATCGGAACCAGGGGGCTAATGTTATCTTCGATCCAGTGAAAATCTTTGACAACGCGATTGTTTTCCGATAACAAAGAAACGACATCCACTGAGGTCTGCAGCTTCGTTAGGCCGTAACCGCAACCGATCATCGCGATGATACATCCCCATCGAATCAGCAGCCCCCAACGTAACGTCGCATGGGCGGCGCGTGCTGACACCCGCAGGTGGGATAACACTGAGGTGTCCTTTGTTGTCGACACACCAATGGGAGAAGTTCGTCGGTCAGCGATCCGCAACCAGATTTCCATGAAACCGGGCACGAGCATGAACAACAGGGCAACACAGATCACGATCCCGATCGCACCAAGTAAACCAAACTGCCGCACTGGTTCGATATCGCTAATACACAGAGAGGCCAAACCAATCGCGGTCGTGATCGCTGCCAACACACAGGGCACCGTCGCTTTCTGAACCGCTCGCAACGGTGCTTCCTTGGTGCCCCCGTTCCCGACCTCTTCCAAAAAGTAATGAGCTAGGTGAACACCAGCACTGACGGTCAACACAAACACGAGCGCTGGCAATACGATCAAAATCGCGTTCATGGTCATGCCGCTGTAGTGGATCGACGCCAACATCAATCCTTGTGACCAAGCACCGATGATCACAATTGGAATCGTTAACCAGAACGAACGCAAACAGACCCAACACAATATCATCGAGATCAAAACCGACGGCACACTGAACTGATCAATCGACTGCATGCTCTCATAGTCAATCGCCAATCCGTCAACCGCTGGGCCTGAAACGATGAGTTCCTCAGGCGGCAAATTCACGGCTTGCGAAACCGTGTCGCGAATCAACGGGATGGATTGCTTTCGTCCCATCCCACCAGCGGCCGACAATTCCACGACGAGGCAGCTTGTTTTTCCATCATGGCCGACGAGCACGCCGGTCAGCCGATTGATGGCGGCTTTGCGTGACAGGTCGATGGGCGCCGCTCGCAATTCATCGAGCATCGTGTTACCAGTCAACACATGAGTGAACAAAGGTGTCTGGCCAGCTTCGACGAGTTCCCGGTGAACCTCGCGAAGTCGTTCGCCCGCTCGATCGAGTCGCTGATCATCGACTGTGCATCCTGGCCAGGACACCACAACCATTTCATGCGTTCCAAAAAGCTCCAAGAACTCATTGAATTGTTTTCTGGCTGGGGCGTCGTGGTCGATCCACAATAGCGGGGCATTGAACATCGACTTCAGCCCCAATTCCGATCCGTGGATCGCAAACGGAGCGGTGATTAACAACCCGACTGCGGTGACGAGGGCCAAACGCACCCACCAGGATGCCCACAGACTGCCGGACGCCGACAAACTTTCACGGTTGTCAGGCGCGGAACTCGCGGCAGGCGACTCTGAGCGGATCTCTAAGGGAGTCTCGGGAGGCATTGGTTTCGGCAGGAAATGGGGCAGTCTGGAGAAAACGAATGTTAGATCAGGCTGGCCTTGAACGACAGCCCACGGGGACTACGATAACGGTCCGCATTCTAATCGCCGCTGCTGCCAATTTCATGACCTCCATTTCACACCACATTCGCCACGCCTACCTGCAATGGCGACTCCACCGATTGAGTCGTTATCTCACTGGTACTGAAAATTGCCGACAGGTGCAGCGCGAGCGTTTGTTTGAAAAGGTTCGGCTGAATCAGGACAGCCAATTTGGTCGCGAACATGGTTTTGCCAAAATTCAAACCGTCGCCGACTTTCGTAGTCGCGTTCCCGTGGCCAACTACGAGACCTATCGCCCCTACATCGAACAGGTCAAGAACGGCAATTCGAACGCGATGTTCGGACCGGGTACGGAAGTGTTGATGTTCTCGATGACCTCCGGCACGACGAATCAATCCAAGTACGTGCCGATCACGAATCACTTCTTTCGCGAATACCGCAGGAGCTGGAACTATTGGGGACTGGCGACGTTCCGAGACCACAAGGATTTATTGTCAAAGTACACGTTGACACTCGCTAGCGATTGGGACCAATTTCGCACCTCGGCAGGAATCCCCTGCGGTAGCATCAGTGGATTGGCTGCCGAGACGCGGCCTCGGATTACGAATTCTTTGTTCATCCTGCCTAACGAATTGTTAAAGGTTAAAGGTGCCGAGAACAAACAATACGCTTCGCTGCGGGTGGCGATCAGCACACCGCAAATCGGCATGATCGTGACCGCGAATCCCTTGACGTTGGTGCATCTGGCACGTTTAGCCGATCAAGAAAAGACTCGATTGATTCGTGACGTTCATGACGGAACATTATCGGATCACGTGGAGATTCCAGCGAACGTTCGTGACGTGGTGCTGCGGCGCTGCAAAGGTTCGAATCGTTCACGTGCCAAAGAACTTGAAAAGATCGTTGAGCGAACAAGCACGTTACTGCCGAAAGATTTCTGGCCGCAGCTCGCTGTCGTCTCGGTGTGGATGGGTGGTTCGGTGGCCTCGTATTTGCCCTCGGTGCGCGAGTATTACGGTTCCGTGCCACTGCGTGATCATGGCTTGTCGGCCAGTGAAGGGCACATGACCTCGCCGATGCAAGACGAATCTTGCGCAGGATTGCTGGACTACGATAGCCACTACTACGAGTTCATTCCTGTTGATGAACATGGCACCGACAATCCGACGGTTCTTGAAGCGGATGAACTCATCGTCGGCCATGAGTATTTCTTACTAATGACGACACTCAGTGGTTTGTATCGTTATGACATTCATGACGTCGTTCGTTGCGATGGGTTTGTCGGTCGCTGTCCAAAGTTAACGTTCATGAACAAGGGAGCACATTACTCCAGCATGACGGGCGAGAAACTCAGCGAAGTGCAAGTAACCCAGGCCGTTGGTCAGGTGTTTCGTGAATTGTCGATGTCCGTCGAGCATTACAGTCTCGTACCGGTGCCAGGTGACCCAGCCTATTATTTGTTGCTCGTTGAAGAGCAACTAAACGATGAGAACAAACAGAGGATCGCTGCGGCAGTCGATGTTCGCTTGTCAGAAGTCAATTGTGAATACGAAGAGCGGCTGCAAGGCCGACGGATGGGCGGCGTGGTGGTTGTTTCGATTCCCGAAGGAACATGGGCTGAACATCGCCGCAGTCAGACGTCGCATGAGGGTAGCGATACGTATGCGTACAAACATCCATTCTTGGCCGCCAAGCCAGAACTGGCAGAGAAGTTACGCGGCCTCTGCAATGCTCTTTAAGAAACCCAGCGGAAATGCACGATGCCCGCGCCAATCGCCGTCATCAATAGCGACCCCGGAAACGTACCGATCGCCGAACACCATAAAAAACGTCGCCACCGCACATTTGCCGCTCCCGGTACGAACGATCCGATGTGCATTCCCAGCCAGGGGACTTGCCGGACGGCGATCAGGTAAACCGGATGCTCGACGGGAAATCGTCTCAGAAACGCGGGCAGTTTATCGCTCTGTTCAGCCAAATCGAAATCCTTTCGCGCTCGTCGCCCCAATGCGAACTGCAACAACGCCGCAATCCACCACCCCACCCAACTCAACAGCGTACCGATCGTCAGCCCATACAACGCTCCATTGGCAATCGAAAACAGATCGGACGGGAACGGCGTGATCGCCATGATGATGTGCGTCGGGAGCGTGATCGCGATGGCCGCAAAGCCATATGTTTCTCGCAACGTGTTGATGTCGTGCGTGCGCAGCCACTGCATCAAGAACCAGGCCACCAATAAAATACCGGCGATCACATAAAGTGTCGGTGAAGTCAACAATCGAACGAGTAGGTTACGCTGAGGTTTCATGCTACGAATTCTATCAACAAGTCGTCCGTCAGGCTTCCCATGAAATCAGCGAACTCCAAAATCCGCGTTTTGCTCTCGGAAGGCTCGAGTAACTCGGCCCGGCAATCCCTGTACGGACTCGGACGCAACTACACGATTGATCTGGTTGATCCTTCGCCGTGGTGCCAATGTCGGTTTTCGAGCCTCGTTCGCCGCCGTATCCATTGCGTCGGGATTGCCAAAGATCCGCTGAAATATGTTCGGCAAGTCGCCCAGATGGTCGCCGATAAACGCTATGAAGTGTTGTTTCCAACGCACGAGCAAGTCTACGTGTTCGCCAAGTTCCGGGAGGCGTTTGGGCGACATGTCGGATTGGCTGTGCCATCGTTTGAAGCGATCAAGCGAGTGCAAAGCAAAGCAGAGTTTGCGATCTTGCTGCAAGAATTAGGGCTGCCGATTCCGCCGAGTAAGATCGTTCGCCACAAAACGGAACTGGCCGCTCACGATGAGTTTCCGTGTTACATCAAACTCGCCCATAGCACCGCCAGTCTTGGTGTGCAGCGTGTTGCCGATGTCAAAGAATTAAAACAAACGATAAGCCGGTTTCAGAATTCCGGTGCTTGGACGGAAGGCCAGGAGATCGTGATCCAGCAGCCTGCCGCCGGGCGACAAGCGGAAGCCAGTGCAGTGTTCCAAAATGGGCGGCTGGTCGGGATCGCGTGCGCCGATGTGTTGGCGACAGGAATCGGGGGCGGGCCGTCGCTGCGCCGCAGTGCCTTGCACCCGTCCGTCACGGAGCACGCCCAGCGCCTCGGTGAACACCTAAATTGGCATGGTCCTATTTCGCTGGAGTATTTTTACAACGACGCGACTGAACAACCCGTTTACATTGAAGCGAATCCACGCATCGGTGAAACGCTCAACGCAGAAATCAGCGGAGTGCGGCTGTGCGACGCCGTCGTCCGCATCGCATTGGGCGAGCAAGTCGAGCGGCTGCCCGACGCGACTCCCGGCGTAGTGAGCCACAATGGATTTGTGGTCATGATCGCAGATGCGTACAACGGTGCGACACGGCGTGAATTGTTCAGACGGCTGTGGAATCATTGGACCTCGCAGGGCGACTTTGGAAGCTGCGAGAGCGATATGACACGACTGCGAGAGGACAAACTGAGCTTGATCCCGGCGACCGCCGTGATCCTGCGGTTGTTGGCGTCGCCGCGTTCGGCCAATTCACTCGCCCATGACACGGTTGACAATTATTCGCTGCCCGCTACTGCAGCGAGTATCATTGACGCGTTCCCTGCAGATGCGTTGGCGGATATTTTGTGAGCTCTCGGAGTGCGGCAACTTGTTGCCGCTTTCGTTTTTCGGGAACCTCTGCAACCGCGACGATTTGAAAAATGGTTCGGTTGTTCGATGTTTGCCTTATCAGTTAACGTGTTTGAAAAGAAAGCTTCGACGAGTCGAAGCACTCCAAAAAAATTTCCATCAACTCACCCGCCCCATCATGACTACGGTATCTCCCGCACCTCTGAATCTCTTAGGCAATGGCTTCGGTCCCGCGCAAACGGCGGTGCTGGAGCAGCATATCCGTGATCGGGTGCCGTTTTACGTGCGGATGCAAATCTCGTCATTCGAGGCGCGGCTTTCGTTCCTGCTCAACGAGTTGGTCAACATCGATCGTACGCCGTCGGTGCCGTTCTATGCGTTCTTTTGCAGCTCGGCATCGGAAGCGATCTCAGGTTCGTTAAAGATCGTGCGGCACAATCATTTTGCCCATAAGCCGACCCAACCCAATGTCACCGCCGTCTACGATCCGACTGGCGGATTGCAAGAGATGTTTGATCCGATGTCCGCTGGTGTTGACGAAGCCTTGGTGCCGGGACTGAAGTATTTTGAAGACATCGATTCGTTTCGTGAGTTCGTGCTTCGCGGCAATCCATCGAGCGTACTGATACGTCGCGGTGAAGATCTCTCCATCGCCGTCATCGCGGAAATTTTAAGCGAAGCCAAAGCAAGAAACATCTATACCATTCTCGACGAATCATCAAACGATCTTGCCAAGCATCTGCCGCTCTCCGCACAGCTCGAAACACTACCCGACGTGATCGCCTTTGGTGAAAACCTGGGAAACCATCGTGTGCCGACGGGTTGTTTCTTAATGTCCCATTCGATCTATCAGGTGTGGGACAACGTCAAAGAATACAACTTGCACAGCAACACGTGGGGCGGCAACAGTATTTCATTAGCGACGGTCTTGGCGTTCCTCAAAACCACGCCAGCGTTCGCCAAACTGCCCGCGACGGTCGGTGCAACGATGCAACAAGCGGTCGACTCGCATCAAATCGCAACGAAACTCTATGCCACGCACTGTAGTCCGAAGATGGCCAAGATGCTGGGGCTCGGTGGACTCAATAAAGACATTCGTTCGGCCTATCAATCACGAATTGAAACGGCGGGTTACCGGGGACCACAAAGTGTGATCGACGCTTCGGGTACTTACGGCGTCAATCTGCAAGGTCACAATCCAGTTGGCGTGATCGACGCGGTGGTTGGGTGTCACGACGTTGATCATGACTACTGGCTTGATCTACAAGAGTTGCTCCATCGCAAAACCGGCCTCGCTCATATTTTGCCCGCCGTCAGTGGTGCAACGTCCGTGGAAGCAGCGATCGCGGCGGGAGTGATGGCGGCGGCACCGAAGAAAAAAGTGGTCGCGCTTACCGGTGGATTCGGTGGCAAAACGATGGTGTCGATGATCGGAACATCGCGGGAAAGATTCAAGACGCCGTTCGGCCCGCTGTACCCTCACGTTTCCTACATCAATCCGTTCACCAGCGAAGGTCGCGACGAACTGCTGCGAGAACTCGCCACCAACGATGTGGCGATCGTGATCATGGAAATGGTCCAAGGTGAGGGCGGCGTGCGTGCGGTGCCGCAAGACTTCCTCGATTTCCTAAGCGAGCAAAAAGAACGTTACGGATTTTTCATCGCCATCGATGAAGTGCAAACGGGGATGTATCGGACGGGCCGATTCCTCAATTATCTAGGCCGCGTGCAGGCCGACATTGTCGCGATGGGTAAAGCGATGAGCGACAATGTATTCCCCGTTTCAGGAGCACTGGTCTCCGATCAAGTGTACCGGCAAGCACAGCAAACCAACGCGGCCGCGCTATCACGCTACGCGAACACATACCGCTGCCAATTCGGTGCACACATGGCGATCCATGCGATTGAATCTGGAGAATCCTTGGGGCTTGCCGCACACGCCATGCAAGCGGGCGAACATTTTCGTGCACGTCTGCGCGAGATTACCAAAGACTTGGACTTCGTCAAAGAAGTACGTGGCGAAGGTTTAATGATCGGGATCGAGTTTGATGAACCGAAGCTGCCCAGTCTGCTCCGCAGTAATTTCGGTGGACTGATCGCGTCGCGATGTGTCAACGATACGCAACAACCGGTGCTGGTTGCGTTCAATCCCGACAAACCGTTTTTGATTCGATTTGTGCCACCGCTGTGTATCTCGATGGCAGAAATTGACGCCGTGATTGCGACGTTCGATCGAGCCCTGCACAGTGGCATGTTCGGGCTGCTCAAGCCGATCTTGATCAATACCATCAATGCGAAATTGGGACGGTCTTAATCGGATTGTTGAGCATCAATACTTCTGCAACAGCTTGAGCATCTTGCGATCAAGTTTATGTCCTTGATAGTTTTCGTATTTGACGTCTTTACGATCACTATCGAGCACACCGAAACTGCCTCGCAAATTCCATAACGCCCAACCCATGTCGGCTTGCTGCCAATTGGCGAGATTGTCTTCCATCCACGCCAGTGTGACGTCATGTGGCGTTTGATTGTGACAACCAAACTCGCCGACCATCACACCCATGCCGGATTTCTGAGCAGCCCGCCAGGGCGCGAGCGATTGTTCAAACAACCACTGGCGATCTTGTTCCATGCCTCCACGAAACGAAGCGGTGCTGTGACCGTTAGGATCGCTATTCACTACAAAACGCAACTTCGATGGCGGCTCACCCCATTGATTGCGAAACGCCAACTTGGTTTCGTGCGAGTGACCTTTGGTAAGGTTCTGCGTGATCGTGATTTCGGAGAGCGTCATCCAGTCACCATCGGTTGCAACGAACTCAATCATCTTTGTCCCAGCGGGAATCGTGACGGTTTCGTTGTGAGCGTAAACGCCTTGGTAAGTTTGCCACTGAGGAATATATTTCACAGACACCCATTGATCGCTATCCGGTTTGGGATCAAACGTCTGCGACCGGATCGTTTTACCATCTGCCATAATCCCCAGCGAGGTTTTTCCGGAGACGGTTCCGATGCGAAAACGCAACTGTGTGTCGCCCTGGAAATCAGACGTGATCTGTAACGGACGGCGGACGTCGGCGGGCAGTTCGGATTTACTCGGCGAGTACAGTGTCGCGTCAGCGGTGACTCGGGGCCAAGATGGAATGGGCCAACGATCGGATCCATTCATCCAATTCGCACGGTAATGTGTGATTTCAATAGGCGTATATCCCCGTGTCGCTTGGGCGATTCCCATTGCCGCAATTTCTGGCAACGGTTCTTGCCCCCACTGCAAACCATCGGAGATGATCAAGCGGTTGGGATCTTCGGCTCGAATCGCCGCCGCCATTTTCTTGACGACAGCCACGTAGACGTCTTTGTCGATATGGGATGGTTCATTGAACAGATTGAAACTGAGGTTGGCATTCGGGATGCCCTGATAACGTCGCGCAAATTCAGCCCAGTGTTTTGCACACACAGTTTGTGTTTCTTCGTCCGTCCACAATGAAGTCGCTTCGGCGGGGGAAGCGACTGTGTATCCGGGCGCACGATGAAAATTCAGGCAGACGTGGACAGAATACTTTTGTCCCCACGCGACGGCTTGATCAATCTCCCCAAGCACTCGTTGGTCAAATCGATTCCAGTCATTGCCTTCGATCCAGACGCGATAATCCAGTGGCAGGCGCACGAAGTTGAATCCGAACTCAGACACTATTTTGAAATCGGATTCGCGGTACGGGCCATTGCTCCAGTCCCGATGGAACTTTTCGAGCAGATTGAAACCCCGCCAACGTGGAAGTTTCTCTGCGGTCGGTTCAGGAAGCGATTGACCGAGTGTGAATGATGACGCCAGCACAACGAACAGAATCGGGAATACGAATCGGTGGATGCGGCGCGGCATGAGCGATCACGTGAAGGAGTGCGGTTGAGTGGGCTTGCTCAGTATAGCCGAAACTCAACACTGGCCGTCAATGCAACGGCATCGTCGGTCGTAATCTGATTAGCTCGCCACGCAGTGATGTCACTGAGGTAGTCGATGCCGGTCACGAATCGCATTGGAATTTTGAAGCTGGCACAATCAAATTTGAAATCAAGACTCCACGTGGTGGTGAAGGTGTCGATCTTCTCGTCGACGATCCCATTCGTGTAGGTTCCGTCGAAATCATAGAGACCGAGTGTTAAGTCGATCCAAATAGGCTGTCTGCCGAAGGTTGTTTCCCATCCGCCGATGATTTTCGCGCCCGTGTAATCACTTTCAAGTTGATGAACACCCGCATCCTGCGTCCAATGCATTTGGCTGAAACCCGTCCCAGCAGATAGTTCGCCAATCTCGAACGACCACGTGTCGCGAAGTAGAAACTCATAAGCAAACAACTCTGTGGAATCCGTCACGCCGTATTCCACACCTGATTCAACGCTGGTGCGAAAATCATCAAAGCGGTGGTGACCGGAAAGTTTCACGATCGTCCCGAGCGAATCACCTGAATCACTCACCGCACCAGCAGTAATTTGTGGCAGCAATGGTGCCCACAATCCCGCGGAACTAGCGACGGTCGTGCCTTCGATGGCCCAAACAGGCGTCGAACACACGATGCTAAGAAAAATCGCAACGACCAAGAACAAGGACGCGAAATTGTCGGTGCAACGGCGCGAACAAGTCGCGGCGTGATGAATGAGTTCAACCATGAAACCAGTGGCCGGGAACAACGCGGTCGGGATGTGTGTTTTCGTCGAATCGGGTAATTCGCGGTGTTGACTGAAACGAAAAACCGCTAAGTCTTGACCACTCGCCACAACCCCTCCGCACGGAATACCTAACCCGCATATTTTCGCGTAATCGCCGTCAATCTCTCCAGTCGACAGTGCGAAACTCATGACGATTTCCGCTACGTTCTTTGACTAGCTGAGGAGCTGCAAGAAGTCGTCAAACTCGGACTCATTCTCCAGTACGCGGTCGATTGCGGATGCCGAGATCGTCTCGATCGCACAGAACGCCCCGATCTTTGGACTGGCCGGTGACGCGTCGACCACTTTGCTGGTCAGTGGCATCGCTTCGACAGCGATCCTTGAGTCGACTTCCGATGAGCCGAGCAAGTTGGTGGCGTTTGCATCGGCTGTGATCACGGGCACATCTATGTCCCTGCGATCACTCAACGGTTCACTGCTCGGCGACAGGCTGTTGAGATAGTTGATGACCTGCAAGGCATCCACTGCCGTGAGTAGTCCATCACCATTGACATCATAAAAACTCTCACCCGTAACCGTGGGAGCATCAATGGAGGTGTTTCCGTTGATGATGAGATTGAGTTGATTGATAATCTGCAATGCGTCAACCTCTGTTACAATACCATCGCCGTTGACGTCCTGCGGAAACAACACATTCCTGCGAGCAGGCACCGCTTCAAAACCACCAGGCAGTGAGATTGCAAACGTGCGGGCAGTTAGTCGCGGATAGAATACCAATGCGTACGACTCACCTTTGGTCAACGGCGCAGATGTGAGTCCTGTCGCACCATAGGTGCCAATGATCTGTCGCGAATCATCGAATAGCAAAACGGCTTCACTGATTTGGTCGGTGTTCTGAGCGTTGACGCTGAGCGTTTGATTGGAACCAGCTCGAAACACGATCGCACGAGCTTGATTGTCACCGGGAATCGCCAAGGAATTGGTCACGGTGGCGGGGTCGATCCGTGGTACCTTCTCCAACTGCACGCCATCGTCGTCGAGCATCGTGATTCGCACATCAATATTCGTACCGAGCTTAACACTGGCATTATCCTGGATCGCCATCGTGACCGCTTCCGTCGTTTCATTGACGCTATCGTTGACAACGTTGACGGTAATCGTGGCCGTGCGTTGATTCGCAGCGAACGAAAACTGGGGTGACGACAAAGTCACATCCGAGGTGCTGGAGGCAACGCCCGTGAGCGTCAACGGGAGCGTGATCGCGGAAGTTGAGGCAGCAGACAACGATGCGGTGATTTCAAAACTGCCAACATTTTCGGCAACGACCCGATCGGCTGTGGTCAAGGTCACGGTCGGTCGCGTGTCAGGGACGAGTTGCCAACCGATATCATCGAGAACGGCAAAGTCCAGTGGCGAGAAAAGATCGCCGTTGACAATACTCGCCGTCATGATTGTCGACTGTTCACTGGCGACAGATTGAGCAATGTGACCACCGTTGAGTGGTACGTTTCCAGATCCGACATAAACTTTGTCGGTCTCTGGTCCGGTGAACCGACCAGTTTGTGCTTGTTCGATGAACGATTGTGAAATGCCGTGACCAAGAATATGCGCTAGTTCGTGCTGCGCGAAAGTTAAAAATCGAAATTGATTGGTCTGCAACGGGCCGTCTTCAAAATTCCATGCGTTGAGGGTTTCGCTACGAGTGTCGAACGAAATGGAACCAGCGAAGGGTGCGAAGTCGACTGTTTTTCGAACGTTATTGACTGTCACGACCATCGTCTCGCCACGCGTCGTCAATCGCCCGAAGAGGTCATCGCACAAGGCTTGGGTCGAACAAGGACCGAAGCTCGCCGGCTCTTTTACCCCCTCGGCATGTGCTCTGGTTTTATTCACAGCGTCTTGGTCCAAACTCTGCAAATTTCGCGAGCCCACGAAGACCACAATCTCATTAGCGGCGGCGGCAAAGTTGGTCGGTAGTCGGGTAATCGCACCCGTTGATGGGTTAGTGTAGCTATAAAACCAAGGAGCCGCCGTAGTCGATGCCGGAATCGCGTCCAGCGTGTCGCTGAGCCGGTCCGTTAAATACCGACCAGCCTGCTCCAATAACGCTCGACGCTCAGGATGATCTCGGAAAAAACCCGTGTCATTGGAATAATCGAACCGAAAATGGACGGTACTGGTTGATTCACCTTCCGCTATCACTTGAGTTATGTCAGATCGACCGGAGTTCGCAAACTCCGCCGGCGCTAACGCAGTCGCGACTTCCGCAGAGACCGTCGATGTATCACCCGCGACCAAAATATCGCCTGCCAGCAACTGGCGCGGTTCAAGCGACTGGAATCGAAACACATGACGTTGTTCACGACGTGATTTGCTGGCACAGGATTTCGATTTAGAAAGGTTGAACATCACGGAATTCGCGAATTGTCAATAAGGAATGGTTTCTGATGGGTGGTCCGATGCGCCGCCGCAGATCGTAATCAAATTTGTACATTATAACGAGCCGTGAGTTCTCAGAACCAATAAAACATCACGAAATTCACATCCAGTGTGACCATGCGTTCACTCGACCTCACCTGCCGGCGCAACGTATCTCAATTCAAAATCAGCAAATCCTTGTTCTTTCAAGAAGTCCACCACCGCCGCAACTGCGGCGGCCTGGTCGGTCGCCCGATGTACATATAGCGCCACCACGCGTCCCTGCCTTTCGCTCACTGCGGCTCTCATTGACATGGCATTCTGTTCAGAAATATCACCGCCTGCTTGCTGATCTTCCCATTCTGCTTCCAATTCTGCAAGCGTCACCACTGATCCGCTGACATGCGAAGCGAAGTGATAGTTGCGTTGATCGGCATTGGCAAACCCCAAACGGTTCGTATCATCTCGCAGATACTTTTGCATGACGGGATACGGATCTTCTGCCTCTTGTTGTTCAGTCGAATCGTCAACAATGGCATCTCCTGAGGCGATTCGCTTTCTCGCCTCAACGTTTTGTTCTTCCATCTTGGCTTGATGAATAAAACTCGCGTTTTGGAATCGCTGGTACGCTCGCGCCACTTCGGCTTGATCTCCATC
This sequence comes from Rhodopirellula sp., assembly GCA_041740155.1. GTDB lineage: Bacteria > Planctomycetota > Planctomycetia > Pirellulales > Pirellulaceae > Rhodopirellula. The sequence goes on from JBGSMN010000371.1 coordinate 38,825, forward strand.
AAGCGTCTGTAAAACATCATCCGTGTACCTTGCCTGCAACTCACGGATTTGAGCCGAATACTTCGCTGACGCCACTGGATCAAATTCGCCATCGTACAAATCCAATTGTTCGTTCTTGAGGCGCTGATGCTCCGCCCATAGCTCAGGCGCAGATTCCTCGGTGATCCCATCGAGCAACAGTTTGAGTACGTCACGACAAGCGACTTGCTTTGCAGTTGGCGGATTCAGTGGCGACCATGTCGGCACATACATCGCGTCACCGATGCTCGGTGTTTGAAAGTGCTGCTGCACAACACGTGTGGCCAGCTCCGCATTGGGAGCGAAACAGCGAATCTGTACCGAGCTGTGATGCAATCCACTGACGACATGTACCTTCATAGCCTGGTCTGTTAATTGCCCATCGGGTACCACAGCAACGATGTCTTTCAGCCACGTCTCCCCAGCATCGACTGGCTCGATCACCTGACGCAGCAATTCGCGGTGGCCCAACTCGTCGCTGAACTCATCGTCGACAGCGACTTCATCATCGGTCCCATTTTCATCATTATCCAGCCGCGTCGTCTTGCGTGGAACCGAGGCCAGCAACACATTTCCAAACTGTGCGGTGGAGTATTTTTCTAGATCGTTCGCGGGCAATCGCTCCATCGCAGCATGGAGTTCCGCTTCCGAATCAAAACGCGCGACGGCGAGGTAAGAATCGTCGATCGGTTCAGTACCAAGTTGAAACTCGACATTACCCACGTCGAGCGGAACGTGCTGCGTGTCGGAATCAAAAAAGTCTCGATTGAAGAAATGATCACGACTGACTAGCACCGCCATCCCGCCGAAAATCGCGAATGCGAAGGCACCGCCGTACAACGTCCAAATCGCCAATGTTGATCCCATCCCAGGCGGTCGCACGATCAACGACTCGTACATCTGTACCACCATGGCAGCTTTGTTGGGCAGCGGTGCGGTCGCCAATGCAGTCGTTTGGATCTCGTCATCGAGCAATCGAATCGCCGCATCTGGGATTTCATCTCGTTCGGGCTGTGGCAATGGTCGATCACGCAATCGCCGAATCAACGAAGCCATTCGAAACGTTGCCGGCAGCGACAGCACCAAAGGAATCGCGATGAACAAAATCATCAGAGAACCGGAGAAAAACGCAAACGCGAACATCACTCCGATCCCACACATGCGGGCCACCAATTCCAAGATGGGCGAGCGGCTGAAAACGGTCAGGTGCATGATCCAACCACCGTCCAGCGGCATGATCGGCAGCAGGTTCAGCGTATTGAGCAACAATCCCATTCCGCCTAATTCAAACATCCAGTCTCTGTCCATGACCACGCCCGCCGCCATAATCGGCACGGACACCACGATCCCTGGCAGAGGACCTGCCAAATACACGAGGGCCTTTTTCCAAGGTGCGATGTTGAAATGGCGTCCGCTGACTGCCGCACCTAAAAACGGAATGAAAAACATCTTCACGTTGCGGTAACCAAACAACCGCATCGCTGCGTAATGTCCCGCTTCATGAAACAGCAACACAGCCACGAGCAACGAAACCACCCAGGGATCCCACCACGCGACACCAGCGGCCACGAACACAGCTAGCGAGACCAACAGCACGACAAATTTGGTGAACCCGCCCGTCGATTTATTCTCGATCGCGCGGACCGCTGCGATGAGTTCCGACTTGCGAGCTTGATCGGGTGTCCACGCGGTCTCAGTCTCGAAAAAAGAGTTGCTCGCCGCGCCTGCGGTGCGTTCGCTGGCTGGAACAGAACGCAGCCCGCCGTGATGATCAATCGTCTGATCGGCCGTCGTTTCGGAAGCTGCACGCACGCGGATTTCAGGGCGTAAGATCGGGCGAATGGGTTGATTGTTTTTCATCCCAATATATTAACAATCTTTCACCTCTTTGGAGTGCGGCAACTGGTTGCCGCTTTCTTTTTCCGTGAGTCTCTACAACGGCGATGTTTTGAAAATTGGCTCGGTTGCTCGATGAGTGCTCTGTTTTAAAATGCGATTGAAAAGAAAGCTCCGACGAGTCGGACCACTCCAAAATTACCGCACCAAGATCAGTGCGCGTGTGATCACATCATTGCCGCTGCTCGACAAGGTGCTGCCAACGTCGGCAGACTCCGCCATCGAGTCGGCGTCCATGGGCAGGAACGCTTGATCGCTCAACAGCTCGCGAAGAGCAGCGAGTTCGCGATCATCTTCGCTGCCCAGTTCTAGGCTGAGTGGTTGATCGTGTTTGACCTGTGTCGCGTCAGCATGCACCAACTGATTCGCCATCTCCAGAATCGGCGTGTCGGTGACCAACGAAAGTCCGACCGAACGAACCGACTCTTGATCTTTCAGCAGCGACAAGAACAACCGATCAATTTTCTTGGCCGATGCTTGCACAAAGACAATTTGAAAACTCTCTTGCTCGTCGAACGAGTTGGCTTGTCGCGCCGCATCGATCACATCACGATTGATTGGACGCCGGCTCGTTTCATCCAAACCGATCCGCTGCATCGCCGAACTCAGAGCCCCCATCGCTCGCCCTTTCGGACTCAATCGAACATCGTACACCATCACAGCGCCCGATAACGAAGGGCCTGCAAGCAACAATCTCTCGTCGCCGAGCGAAACCGTCCCATTGCTTTGCATCGCAGACGGCGAAGCATCCGCGGACGCAACGCTGTCAAGCGACGGTTCTGTCTCAACGTTCATGCTCGCTGGTGCCGTCGCATCATGCAATTTCGCATCAGGCAATGTCGCATCGGGGACGCTCGCGGCAATCATCTCCGCAGCCATCCGCGTTTCCGCTGGCAGCGGATCGAGGTCAGGGATGCCCGCTCCGTCAGGCAGTGTTGTCGTGGCTGGCAAGTTTTGCGCCAGCGACTGCGTGGTCTCGGTGTCATCGATACCACGCATGTTCAACGTGGCCGTCAAGAGCAATACAGCGGCTATCGCGGCAAGTCCGACCACCAGCGGTGAACGATAAATCTCCCGTGCAGATGTTGGCAACTCGACTGATGCTGTTTCCTCGGACGGGTGATTGCTGCTTTGCAGTTTTCGGCGGCGACTTTCGGCAAGCACACGCGCTGCAAAATTACTCGGCAATTTGGCCGCTGAACTGGACTGAGTTGCAAACAGAGTTTGTAGTTGTTGACGATCCGAAAGGAGCGCATCGTACTGCGATTGGAGCGCGGGTTCATCCCGCATGATCCGTCGGAGCATCTGCGCGTCGGTATCGCTGAGCATGCCATCGAGATGGTCGCTGAGTAGTTGGTCAAAATCGGGTGTGGGAGCTGACATGTTGTCGGTTCTCAAGAAAATCTGGGCGCGGCGATGGTTGCCGGAGCGAGTCGATTCGCTCGGTTTCGGCGCGGCACTTCCATGTGGGTGAGGAAAACGTCCGTGTCGGTTAACAATTTTGAGATGCCCAGTGGTCCCGGAAAGTTCCTAAATTAAGCGAAAACACCCACGCACGACCACGTCAAGGCGGCGTAGCAGGCGAAAAACAGGGATTTTTCTCTGGCTCACGTCCGCCCCTGTTCCTGCTATCATTTGCCCGCCAGAGCAGCTCAATGCGCGGCTTGCCCACCCTTCGATCCATTTCTCCCACCCCGATTCCCTCATGGCGTCCACTCCCAAAACCTCATCCTCGTCGAAAAAAACGTCTGAAAATCCGCTCACGGGAGGCCCTGCAACGGTCAGCGACAAGGTCCTCGCCGATCGCGCGATGCTGCAAAAAGCCCAAGCCGACGGCAAAATATTGGGGACCTACGTCCGATTATCAGGACCGGGATGGCTGCAAAGTGCGATCACGCTCGGTGGCGGGTCGCTCGCCGGAGCGTTGTTCTTGGGCGTGCTCGGTGGCACAAGCATGATTTGGTTGCAGTTGATGGCGATCATCATGGGTGTGATCATGCTGTCGGCAATCAGCTACGTCACCTTGTCGACCGGACGTCGGCCGTTTGAAGCGATCAATAATGAACTCAATCCCGCACTAGGTTGGGGCTGGATCATTGCCACCGTGATGGCCAACATGATCTGGTGCATGCCGCAGTTCAGTCTCTCGTACGACGCTCTGGAAAAAAACCTCGTGCCGCTGGCCGGGTACAGCCTCGAAGTCGAGATCGAAGACAAAGATCTCACGACGATGACCGAGGCTGAGGTAAAAAGCTGGAACAGCGAAGTCTCCGAGCGAATCCGGTCCCCCAAACGAGCGGTATCGCTCATCATCTTGTTGGCAGCCGGTGGTGTGGTGTTGTTGAACGTTCGCGGAGGCGCGGCTGCGAAACTGTTCGACTGGACACTGAAAGGCCTTGTCGGGATGATCGTGATCTGCTTCTTTGGTGTCGCGATCTTGTTAGCGCTGCAAGGCGAGCTGGACTTCGGCGGTGTGCTGGCTGGATTGATTCCAGATTTCAGCCAATGGCGAAGCCCCACGGGCGATTTGGCTGGGATGGTCGCGAGCTTGCCCGAAGACGCTCAAGCGTTCTGGTCCGGCAAACTGGTCACTGAACAACGATCTGTGATGATCGCGGCCGCCGCAACCGCTGTGGGTATCAACATGACATTCTTGTTGCCGTACTCGATGCTCGCCCGTGGTTGGGACAAACCGTTTCGCGGTTTGGCACGATTCGACCTGTCGACCGGCATGGCGATTCCTTACGTGCTCGTGACGAGCTGCGTGGTGATTGCCGCAGCAGCGACGTTCCACGGCAAGATCGACGAGAAACTCGCCAGCAGTGAGTTGTCGGTGATGCAACAGAGTCCAATGTTTGAAGCGGTTAAAAAAACATTGACCGCGCGAGTCGAGATGGCTCGTGACAAAGACGCAGAGGTGTTATCGGACGACGAAATATTAGCTGAGATCGCGGCTTTAAACGCGGACGAAAAACGACTTGCCTCCGCACTGGTACAGCGCAACGCGTTCCAGTTGTCCGACACGTTAGCACCACTTTTGGGCGATAAACTCTCGAAATTCGTGTTCGGTTTGGGCGTGTTGGGAATGGGTTTTTCTACGATCATCATTTTGATGTTGATCAATGGTTATGCGTTCCGTGAAATGTTTGGGCGTCCCGATGGCACAATGCCGTTTGTAATGGGCGTCGTCACGGCGGGTTTGTTCGGTTTTTCATGGATGTATTTCTGGGAAGGCGACGCGAAGTTCTGGCTCGCAATTTTCGCATCGAGCTTCGGTATGATCTTGTTGCCAGTCGCTTACTTCACGTTCTTCTTGATGATGAACAGTCGCCGCATTCTCGGTGACGAGAAACCAACAGGTGGCCGAATGGTGTTGTGGAACGTGCTGATGCTGTTCGCACTGGGCGGTGCCTTGGCCGCAGCGGGCACGGCCGTGTACGACAAAATCACTGATCCGCAGAATCAATTTGCGGGCGGAATAGTCGGGGGAATTTGCGTCGCATACCTCATCACAGTCGCGATCGGTTTCGTGGTGCATCGCAATTATCAACACCGGTTGAATATGTGAGTTATGCTAAGTCACTAAAGAGATAACGACTACGCGATCGATTCGATGATCTCAGCAAGTGCAACACCCACGCTATCAATCTCATCGCGTGTCGTTCCATGGCCGCAACTGATTCGTAGCGTGCCTGATTGACACGTGCCCAAGAAGTTGTGCAGTCGAGAGACGCAGTGGTATCCCGAGCGGACCTCGATACCGAATTCGGTATCCAAGATCGCGGCTGCTTCGCTACACGTCAGCGCGTCACCAAACTCGACGCTGGCGATCGGCAAGTCGCCTCGCTCGCCCACGACTCGCAATCCGTCGATCGAGTTCAATGTATTGTGCAGATGATGGGTTAGTCCAACTAAGTCTTCCGTTGAAGTCCGGTCCAGCGCCGCGTCCCAACCGGCCAGCGCGGCGATGTTCATGGTCCCCGGTTCGAGCCGCGCGGGCAGGGACGTTGGCATGGCATCGGCGAGTCCATCGTGACCACTTCCGCCTTGCATCAGCGGTTCGATTCGGTCATGCAAACTCCGGTGCAGGTACAACATTGCAATGCCCAGTGGTCCGCCACAGCCCTTGTGCGCTGGAGCCGCTAACGCATGCACACCCATCGCGTTGACGTCGATCGGTAAATAACCAAACGACTGCGCGGCATCACATAACAAGACAATGTGGTCTTCGGTAGCACGCGTCGCATTGCACGCCGCGATGATTTGGCCAAGCTCAGCGACGGGTTGCCGAATTCCAGTCACATTCGAAGTATCTGTGAGTGCGATCAGACGAGTGCGATCAGTGATTGCGTTGGCGATCGAATCGGCTTGCACGCGCCCGCTCGACTCGCAGCCAATGATCTCCAGGTTCATATCTGCATAGGCGGCGGCAGCGGCCAAGGGGCGGAGCACGGAGTTGTGTTCGACGGCGGATGCAATGATGTGTTGACCAGCAGTGATCGATGGAGAAGCATTCGCCATGAGCAATCCATGGATGGCCGCGTTAAGCGCCGCAGTGCAGCCACTATGAAAACTAATACACTCGGGACTCGCGGCGGAAATGCAGCCTGCGATGCGATGTCGGACACGCTCGCGAATCGCTGCTGCGCGACGGGCACTTGCATAGTTACCACGTGAAGCACTCGCGCCTTCGTCGCGCATGAATTTTGTCATCGCATCGATCACCCCTGGCGCTTTTGGCCAACTCGTCGAGGCATGATCGAGATAAATTCGCCTCACGATCCAGCAGCTTTCTTCGAGGAATGAGATCTGGAGTTCGGTCGCCAGGGCCAGCGGAACCAGCGTCCCGATTTCGAGTTCGTTGCCAAAATCAAAGCGGCGGCCATCAAGCCGAAAGCAATCGGTAGTGGTAACAGCAACAATCCGATGAGTCCCAACACGAACAACCACAAGGATGGGTTGATCAGCGTTTTTTGCCAAGTGGTCGGTGCCGTGGTGTTCGCAGCAAACGACATTCGTCGGCGAGGAAAAAACGCAGCCAAGAACACAAAACACGCCAAGGCGATGAAGAGACCGCCCCGTGTCACGGCCTGGCGAGTCTGGTCGTTGAGCGGTGGTCGCTGCGTGGTGAGCAGGCGGACAGGCAGCTTACGATCGGTGGTCGCGAAAGTCCATCGGTCAGCAAACCCCGGCGGACGTCCGACCGCAAGGAAATCGGACCAGGCAGTGACCGCGTTCCAGTACGCACCGGCAGCGAGGTTGGCGGAGGCGAACGCCGTTGAATCAGGCGGTCGCGGATTGAGGTCTGTCATTGATGCGTTGGACGTGTCGTTGGTAAACGAGTCGTCAGCAAAATAGCGAGTCTCTTGCGCCAAAATAAAAGCGTCCATCTCACCCCAGCTCAATAATCCCGGTGGTGCCTGTTTGCTTTTCTGTTCTGAATCCGTAGGCGGAACCGATGCCATCGTCTCATTGACGGAAGCACCAATCGAACGTTCGGCGGTGTCGCATAACAAGCGATATCGAACAATCCATGGCTGCAACCAAATCGCGACTTCTTCGTCACGCCGATCAGCAAGAGCATCCGACGAGGCACGAATCGCTTGCACGACACTGCTGGCAAGCCACTGCGTGCGGATACTCGCCGAGATCGGTTCGGACACCCATGCGGTCGCCTCGGCATCGTTGTAAAAGTTCGGCGATCGGCTTCTGCGGGCACCGACGACTTGGTCGATCGTCTGCGGCGCGATGACTTGAGCGGTTGGAATCTCACACCAATTCACACTCATCGGCTGGGTGCTTAGCGTTTGCTCGTCGTCTGTCAGGCCCGCCAGTGCGGGTAGCAAAATCTCGCTCGTATCTTTTCGGAACGAAGTCAACACCTCCACAGTTTGGCTGAGTCGGCTCAAGGGCAACGATACCTCCCAAATCGACTCAGACTCTGTTGTCGATTCAGCATCAGATATCGATGAAACTAAACGCAGATCTGCACCGCGTGTGGCCACCCAAACGCCGAGCAGTTCAGCAGAACCGGCAACAGAAAGTTGCAATGACGATTGATCGCCTGGCAAGACATCGAAACGGCTCACGATCAACCAATCCTCGCTGAGCGGACGAACCAAGACACGATGGTCAGCGTGAATTAGCCGCGCCAAACGATCTGTTCGCGGCAAAGTCTCTAAGTCAATTGACCATCCAGGACTGGTGATTGCATAGACCGACAATTCAGTGTCCGTCGGCGCAGCCGCATTGGCATCCGATGCTTCGCCGCTCGCGGTCTCAACGTTCTCATCCTCTTTGGGAGTTTGAACTCGCCAACGTGGTTTCTCGATCGGGCCCGCAAAGTTGCTTCGCCAACGCACTTGCTCGTTGGTCAGTCGGGTCGGCACGATAACGTCGATGCGATGCCGTTTCGCACCGATGATTCGAACTTCGGGAACGCTCACGCGAGTGATCTCACTGACGGCTAAACGGCTGAGCAATCGAAATTGCCGAGTCTGCATCGGCTTGGATTTATCATCACGAAGTTGCAATCGCAAGACTTGCAGGGCCGGGTCGAGTGTGGGTTGTCGCGAAGACACGCAGAGCGGATCAATTTGCAACGAATCACACCAACGTGTTGGCATGGCGATGTCGATGTAATCGGGGCAATGTTTGCTGGTGATTTCACAATCTGTTTGTGCCATCCATCGGCCTTCTTCCCAACGCAACGTGATTCGCGAATCGACATCGAACGTTTGTTTTTCTCGTAGCGTGCGAAATCGGGCCGATGAGAAGGTATCCGTCAAAGGACCAGTGATCTTAAAACGGTCGAGCAAGACTTCACCGGTCGCTAGCAACGACGCGGCATCGTCTACACCCGCATCGACACGTTCAGTTTGAATCGGTCGATCCCACTTGATGATTGTGTCGACGTGCCGCGTCAGTTGAAGTTCGTGAGTCTGTTCGAACTCCGGTTCTACGGTGATTTTCCGAAAGCTCAACAACGCCAGCGGATTGGGTTTGCCACCACTGGCATGTGGCACCAAGGCGTCGATTTCAATTTGAAAACTGGTTTGATCCGTCGTCAAAAACAGCGTCGTGACTTCGTCTTTGCGGTGCACCGTCCATGGTTGCGAGAGGCTGGCCACAGCCGTTTTCGGATCGCTCTCTTTATTGACGTTGGCGGCGGGAACGCCCGGCGGTTCAGTGGCCGCTAATTGACCGGTCGGCGGCGTGATCTGCGATGACTGCGCGAAACGCGAACTTGATCTCACGCCATCAACGATGAATCGCCAATCGAGTAATCGTCCCCGCGTCGGCAAGGTGATTGCATAACGCGTTGCCCCGTTGGTCACTGTCGAGCCAACTTCTACGTCATTAGTTGGTGTGATCGTGGCGAGAAAACGCACTCGCTGAGCATCGTTGTCGATCGAGATCGCATGCTGTCCGCTGAAGGCAGCCGGTCGGGGTACCACGCGGCGCAGAGTCACGTCTTGTACTGCACCGACCGCGGCCCGGTTGATCGAACTGAGGTATCCGGTCCACTTGGCATAAAACTGATCCACGGCGAGTGGTTCGAGTTCACCGACTTGCGACCAATCCGGTTGCACATCATCAGCAAACGTCCAGGCGATCCACGGCAGTCCCTCACTATCGTCTGGGTCTTGATCAGCACCAACAGTATTTCCAAAACTGATTTTCGGCATTTGGATTCGCCACACGCCTTCGCTCGGTGTCGGCACCGTCCAACCCAAACGAATCGGGCGTGTTGGCGTTCGTAGCGACCGCAGTCGGACGGTTGGTGATGCAACGGATTTTGATGATGGCAACCGACTCCAATGCGTGCCCAGCAATTGGGTTGGGATCGCGGGCGAGAGCGGAACGTCCGGTGAGATTTCAGTATCCACTTCCTCGGTCACTCTCGTCACTTCGGGGCTTGTGATCGTCAACGCCGTGATCGCTTCGGGAGGCAGCATTTGACGAGGTTGCAATTCGCACTGGATCACCGTTTTTCCGCTTTGCGAATGGACCCAAAATCGCTGCTGCCATTGCACCGAATCTTGCCAGGGCAATGCCGCCGAACGGTTATCATCTGAGTTTTCAAAGCGATACCGCAGGTTGAGCTGAGGCAGTGGTCCGAGTTGGACGGCACTGGCCGTGGGATTGGTATCGACTAACCAACTCGATGTTGGCGATTGCATCATCACGCTGTGCACGTTGTCACTTGCGCTGACACGGAGCGCTGCGGCCGGTAATGCGGGCAGGTCGATACTTGCGACCACCCAGGGCGATTCCCAGCGGACGTTGCAACGCAGTGAAACGACCAGTTCGCAAGTTTGCAAATTCGCTGACGAGTTCTCTGGTGTAAGAGTTTCGGCCCACACCCATCCCTCGCTATCTTTTCCCCAACGCAGTGAAAAGAGTTCGTCGTCGCTGTCGGGTTGCTGCACGCCGACCACATGTTCGACTCGATATGGCAATCGCAAACGCCGAGTGCCACCAGGTAACGTGAAGGTGATGGCTGCCTCCAACGATACCGCGTCGGTTTTCACTATTGTTTCATCGGAAAGCGACGCGAGATCGCTGGCGACATCGGGTGGCTGATTCTCATCAGAGGAATCGCTGTTGAAGAACGAGCCACGATCACTGCGTGACGGATTGTTTTGTAAGGGCGATTTCAAACGCAGTCGGTAGATGACCTCTTGGATCAGCGGCGTCTGCAACGGCAATCGCGTGTCGCTGAAGAATAACTCGTTGTAAAAAGCTTCGGGGATATAAATCTTGTTACCGAGAAGCTCGCCGTTACCTCGCAGCGGCACCAACACATCAATCGTTGGTGGCGAACTGTTCGCGGGCCCAGCATCAACGTCGCCTGCACTGGATTGAGAAGCCGTTGTCGCTTTGGGAGATTCGATGACTTCTTGGTCATATTCCTCTTGCGCATAAACCGAACCAGTCAGTGTGAATGCGAGTGCCAGCAAAATTGGTAATATCGACGAACTGGAAAAATCAGTTTCTGAATCATCGTCGGCAAGTTGAATGTCTATCGACGCGGAATCGTCACCGTGCTCAGGTCGCGTCAACCACGAATCTGGTTTCACTTCGCTCGACATGATCTCGCCAGCCTCGAAACGACGCGTCCAAGAATCCGATCGAACCTGTGGCTGACGCCTTTCCGGTGCCGTTTGCTGCACAGGCGGACGAACCGTCTGAGCGGTCGAATGATGCGACTCTTCAGTCACCCATTCACCGCTCTCACGACGATAGACCGCGGTGCTCAATTGTAACGCTGCCAATGTCAGCGGGACCGCCACAAATGTTATCAGCGGAAGTGTTGCCGCAGGCCACAACATCGCGGCAACTACCGATGATACAACTCCAGCGGCGATCAAACTCAGCCCGCGAACATCGACTAGTCGTGCCAGCCCTAACAGCATCAAAGCAGCCACCCAACCCAGACCACTTAACAATCCAGAAGATATCAAGAGCAAGGAATGAGATTGAGGGTGGCTTCCAAGCAAATTGGGAATCCAAAAAATACTCGTATCAGTAGCAGCCACTAAATCTTGACGAGCATCAATCAGCAATTGATCCATGGTTATTTGCGGAAATTCATACCAACGATACCAACGACTGCGAGGTGACGGCAACACCCAACTCGCTTCCAACTTGGTCCAACGCGGTACCGCCGTGTTCCGCAGCGGTGCGGCATTGACTGCAGTGACATTCACGTTCGATGTTTTTGGCAACGCGGATGCTTGCGGCTCGGGTGCGGGGATCACCACGCCAACGCCCGGCAACACTCGCGGCGTGACCACCACCCCATCGCGACGCACCAGATTGAGATGTAGCGATGGTGGAAACGTCAACATGATCTCGTCAGCCGAGCGGGTCAGACAACTCATCCGCAATGAATCGGTTCCGCTGATCGATCCCACGGCCGTCAACCGTTGCCCCACAATCAAACCAGCCGGTGGTTGATGTTGACGCGGAGCGATTTCGATCCAAGGTTGATCATTGGGATCGTACCGATAGCGAGCGGTGTTCGTGATCGATGTTGACAGCCCAAATCGTCGGGATGACGAGGTGGAACTTCCAGCGACCAGCCGCGAAGTTTTGCTTTCCAACGGTGGCGCTCCTTTGAGCGTTTCCAAATGCTGGTGCAGTTGCAATGTTGAATCAATCCAAACCTCCGCCGCCTGCGATGCTGCATCGGGGACATTGGGCAACCCCAGGGCGAGCGTTCGCTGCGTCGCCAACAAAGTATGTTGACGACGACCGATTAACAACGATTGGTTCGTGAACTGCGCCGGCAGGACAATGCGAACTTCCCACGCTCGCGCGTTCTCGATGAAATGTTGAGTGATCGACGTTTCATCAATCGCGACGAGTGGCTGATCAGTCTGCAATTGCACGAACCACTGCATTGATGGCAATTGCTCAGCAGGTGTCGACTCTGAATCTAAATCTGTCGCCGAAGCTAAACCAACAGGTGGCGCAGCAAAACGCAATCGAATCGTGCCGATCGCTCCCGCCGTCCCCTCGGTCTTGAGTTCGAGTGTTTGCCAAACTTGATCCGTTGGCCGGGATGTCGATGCTCGGGATGTCGATATCGATGTTGACCAATTGGGCGTCGATGAACTGGACTGGCTGCTGGTCCACAGTCGCTGCGTGTCGTCGAATGCCGAGGGCACGCCACCGAGCAACGTTCGCAGAGACACCGAGAGATTGATGTCGGGTTTCTCTAAAGTGATTTCTGGCGTGGCCTCGATCGCGCCGCCAAAGACGATCGCATCGCCTGGTAACGGAGCAAAGAACCGACGTTCATCGGCAGAGAGTTGCAGAAACGGCAATCGCGAAGGTTCGATCGCCGCTTTTGCCGACCAGCTAAGATTCGCGGGAGGAATGATCGTCGCGAGTAGTTGACCGGGACAATCGAGCGTCCGCGCCAGCCACATCGACCCCACACGTTGGATCGCTTCGTCACGGATCGCCGCGCCCCGATTGCCGCCCGCAGGGTTCTTGTTAGCTGGCTTGTCGTCGGGTTTGTTGTTCGCCGCACTTTCATCGGCACCGTTGCGTCGGGCGCGGGCGGTGACGTGAATCACGACCCGATCATTGACCACTTCTTCGCTGCCGGGCCAAATCGTAATCCGCCGACCACGGCCTGCCGGAGCGCCTGTCGGCACGCTTCGCCGAGCATCGCCGACACCAATGAAATCAAACTGAAACCCGTCTTGCAGTTCCAACGTGATCGGGCGGATCAAACCGCGCGGCATCTCGACGGTGACCTTACCACGAGCACCCACAGAGGTCTCATCCATTTCAAAGCGAACTTGGTGTCCCGCAAATACCAAGGCGTCATTGGCAGGCAAAGCGAGCGACCAAGGATCGTTTTCCGTGGGCATCGGCCCCGATGCAATCCAACTCGTCATCGACCCGACGTTGTCCGCTAACGTGCTCTGCTGATCGTTTGGTTTCGCTAAATCCGAATCGGCAGACTCCTCGTCGTTCGAGGTGCTGCGAGATGTCGCGGCTCGCGTCGACGCTACACTGGAAGGCATGAGTTTAATGTTCCACTGGACTGGTAAACGAATCTCGCTGAGCGTACTCCAGTTCGGAATTTCTAACTGCAACTGCCAGGTTTGCGGCGGAACGAGGAACTGCGATGACGGTAGCAGCGGCCTGGGAAGTGATACGAGTTCACCTTGGCGCGTTGAGATCCCTTCAAAGAGCAGCGACGACGTGCTGGCAGTCGGCTCACCACTGCGATTGCCAGTCGATGGAGCCGCGACCTGTTCCGCGTCGCCGAATCGGACACTACTACCAGTCCATTCAAAGGGGACCGGCATGTTGTCTCGCTGAACCGCCGTGACCTCGCCATTGACCCAGCTCAACGCGGGTAAATCGGTGGCAAGGCCAGCGTCAATCGTCAAAAGGCAGGTCCAGCGCAGTTGATCGCCCATCCACTGAGCTTGCATTCGACATCCACGCACCACTGTGACCGCAGGCGGCGGGGCGTCGTCCGCACTGGCAACAGTCGTTAGTGTTAAAACCAGTGGTTGACCTGGAGTCGGTTCGATGCAATACCAATTCGTATCAACAATGTCCTCGCGAGCGACCTTGTCCGACTCCGCTTGCTCAGACAATTCACTCCTGCGGTCTGGATCGATCCCCAGTTCCTCCCAAGACGGTGGTTCGGACAACCGCGTGGCGACACCACCGGCGGCATGGATTCTTTCGTCCTGATGGACGCGCACGTAGAACTGAGTGATCGTAGCGTTGGGCAATCGCAGCGTCCATTGCGAGCCTATAGGAAGGTGTTTGCAGCGGGCTGACCAGCCAAACGGAATCGTCGATTCGGCGGTGCCGATTGCATAGCAATTGCCCCACGCGTCACTGACGATCCGGCCGGATGCGGATACCGAAACGTCGTCTGAACGGGTAGCCGCAGTCGCAGGATCGAACAGGCTGAAATTGATCGGGCCCAATGGATACCGCTGAATCTGATCGTCAATGGGTTCACCCGCTTCCGGAGACTGTTGACTTCCTGTGGCAGAAGCAGGCAAGATCAAGCGGCTGTCCAGGCTGACGAGTCGATCCGACTGGACACATGCTGCGATGACCAATCGATGCACCGGAACGTCGCTCAAGGCGAGTGAGGTTTGCGAGTTTTCCCGTAGCGCCGTCGCGAGATCTTCAATCGAAATCGGACGAAAACTCTCGGGGATCAAATCAGCTAACTGAGAACCGTATAGCCCGATCCAGCGCGGCGTGCGTCCTCGCCACTGCGTTGTCGCCAATGGACTGGGCGGCCGCGTCGGTTTAGCAGGTTCTGGATCGACCTCCGTCTCCGCATCAATATTCGCCTCTGCATCCGCGTCCGGTTTCGGCTCCCCCTCCGGTTCAGCAGGTGGTTCTGGATCGCGACTGGGTTCTGATTGCGGCTCGTCAGTGCTCGAAGGTTTTTCGCCCGAAGGTTGTGATTCGTTTGCAGATTCAGTCGGCGACGTCGTTTGAGCAAACGAAGCGGCGTCTGGATTAAGGAGCAAGAGGCAAGTCAACACGGTACAGATCCGACTCATCGGGCCGCCCCCGTCGAATCAGGGTCCGAAACATCCAACACGCCCGAACGTGATGCGGATTCGTCGGGCGGAGGTGCGGCGGGAAGATTTCCCAGCGATCGTTCACCCGGACCTTCACTTTGAGTTGGCACGTAGCGTGGCTCGAAATCGCGGGTCTCCGACGGTCCAGAAACGGAATCTCGACGTGGTGATTTACCTGACGCTCGTTGCGAGCCGCCTCGAACAACGACACTGTCGCGACTACTCGCACGAGGTTGCAAGACACGCCCTCCACGTGGTACTGAAACCGCCGAAATGGCATAGAACACCGCCACCAATGTCAATGAAATCATTACCAACTGAGCCGTCAGAACGATCCCATCAGGTGCGATCACCAACAGTCCGACTAATCCGATCGCAAGCAAAAACGCCACGATCGGATGATGCAGTGATGGGAACCACTGGAATGTCGAAGCCAGCAACAATACCAAACCACCAACGGCTAACCATAACACCGTTCGCGAGACCGTGAGCGTGTCGAATGAAAACGTGCTACCCGCGAAAAACAGATAGCGATTGCCGGGCACGGTGAAGGTAGCATTGGCGAGCGAATCACGAACCGCCGCTTGCATGATCCGTTCATGGTCCGACTCGATCGAGTCCGCATCACCGTCGCCCGCGCCTAAGGTAGGTACACGGCTCACATTATTTTCGCCAAATTGCCAATCGGTATCCAAGGCCCATCGAATCAACGAGGGATCACGAATGGCCGGTACTCGCGACATTTTCAACTGGTCACGTTCCCACCGCATCGCACGCCCCGATTGCGACGACGCCCAATACAGATGCGAATCCGTTGGCACGACCAACTGCCAATACTGTAGCCCCGAACCGACCGGCAACCGAATCAACGGCTGACAACGCGACCACCACGGGTTGTTCGGATCTTCGGTCCAAATCCGTACGTCCAACAGATGCGAGGTCAATGTTGATGACGAAGCCGAGTCGGAAAGAGATGGGCCTTGCGCAGAGGACGCGAGCGACTCACTGGCGGAAGTAGCAACTGCCGATTCAGTGGCAGGGGGAATTGAAAATTGGGTTTCGGCGGGAAAGTCAATTCGTAATCCTGACGCATCACGACTGTAGGCGACGGGTTTGCCGTCCAGAAGTACTTCGACGCGAATGGTTTGCAAACTTGGTGGCAATCCCAATCGAACTCGCCGTCCGCCGCGAACAGTCGCCAACAAATGCTCATGGCGAAATTGTTTTCCGACCAAACTTCTCAAAAATGAGCGTGGGATCGCCGTCAGTTTCTCTTCGCCGACACGGCTGCGGAGCATCAGTGGAATCGGGAAGTCAGGAATCACCCCCATGAACCAACCTTTCGTTTGCGTCACGTCCGCTGGTGAGGTGTCAGGCGACGATCCGCTTACAGCAAGCTCAAACTGAGCCGCGTCACGAAGATTCCCCAGCACGCCATCCATGTTCGGCAACACTCGCCAAAACACGCCCGACGCATCAACGACACCAACGGGCATGTTGATCTTCAGCTTAGATTTCATTTCAACTTGGTCGGCCACCAGCGCGGGAATCGCCAGCAGGCTAGCAATTTCACCTTGCGGCAGATCGCTCATTGAACCGTTGTCAGAATTGCTTGGCGGTTCGCTCGAGGGCGTTTTTATTACGATCTTTTGCGTCGTCACTAATTCAATGAGATGGCTACCCGTGTTGAAATTCGGCGAAATAATTTCAAAGAACTCGTGGGCAGCGAAGCCCGTTGTCGCCACGTCTTGATTGGCTCGCCTAATCAACGCGGGTTGCCCGTCCACGATCGCTGTCCACTGCGTCATTGGTGCGTTCGCGGTGTCAGTCGGGCCACTCGTCGATGCGGCATTCTCTGGCGCAATGCTTGGTTTAGACGTTCCGTCTTCGCTATTTGGCCGTGAAAGCTGTGACTCTGAAATCACGGGTCGTGAAAATCGCAGACGGCCTTCCAAGTCCAGCGGGCTGGTAACGGTCCACTGCGAACGAATCACCCATTGATCACTCGACTGCGTGATCGCGACACTTGATAACCATTGCAATTGCAGCGGACGCGATGCAAAACTACCACGTAACGTCCACGCGGATTCGGGAGTTAAGAAACGGAACTGTGATTCACTCTGACCGGTGACACGTTGCAATGAGGGACTGTCAGCGAGATCGACGAGCCAGGATTCGCGGCGTCCGTCTGGCAACCTCAATCGCGCGTCGCTGAGCACGGTCGACGGATCGCTGGAAATCACACGTGGCAAAGTCAACGATGTAAAACGATCCGTATCCGCGTCAGCCAACAATTCGGCAGTGATCTGGTACTTTGTCGGCCAATTCCCATCGGACGTATCGACTTGCCATTCCACGAGGTTTTCATTTACGTTGACCTCCAGTTGCGTGTCGCGATTGTCGGCTTTGATGCCGAGCAATCGCCAGGCTCCCAATTCCAATCGCAAGCCTTTCGGGTCGATGCCTACGCCGCCCGCTTGAACCTCAATTTGCACTCGCGCGGCGAGGCGTGTGACTTCCAGTTCCACATCGGCAGCGACGCGCACTTGTTGTTGCTTACCTGACAGCCAAACGGGTAGTTCAAAACGGGTTTGCGAGAATCGAAATGGGTAAACGGTGTCGCCGTTTTTGTCTGCGCCTTGTTCGGATACGATCGCGTCGATGCCTAATCGTGGACGCCAACGTAAACGATGATCGCCGACGGTACGGATCGTCACGCGCCCGCGATGTCCGATCGCTTCGTTGACTTGCGGTATCTGCAACACCCACGGGTCGGCAGCCGTGGACTCAGGAGGGAATTTTCGTAGTTGCAATCGCAACCGCAGGCTCCGTGGAGGTTGCATTTGATCAGTGCCCATCCAACGGACTTGGATCTGTGTATTGGAACTGGTCGGTTGGCTGTTGTTAGGTTGTGCGCCAGACACGGAGGCAGAGGTGGTCCCAGCCTCGTCGGTGCCGGGCCGCGAGACAGAGACTTCCCACCAGGTCGTTTCTTGATTTTCAGAATCTGCACCGGAGTTGTCGGTGTTCGAGGACTCCGCGTTTCGTAGGTCGCTGGCTGCTGAGAGAATCTCTGGTGGTGAAACGAGCACCGTCGCTGGCGGAAGCATCAGTGTGAATTGACGCAGCGGGCCACGCAGGTTTTTTGCCGACAAACGCGTGTCCATGGTTGGCGGCTCGGTGGGCGATTCCCATTGCAGTTGTGTTTCTGATTCCACCTCGATGAGTTCGCCAGTCTCGTTGGCGGTTTCGGGTGCACCGCTAAGTCGCAGCACGAGCAACCCTCCATCACACTCGATTGCAAACCGATTCGATTCGTCCAATCGACGTACGACTTCTTGACCGGTACCAATAACATTCAATTCGCTGGCTTTGGCAGCAGCGCGTGGATCGTCCAGCTTGATGTCCATGGTGGTGGTGACTGTCGGCAGATTCAGTGGCAACCATGTTTGACGCTGTGGTGTGCTCCACACGCGGGCAGATAATTTTAGGCGGACAATCAACAACACGGATCGTCGTGGTGAGCTGAGTTGCTCGAGCAACGACTCGACGGGCAATACCAATTGGTAGCCGCCACTAGGACGCAAGAACCCGCTGTTCTCGGTACCGATCGCTTGTCGCAATGCCGCTGGGAAAGTAGCTAGCAGAAAGGATGCGTTGTTGGAATCATCGTCCAGCGAACGCAGGGGCAATGTGGCGTCAGCATCACCGGTCTCGCTCATTTCAGTGGACCGAGGCAAACCAACTGAATTGGCAGGTGGGACGAGGACGCCGGTGTCATTCAGACTACTGGCGGCTGACGGACGATCGCGGCTCAGCAACGATGACACACCGCTAACTTGCAAACGCAAGTACGCACCCGCGACCGTTTCGCCATCAGCGCCGGGTTTGCTGATGCTGTCTCGCGAGGGTGGCTCCTTCGTCGCGAACCGCACATCAACCGCTTCTAGCAGATGCATGCCCGCCATGCCAATATCCACGACGACCGATTGACCGATCATCTCGCGAACCGCCACGCCGTCCAACCGTACACTTAACACGGCGCTGAATTCTGCACGGGACGCCGCGATCGTGCCGTTGATGGTGAGTCGTTCGAGCGTCGCAGCCCGGTCGGCTGAGCGAGCGCCACGGTCTAATTTTCGCAAACGGTCGATTTCTTCAAACGACATCCGTGGCATCACAACAGGCGTGTTGGATTCGTCTTGAAACAAAAACGCTTCGGGTCGGATGCCGTCGAGTTGCTCTGGCCAAGGTTGTGGATTCTGAAAGAGTCCAGGTGGAGGCGGCGAGCCTGGGCCTTGAGCAAGGCACGTGTTGTCCATGATTCCGGCAGCCCCAATCATTCCAACAGTGATGACCCATATCGCGAATGCGGTCATGGATCTCGAGTCCATGCAACGATTGACCAACGACCGTGCTGCACACAGGGTCGGAATTCGAAAACGTGATAGGAGAGACGAGAGAATCACTGCGAAACCAGTGCAACAGTTCGCTACTGGACACCAGCCACCTGAGTGGGTGAGTCGGCATAGACGGGGAAAAGGTGGCAGGCGTGACCAGCAAATATTTTTTGAACAACCGGCACGAACCACTCAGTCTACGCAAATTTGGTGATCGGCAAAGGCAATTCCGCCGGTTTGTTCGATCAACGGGGCGTCGCAGGGGACGGATGATCGAAATAAACGGCATAAACAGTAAATTCGGGCCATAACAAGACGCTACCGATCCCGCTAGGGTTCGACGCCGGTAGGCCTCCGTTCCTATCCCGGATTATTCATAACTCGAAGCGTAAGTGAGAAATTCCCGGTAAATCCCTCGCCTACGCTTCGGGCTACGAGAAACAATCTGCAATTCGAACTACCTCACGCCAACGGCTCATTTCTTGGAAAGATTTTGTACCAGCCATCGCCAGAGCGGCGATTGACGTGTACCCTATTTCGCTCGATTTTCCCAAACTCACTGATTTCTGTGAGCCAGCCGGTGATGTGTCACCGCTGACGAGGAAATCCTTGTTTTCCACCAACTGGATTGAAGACGGCATGGATTGGATCGCCGAAGACCAAGTCGGATCACTCGGACTGTTGATGGGTGAAGCAATCGAGCGATTGGTTGATTCGCACGACCAAGAGTTCGACAAGCACGCTGCCATGATGAGCGTGAAAACACCCACCCTGACGCAAGGCGATGAAGGAATTCGTTTCGATTTCCAAGTCCAGGGTAACCGGCAACGTGCCCAAAACGTGATCATCAGCGTCCATCCGCTCATCGACGACGACGATCCCAGTGCCGAGGCGATGGAATTGCGAGCAGAGTGCATGTGTGGCTGTGCCGCTCACGCGCGCACGCTCCGCTGCGCTCATTCACTCGCCAGCGTGTGGTGGTTGCAAGAACAATTCACACGTCGTCGGGGCAACGGCCAATTGATCGAATTCCTGGGCGGATTGAAAACGGATGCCGTCGCCGCTGGCAGACAATTCGTCGACGAACTGCTCCGCCGAGCCGCCAACGCCCGCCCCGAAAGCGACGACAAAGAACCATCGCAGTTGCAGTGGCGACTGCGGATCAACGTCAACTCCAACGCCCCCTCGCTGAGCATCACACCATATGAACAACGTGGGCGAAAAGGTGGCAAGGGCTGGACGAAGGGCCGCGAGGTTCGCAGTTTCGATCTGCTCGAACAAAACCTGCTCACGGTGCCTCTGGATAGTCAGATCGCGTCGCTGACGTCGATTCCCACGCACGGTTTTCGCGAAGATCAATACGGCATGTTCCAAGCCCTGCGGTTACTCGCCGGTCATGGCAACGTTGCTTGGGATGACGCCGACGCGACGCCCGTGGATGTGTTCAGCAGCCAGCTCAGCCTGACTTTGCAGAGCGTCGAAATTGATAAGCCCGCGCCACCACGATTGCCCAAAGAAAAACATCGCAAGCCACCCAAGCGTCAACTCGGTGTCCGCAGCTCGCGTTCGAAATCGCTCTCCGAACTCGTCGGTGATGGAGTTGCCGACGACGAGGCCAATTATGACGACGGGCCGTACTCATTTTCTGAGACGAACGACTTGTCATACGACTCGCTCGCCTCACCGCCCGGCGAAACCATCTCGGTGCAATTTCGACCGCGACTGACCGTTGAAGGCATTGACATTGACGTCCATAACTGCGAAGTCGTCTTTGGTCATACCAGCCCCGTGGAACCGGTCATTGTGCTGGCTGATCACGAGCGCGATCGCGTCGTCGTCTGTACGTTGATCGACGCCGCCGCCAGCGGTTTGGTGCAGTTTTTGTTGAGTGAAGATTATCGCGATACGATGCTTGACGAAGCCTCGGCGGCCAAGCTCGCGTTATCCGCCAGCACGATCGACTCGCTCATTCATGTGTCGCTGCCACCGCAACTCGCTGGCCCCATTCAACCGATCACGAGCGAATTGATTTTGCAAATGCGACCGCGACCAGGTGCTGGATTGAAGGTCGCTCTTCGCGCATACGATGCACGATTCCGCGAAGCCCCCGTGCCAGGGGGTGCACCGGAACTGATGCCTTGTCTGAGCGAGAAAGGCCCGATTCGATTGCAACGCAACCTTGAGGACGAATCCCAACTTGCTGCGACGATCATCGAACGGTTCGGATTGAATCGACTTTCCAGCGATGGTGATCATGAATGGGTCGCTGTGAGCGATCACGCCGCGCTCGATCTGCTGGGCCGCTTGCACGATGCCGGACAGGCGGCCCCACGAATCGTGTGGCCCGAAGGCGAAACGTTCCGGGTGCGAGGTGAAATCACACCTAAATCACTTCGCGTGCAAATTGACGATTCACCTGATTGGTTCGGAGTGACGGGCACGGTGACGATCGACGGCATCGACGTGCCGTTGCAAGATCTATTGCTCGCGGTCCGAGAAGATCGCCAACTCGTCCGCGTGGGTGACCGTCTATTTGCAAAGATCAGCGAAGCGTTCCGACAACGCTTGACTCAATTGGGCGACACACTCGTCGCTGAAAAAGGCCATTTGAAGTTACCTGCCGCTGCGGTTCCGTTAGTTCAAGAGTTGCTCGCCGAAGATGTCGTGCTCGATGCCACTGCGGCGTGGCACGATGCCATTGAACGGCTCAAATCGTTGGCTGATTGGAACCCAGACCGACCCGCTGGACTCGACGCCACACTGCGTGATTATCAACTCGACGGCTATCGCTGGCTGGCGAGGCTGAGTCGTTGGGGTGTCGGTGGAGTGCTAGCCGATGACATGGGCTTGGGAAAAACCGTGCAGGCCCTCGGGATCCTGTTGGACCGCGAAGTCGACGGGCCCGCGCTCGTCGTCGCACCGACGAGCGTCGGTGAGAACTGGGTTCGTGAAGCGCAGCGGTTTGCGCCTTCGCTCAATGCGGTTCTGTATCGTGATTGCGATCGCGATGAAATCATCAAAAGCGCTGGTCCCGGTCACGTGGTGATTGTCAGCTATCAATTGTTACAGCGCGACGCGAAACGGTTCTCCTCGCGCCCCTGGACAACTCTCGTGCTCGACGAAGCCCAGTTCATCAAGAACTCACAAACGAAAACGTCGCAAGCGATCCGGATGATCGAAGCCGATTGGCGACTGGGGCTATCAGGCACTCCGCTTGAAAACCATCTTGGCGAGTTGTGGAGTTTGTTCCGCACGCTCAGTCCAGGGTTGCTCGGATCATGGCAACGTTTCCGCACTCGATTTGCTGAACCGATTGAACGTCATAACGACGCCGATCGTCGCGAGTCATTGGCTCGGCTTGTTCGTCCATTCATTCTTCGCCGAACCAAGGCCAAAGTGTTGACGGAGTTGCCACCACGGACGGAGATCACGTTGCGTGCGGAACTCAGCCCGGCGGAACGCAAACTGTATGAAGACGCTCGTTTAGCGGCGCTGGCTGAACTCACGCACGTGGCCGACACGGGCGACCGGTCGCACGAAGGTCGACGGCGGATTCAAACGCTCTCGTGGTTGACCCGTCTAAGACAACTTGCCTGTCACCCCGCACTGGTCGAACCAAATTGGAAAGGCACTTCGGCGAAACTTGAGCTGTTCATGTCACTCGTCGATGAGTTACGCGATGGCGATCACCGCGCGCTCGTGTTCAGTCAATTTGTCAAACACCTCAGCGTCGTTCGCGAGATGCTCGATCGTCGCGGCATCACGTATCAATACCTTGACGGTTCGACCCCATCGCATGAACGACAACGCCGCGTCGATGCCTTTCAGGCTGGCGAGGGCGAGTTATTTTTAATTTCGCTCAAAGCCGGTGGAACAGGTTTAAATTTAACCGCTGCGGATTATGTGTTGCACCTCGATCCCTGGTGGAACCCCGCAGTGGAAGACCAAGCCACCGACCGCGCCCACCGCATCGGTCAAGAACGTCCGGTGACCGTATATCGTTTGGTCGCCGAACGCACGATCGAAGAGCAAATCTTGCAACTACACGCCGACAAACGTGAACTCGTCGCGGGCATCCTCGATGGTACCGACGCTGCCGCGAAACTGCAAACACAAGATTTGATTGATTTGATCAGAACGGAAATGGCGTAAAGAGCCACCCAAAACAAGTGGGATAGGCTTCCAGCCTGTTTCTTCCCCACAAGTTTGTTTTGCCAATTCAGACTTACAAACAGAACGGCTAGTAGATGTTGAACTCGCTTCAGCATGATCCTGGCTCCCCTCGCCCCGCTTCGGAGGTCGTGCATTTTTTAAGTCATTTGCCGGCAGGGGTTTAGCGCAAAAAAATGACGTTCGTTGATCTTGGGAATTCGCACACAATGTGCGTTGCTATGTATTCCAGGAGCCACACGGAGGTGTAAGCGTTTTAGGGACGAAAAAAAACTCGTTACCGAGAGTTTCTCGTGACCGAGTCGGATCCTCGTTGGAAACAGATCGACCAAAAGTATCTTGATGATTCCACACGTAGCATTTGCATACG
Source organism: Rhodopirellula sp. (assembly GCA_041740155.1). Taxonomy (GTDB): domain Bacteria; phylum Planctomycetota; class Planctomycetia; order Pirellulales; family Pirellulaceae; genus Rhodopirellula. Next base: position 62,767 of record JBGSMN010000371.1, read on the forward strand.
ACGCTTCGTCCAGCTATATCTGTCCCGCTGGGCAGCAACTCCCATATAAGGACCACGAGCAGATGTCTCGCCAAGGTGACCGTCATCTTTATCAGTTTCGGTATCTATGTGATGCTCAGTGCTGCGGAGCTTGCCAGCGGAGAAATCATTGTCTTGGTGGCAGCGGACCAGGGATGATGAAGCGGATGGAAGGCGAAGAGTTGCTTGAAGCCCAGCGGTTGAAGATGACGCCAGAAGAAGTCAAGGAACAACATGGGCTTCGCCGTCAAACGGTTGAACGAGGCTTCGGCGATGCGAAAGGCAATCGAAGCGTGCACCGCTTTCACGGACGCGGACTCACCCGCGCCC
>JBGSMN010000414.1:0-8185 GCA_041740155.1 Rhodopirellula sp.
GCCGAACTTGAGTGCCGCCGTGTTACTGTCCATCCGACATCCACGCACGACAATGTTTCGGCAAGGGTTTAATGAACTCTTCAAGCAGATCGCGTCGTCGCCAGTGCTGATATCACAATTCTCGATGAGCACATCCTCGCAACCGTCCAGATCAAATCCATCATTGTTGTAGTTGTTGTTACGGAATCGCACGGTCACCGCATTGAAGTGAATGTGTTTGCAGTCGATCAGGTGCAGCCCCCAGAACGCCGGACGCTTATAGGTCACGCCAGAAAAGGTGACATCCTCACAACTCTCCAGACGCATCAAACGTGGTCGGATACCAGCGTTTTTTCCACCCCTCCTGTTCCTGGGGAAATTCTCCTGAGTCCCCCTACCATCGATCACGCCGAGTCCTTCGATGGTGATGTTTTCTGCGTTCTCAGCGTAGATCAGGCAATGGGCGTCGCCCTCTCGTGGTCTGCAGAGGTTCGCAGTTGGGTAGTCAACCACATTGGTGCTTCCGAGCAAGCTAGCCCCGTAGTCGAGCGAGAGGGTGACATTGCTCTTCAAGATGATCGTACCGATTTGAAAATCGCCAGCCGGCACCCGAACAACACCGCCGCCGGCATCGTGACAAGCATCGATAGTCTTTTGAACGGCTTGGGTATCCATCGCAACACCATCACCGATAGCACCAAAGCTTTTAACGCTGAAAACCGTTGGTTTAGAGGCAGGCTTTTCTGTCTGCCCCGACCCGGTGCTCACCAATGCTGACAACAGTAGACTTGCGAAAACAGCAATTCTCATCATTTTTCTTTTGCCGGAGTGGTACTTTTATCTGCGCGTTTCCAGACGATAGACGAACTTTTTGTTTCCAAGTTTACATCGACACTGCAGTGCTGGAAATCTCGGTGATAGGCGTAGCCATTTTTGGTGGCCTTACCCAACGGATTGCCGATCTCTTGGTCAAAGTCGTCGGACCAGTAAATGAGGGAGTCGTCGGCGGCGTAGGAATTCTTGCTGCCGCCCCAACTGTAGAAAGAGTAGTCGTTGGCGATGATCAAGTAGCAGGCGAGTGTAAAGTCGTGGGTGGAACCAAAGACGCTGTCACCGGCTCCGCGGCATAGAATGTATTTGTCGGGTGGAATGGCTAGTAACTCCTCCATCAGCTTCACGCCTTCATCAGCGGTCTCAACCGAAGAGCGAAAGAAGGCTTCGCAGAAGACGCCGTCTGCATGAACGAGTGTGCTCGCCCCGGCTGCGCATTTGCTGGAGGACTGGACGCGGTAACCGTTATAGATAACGAAACTGGATAGTCTCTCCAGGCAGTTTTCGGCACTTCCTAATTGGCCGCGAGCGTTGGCACCTGGGACGCCGTCGCCGAAAACTCCGTTCAAATCACTTTCTTTGACAAGCTGGTCGGCCATGTCGGCCCACCAGTTGCGAGCGGCGTTGTTAGGATAGGTCCAGCGCAGAGTCCCGTCCCGAACCTCTTCTACCCAGTCCGGGTGTTCAGCAATAGTATCGCGGACGGTGGTATAGTACTGACTGTATGCGGTGTTGGTGCTCCAGTAGAGCAGGACTCGCATATCCGGATTATTCTTCAACAGTTTTGTTGCAGTTTCCGCAGCAGCTTTTTCAGTGCTCGTTGCGCCGTAAATATTCTTGGCGTGGCGCTTTTCGATCGTAAAGACGTAGAAGTTGTCGCGGATAAACTCGTACTGTCCGGGCGTGTAATCGTCATTCCGAAAGGCATGACCGAACAGTCGCACTTTGGACCAATCGCCAGGACCAGCAGGAACCGCATGGAGTGTGTTGGGCGAATCGATTTCTTGCGCGGTTGCGGAACCGCGTTGGCTGCCGATCGATATACAAAGGACAACTGTTGCTAGGAAACCCAAACGGATCGCCCGAGCAAAACACTGATTACGCTTACTGATACTGAACCTCATCATTGTGATTTTCATTTCGAATGCATTTCACCGGCCAAAACTCTCCCGGACTTATCGAGACGGATCGAACGGAAAAGCGGGCTTGATCTCTGGAGGAAGCGGCCCGGAGTCCTTGGCACGGTACTTTGAGAACAATTCTGAGTTTGGTTTATCAGGTAGCGTTGCGTGCCAGTCTCGAAGCTTTTGCAACAGTTCATTAGCAACATCAGGATGCGATGAAGCCAAGTTGTTCTTCTCCAGCGGGTCACTGTTAACGTCGTAAAGTTCTAACACCTCAAATTGGGTGCTGACGAGCAGTCGCCATCGGCCATCCAGCACTGAATAGACAGGACCCTTTGGACTGGGTAGCCCCTTCCAAAACAGTGGTTTGTCTCGCAATGTCTGCTTGGTCCCTCGCAAGGTCGCTAACTGACTCTTGCCATCAGGTTGGTAGCCCTCGGGGGTTGTCGCACCAGCGATTTCACAAAACGTTGGTAGTAGATCGACAGCCGAAATCCACGACACTTCATCGATTGCATCCGCCTTGATTTGTCCTGGCCAGCGGGCAATGAATGGAACACCGATCCCACCTTGAAGGATGGATTTCTTGCGTCCGTTTCGGCCGCCTGTCGTCCCGACACTAGCACCGGTGTTGAACCCAACGCCGGTTGCGGAATCGTACATCTCTTTCAGTGGGCGTGGCTTGCCACTGCCAGCGGGGCCATTGTCCGAGCTAAAGATCACCAGTGTGTTGTCGGTCAAATGCAAACGGTCCAGTGCCGCAAGCACTTCGCCAATTCGGTCGTCCGCATGCGAGAGAACCGCCGCATACACATTGTCTGAATCATCCAACTCTGGAAATCGCTTGCGGTACTCCGGAATTGTGTGAAACGGCGTGTGAGGTTCGTGCATCCATAGGTTGATGAAGAATGGCTTTTTTACCGCAGCACTCTCTTCGATAAAACCGATCGCGCGGTTGGCGTCCTCGTGTACCGGCATCAGCTGGCCAGAACAGTTGAACGCTCCATACTCGTCGTAACCATAATCCTTCGGCAACGGTGAATCGGGGATCATGTTATTGGCAAGATGCCATTTGCCAAAATGAGCCGTTGCGTAGCCTGCGGACTGGAGCATCTTGGGTAGAGTCGGCACTTTCGGATCGAGCCAATCCGGCATGCCTCGACTCGCGTTACTCTGCACCGTCGCGAAGTGCCCATCGACGTTGTAGCGAGCAGGGAAATGGCCGGTCATCACGGCCGTGCGACTTGGCGAACACACTCCACTCGCCACAGTGAACCGCATAAAGTCGGTTCCCTCCTTCGCGAGACGGTCAACGTTCGGTGTCTTCACATACGGATGCCCGTGACAGCCGAGGTCTCCCCATCCCCAGTCGTCAGCAAAGATAAACACAATGTTGGGCTTGGTAGCACCATCTGAACCGTCGGCCTGCTTTGCTGCGAAGAAGGTTGTCAAAAAGAAAACGCTCAGCACGTGAGCGAGCAGTGTTAGTTTCATTGAGATGCTTTGAGATGGGGATGTGGCAGTGAGCTTCGCATGCGTTTTTTAACGAGTTGTACTTTTGGTGAAGCCCACTATGTCTGCTATTTCGTGATCATCGTCTACCGACCTAGAGTTCGCGGAGCATTGCGCCATTCCTTCAGCTCAGCCGATAACGACTCGACCAGCTCAGGATGGTCCTCGACGACATTTTGTTGTTCGTTGGGGTCGGACTCGACATTGAACAACTCCACTGGCGTTCCGCTGAGAGCGAGCAACTTCCATGTTCCTCGCATAGCGACTTCAGTCGCATATGGTTTGGGTTTTGGATAGTGGCGTTGAATACTCTTGTACAAGTCGAGTTGCCAAAACACGGTTCCCCGTGCCTCTTCGCTTGGTGGGGCCTCGCCTTTCATGTGAGGAAGCAAGCTTCGACCGTCGATCGGCAAATCACTCGGCAGCTCGACTTCAGACGCCTCGCAGAACGTCGGCAACAAATCATTGCTGTGCCCAAACGCATCGGAAGTTTGTCCAGCTAGAATTTTTCCCGGCCACCGCACGATCATTGGGACGCGAATTCCTCCGTCGTGCAAATCGGTCTTGCCACCTTTCAGATCGCCGATGAACCCTTCAAAGGCTGCTCCGTTGTCGCTCGTGAACAGAACGAGTGTAGTGTCAGCTATTCCCAACTCATCAAGCTTATCTAGAATTTGACCAACTTTGGCATCCATGTGCGCGACCATGGAACGGAAACAATGCTGAGCCTCGCTGATGCCTTCAGCTGCGGTGTCCGACCAATGCGGCTCGGGGGCGGGCTCATAGGGTTTATGAGGAACAAGCCACCACGCGTTCAGAAAGAAGGGCTTGTCCTCGGCAGCGAACTTTTCAATGAGCTCGACAGCAAAGTCTCCATTGGCATCAGTCAAGTGCTTTGAATAATACGCATCGTCTTCAGTGACTCGCCTATCGTTACGCAAGAGCACTGTGCCGCCTTGGCGAAAGAGAGTCCGCTCTCGACCCATGCGACCGCGAACGGGCTGTTGCTCGATCTGTGTTTGATAAAAGTCAAAACCATGTTGGCGCGGACCGGGTTGGTCGTCCAACCTCTTTCCCTCGGCGTCCACGTGCAGCCCACCAAGATGCCACTTGCCTAGATGTGCCGTGTTGTAACCAGCGTCTTGCAGAAGTTCCGCAACGGTGGTTGCTGACTCTGGTAGCCACTGATTGACGTCGTTGAAATGTTTCGTGATGCCGAATCGCAGCGGATATCGCCCAGTCAATACAGCCGCCCGTGTCGGCGAGCAGACGGCAGACGCAGCGTAAAAACGCGTGAATTTTTTGCCTTCACTGGCAAGTCGATCCAGATTCGGTGTCTTGACGGCAGGACTGCCGAAACACGAAAGATCTCCATACCCGAGGTCGTCTGCCAAAAGCAAAATGATGTTGGGTCTTTCGCTAGACTCTGCCATACCGGTCATGCAATGAAACACGCATACCACAGCAGCTAGTTTCAATATTGATTGCGTACCGATGGTCCAGGTGAACAACGAAAACGAACTTCTTGACATTAACGGTTTCCTCTGCAGGGCTCTTACAAGTCTGATGATTGGATGAATCCATTTCGATCCTTTCCTGTTTATTTCACGCTTATTCAATAGCTCAGTTTCCCACCTTTCAAAGGTTTCTGTCGATCGCTTCTCCACCACTCGCTGGGGCCTTCTGTTTCGATTGCCTTCCAGACTTCGAAGAGTTTTGTTTTCATCTCTGCCGTCTTCTCCGGCATCGACGCTGCGAGGTCATGTTCTTCCTTCCAGTCTTTTTGAATCTCGTAGAGTTGGAACTCTGTCAGCGTATCGTTGCCGACCAGTTTCCAGTCGCCGATCCGCAAAGCGACGCGGTCGCCGGGTGGTGACACGTGCGTTCGCCAGAAGAGCGGCGTTTTTCTTTCGACGGGCTGGCCTGCGAACGCGGACACCATGCTCACGCCGTCGATGGTTCGATCATCGGGAAGCGGGATGCCGGTAATGTCCAGCACTGTGGCGAAGATATCGGTGCCGATGACGGGAACATCGCTAACGGTTCCGGGCTTGATGTGACCTGGCCAACGAACGATGCCGGGCACGCGGATGCCGCCTTCGTGATCGCTACGCTTGCCGCCACGCAAACCGCCGGTGGTGCCACCAAAGTTTGCGACGGGACCGTTGTCTGATGTGAAGAACAACAGCGTGTTGTCGCTGACGCCTTCGTCGTCGAGCGTCTGCATCAACTGACCGAGCGCGTCATCGAGTTGCGAGATGTTGCCCATGTACTTGCTGTTCTCGTGACCGTTGTACAGTCCCGAGAACTTCGCATCGGTCGCGATGGGCGAGTGTGGCTCATGACACCAAACGGATAAGGCAAAGGGTTTCGTCTTGTCACGCACCTGACTCAACCAACGTGACGCTTCGGCAGCAACCAGAGGTGCTGAGTAGCCTTGCAATTCACCAACAGGTTCTCCATTGCGGACAAAATTGTTCGGGTTTTTGTGGCTCGGTTCAGCATTGTTGTGCGTCGCCATCCAGTAGTCGTAACCATGATCGCCCGGTTGCGGATACTCTGGCGTATTGAACTGCGGCAATGAATTGAGATGCCACTTGCCCACGTGACAGGTCTCATACCCGCTCGTTTTTAACAACTTTGGATACGTGATTTCGCTGGATCGCAAATGAGCTTCGTGCTTACCAGACAAGTGTCGATAGACGCCGTTTCGATAAGGAGTCCGTCCGGTCAAGATCGCTGACCGCGACGGAGAGCAAACGCCGCACGCCGAATAGCACTGAGTGAACTTCACGCCTTGAGACGCCAGTTTGTCGAGATTGGGCGTCTGAATCAGCTCGTGACCGTAGGTTGCTGAGTCCCCCCACCCCATATCATCTGCCAGAACGACGACAATGTTGGGCCGGTTTGATTGAGCATTTGCTACGTGAGCTATCAACAGCACGATGGGTAGCAATGATAGTCTCAACATCTTTTTCGTTGTGATCATGAAGGATTCTCGTTCGTGATGTTTCTGTCGCGTTTTATGCATGGGACAGCGGTGTGGTGTTCCGTTGCGATTCTATTTAAATTCCATCATAACGCCCAATGAACGGCAGGTGAGCCTCGGCCGTGCGGACGTCGACGCTCAACTTGCGAAAAACTTCTTTGCCGCTCTGCGCGAACGCTTCTGGGCGATCGGCTACGTTCGCCAGAAAGTGGTCCACCGTCTGGCGACGGCGTTTACGAAAAAGACAAAGATGCTCTAAAGCTATCGCCAAACTCACCGGAATTGCCGTTAAAAAACAACCAGTTAGTTGAGGAAGCAATTCGCAGCCAGAATTCCCGAGGACTGGAGCAATTTCAGTCGCCCTATCTATTCGTCTACCTTCAGTGTCTTCAATGAAAGTCGTATGTCGAGAGCGAATCGCGACGCGACAATGACAATTTGCGACATCCGCGAACGATCATGAGACGTGCTCCTTTCAGTGCTGGGATTGCGTGGGAAGCAGTGGTGCACCAGCTATTTCCCAACGCAAGTCGTTCGCCTTGTCTATTGAAGCGGGGGCCAGACCAAAGATTGGCCTTTCTCAAGTACAATCACTTCGCTCAGTTTGCCCTCCGCATAGATGCGGAAGGCCCCGTTCCGGTTAGCGTGAATCGTCGCTTGAACGAACTTTCCAACGTTCCACTCGATATCGACTTCCAATCCGCCACGCGCCTTCAGTCCGCTGATTTTCCCACTGGGCCACGCAGACGGCAGCGCGGGCAACAGGTGCAGGATATAGGGCGCATCAGCCAGTTTTTCATTCGGCACAACGGGAACAAAATGCTGCGGTTCTTCTGGATCTGTTTGATAGGCCACAAACGCAGCCTCTTCGATGGTTTCCGCATGGTTGTCGATACTGCGAAGATGACTCTGCAGCAGCATCTCGCAAACGCCCGCCGCACCTCCGAAGTTTCCGTCAATCTGAAACGGCGGATGGAAATCGAACAGGTTGGGATAGGCCCGCTGGGATGTCAAAAATTCATAGATCTTGTGCGCCCGATCTCCGTCATGCAATCGCGACCAGAAACAAGTTTTCCAACCTGTGCTCCAGCCAGTGGATTCGTGCTCCAGCCTTTGTTGACACCAAAGGTTTCCCGTGCTGTATGGACGCCTGATTGAGCAAGGATCTTCGTCCACTGAGCGAAGGGACGAAACGATTCCGACAGGTTCGCTGGGTCGACTATCCAGTAGTTCATCTGCACATTGATATCGGTGTGGTAGTCGCAGTTCCACGCTGGTTTGAGATCCGCATTCCAAAGCCACTGCAGATTTGAGGGCACCGGTGCATCACGCGAGCAACTCAACTGCAGATAGCGGCTGTAGTGGAAGTAAAGATTTTCCAGTTCCAGGCTTCCCTTGCCGGACACCAGCGTGTCCGTGGTCAATCCAGACGGTTCAAAATCCAGTGCTAGTCGACAGCGATTCATGAGTGCAGAGACGTCATTGACGTGCGATTCTATTAACGCATCAAACCCAAGCTTGGACGCCGCCGCAATTGCCTTTTCGCAATCCGCTTGATAGTCGCGCCCCTTGAATGACGGATACACCGGCAGGTAATCGCAATAGCCCGCTAGACCTTAAACAAGCGACCGCCGTTCGGGTTCTGGATCTTGCGTGCCCGGTTTTTTGCGGCGCAGCGGTGACCGTTCCAGGCTACCTGGATGCGTTGGTTCGTCATAGGTAATAGGCATGAGAAGGGTTCTTTCAGGGG
>JBGSMN010000421.1:0-18131 GCA_041740155.1 Rhodopirellula sp.
ATCTAGGGTTTTCCGTCCGAGTGCCTGGAACGCTTTCGGCACCGACGGTTTGGAGGGCGCTGACTTCCGTGCCTGCCAAAACTTTGGGCCGTTGTACGGACGGAAGTAGCGTGTCGTATGCAAACAATGATTCCTTGCTCACTCTCCCTTTGGGAAAGTTTAGCCCAAGCGAGCAGAGGGCCAATCCCGTTTGCCATCGTTGAATGATCGCGAATTCGCTTAATCCTCCCCGGCCGCTACCGCCTTAGATCCTCCCGCAAGCGCGAGGTTGAAATCATATTCCTGTGTATCTCCAAGACCGAATCATGAAACATCACGACAAACTCCAAGCCATGCTAGAACTGTCTCACTTCGTTGGGCAGGAAGATCGAGAGCTGGCGATCCTTGGCGAAGGCAACACGTCGGCAAAGATTGACGAGGAAACTTTCTTGGTCAAAGCGAGTGGTAGCTGTCTTGAGACGCTCAGCGAAAATGACGCGGTTGCGTGTCGATTTGATGCGATTCTGCCGATGTTGGATCAAGTCGACATCAGCGATCAGGAAATTGAAGATCGCTTGTTGGCCTGTCGCGTCGACTCAAACGCAAAGAAGCCGTCGGTCGAAACGCTTTTTCATGCCTACCTGCTTTCATTGCCGGGCATTGCGTTCGTTGGCCATACGCACAGCATCGCCGTGAATCAAATTCTCTGTTCGCCGCTCGCAGAGAAATTCGCAACCAATCGACTTTTCCCTGACGAGATCGTTTGTTGCGGTACGCGATCGGTCTTCGTTCCCTACGTCGACCCAGGACTCGCGTTGTCGCAAGTGATCCGGGAAAAGACTCAAGCGTTCCTGGACGAAAGTGGCAACGCTCCGCGTGTCATCCTGTTGCAAAATCATGGGTTGATAACCGTCGGCAAGACACCCGGTGCCGTGAAAGCCGCGATGCTAATGGCTCACAAGGCAGCACAAATCTTTGTGGGTTCGGCAGCCCTGGGTGGGCCCGTATTCATGAGCGATTCCGACGTGGATCGCATCGCCAATCGTATTGATGAACACTACCGCCAGAAAGCTTTGAAACTATGAGAACGTGCAACAGGAAAGCCCGCATCACCCGTAGCTTCATTCTGTGGATTGTGATCATTTCAATTCCCTCGGTTGCTCGCACGCAGGAGTCGATGGACAAACTGTGGGGTGATCGCGTCGTCAAGCTGCGTGCCCAGAACGCCGAGCGCGGACAGTTGTTTGACGAAGGCAACTACGCCATGTTCATTCACTGGGGACTCTATTCGCTGCTGGGAAATGAAGTCGAAGGGAAAACCTATTACGGCATCGGCGAATGGATCATGAACCCGCGGATGGCCGGGATCCCCGTCGAAAAATACAAGCAGCTTGCCGGTGAATTCAATCCAACAGAGTTTGACGCAAACAAAATCGTTGGCATCGCCAAAGATGCTGGGATGAAGTACATCGTGATCACCGCCAAGCACCATGACGGATTTGCGATGTACGACTCCAAGGCGTGTGATTTCAACATTGTCGAAGCGACACCGTGGAAGAAGGATCCGATGAAAGAACTTGCAACCGCATGCCGCGAAGCAGGGCTGGGATTCGGATTCTACTACTCACACAACCAAGACTGGACATTCCCCGGCGGCAACGGTGGTCCGACGACAGATGAAGAGGGAAAGCCAGCGACTTTCGACGACTACTTCCAGAAAAAGTGCCTGCCACAAGTCAACGAAATCACGACCGAGTACGGACCGATTGAACTCGTTTGGTTCGACACTCCAGGCGACATGCCCAAGCATTACGTGCAACAGCTCGTTGACCTCGTTCATAAGAACCAGCCGCGGGCATTGGTTTCCGGCCGAGCCGGACACGGACTGGGCGATTACCAAACGCTTGGCGATATGGAAGTCCCTCAGCACAACATCGAGGGCATGTGGGAAAGTGTCGATACGACGAACGATTCATGGGCCTATGCCTCGTACGACGAGTACTGGAAATCGCCGAAAGAGATTCTTCACCGTTTGATCGCATGTGTCGGACGCGGTGGAACTTACATGCTGAACATCGGACCGAAAGGCGATGGTTCGGTGCCGAAGCGTGCCACGAAGACGCTGACCGATGCGGGCGAATGGATTCGACGTTATCCGCAAGTCGTCTACAGCACCAATGCGTCGCCTTGGCAACACGCACTGCCGTGGGGCGATGTAACCCGCAAAGACAACACACTGTTTCTTTGCGTCTTTGACTGGCCCGAGTCCGGCAAACTGTATTTGCCGAATCTGAAAACAAAGTCGGTCACGACTGAGCCGCCTCGGATTGCGTCGATCAATCTGCTGACCGGTAAAGAGCCGACTTCGCTTACATGGAGCAAGGCAGGCGACTGGACCGTGATTGATCTGCCGCCGCGTGCACCTGAGAAATTGGCTTCGGTGATTCAAGTTAACTTAGACGGTGAACCGGACGTGGATCCTGTTTGGGCAGTCGATCCCAACGTCGAGACCGTCGTCTTGGCCGAATTTGCTGAAGTCGAAAACGCAAAGAAAGAACAAAAGCGTTGGATGGAAAAGTTTGGCGAATGGAAGGCCTTGATTCACGCTCACGATTTTCAAGATGGCGGCTCCGCATCTTGGGAAGTCGACGTGCTTGTGCCCGGTGACTACTACACGGCACTGACCTATGCCGGAAAGGGTCGGCTCGTGTGGAGTGTGGAGGTCGAAGGAGGCGAGAAGATTCGAAACCAACAAAACTCGTCACACAATTATCAAACATTTCCGATTGGCTTGATCAACTTCCCCAATCCCGGTCGCTACACAGTCTCGGTTAGGTGCATTGATGGTGACATCCCGTCAGCAAGCCTGAAAGCAATTCGTTTCGAGCCGATGCCGTGATGCGAGCGCACAGACTAAGAATCGGTAGCGATCGGGATCGTCACATTTCCGCAGACTGCATGAGTTTATTGATGAAATCCATTTTCCGTATCGGAATTGTGTTTGTTTTCGCGTTCTCTCCGCTTTGCGTTGTCCTAAGTGAAGACGCACGGCCGGCGAATCCGAATGTGTTGCTGCTGTTGACCGATGATCTCGGTTGGCAAGACGTGAAGTGTTACGACATCGACGAACCGTCGCCTGCGGAAACGCCAAACATCGACGCCTTGGCCAAACGCGGCGTGATGTTTTGGCAGGCGTATTCGCCCGCACCGACTTGTGCACCGAGCCGATGCGCCATCATGAGCGGCAATCATCCGGCGCGAGCTCAGAAGACGCATGTTGTCGGAGGCGCGCCGCCACACCCCAACAATCGCAACTCTCGCATGATGGACCCCTGGTACAGCGGACGCATGCCAGCCGACGAGGTCACGCTTGCCAAAGTGCTAAAGCAAAACAAGTACGTTACTGGTCACGTCGGCAAATGGCACATGGCCATCGACCACCACGCGTTTCCGCAGCCCGAGGATCAAGGATTCGATTTCACGCGATCCGATCGCGGCGCGCATGCGGCACGCAAGGATCGCATGGCCGAATTTGCGACGGATGCCGAGGACGATCCCTTTCAGTTGGATGAAAACGGATTTCCTTACCACCAGAACAACGAAGACGCGCTCACGTTTCTGCGCGAAAGCAAAGACCGTCCCTTCTTTCTGTACTACACCACTTGGCTGGTCCATGCGCCGATCCATACGCGATCCAAATCGTTGTTGGACAAGTACGCGAATCGGCTTGGCATTGATCCGCGTCACACGCCAACGAAGGAGACACCGGGTCAATTGAATCCGCATTACTTTGCGATGGTCGAAATGCTGGACTACTACGTCGGCCAAGTATTTGACTACCTGGGCGAAACCGAAGACCCGCGTTGGCCGGGACACCGACTGAGCGAAAATACCTACATTGTTTTCACATCCGACAACGGCGGAATGGAAGGCGGTCCGACGGAGCGTTATACCGACAATAATCCGCTGGACCGAGGAAAGATTTCGGCCAAAGAAGGAGGCACTCGCGTGCCCCTGATCATCACCGGACCCAATATCAAATCAGGCGTTCAGTCAGATGTGCTCGTCAACGGCCTGGACTTCTTTCCGACGATTGTCTCGTTGACGGGTGCGACGGTTCCCGACGGAAAGACGCTCGATGGCTGCGACTTGTCGCCTTTGTTGCACGGAGATCCGACCGATCCGAAGCTGGTCAAGAACCGCGATGGGACGATCCGTGACACAATGGTCTGGCACTTTCCGCATGGCAACGCACTGGAGAGCACGATTCGCAGCGGCGACTACAAATTAATCCGCAACTACGACCATCTTTTCAATCCTGGAACTCCCGAGTTGGAACTGTTCCGACTCTACAAGACGGATGGCAATCGGCAGCAACGAGTCGACATCGAAGAAGCCAATAACTTGGCCGACGCGATGCCCGAGCAAACCAAAGCGATGAATCGTGAGCTGACAATACGATTGACGGAAATGGATGCCAGCTACCCTCACTACAATCCGTATGGTGGAACGCAGCTTCCCGGAAAGGACGCGGTCTGCACGGTCGTCTCGCACAAGAAAAGCGACGCGACTGCTAAGTTTACCTATCGAGAAAATGGAGCGGAGGTCGTCCGTGCCGATTTGATCTACACGCTCAACGGTGGGGATCGCTACGAGGAGTGGTTTCGAGGACCCGCGACGCTATTGCCCGAATCGAAAGTGTCCGCAGACATTCCAGCCGGCACGACGCACTACTACTTGAATCTTATTGACGAAAACGGATTCCTTTGCAGTTTCCCCGAAATCTCTCCGTCGAAGCAAGGCTTCTGTGATTCTGCTATCTCGACCAAAGACGGTCGGATTGGTTCTGGAGCGAAACAAGAGAAGAACAGTGATCGGACAACCGAATGGTTTGCCGCGAAAGACGCTGACAAGGATGGCCGAATCACCGAGACGGAATATGTCATGCACTTCACGACAGGTTTCACCGGCAAAGACAAGAACGCTGATGGACTGCTGACACGCGATGAGCACGACCACGCGTCATTTGACTTCGCGGACCAGGACAAGAACAACGAACTGACGGCCGAAGAGTTTGCATCGATTTTCAAACGACAGTTCACGCGACTCGACAAAGATAGCGACGGCCAGCTCTCCATCGGGGAGACCGCGAAATGATCTCGATCAATCAAAGCTTGATCATCGCGGTGATAGTGGCCGCGATGTGCGCCGGCGGCCATGCAGAAGAATCGCAAGTCGCATTCCCCGGCTTTGCTTGGGACCGCGTTCCGCTGAACATTCACTTCGGGAAGCGGACGACCGACGTGTCCGACAGCGAGATCGATTTCCTTGCCCGTCACAGCGATTTCATATGCCTGGAGAAGAGCCATGGCGCGCGCGTGCATGGCAGCACCGAAGCGGGAATCGCTGACACGGCCAAGCGAATCATTGCTAAGAATGCTGATGCGAAAGTGCTGTTCTACTTCAACGCGTTCATCAACTGGTCGGGCTACGAAGCGTCCCAGACCTATCGTGACGAGTGGACGCTACGAACATCCAGTGGAGAGACGGTCAAACATCCTTCCGGCACCTCGCGTCCGGATCCGTCCAGTGCAGCTTTCCGCGAGTGGTGGTCCGACGTTGTTGTGAAGGCGAGCCGATCCGCACCACTGGGAGGCGTTTTCATTGATGCGATCCCACAAGCGTTATCACCTGGGTTGACCAGGCAAGTTGGGGAAAAAAAGTCCGCTGCGATCATCGCTGGGCTGCGAGACATGATCGCAATGACGAAACGCAAACTAGGCCCGGACAGCATCGTTTTGGTCAACGGACTGCGCACGACGGACTTTCGCGAGATTCTGGACTGGGAAGGAATCGATGGCGTCATGATCGAACACTTCGCCGCGTTCAACACGGATTCGCCGGAAGACATCAAAGCCGATCTTGATTCGATCGTGCTCGCCGAGTCGAAAGGAAAGTTCGTTGTGCTGAAAGGCTGGCCGGGCTTCAACTGGCTTGATCGTGAAATGATGAAGCGGCCTCATCGCGACCTGCTGGAATTGTCACGTAAGCGAATCACGTTTCCTTTGGCCTGTTTCTTGATCGCAGCTCAGAACGGATCGCACTTCTGCTACTCGTGGGGCTACACCCATACCGACGGAATGTTGGATTCGTATCCGGAATTTGATCGACGACTCGGCCCGCCGACCGGCGACGCTATTTGGAAAGGGATGACCGCAACTCGCGATTTTGAAAACGCATCGGTGCGGATTGATTTGACCAACAAAGAGTCTCGCATTGATTGGCGAAAGTAAGTCATGACCGAGAAAACGTTTCGATTTCCAACGAAAGTTTACGTGAAGCGTGCGTTGCTGAATCTCACTCACTTCTTGATCGCCGGCTTGCTGGGGCAGAGCGCCTTGTCGGCTCAAGCATCGTTGCCATTGCACGCTGTTCATCAAACGTCGTCCACCGAAGGATTCGCCACGACCACGGTTTGCTGCGTGGCAGAAATGAGATGCTTTGATTCAATCGCAGTGATCGAAGCGTCTGCCAGGACCAACTTACTACTACAAAGAACTCAAGAACTGAGATGATGGGAAAACGAATCACTGCCATTGTGGCCCGACTGTTTTTCGCTGCGATTTTGCTGTATGCCGTGGGCGAACTGCGTGCCGATTCGACGCCCCCGGTTTTAGGGAAACCGAACATCATTTTCATCTTTGCCGACGATTGGGGCTACGGCGATCTTGGAATTCACGGAAGTACTTTTTGTAAGACTCCCAATCTCGATCGCATGGCAAGCGAGGGAATCGACTTCACCAACTTCACCGTGAATAGTCCGGTCTGTTCACCCAGTCGAGTCGCCGTGATGACGGGACAGTTTCCGGCGCGGCAATGTGTCCATCAGCACTTCCAGAGCATCGGTACTCATATCAGTCGTGGGATGCCCGATTGGCTCGATCCGCAGGCTCCCATGCTGCCTCGCATGCTCAAGGAGGCTGGCTACAAGACGGGTCACTTTGGGAAATGGCACCTCGGTAGTGTCGCCGACTCGCCAACCGAGGATGAGTATGGATACGACCGTTCTGCCACGTTCAACGGCTCCGGAAAGAACGAAATCAAGAAAGACGGTTTGGCATCGGTTGATCATGCGGTGAAGTTCATCCGAGATTTCAAAGACGATACCTTCTTCGTCAATTTGTGGCTCCACGAAGCGCACCTCGCGCACTACCCGCGGGACAAGTATCTCGAGCAGTTCAAGGATCTCGATGAACAGAAGCGAGTCTACGCGTCAATTATTGCGGAAGCGGATGAAGGCGTTGGGCGGGTGTTCGCGTTGCTAAAGGAATTGCATCTGGATGAGAACACGCTCGTGGTGTTCTCGTCGGACAACGGACCCGAGGTGACGCGAAGTGAAGACCACAAAATCCATCGTAAAGGTGAAAAGGGTTTGGGTGGTTTCTACTCGGTGGGAGAAACGGGTCGGCTCAAAGGCAGAAAACGATCGCTCTTCGCTGGTGGAATTCGCGTGCCCTTGATCGTGCGATGGCCTGGCGCCGGGCCACCGGGAAAGACCGATTCAAAGTCCGTCCTGACCGCCGTCGATTTACTGCCAACTTTCTTGGAGGTTGCAGGCGTGGTGTTGCCCAGCGGGTATAAGCCAGACGGCCAAAGCGCGATGGCTGCATTCAAGGGCGACGACTTCACCAGAACCAAACCCATCTTCTGGGAATGGAAAGGTGGCGACAAGCAAGACTTCACTTGGCCCACGTTGGGCGTTCGAGACGGCAAATGGAAGCTGCTGGTCGGAACAGAAAACCAAAAGTTCGAGTTATACGATTTGGAAAACGACTGGGCTGAAACAACAGATGTTTCCGCCTCCCACCCCGACATCACACAGAGGCCGTCGGTCCAGCTCGCTGCTTGGAAAAACGGACTGCCCGCAACGCCTAGTGAGAACAGCCTGTCCAAGGCACGCAAGAAAAACAAATAGGTCTCCCCCCGTCACCGCTAACGTAGAAAGACTGAAAGGAGTAACACGACTTTTCTGCAGCGATGCCAAAGAAAACAGCAGGGATGATGAACACGCTGTTGGAAGTCTGGAGATCAATCGAAGCCGAAG
Organism: Rhodopirellula sp.; assembly: GCA_041740155.1. Taxonomy (GTDB): domain Bacteria; phylum Planctomycetota; class Planctomycetia; order Pirellulales; family Pirellulaceae; genus Rhodopirellula. The sequence goes on from JBGSMN010000421.1 coordinate 8,084, forward strand.
GCCCGAGCCAGTGGTGGAAGAATGAGCGTCAGAAACCATCAAAAGGTTCCAAGCTGAACCAATGACTCCAGACGACCAGTCCGAAACCACCTGAAATTGCGACAGTTAACTACAAACAACTATCAAAAATGAAAAACAAAATTATCAACGGCACCATCCTGTTTCTTCTGGTCGGTCTGGCTAACGCTACCCACGCAGCCGAAAAGCCCAACATCGTTTTCCTATTCGCGGACGATCAAAACACGCTCTCGGTCGGTTGCTACGGCAACGACGAAGTTCAAACACCGAACATGGATAACCTGGCGCGAGACGGCGTTGTCTTTGACCGACATTACAACACCACAGCCATCTGCATGGCGAGCCGCGCAAATGTTTTCACGGGGATGTATGAATACAAAACGGGAACAAACTTTACGCATGGCGACATGCAGCCCGAGGTTTGGCAGAAGTCGTATCCGGTGCTGCTGCGGCAGGCGGGTTATCTGACCGCGTTTGCAGGCAAGTTTGGATTGGTGGTCGAGGGGAAAGGGCTTTGCGAAGATGACTTTGACATCTGGGGCGGTGGACCTGGCCAAACGAGTTACGTGACCAAAAGCAACAAGTCAATGGCAAAGTATGCGAAAGAGTATCCGCATTCGACGCTTTCCTACGGCGCGTTCGGTCAAGATGCGATACGCGCGGCGGTAAAGCAGGATAAACCGCTCTGTCTTTCGATCAGCTTCAAGGCTCCGCACAAACCGGCCACTCCCGATCCAAAATTCGATCATGTTTATGCAGGAGCGAAATTCACCAGGCCCGCCAACTTTGGTCGCGAGGCAGGCGAACACCTTTCGCAACAGAGCAAGCAAGGACGTCAGTATCCTCGGTTCACCGAATGGGAATACGACACCGAATATGACAGAGAAATGGCAAAGTATTTTCAACAGGTTTACGCCATCGATGTGGCGGTCGGAATGATCCGCGACGAACTACAAACGCAAGGCATCGCGCAGAACACGGTCATCATCTACACCAGCGACAACGGATACATCTGCGGAGCCCACGGGTACGGATCAAAGGTATTGCCGATGGAGGAATCCTCACGCGTGCCGCTGATGATCTACGATCCACGCAGTTCCGTTGCAGGGAAACGATTGCGCAGCCCCGCTTTGACCGGCAATATCGATTTCGCACCAACGATTTTGGAACTGGCTGGCCTGTCGATTCCCAAAAACGTGGATGGCGTCAGCCTGTTGCCGTTGCTGGAAGATCCAAATGCAAGTGTTCGTGAGCAACTTGCTTTCATGAACCTGTACGGTCCCGAGCCAACTCGGTCCCTAACCGTGTTGACCAAGGATCAGAAGTACACGTATTGGTGGTTTGGCAATTCCAAAATGGATCCTGCCGAGGAGTTGTTTAATCTGTCCAATGACCCGATGGAGATGACCAATTTGGCGGGCAGTCCTGAGGCAGTTCCGATGCTAGAGACCATGCGGAAAAATTATGATAGGGAACTCGCAAAGTGGAAAGATCAGGTTGTGCCCTACAACGATTACGAGCGGTACGGGATTCTTTTTGATCGGACAATCCCGTGGGATCAGAAAGATTGAAAGAAGCCACGAGCTCAACACAGCCCAGTCGGCGAGACACCACATGCAGGGCGAAGGAAACAAAGGTAGGACATCGAACTAACATAAAATACTATTTTCAACATGAACGAGCAATAAGATGAAACCACTACGAATATTGGCCCTAACCCTGCTCACCGCATCGCTGGTACCAGCGTCATTGTGTCCGGCTGCGGAAACGCACGCAGACTTCCATGTCTCTACCACCGGATCCGATGATTGGTCCGGGACACTGGATTCCCCCAATGCCGACGCCAGCGACGGTCCATTCGCGACTCTGGCACGAGCGCGAGACGCAGTTCGAGTACTCAACAGACAGAAGACGAACGACATCGTTGTTCTGGTTCGCGAAGGAACGTATCCGCTAAATCAAACGGTTGTCTTTGGCACGGGAGACTCTGGTGTGGGTGGTTCAACCGTAACATATGCCGCGTACCCCGATGAAACGCCTGTCTTTAGCTCGGGCAAAGCAATCGAGAACTGGAAGAAAGTCACCGATGCTCTGCCGGGGCTAACTGAAGCGGCAACTGGCCACGTGTGGATGGCCGAGGTGTCGGATCACTTCTTCACGCTTTACGACTCCGAGGGATTATTGCCACGAGCCCGTTCCACCGGGTTCATCCCGCTCAAAGGCGGCAGCCGAAACGAGCTTCACTTCCCCAAGGGCCGACTGAAGAATTGGACGAACGTAACGGATGTGGAAATCATCGTCCGGCCGCATCACGCGTGGATTTCCAACGTGCTCCCGTTGGCATCGGTTGATGAAAAAAAGCAGATCGCCAAGACATCGATCGATGCCACCTATGCGATGAACCAGCTTCATTTTTTACCGACCGTTCAGTCATGCTGGGTGGAGAACGCGTTGGAGGAACTCGACGAACCCGGTGAATGGGTTCTCAATACGAAAGAGGGCAAGGTCTATCTTTGGCCACGAAACAAAACGACGGTGGTATCGCCTCAACTGACGGAACTGATTCGGATCGAAGGCGAAATCGATAAAGAAGGACCGATGGACACGCCCGCGCGGAATCTGATCTTTCGCGGCCTGACGTTCATGCATGGAGAACGTTATCAGTTAACCGAAGACGATGCGGGACTGCAGCACGACTGGGACATGCACGACAAAGCCAACGCCCTGGTTCGCCTGCGAGGCACCGAGAACTGCACGATCGAGCAGTGTCATTTTGCCCACAGCGGCAGCGGCGCGATCCGCGTGGACTTGCATGGTCAAGAAAACAAAATAGCGAGCAACCATATCGAAAATATGGGCGGCGCCGGCATCCTGCTGTGCGGCTACGGCCCGGGAACGAAGGACGTCAATCGCAAGAATCTGGTCTTCAACAACCACATCCATCATATGGGCCGAATCTATCTGCATTCACCTGGCATCATGGTCTGGCAGAGCGGCGAGAATCGAGTGGCGAACAACCTGATCCACCACATGCCATACTGTGGAATGATCATCTCTGGCTGCATGACCCACTTTTTCGAGAAGAACGGCCGTGAGCTTGGTAGAACGATTCGACGGCATGAAATAGGTGAACTGGCTAGAAATCCAACGCCGGAAGACGTCAAGCCGTTTCTTCACTCGCATGACAACCTCATTGAATACAACGAGATCCACAACGTGATGGAAACGATGGGCGACGGCAACGGAATCTACATTCGCGGCGCGGGTACCGGGAACGTAATCCGTCGCAATTACATTCATCACTTGGTCACGCCCATGCTGATGCAAGCGGCGATTCGAACCGACGGAGGACAGCGAGATACGCTCATCGCAGAGAATCTGATCTACAAGTGCATGGCGCAAGGGATCATTCTAAAACTGAACAATCATGCGGAAAACAACATTGTTGCCGATGTCCTTGCGCCGCCTCGAGGCTACTACTTGTCATTGCGGGAAGGGCCTTTGACGGGTGCAGCTATCCAACGCAACATCTTTTATTCGATCAACAAAGAATCGGTTTTCATCGATGAGTTGGCTCCTGGAAAAGGACGGAACACCGAGGACAGCCGAGGGCGTGACCTGGCGCGATCGAAGGACGCGAAGACTGATTTCAATCTGTACTACTGCGCTGCTGATCCAGAATTGGGAAGACAGATGCTTGAAAAACAGCAAGGCGACGGAGTGGATGCCAACAGTCGGGCGGTAGACCCGATGTTCGTAGATCCGGAAAACGGCGACTTCCGATTGACGCCAGGATCTCCCGCGTTGGAGATGGGCATTGTTCCGATCGACCTGTCCCAAGTCGGTTTGCGAAATACCGAACAATAGAGGAGTTCATCAATGAATCGTCTTTTTCTCATTGCGTCTGTAATTGTATGTTCGGTCCACGTTTGCAGGTGCGGCGTTTCCGCCGAGCCGGTGATCTCTGCCAACGAACTTCCCAATATTGTCGTCATCCTCGCGGACGACTTGGGCTATGGCGATGTCGCTTGCTACAACCCAGATTCAAGAATCCCCACCCCGAATCTTGACCGACTGGCGCGTCAAGGCATGCGTTTCACCGATGCGCACAGTCCCTGTACGGTGTGTACGCCAACGCGATACAGCTTGCTGACTGGCCAGATAGCGTTCCGCGTTTCGAATGGAGGACGAGTCTTCAGCGGTGCGGGTGGACCGTCGCTGATCACTGCGGATCGGTTGACGCTTCCGACGTTGCTTCGCGAACAAAATTACGCCACAGCCTGCATCGGTAAATGGCACGTCGGGCTGACATTCTACGACAGCGACGGCAAGCCTATTCACAGCGGCGGACCAAGTGACGTTAAACGCATTGACTTCACTCGACGCATCGATGGTGGACCACTCGACTGCGGTTTCGATCAATTCTTCGGCACGGCATGTTGCCCGACGACAGACTGGCTGTACGCGTTCATTGACGGCGATCGTATTTCTGTTCCGCCGACGCAGTTGTTAGACAAATCGAATCTCCCCAAGCACCCCTACGCCGTTGACAACCGTCGTGGCATGCACGCGTCAGATTTTGATCTTGAAACGGTGGACTTGAAATTCCTGGAAAAAAGTCAAACGTTTCTTAAGGATCACGTTCGCCAGTCACCCGATCGACCGTTCTTTCTTTTTCACAGTACACAAGCCGTTCACTTGCCATCATTTCCTGCACCTATGTTTCAGGGGAAGACTCAATCGGGCCCTCATGGTGACTTCATCTTTGAACTCGACACCATCGTTGGCGAACTGATGAACACACTCGATGAGCTTGGTGTCGCCGAGAACACGCTGGTGTTCTTTACCAGCGACAATGGACCAGAGGTGCCCACCGTCTATCACATGCGGAAGGATCACGATCACGATGGAGCGAGACCCTGGCGCGGCGTCAAACGCGATAATTGGGAAGGCGGTCACCGCGTGCCGTTGATAGCACGTTGGCCGGGGAACATTGCTGCGGACTCGACCTCCGACGATTTGGTTTCGCTGTGCGATATCTTTGCAACGGCCGCCGAGATCACTCAGCAACCGCTGCCCGATGATGCAGCCGAGGACAGTTTTAGCTTGCTGTCGGTTTTCCATGGCCAGCAATCTGATCCGCTGCGGCCCTACTTGCTGCAACAGGGTTTTGCTGGAAAGACTTGGCTCGCGATCCGCAGCGGCAAATGGAAATACCTCGCTCACAAAGGCTCTGGCGGAAATAACTACGACAAAAGCGACCAGCTCCGCGAGTACGCGCTTCCAGATACCTCGCCAGAAAGCGACGGTCAGCTTTACGACTTAGAAACTGACCCAGGTGAAGTGACAAACGTCGCTAATCTTTATCCCGAAGTCGCCGCTCGCCTCCGTGAACAGTTGCGAGCCTCGTTAGAATCAGGCCGAAGTCGCCCTTCCAAGGACATCAAGTCAACACAATGAATTTGAATAACATGCGATTGAGTCGATCATGCGTTCTATCTGCGGTCGCGACGTTCTTTTTAACGACCGCCGTCGTCGGCACGCTTCAAGCCGACGACAAAGAACAGATCATGGCAGGATACCTGATGGTGCCCAACGAAAAGGTGCCACAGGAGTTCGATGGCGGGTTTTCCCTGTTCGTCAAAGCGTGGCCGCTGCTAGAAAACTACCCTGGACGAAAGTTCCGAACGGGGCTGTTTGGCAGGTGGATGTTCCCGGTTTATGATCCGCCGGTCGGACGTCCGCTTCAAGAAGGAGTTTACACCGACATCGAAGGTGGGCTGGGTTGGTGGCGGGATACTCGCTTTGCCACGCCGACTCCGAAATTCATCATGGGTGGCGTCTCGCTGAATTTCGTCGAGTGGGCCAACGGCCCCGGAGCTGGCAAGGGGCGAGACTGGGACAAACCGCAAGGCAAGTACGCCGTCATTCAAGTCAGTCCGCGTATCCTCTGGCCGCCCGATGGTTTGAATTGGAAACAGGGCACCGTCAACAAGTGGTTCGGTTACGGATACCTTCCTCTTCCACTGACGGAGCCGAAGAGACAAACCGCTGGGAAGGACTACCCAACTGGGAATCAATGTTGGACGCTGTTCTTGAGCACCGACAATTTCAAGAGGCCCGTTGCGTTCTTCAATCCGGAGTTTTGGACTCGCCACGCGGTTGATCGAGATAATTTGGTCGGCAAGATGCTCGACTCTGCACCGACCAACCCAAATCGTGCCCTGCAAATGGAGACTCAGTACATTCCGTCGGCGCAGGCAACAGACTCCAGCGGCATTCAGTACGCACGAATCGCGCCGACGCGATTTCCCAAACCGACCAATGGCGTCTCCGCAGTGGTTCGTCAAATCACTTCCTACAAAAAGTCGTCGCTTTGGAACGACGTCGATGCTTGGTTCAAAGGCGGTGCCGTCGCCAGCGGAAGTGTTCAACCGGAGCAATCGTTCGTGCATACGCTGACCGGTGGCGGTGGTGCTTCGTGGGCATTGTTCACCGAAGGCGACTCGCGCGAAGAGCGGATCCCGATCGATTGGGAATCCTTCGCAACGTCAACCAAAGTGGGAGACCACGTCTTCGGCTACCGCTGGGACGAGAGCTTCGTTCGTGCGGGTGACGACAATCCCGAGTCGCTACTGACGTTGCCCGAGTACTATCGCCTGATCACCCAAGGCGATCGAAAACGATGGGTGCCCATCGCATCCAGTGAGGTCCCGGAAGAAACAGGCTTACAAATCGCTCGCTTCGAAGCGTTCAAGCGACCGAAGACCGATCCTTATTTGACGCCCGAAGAACCAGCAAGCGTTTGGGCGGAACCGGGCCCGGTTGCGGGCCCTTTCACCGTTGACCTTGGTGACGGCAGTCGAGTCACTTACGCCTGGTATCGCTTCTGTGATCAACCGGCAATGCGCTCCGCCGATTTAACAGAATCACAGCGTCTAGAAATACAACGACGGGTTGAACTCATGCACCGGAATTGGTCCAGCGACCGCGATTATCTACAACCGCCGCCTGAGGGCGAATTGGCTGCCTTGGACCCTGCCGTGTTGGTAACGCCGCCCGACGGTTTCGAAGTCGGCTATGTTCCCATTGTCTTGAGCCAGGAATCCAACATTGAGGTTCATCAATGATGAAGTCATCGAACTTGATTCTGTTACTGCTTTCAATGTTTGCGGTGCATGCGGTAGCCGACGATTTACTGCCGCAAACCAAACCGAACGTCCTCTTTATCTCAATCGATGATCTCAACGATTGGGAAGGAGCAATGGGAGGCAACCCGCAAGCCAAGACACCGAATCTCGATAAGCTCTCGACGCAAGGCATGCTGTTTACTAATGCGCTTTGCTCACAAGCGGTCTGCATGGCGTCACGAAATTCACTGCTGAGCGGGATTCATCCGAGCACTTCGGGTTGGTACAGCTCGACGTCAAGTATGCGTAAAACGTACGACCAAGTGATGGGGGAGCACAAGATGCTGCCACAACACTTCAGGGATAACGGATACGAAACTTTGGCGGTCGGAAAAGTGTTTCACCAAGGAGTTTCAGATTACGGAGATCGCACGAAAGACTTCTGGGATGAAACCGCGCCAGGTTACAAAGTCCCCAAGAGCTTGCTTGCACGTGGTGATGGATACGGCGGCAAACACTTTTATCCATTTCCGAGAAACGGAAGTCAGATCATTGACCGCTACGGCAAAAAATACTCCGACGGAAATTCGTTGTGCTACGGCGCACTGGATCGCGAAGATATGCCTGGCGGGAAAATGTTCGATGAGCTGATTGCTGATTGGGCGGTCGATCAACTCACCCACGATCATACCAAGCCGTTCTTTCTCGCCGTTGGGTTTGTGCGACCACACGTCCCCTACACCGCACCGAAAGAATATTTCGACATGTACGATCTCGATGAGATTCGCATCCCCGAAGTGCCTGATGATGAAATGTCCGACATCCCAATGATGGGAAAGTCCATCGCTTATGGAACGATTCGGTCGGGTGATCACTACGCCGTCGTGAACCTGAGTGACACCTATTGGAAGGAAATGGTCTACGGCTACTTGGCGAGCGTTTCATTCGTCGACGCCCAAGCGGGCAAGGTGCTTGATGCGCTCGAGAATAGCAAGTATGCCGACAACACGATCGTCGTTCTTTGGTCTGACCATGGCCAACATCTGGGTGAGAAGAAACACTGGCGAAAGCAAGCGTTGTGGGAAGAATCGACTCGGGTGCCGTTGTTTTTCAAGGCGCCCGGTGTTTCCCTGGCTGACTCCAGATCCAGCGAGCCGGTGAGTCTGCTGGACGTTTACCCGACACTGGTCGAGTTATGTGACTTGCCGGCGGCACCAAAATTGGAAGGCAGTAGCCTGGTTCCTATGATGAAGGAGCCGTCGCGGAAAAGTGATCACCCAGTACTAACGAGTTGGTACTACGGCAACTACGCTGTTCGTAGTCATGATTGGCGATACATTCACTATCGAGATGGAACGGAAGAATTATACGACCATCGAACGGATCCGAACGAACACAAAAACGTTGCTGGTAATGCGGCACACTCCGCCGTCATCGCTGAACACAAGAGGTGGTTACCCAAAACCAATGCTTTGCCCGCTGGCAGCGATACGTGGAATGGTGACTCGCTTGATCGTCGGATCGAGCAATGGGAAGCCGACGAGTCACTTCCAGACTGGCTCCGCTAAGTACGGTCAATTATCTTCTAGACCTTAAATCGGAGCCGATGACGCTAGCCACCGTTCCGGCAGGGTCTTCGTTCCCCGATAACACCCGCGGCTAGCGCCGTCGACCCATCATTGATAGACAGCGACTCGTCGCAGTGAAACACAAACCAACATTTCGTCTTGAGTGAATAGATTGATAAATCAAAAGATCATATTTACCCTCTGCGTCTGTATCGCCTCCAGTGCAGCTTGTGTATCGGCTGAGAACGAGGCGCAACCTCGTTTGCCAAACATCGTTCTGATGATGAGCGATGACCAAGGATGGGGTGATGTCGGGTTCAACGGCAATGCGGACATCATTACGCCGAACTTAGACAGTATGGCGAAGAACGGCGTGCGGTTCGATCGATTCTACGCAGCGGCACCGCTCTGTTCGCCAACGCGTGGTAGCTGTTTAACAGGTCGCTTTCCATTTCGCTACGGAATCCTTGCTGCGCACACGTCTGGATTGCGAGTCGGTGAGACAACGATTGCTGAGATGCTCAAGAGCAAAGGATACTCCAATGGTTTTTTCGGTAAGTGGCACATCGGTTGGGTCAAGCCGGATGAACTTGGAACGCGTGGCCACTATTCGCCGCCGTCACACCATGGGTTTGACGAAGTCTTTGCCACGACGAGCGCCGTGCCAACTTGGGATCCGACCGTGACGCCCAAGGGCTGGGACAGTAAATCCAACAAGGTGGGGGAGCCTTGGAAAGGTGGCTTTCCTTACATGCACAACGGAAAAGAAGCGACCGAAAATCTTGAGGGTGATGACAGTCGTGTTATCATGGATCGAGTGATCCCCTTCATTGAACGGAACAAAGAACAACCCTTCTTTGTAACCGTTTGGTTTCATACTCCACATGAGCCCGTTGTCGCTGGTGAGCAGTACAAAAAGCTGTATGCCAAACGCGGACAATCACGTCAGAATTACTACGGTGCGATCACAGCGATGGACGAGCAAATTGGGCGTTTGCGAGACAAACTTCGAGAACTCGGTGTCGAAAAAGACACGCTCGTATTCTTCTGCAGCGACAATGGGCCCTCCGATGGCGCCGCAAAGAAAGGCATCGCGTCGGCGGGGCCATTTAAAGGTCACAAACATCAAATGTACGAGGGCGGTGTGCTGGTACCAGCTTGCGCCGAGTGGCCGGGTGTGATTAAACCCGACACAAAGACCGACGTGCGTGTCTCAACGATCGACTACTTTCCGACGATCGCGGGCATCGTGGGCTATTCGTTCTCAAGCCAAAAATCGAGGACGATTGACGGGATCGACCTGATGCCGGTGATCAGTGGGAAAGTCGTGCG
>JBGSMN010000426.1:0-120109 GCA_041740155.1 Rhodopirellula sp.
CGAAGATTTGTGTTTGAAATTGCTTTTAGTCAACAATTCCAACGCGCGAACTCGCTTGCGGGTTCGATCTTCGGGGAGCTTTTTGTCAAGAAAAGTAGCGATTTATGCGGTCATCCGATTTCCGGACGGACACTAGCTAGCTGATATCGCTGAAAACAATTCGTCCGCTACTAGTTGCTAGTTGCTGGCTAACGCCTCCATCCCTCTTACTTCAGACTTCCCAAATGCCTCCTGAGTTGCGACGCGCGTTTGTGATCTTGGCCCTGAGCGTGACCGTGGTGGCGGTGGTGTGGGCGACGAGGTTTGATGCGATGCCACCGGCGGAATTCAGTTTTCAAAATGGCACGGATCCCAAAACGCTCGATCCGCACCGAGCTACCGGCCAACCCGAAAGCCGCATCCTGTTCAACATTTTCACGGGGCTGCTTGAAGAGCTCCCCGAGGGACCACCGGACGCCAAGACCGGTGTGCAACCGATGACGCCGCAACCGGGGATCGCCAAGAGTTACGATGTGACGCCGGACAATTTGGTGTACACGTTTCATTTGCGTGACAACGCCCGGTGGAGTGATGGGGTGCCGATCACATCGGCTGATTTTGTCTGGTCATGGACTCGCATGCTACACCCCGAAACCGCTTGCGAATACAACTTTCAATTGTTCGGGGTCCAGCACGCCGAAGCGTATGCGATGGGGACAGTTGAACTGGGCGATCGCGTTGAAATCGAACTCTGGGATCGGCCTGGTGAAACGATTGATTCCGATCCCGCTCCGCAAACATTCCCTCGGGGCACGATCCGATACGGAGTTTTGAAGTCGGTTGAAAAACCGCCCGAGCCAGTGCTGGCTGACGAGGCCACCAAGGAGGAAAAATCCAAAGCGATGGCGGACTGGCAGGCCACGTGGTTGTACACCGTCGAGATCGCCAAGCAGGATGGTGAGGAGATCTTGTGGGAGAATACATCGCAGACGCAATCGTTCACGAAAGACTTGACTTCACCACTGGCCACCGCGCAAACCCAACGCGTCCACCAAGTGCTCGTGGCGTTTGATCAGCTCGGTGGCGTCGAAGCACCTGATGCCTCCACGCTGATCGTGCGACTGCGTGATCCGTTGCCGTATTTCCCTTACCTGGCTTCGTATTATCCGCTGTATCCCGTGCCGCGACATTGTATCGAAAAGCACGGCAAACCGATGTGGACGCGACCGGAGAACATTGTCACCTGTGGCCCTTACAAAGTTGGCATGCGATTGTTGCGAGATCGTGTGCGATTGGTCAAAGACGATTTGTGGTACCACGCCGATATCACGAGTATCGCCACGATCGATGCGATGTCCATCGAGAGCCAAAACACGGCGCTGAACATGTATGAAACCGGCGAGTTAGACTGGGTGACGGATCCACCCGTGACCTTGATCGAAGAGCTGAAGAAACGCGACGACTACAGCGGTACCCCGTACCTGTCGGTGTACTACTATGAACTCAATACGAAGCGTCCGCCGCTCAACGATGTGCGAGTTCGCAAGGCGTTGTCGATGGCGATTAATCGCGAGCAGATCGTTCGCGAAGTCACCAAGGCGGGGCAACAACCTGCCTTTGCACTCGTGCCGCCTGGGATCGCGGGTTATTCCGCAGCCGAGGGCAACGAAGGTTCACTCGAGCGTGCCAAGGAGTTGTTGACCGAAGCGGGCTATCCTGGCGGTCGGGGGATTCCCAAGTTTACGATTTTGTACAACACCAGCGAGAGTCATCGTTCGATTGCCGAAGTGATTCAACAGCAATGGCAAAACAATTTGAACATTAAAGCCGACTTGCAGAACATGGAATGGGGTAGCTTTCTCGATAAACGTCAGCAACAAAAATACGATATCTCCCGGGCTGCTTGGAGTGCCGACTACCCCGACCCCAACACGTTCTTGGATCTGTTCCTCACGAGCAGCCCGCAAAACAACACGGGCTGGAGCAATGCCAAGTATGACGAGTTGTTGTCGGCGGCTGCATCAGAGTCTGACAAGGCCAAGCGGATGGAATTGTTGGCCGAAGCCGAAGCGATTTGGGCGGACGAGTTGCCAGCGATTCCGATTTACTATTACGTAGGCTTGAACATCATCAAACCGTACGTCAAAGGTTTATTCCCAACGCCGCAAGACACACATCCATTTCAACTGATCCGTTTGGAAAAAACACCATGAAAGAATTGCTCGGATTCCTTGTCCGACGACTGGGATGGATGTTGCTGACGCTGTGGGCGGTCTACACGGTGTCATTCATTCTGATGAAACTGATCCCCGGCAGTCCCTTCAGCGGCGAGCGGGCGATGCCGGCGGCGATCGAACAACAGATGCGTGCCCGGTACAATCTCGACGCCCCGGCGATCCAGCAGTACTGGGAATATCTCTGGGGCATCCTCAGCCGTGGCGATTTGAGTTGGTCGATCAAGTTAGAAGATTACAGCGTCAACCAAGTCATCGCTGAAGGGTTTCCGGTCTCGGCATCGCTGGCGATTTGTGCGTTGGTGTTTGCCATCACGTTAGGCGTCACGGCGGGTGTTGTTTCGGCAGTGTATCGCGGTTCGATCATGGACGTTTCGATGATGGCCACGGCAGTGATGGGGATTGCGATTCCAAACTTTGTGTTGGCTTCGCTGGCGATTTTGTTGTTCGTGTTCCTAATCCCGATTTTCCCAGCAGCGGGTTGGGGGACGCTTCGCCAAGTCGTCTTGCCCGCGATGTGTTTAGGGGCACCGGTTGCCGCCTACATCGCTCGATTGATGCGAGCGGGGATGTTGGAGTCGCTGCACAGGGAACATGTTCGCACAGCGTTTGCCAAGGGATTGCCCAAACGCACGGTGATTTTGAAACATGTGTTGCCGGGCGCGTTGTTGCCCGTCGTCAGTTACCTTGGCCCGGCCACAGCGGGCGTGCTTACAGGTTCGCTCGTGCTTGAGAAAATCTTTGCCTTGCCAGGCATGGGCAGTCACTTCATCTATGCCGCGACGCAACGTGACACGACCTTGGCGACGGGGATGGTGTTGACCTACACGGTGTTGTTGTTTGCGATGAACACGATTGTGGATGTCGCGTACGCTGTGATTGATCCACGGGTGGAACTCGAATGACCGCAACCCCTGCATCACGATCGAAGTTGGGTAACGCATCGGCCAATGAAGCGGTGCTGGCGAAAGTCCTCGAGGAGGCTAGTCAAATTCGCGGCGTGTCGCCCTGGAAAGACGCTTGGCGGCGGTTGTTACGCAATCGGCCAGCGGCGTTGTCGCTGGTGTTCTTGATCGGTTTGGGGCTGACAGCGTTCTTGACACCGCTGCTGCCACTGCAAAGTCCGATTGACAAAGACCTTGATAATCGCCGTTTTTTGCCACCCTCGCTGGAATCCGTTTCGATGGGCTCGCGACCAGAGCTAAAGTTTGCCGATGGAAAGTTGACGTCGCAATTGTCGCTGTTTGAAGCAGAGATGCAAACCGAGCGGGCGGCGGCGATGCAGGTCAGCGACCCCGAAGAACGCGCGAAGTTATTGAAGGCCATCGAAGCACGCGTTCGTGTCGAACATCCTTTCAACCAAGTTTGGAATCAACTCGGCAGCGTCTCGTTCACGTTGTGCCGCATCCGCGTGGCGGTGTTCGGTGACTACGCCGTGCCCTCATTGTTTGGTACCGACAAGCTCGGTCGCGATCTACTCGCGCGAGTTTTTTGGGGAGCCAGAGTGTCGTTGATCGTGGGCGTCGTCGCGACACTCGTTAGTCTCGTGATTGGTGTCAGTTACGGTGCGATCGCGGGTTACTTTGGCGGCACGATTGATGCGATCATGATGCGGATCGTGGACATGTTGTATTCCATCCCGTTCATCTTTGTGGTGATCTACTTGGTCACGTTCTTGGGCGAAGAGAAAGTGAAAACATGGTTAGAGAGTTATGGGATTGATCAGATCACGATTTTCTACATTATCATCGGTGCGATCTATTGGCTGACGATGTCGCGGGTCGTCCGCGGTCAGGTGTTGTCGTTACGTCAGGAGCAATTTGTCGAATCGGCACGGACAGTCGGTGCCTCGCCGATGCGAATCGTGTTTCGACATTTGGTGCCCAACGTGCTGGGGATTGTGATCGTGTACCTGACGTTGACCATTCCTGCTGTGATGTTGTTCGAGGCGTTTTTGTCTTTCCTCGGTTTAGGCGTGGCACCGCCGGATGTTTCGTGGGGGTTGCTGCTCAACGACGGCGTCGAGGCGCTTTCCAGCGTCAAACTGTTCTGGTGGGTGGTGGTGTTCCCCGGTGCGGCGCTAGCGATCACGCTGTTCGCACTTAACTTTCTGGGTGACGGCTTGCGGGATGCACTCGACCCGAAAATGAAGAACCGCTCATGAATGTCGCGTTTAATCGAACAGTTTACTCACGTCGGCATGTAGTTCGCAGTTTTCGCAAATCGAAATGCTCAGCGATTTTTCCACGACTTCGGCATGCCAATCATTGGATTGACGATGCAATCGGAGACTATGGTTTTCAGGGTCAACGATCAGATAGTTGTCGACGAGATGATCACGATACAAATCTCGCTTGTAAATCAAATCTCGCTCAGTCGATGAAGCCGAGACGACCTCTACTGTCAACGCTGGTGGAGACTCCACATGACCATAGGGGGCGCCACCGCAGACGATGACAAGATCAGGCCGCACGACGGTGTCGTTGGTGACGATCCAGTCGACCTCGGGCATCAAAGTAGCTCCGCAGCAATGCTTGTCCATTTCATTCATCAACCAATGAGCCAGTTTCGCCATGATCGCTTGATGACGTCCCAACGGGCTGGGACTCATCGAGACGGGATGGCCAAACCACAGTTCCCAATCACCTTCCCATTGCATGTAATCGTCCACGGTATATTGGGGACGATACTGTGGTGCGGCAGACATGCAACATTTCCTTGACAAAAACAAGTGTTATAAGAATAAACACAAACCACCACTATAACGCAAACATGCCCGTCGCAACCGCAATTTCATTCCCGAGAATCAACTTGACCGCTTCAACCACACCCATCCTCGCCGTCGACGATCTGCGAGTGAGTTTCAAGACCGACGAAGGCATGGTCCGTGCGGTTCGTGGGGTCTCGTTTGACGTCGCCGCTGGCGAAACGGTTGCGATTGTGGGTGAAAGTGGCAGCGGCAAGAGCGTCACCAATCTTGCCATGATGGGCTTGGTGCCCAAACCTCCGGGCATCGTCGATGGCGGGCGGGCGATGTTCGGTGGTGAAGACCTGCTAGCGATGTCAGAGCAGCAATTGCAAGCGATCCGTGGTCGGCACATCGCGATGATTTTTCAAGATCCGATGACGGCGCTCAATCCGTTGATGACGATAGAGCATCAACTCACCGAGATGACACGTTTGCATTTGGGGCATACTCGTCATGAAGCCAGGCTTAAAGCAATCGAGATGCTCGGCCTCGTCGGTATCACCGCGCCGGAAAAGCGACTGCGCGACTATCCACATCAGTTTAGCGGCGGGATGCGGCAACGAGTGATGATCGCGATGGCATTGTCTTGCGAACCTGAATTGTTGATCGCGGATGAACCGACGACCGCGCTAGATGTGACGATTCAAGCTCAGATCATGGAATTGCTGGCGGATCTGCAGGCGCGTAAAGGGACAGCTATCGTGTTGATCACTCACGATCTCGGTGTGGTTGCTGGTGTGGCCGATCGGGTGATGGTGATGTACGCGGGGCGGATTGTTGAGAAGACAGACGTGCGAAGCCTGTTTGCATCGCCGAAGCATCCTTACACGATTGGTTTGCTCGGCTCGCTGCCCAACGTGCAATCGAACCGTGAGGAACCGTTGGCTGCGATCCCTGGACAACCACCGGATATGTCAGCACCGATCGTGGGTTGTGCGTTTCGCGATCGGTGTGACTACCGCATCGAGCGTTGCCAAAGCGACGATCCTGTGTTGACGCCCCGCATGAAAACAGAGTCCGAACCGATTCATCTGGCGGCTTGTCACGTGGATGTTGACCATACGGAGAAATCGCAATGAATGAATTTGTTGTTGCAACGTCGCCGCCACCACTGTTAAGTGTGCGCGATTTGAAAGTTCATTTCCCGTTTCGTCGTGGTTCACTATTTAACTCACACCATGGCGTGATCCGCGCCGTCGATGGTATCTCGTTTGATATTGCCCGTGGCGAGACGCTCGGTTTGGTGGGTGAGTCGGGGTGTGGGAAATCGACCACGGCTCGTGCGATCATCAATCTCGTGCGACCGACCAGTGGCGATGTGAGGATGGACGGTGTCAGCATCGCGGGCATGTCCGATGCGAAGATGTTGCCGTATCGCCGCCGTATTCAGATGGTTTTTCAAGATCCGTTTGCGTCGCTCAATCCACGCATGACAGTCGGCGGAATCATTGGCGAACCGCTCGTGGTTCATTCATTGGCTCGCGGGCGTGATCGGAAGCTGGAAGTCTTGCGATTGATGGAATTGGTCGGATTGAATCCGCGTTTTTTGAATCGTTACCCGCACGAGTTCAGTGGTGGGCAGAGGCAGCGGATCGGGATCGCCCGTGCGCTGGCCGTGCAGCCCGATTTGATCTTGTGTGATGAACCGGTGTCGGCGCTGGATGTTTCGATTCAAGCCCAGATCATCAATTTATTGATGGACCTGCAACAGAAACTTGGGCTGTCGTATTTGTTCATCGCCCACGACTTGGCCGTGGTTCGGCACATTGCGACTCGGGTTGGTGTGATGTACCTCGGGCGAATCGTTGAGCTAGCGAAGGCGGAGGATTTGTATGCGGGGCCCAAGCACCCGTACACGGAGGCGTTGTTATCGGCAGTGCCGGTGCCAGACCCGGTGGTCGCGGCTTCCCGCCAGCGGATTGTGTTGTCGGGCGAAGTCCCTTCGCCCGACAATTTTTATCCTGGCTGTGCGTTTGCGGATCGCTGCCCTGTGAAAATCGACCGCTGTACCAGCGACCGTCCCGAGTTGCCAGACAAAAGTCATGCTGCGGCTTGTTGGGTGCGAGACGAAGCTAGAATGGGTTAATCACCTTTTAGCCATCAGCTTACGAAAAAAGCCACCAATAGATAATGGATTGGTGGCTTTTTGTGTTTTGGAGAGCGGCTGATCGGATTCGAACCGACGACAATCACGTTGGCAACGTGATGCTCTGCCAACTGAGCTACAGCCGCATCGGGAGCAAGAAGTGGATTCCTGGCTCGTTGGCTAAGAGTATAAGTTCGGCGGCGTTGCTGACAAGACCGTGTCATCATCTTTTTTTCCGCAGCGCGAGATTTTCATTTGGGCCACTACTGTTTTATTTCGGCTGGAGTTTCGGTTTTCGGCACAGGATTGGCTGCTCAGTGAGTTTTCTCCTGTCGGCTTGCCCTGCCGACTCCTCCGGCATTACACTTGGCCAATTGTTTCGGAGATTCCGCTCGATTATTCACGATCAGGTACCCGGACCACACCCACGATTCCCCGTCCCGCGGCGGCCCCTCCCTTTTGGGACGCCCTCCTCTGGTATAAGTAAGAACACAGGATGTCCACGTCCGTCGACACTGAACTCACCGCGACCGAAGAGTCGCCCGAAAAGGCTCCGCTGCAACTCGAAGTCACCGTGGAAAAACCACAGGCGTGTCTCCGCGAAGTCGTCGTTTCGATCCCTCGCGCCGAAGTCGATCGCTACTTGAAAGAAGCCTACGACGAACTCGTCCCCGAGGCTCAGGTGCCTGGGTTCCGTTCCGGTCGCGCACCTCGCAAGCTGGTCGAGAAACAATTTAAAGAGAAGATTGAAGAGCGAGTCAAAGGCTCGTTGCTGATGGATAGCCTCAGCCAAGTCACCGAGCAAGCCGAGTTTTCTGCGATTGGCGAGCCGGATTTCGATTACGAATCCATTGAATTGCCCAGCGAAGGTCCGTTCAAGTATCAATTCCAGATCGAAGTCCGTCCTGAATTCCAAACTCCCAACTGGCGTGGTCTGTTGCTAACCAAGCCCGTCGAAGAGATTTCGGAGGAGGACGTTGATCAAGCAATGAAGCGTGTGCTGAACCGTTACGCCACGCTCGAAGCTAGCGATGATCCAGCCGAGATTGGCGACAAACTATTGATCACGGCGGTCTTCAAGGACGGCGACAAGACGTTGTCCGAAATGGATGAAGAACGTGTCACGCTGGCCAATCGCTTGAGTCTTTCCGACGCCATTTGCGAAAACTTCGGCGAGTTGATGAGCGGTGCGAAAGAGGGCGACGCGATCACCGGTAAAGCCAAGCTAAGCGTTGGTCACAGCGATGAGTCGATGCAAGGCAAAGAGATCGACGTCTCGTTCCATGTCGTTGAAGTGTTGAAGCTCGAGTTGCCACAACTCACCGCTGATTTCTTGGAAGAACTCGGCGAGTTCGAGTCCGAGTCGGAACTGCGAGATTTTGTTCGCAGCTCACTCGAACGGCAAGCAACATTCCGCACCGAGCAAGCGATGCGACGTTCGATCGTCGATCAATTGCTGGCCTCCGCTGAATTCGATCTGCCACCGTCGCTCGTTCGTCGCCAAATGAAGCGAGAACTTGAACGCAAAGTCCTGGAGTTCCGTCGCAGTGGATTCGATGAAGAGATGATTCGTCGCTTCGTCAACTCCAACCGCCAAAACATGCAAGCAGGAACCGAAGCGTCCCTGCGGGAACACTTCATTCTGGAACAGATCGCTGAGAACGAGAATATCGAAGCGACACCGGAAGAGTACGAAACCGAAATTGAATTGATCGCTGAGCAAAGCGACACATCACCTCGGAAGATTCGTGCTCGGTTCGAGAAGTCTGGTCAAATGGACGCGTTGCGAAATCAAATCATCGAACGCAAAGTGATCGAGTCGATTTCGGCAGCTGCTCAAGTGACCGAAGAAGCGGTCACGAAGGAAGCGGAAGCTCAAGATGAAGAGTTCGCGGTTTATCACGAAGTCTTCCCAGTGCGTGATCTCGACGCGATTCCAGCAGCGAAATACGACGACAATACGCCCAAGGGCCAAGCTGAAGAAATGGAAAAACCAAAAGACTAATTGAGTCGTTTGGCGATCCTTGATAAAAATAACAAAAACGCGGCGAGTCATCTCGCCGCGTTTTTTCGTAGGCAACGCGTGAATGTAGCAGAAGTTGTCAAGACTTTCGTTTCCCCAGAAGACCGGAACTCTTGGCGAGTTCCGCTACGCTGGTTTTTCAGGAGATCGAAACTCTTGGCGAGGTTTGCTAGGTTGTGTAGAGCGAGTTGAATCGCACGTAGTCTTCGGTCAAGTCGCTTGACCAGTACGTCGACTCACCTGAGCCAGTGCCGACTGTTAACTGCAGCTTCACTTCGGAAGCGTCTTTCATCAGTCGACTCATATGTGCGGCATCAAATGACAGCGGTCGTCCATCGCGGAACACACAGTGCCCTTCGATCGTCAGCGATGTTTTATTCACTTCGATCTGCGGTCCGGCGTACCCGGCCGCCGAGACAATTCGGCCCCAATTCGGATCGCCACCCTGGACCGCCGTTTTCACCAACGGGCTGGCGGCCACGCACTTGGCAATCGTCAATGCATCATCGTCATTAGCCGCGCCTGCGACAGCAACTTCAAAGAACCGCACTGCGCCTTCTCCATCGGCGACGAGTAATTTGGCCAACTTCAAACTGACCTCCGTGGCCGCTTCGATAAACGTTGCCAGATCTTGTTCGTTCGTCTTCTGATTGACATCACCGCTACTGAGTAACACGACGGTGTCGTTGGTGCTCATGTGCCCATCCACACTGACGCGGTTAAACGTGCGTTCGACAATCCGTCTCAGCGCTGTTTGCGCCGACTCGGCTGTTAGTGGATAATCCGTCACGATCACACCCAACATCGTAGCCATGTTGGGAGCAATCATCCCCGCCCCTTTGCACATCGCGGCGATCCGGTATTGGGATCCTGCGACAGTCAATTGCATCGAAGCGGTTTTGCGATATTGGTCTGTTGTGCAAATCGCGTCTGCAGCGGCGAGGAAATCGCGTTCGCCCGACCCGAGTGAATCATAGGCAAGCTCAATGCCACGCTGGACTTTTTCCATCGGCAACCGATGCCCGATCACACCCGTGCTCATCACCAACACGTCTTCAGCGTCACAGTCAACCAGGTCGGCAACGGCAGCGCACATTCCCCGGGCGTCTTCTACGCCTTCTTGCCCCGTACACGCGTTGGCATTGCCGCTGTTGGTGATCACTGCGCGACAAGTTGTTCGCGGTGTGCGCTCGCGACACAACAAAACCGGTGCGGCAAAAATTTGGTTGGTTGTCGTGACGGCTGCGGCGATGCAGGGTTGGTCGGCAACGATCAACGATACGTCTGGTTTTCCGCTGGCCTTGATCCCACCGGTGGCGCCCGCAAAACGGAACCCACGGGGCAGTTCATGGGACGACGTTTGCAAAGTTTTTTCAGACGCATTCATGGAGAATTCTAGCACGGTAAAAAGTATGAAAACGAAACAGCGTTGATGCGAGTGTCATCAAGCGTTGCGGATTCTACGACCTTGCTCAGAAAATGCGAATAGCCGTGACGACATCTGATCCTTATCGAGGCTGCTTAATAAAACGCCAGTTTGGAACTCCGGCAACGCGTGCCTCGGGTTGACGGACGAAGGAATGGGGTGGTGATCCGATTCGTACGGAATCCAGCGGGTCGACGCGTTCACCTGGCCCCGCTGGGATCGTTTCGATCTGCGGTCGATTCGAGGGTGCACGGTCGAGCGGTTGGTCGAGCAGATCAACTTCGTCGCCTGGAAACGGCGGTAGAAGTTCGTCCATCGGCAGGTTGCGATCACTCGGGCTGGGCAAACGATCTTCGCTGGCTCTTGGCAGTGTATTGTCCGGCTCGGATGGCAATCGGTCAGAGGCAGCGTCCTGTCGCTCACGCTGGCGAATTTCCGCTTGAAGTTCTCGGAGTTTGGCTTCATCGATCCGGCGGCGTTCTTCGCTTCCCACAGGAGGTCCACCAAAAATCTGCGAGGGTTCGATGTCTTCTGGGTCGACCATGTATTTGTCGAATTTTTTGCGAAGCTTTTTCTCCGCTTGGTACTGGCGAAACTCCTCCAGTTCCGCTTCGCTCAAGGCCGGTGCGGCTGGCGTACCGTCCGCTGTTTTTGTCGCGGGTGGCGACGTGCTCTCAGCAGAACCGTTCAGGTAATCTGGCCGTTGCGATTGGAACTCGCGAGGCGATCGAGGCCGGGCAATACCGGCTTCAGGGTCGATCATGGGTTGCACGGGGCCGCTGTTGGCGGCAGACGCTTCACGATGGCTGACCTGAGCGGCGTAAAGATCAAAGCGATGATAGAACGTCACCGGACCGCCGGGGCTGGTGATGGGATCGACACCCGGCAACATCCGAGGTTGGCATGTCGGACAGCCTGCCATTCGTTCATCGAGGCTACCAACGCGAGCTGGGTAGCTACGTGGCGGCAAATCGGCCAGCGGGCGAACGCCGCTGCTAGAACAAGTGTGGTATCCGTCGCCCCAGCTGCATCCGCACAACCGACCGGCCCGCGCCAATGTTTCTGGAAACTCGGCTCGGACACTCTTCGCTTGGAGCGTGAAACCGGCCAGTGGCAAACAGACCAACGCAACGCAGACCGCTGAGCGTGGGCGTATGAAAACCTTCACAAACGTTGAACCGTAGCGAAATTGAGACGGGGTGGATCGATGAGTTTCACGAGAATCAGCGTAGAGAGCGTTCATGGCAAAAAGAGCCGTCATTCAAAAACGAAAGCAATCGGGAACAGACGGACGACCGCCCACCAGCAATCGTGGGCGAACGGCAATAGCCTCAACCGCTACGATCGACCGTCCAGGTGAAACCGTTGCGATCCAACCGGGAGACACGGCCCGATTTGTCCACGGCTCGGCAGGGTCGCTCGCGTTAGGTAACCTGTAGGGATGATCCATCAAGCACTTATTCATGGCGGACGCACCGCCTCATCACCGGACCAATCGTCGGATTCCTCAGCGGCTGTGCTGGCGGGATTCGCTGATCGCAACGCCAGCTTATTTCGCCGCATCGGTCTACCCCTCGGAGATCCTGCAGCCTGGATTGCCCTGCCTTCAGGTAACAAGATTCGGATTGTGCGTGACCTAGAAATGGAGCGGACTCGTGCCGTGGGCGCTAACTCGGGAGACGATCGAATGGCGATCCAGCTCGGTACCGTGTTTTGTCCAGCCGACTTTCCGCCAGCGACTGGAGCGTTAAGTGCTGATCGTGAAACAGCGACGGCTCAAGCAGTCGCCAATTGCCTCTTAAAAGAAAACGTCACACGAGTTCGTGCGGACCGTACATTGCCGCTGATCTATGCCTACCAGATCGCCGCAGCAGGAATCGCCGTTGACTATGACGACGAACTCGGGGTCATCGACCGGCGGTCCAAAACAGCCGACGAGATCGCTTCGCTGCGACAAGCACAACATGTGACCGAGCAAGTGATGTTGCAGGTTTGTCGCCGGATCGCGACGGCGTCGGTTGACGATCAAGGGTTCTTGATGGACGAAGCCTATGTCTTAACGAGTGAACGAATCCGTGCCTTCGCAGCGAGATTGTTCATGGATCGTGGATTCACGATGACTCATGGTGCAATTGTCGCTGCACCGCCTCATTCAGCCGACTGTCATCACGCCGGAACAGGTCCGCTGTCAACGGGCGTACCGATCATTGTTGACTTATATCCACGCGATGAATCGACGCGTTACAACGGTGACTGCACACGCACCGTGGTGCATGGCACACCGAGCGAAACCGTTGTCAAAATGCACACCGCTGTGCTGGCGTCGAAAGCCGCCGGTGAAGCGAAATTGTTTCCTGGAAGCACCGGTGATGCCGTTCATAAAGCTGTGATTCGTGAACTGGAAGCAGCGGGCTATCAGTCGCATCGGGGTGAACTGACCGATACTGCATCGATTCAGCACGGCACCGGGCATGGAATCGGCTTGGATGTTCACGAACCAATTTTGCTCGATGATGGTGGTGGCGAGTTGATGGTAAACGAAGTCTTCACGGTTGAACCGGGATTGTACGGGCGTCGTGATGGCGGTGTGCGTGTGGAAGACATGCTCGTGGTCACCGAGAACGGTCCCGAAAATCTCAACGACCTTCCCAGGGGTTTGAATTGGTTATAAGTGGACTGAGCCGATTCAGTTTAACTGATCTGCTCAGCGTGTTGGTTTGACGTCATCGAGTTGTTTTTCGAGTTGTCGCATGCTTCGCGATAAGAGCACGCGGACGGCGACGTCGGTTTTGCCGAGCTGTTCAGCGATCTGTTTGGTTGCGAGCCCTTCAACATAACGCAATCGGATGACCGTTCTCTGTTCTTCCCCCAGACTTTCAATGGCCTGTTGCATCCGGTTCACGCGGACATCTTGGCTGTAGGCGGCGCTGGGCGACGTGATGCTGGCTGCGAGCAACTGCTCCAGCCCCCATTCTTGATCGCCTCCACCAGCCGGAGCATGCATTGATTGTTGTCGTCGCGAGTCACGTCGCTGGGCACCGAAGTGAAAACGATGGGCGTCGACCACACGGCGACGAGCAATCTGTTGCAACCACTGCATCGGTTCATATTGATCCAGCGGTGCGGTGTTCAAACTTGAAATCGCTGTCGCTGCAACTTCCTGCAGCAAGTCGTCCAGTTCCACCGCACTGAGCAACTGTGTCGTGGTGATGGACCTTACAAAACCAGCCAACGTGGTGCGGTGACGCTCGATATAGCGTCCTAGCGATTCGCAATCATGCCGTTTGATTTGCAAGATGAGTTCCTGGTCAACCGCATCGATGGATTCGTCACCACCGCCGATCAATTCGTCCTCAGTCATGTCGGAGTTCCTCTGCTGAAAGTGCGTTACGGCGAGTGGATAAAGAACCACTAGCGATCCCATCAAGAGATGATCTCTATTAGAATAGCGGCTCCTTCATCGCAAACGACCATTGGGACGGAAAACCGTGAACACTTCGATCACTTCCGATTCGGTCCCGCCCGACGCCGACGATTGGTTGGCAGACTGTTTGCAGAAGCTAGCTGAGCATGGCGCGGTCACTGATCCGTCGGATCTATTAACGTACCTACCTATAATTAACCACGATGATCGGCGGATATTCCTGGTCGAACTGGTCAAACTGGATATGGCGTTATCGGCGGAAGCTGGGGCGATTCGTAGGCTTGATCATTATTTCACAATCGCTCCCGATCTTTTATCAGCGGGCAACGTGCCGATTGATTTGGTGTTGGAAGAATTGCAATTGCGCCGGGAGTTCGGCGAATCGCCCATCGCTACAGAATACCAGCAACTGTATCCCCAATTCGCAACGATGTTGTTGCCACTGGAGCAGTCCATCGCTGCCAATCAAGCGGTCACCACGGCTGACGCACCACCTGATCTCGACATCGGCGAGCAATTGGATGACTTCACAATCCTCCAAAAGCTCGGTCAGGGAGCTTTTGCGCATGTCTATTTGGCACAACAGATTTCGATGCGACGCCTCGTGGCGTTGAAGGTGTCACGCGGCAAAGGCGGTGAGTCCCAATCTTTGGCCCAATTTGATCACCCGAATATCGTTCGAGTGTTCGATCAGCGGATGCTTACCGAATCTTCGTTGCATCTTTTGTACATGCAGTTCGTGCCAGGTGGAACGCTGGCTGACGTGGTTAAGTTGGTTCGTTCTTACCGCGCCAAAGCTCGTGACCATGCCATGGGCGGATGGTTAATGCTGCAATCCATCGACGAACAGTTGCTTGATGCTGCTCAGGTTGTTCCCGAACAATCTGGGACACGAGATTGGCTTTCCGCATCGCCGTGGCCGCAGGTGGTTGCGTGGATCGGAGTGGCTCTATGTCGCGCTCTTCATGAAGCCCATGCACACCAAATCCTGCATCGCGACGTAAAACCGGCCAATGTGTTGTTGTCCGCAGCCGGGACACCGAAGCTTGCGGATTTCAACGTGAGTTTTTCCGACGCAGCCCATCAGGCTAGCCAATCCGCATCGCTCGGTGGTTCGGTTGCCTACATGTCGCCCGAGCATCTCGTAGCGATCATCGACAGGGGGCCACATTCGCAAGAATCGATCCGCACGTCCGCCGACTTGTATTCGTTGGCGGTGTTGTTGTGGGAACTGTGGCAGGGCCAGCGTCCGTTTCAGTGCGAGACGATGCCGTTGCCATGGCAGGAAATTGTCGCTGATCAATTGGCGTCGCGCCATCGTCCACTCATCACGCCTCGCTATGATGAACAGGAAACGCACGCCGCAGCGGAGCGAGTGTTGGAAAGAACGTTACGCCGAGCCTTGTCAGCCGAACCATCGGCACGATTCGGAGATGGGGTCGAGATGGCAGGCCGATTGCGTTTGTCGTTGTACCCGCAGGCCGCGATCCTGTTTGATCCACCGGAGTCTTCTCGG
Organism: Rhodopirellula sp.; assembly: GCA_041740155.1. Lineage (GTDB taxonomy): Bacteria > Planctomycetota > Planctomycetia > Pirellulales > Pirellulaceae > Rhodopirellula. The sequence goes on from JBGSMN010000426.1 coordinate 15,438, forward strand.
CGAGCTTGGTTGTCACGCCAGTCTCCGTGGGTCATGGCGTGTTTGGTAATATTGATTCCTCACGGCATCGCGGGCGGACTGAACTACCAGTACAACCTCAATGAGGTCATGCAGACGGCTGAGTTGAAGGACGTACTGCGGTGGGTTTCCTGGATCGTGAACTTGACGTATTTTCCGTTTGCGACCCTGTGTGCGGTTTGGCAAACACGTAGCATGGTTCGCGCCGTTGAGAATGCTCGCCAGGACCAGCGAGTCGATAGCCGCGACCTTGGCAGCATGCTCGAACTGGGCCATCGCGCTGCGATCATCGGCGGCGTTTTGTGGCTTTCCTCAGGCATCCTGTTCCCGTTGGTCTTTCACTACCTCAATCCCGATTTTCAATGGATCGCAGCATTGCAATTGTTCTTGTCGTCTCTCGTTTGCGGAGGCATTGCCATGGCGTATCCATACTTTGGAATGGCCTGGTTGGCGACTTTCGTTTTCTATCCACTCTGTTTGCGTAACACCATGCAGGATGCAGACTTTGAGGCGCGGGCTGATCGAATGGCTCATCGAGGTGAAGCCTATATTCTGATTGCGGCAATTGTGCCCTTGATCGGCGGCGCCTTGATGATGTCGAGTCCGACGTCATCACGTTGGTTCATGCTGGCGGCTGTCATTGCCGGTATGCTCGGGATCGTGGTCGCCTCATACGTTCACCGGCGAGTCGTGATCGCGTGGTCCCAGATGGGACAAGTTTTATTGACCAACGGATCGACGATTCCCGAATAGAGATAAGGTCATTCTAATCATACCTGAATAAACCAGTCGACTCAGGAAGGACAATTCGTTTGGGTTTGGAGGTGCTGAGGGCATCAGTTTGCCCGTCATCGTCACGCGTCAGAATTTCTCTACAATCTTCTGAGTCGATACCAGCGGGCGTTGCTCGCTGACGTCTCTGCAGAAACCAAAACCTTATCGACTCACCCTCTCCCTGACTCACCCTCTCACCGACTTGCCTCCATGACGAATTTCTCTGGACTGCGGATTGCCTCACTTGAAAGCCGTCGGGCGGAGGATATGGCTCGGCTGATCACCAAATTTGGTGGCGAAGCGTGCGTCAGTCCGTCGATGCGTGAGGTGCCGATTGAACCGAATCGACCCGCCATCGACTTTGCTTACCGGATCATTACCGGAGAAATTCCGATCGTGATTTTCATGACCGGCGTCGGGTTTCGGTACTTGCTCAAGAGCACCGAAAAACATGTCGAGCCACAACGATTTCTCGACGCATTGAGCGATATCACCACCATCTGTCGTGGACCCAAGCCTGCAGCGGCGATGCGGGAGGTGGGATTGACGGCAACGCACCGCGTGCCCGAACCGAACACGTGGCGTGATCTTTTGAAGACGATTGACGAAGGCATCCCGATCGCCAATCAAGTCGTCGGCGTGCAGGAATATGGGGTCACCAATACATCGTTGATCGCAGGGTTAGAAGCCCGTGGTGCGATTCCTGAAACGGTTCGTGTTTACGGGTGGGACTACCCTGACGACGTCGAACCGTTAAAAGAAAACATCCGCGCGATTGCCGCTGGCGAGCGTGACATGCTGTTGCTGACGAGTGCCCATCAAGTCGTCAATATGCTGCGGATGGCCGACACACTGAGTTTAACCGACGCCCTGCGACGTGGTCTGGCTCGCACTGTGGTGGCATCGATCGGCCCGACCACGAGTGAAATGTTGCGTGAGAGTGACATCCACATTGACATGGAACCGTCTCATCCCAAGATGGGGCACCTCGTCAGCGAAGCGGCTCGTGACGCGACAACGTTAGTAAAAAAACGTCGGGCTGAATCAACGAGTCTCCGCATCTCTGTCCAATCCAATACTGCAGAGCAGCTCACTCCCATTGATGACCATCCGTCGCAGTCCAGTTTGTTCATGAAAGCCTGCCGAGGCGAACCCACGTCGCGGACGCCCGTGTGGTTGATGCGGCAAGCGGGTCGGTATATGCAAGAGTATCGGTCGGTGCGATCGAAACAAACCTTCCTCGAACTGTGCGCCAACCCAAATCTGTGCAGCGAAGTCATGTGTACGGCGGTCGAACGACTCGGCGTCGATGCGGCGATTATCTTTTCAGATCTCTTGCCGTTGCTCGTGCCTTTGGGTTTTGATCTTGAGTTTGTCAAAGGCGACGGGCCAGTGATTCACAATCCCGTACGGACGGCCGCAGACGTCGAACGAGTCAAGCCGCTGGACAATCCACAAGATCTCGGGTTCGTCTACGAAACCGTGCGTCAAACCCGCAAAGATCTGCCGGACTCGATCCCGCTAATTGGATTCGCGGGAGCACCCTTCACGTTGGCCAGCTACGCGATCGAGGGTGGAGGCAGTAAACAGTATGAGGCGACGAAACAATTGATGCGGGCCAATGATGGAGGTTGGTCAGTGCTGATGGATCGACTGACCGATGCCATCATTATTTATTTGAATGAACAGATCGCCGCCGGTGCGCAGTGTGTGCAATTGTTTGATAGTTGGGCGGGTTGTTTGTCGGCGGCGGATTACTCCCGTTTCGTTTTGCCGTGGATGCAGCGGATCATTGCGGGCGTGACACCGGGTGTGCCGCTGATCAATTTTGCGACGGGGAATCCGGAGTTGTTGCCTTTATTGCGGGGAGACCGGCGAACCGTCGTCGGCGTGGATTGGCGGATCGACATGGCAACCGCATGGAAACGAATCGGACACGACATTTCGGTGCAAGGCAACTTGGATCCGACGGTGTTGTTGACCGATCCAGCGACGATTCGCGCAGCAGCAAAACAATTGCTCGACGAAGTCGGTGATCGGCCTGGTCATATTTTCAATTTGGGACATGGTGTGATGCAGACCACACCGGTCGAGAACGCGATCGCATTGGTGCGGGCGGTTCAGGAATTGTCAGTGCGCGACGATTTTGCGAGTGGCCAGGGATCATGAAGCCGATCGTTTGTCCGCTTTGTCCACTGTACTGTGATGACGTCGTCGTGAACGATCAGGGACAATTGAGCGGAGTGGATTGCCGGATTCTTGGTGATTTTCCGCCACTGCATTCTTTGCCTGCGGATCGTGGTGATTTAGTATCACGTGACGACCCCGTCAAACCTGTGCGTGTGATCACCACGGGGGTGGACTTGAATCTCGCGAGGCAGCTTTCTCAGTGGCAGCAAGCGGGACGTGTTGACATCACGATCGAATCCGATGAGAGCATCGAGGCATTGATGCAGGTGATCAGTCGTGATGGAATCGTCTCGGCCACGTTGGCCGATGTTGCCACTCACGCCGACTTGGTTTGGATGATCGGCGAGGTCGAACAAACGTGGCCACGAATCGCTGAGAAACTTCGTTTCAAAAGTGACTCCGCTGTGCCGCATCGAACTTCCCCGGTCGACGTGCGGCGCGTGACGCAGTGGTCTGCTGATGACGTCACCGAATTAGCGTCGGCGATTCGGCACGGTGACGAGCATCACGAGTTTGCGAATCAATGGTCGTCCGCCGGATACGCAGCGGTCATCATTGGCCCGCGCGCGTTCGTAACTCATGAGGAGGATTTGTGCGCGACGATGTTGGCGAGGTTGGTGCGCCACCGCAATGCAGAGGCACGCTGTGTGTTATTGACGCTGGATGCCGCTACGACATTGCGTAGTGTTTGTTTGTGGAACACGAACGAAATTCCGAGCAGCAAACCAATGAGTGGTGATCGCGCTCATTTTGATATTCGGATTGGCTCGCCACTAGGTGTTGAGTCAGTAGCTGCACGTTTGCAGATCGGTGGTTTGGATCCAGGGGCCGAACTTGCCTCGGCTTACCGAGCCTGTTCCATCGCCGGGCTGCATCACGGCGGCATGGTGATTCGGGGGGACGGATCGGTTTCGTTGCCATTAGCGGCGGTGCGCGAGGAAGTGTTACCGCGCGTCGGTGAGCTGCTGGATTGCGATTAGCTGGTCAGTGCGTTATCTACCTGCCCTTTCGCATTTTCCTCGCTTCAACGACACTCTGCGGTTTGCTTTTGAACATTTTTCAGATCCCTCTGGCGGAGCCATCACCATGAAATACGTGATCATCATCCCTGACGGCTGTGCCGACGAACCACTCGAATTGTTGGGTGGGAAAACGCCGCTGCAAACGGCGAAATTGCCAACCATGGACGCCATCGCCAAGGCGGGCTGCGTCGGTATGACCGACAATACCCCGAGTGATTTTCCGGCGGGCAGCGAAGTCGCCAATCTGTGTTTGCTGGGCTACGATCCCAATCAATTCTTCACCGGTAGAGCACCGATCGAAGCGGCTGCAACGGGCATCCAGCTCGGGCCGTACGATTGTGCGATTCGCTGTAATTTGGTCACGATCAACGACCAGATCATGGTCGATTTCACTGCCGATCACATCAGTACCGCCGATGCGAACACACTGCTCGCGGAACTCAATACGAAATTGCTCGGTGGTGATCATCCAGCGATCTCGGCGGAGTTAGCGGGCCGCTTGGAGTTTGTGCCTGGCGTGAGTTACCGCAATTTGTTGTTGTATCGTGGTGATGAGGCTCATCCGTCGCCATTCACGCCCGCGACCCGCACTTCGGCACCTCATGATTTAACGGATTTATCGATCGTCGACGATTTCCCACGTGGCCCCGGCAGTGACACGTTGGTCATGCTGATGAACGCGTCGATGGAAATCCTAGCCGCTCATCCGATCAACTTGGCACGCGTCAAAGCCGGTGAGAAAACGGCGACGAGCGTCTGGTTGTGGGGCAGCGGCGGAGCACCGGGGTTGCCGACGTTCAATGTGCGATATGGCCTGCAGGGTGTGATGATTACTGCTGTCGACTTGCTTCGTGGGCTGGCGTCATTGGCCGGTTGGGATCGGATCGAAGTTGAAGGTGCGACGGGGTATCTGGATACGAATTACGCTGGCAAAGGACGTGCGGGCGTCGAGGCTCTGGAAAAGTACGACATCGTGTGCGTGCATATCGAGGCACCTGATGAAGCCTCGCATGAAGGTCGGGCGGATGCGAAGATCACAGCCCTGGAGGAGATCGATACACACATCGTCGCTCCGTTATGGCGGGCGGTGCAGGCCCGTGGCGATGCCCGGATTCTCATTTTGCCAGACCATCCGACTTTTTGCCGTACAAAAAAACACACTCACGGCCCCGTTCCCCTGGTGATGGCCGGTACAGGCGTCCAAGCGGACCAAGCGACGACTTTTGACGAGGTGTCGGCGAGCACCTCAGGTCTCGTGTTTGATCCTGGGTGGACAATGATGGACCGCTTTTTGCAGACAACTCCTGCCGACGTCTAAGCGCTTTTCAATCTAGAATTCGGCGGAATCAACGATTCAACGGGCATTTCAATTGTGTATGATTCGATTGCACCGTCGCCTTTTCAATTCGAATCTCGCCTCCCATCACAATCACATTCTATGAAAAAATACTCTTTACTTGCCTTTGTTTTTTCCGCGACCGTGCTAGGGTTGCTCGTCCTGCCGCAGGCTGGCTGCCAACCGCCGGTAACCTCTGAACCCAAACAGTCCATCAGCCAAGCGAGTTTCGACACGACTATCAATCAAGACAAATTGATCCTGGTCAAATTCGGTGCCACATGGTGCCCGCCGTGCCGCGACATTGACCGCGAGTTAACGAACCTCGCTGGTCAATTGCCTGCTGATGTGGAAGTGCTGAAGATTGATGTCGAAGAGAATCCTGAGTTGGCAAAACGATACGATATTTCCGGCATTCCCAAAATGTTGCTGGTTCGTAACGGGGAAATATTGGCCGAAGAAATCGGTTACATGAGCGGTGACAAGATCCAAAGCTGGATTGACGAATACCGTCGTCAGTAACACGAAGCACCCGATGTGCTTAAACCTCTAAAGCTTCCTGAGCATGTGCTTTTCAGCAGACTCGGAGAGCTTATTGCGGGTTCATTTTCAGGCGAGCGCGGTGCAGCATCGGGCCGATCGTGTTCTCGCTCACCCCGACGGCTTGGCTAATTTCCTGATATGACTTGCCTTCCAAGTGAAACATTTTCACGATGCTGGCTTCGCGTGGATCGAGTCGTGTCATCAAGTGCTCAATCTCTTCTTTGTTATCAATTCGCTGGATTTCCGTTTCCGAGTTGCTGCGGGGATGCCCGTTCACCGCCGACTCAGGCTGTTCCACGTTGGTGGTTGCCATTTGTTGCATTTGCAGCAACCGCCGCACGACGACTCGCCGAGCGATCACCGTTAGGTAAGTCGCCAGCGAACATTGGCGGCGAAATCGTCGCAGCACAGCAAAGTCATGGCGAATCAACACCAAAAAAACTTCGGCCACGAAATCATCGCGAGTTGATTCGTCAATCGACATGCCGCGACCCGCTGTCGTGCGGTGGACGACGTGTACGACCAAGCCGACGAAGCGGTCAACGAAATTCTCCCATGCCCGCGATTCACGGTCCACGCAACGTTGCAATAGCAGTCGATCGACGTCGGAAAGGCTCACGTGAATGGCTCGCGAGGAATGAAGAATAGAAGCAGAGATAAACAGCCGAATTTCGTCTGCACGGACATCCGGCAGTCTTTTATCACGTTTAACCCCATCCGCTACCTTTGCATAGTAAGTGGAGTCGGCCAGTAGAGCAAGTTTTGCTTGCCAAGAACCGGAATTTGCCGATCAAACGGCTAAATCGGATTGTAGCGAAAACGCAGCGTGAGCCGCTTTTACTGGTAACGAAACGGATTCTCTGTCCAGTTACTGCTGTGGGTTTTCCGTTTCGGCGTCACTGTGGCCCCTGACGTGACCTAGATTTGCAGCAACCCTTCCTTTTTCCGCTGACCTTCGCTTCTTTTTGCTATGAACGATCAAGTCACTGACACGACATCCCTGCCCCCCCAAACGGTATTTCCAGTGCTGACGCCCAGCACCGGGGAAGCAACCACCGACGATTCCGCCATCCGGCTGAGCAATTTGCTGGTGGGCTTGGGTGACGCAGCCACTGGCGAACTCGCCGCGCTCCATCGGTCACCGGTCAGTCATAGCGCAGACTTCTCCGGTGCAACGACGGGCAGCGGAGCGCGCGAATCGCAAGTCACCAAAGCAAGCGAAGCCCAAATCACGCGTCAATTCGAGAACCGCTTGGCGATGGTTCGATTGGGCATGGCGACATCATTGTTCTACGCACTCCGTACCAAACATGCACCCACGGCCGCTCACAGTCTGCGCGTCGCCCTCTCATGTTCGGCGTGGTGTGAGCGTTTGGGTCTCAGCGATGACCAACGCGACCGTATTGAGGTCGCGGCGTTACTGCATGATATCGGCAAAATTGGGATCCCCGATCGGATCCTCCGCAAGCCAGGCAAGTTGACGGTCGAAGAACAGATGACGATGGATTGTTGTGCCGAACTCGGCTGCGAGATACTGCGAGGGTGCTCAGGCGACCAGCACCTGCTCGAGATCGTTCGTTACAGTGGCACGTGGTACGAATCACGCCGCCAAGATGACAGCGTGCGCGGCGATGCCCTGCCTCTAGGGGCGAGAATGTTGTCCATTGCGGGAGCTTTTGATGCGATGACAACCGATCAAGTTTATCGGGGAGCGCTCAGTCGCGAGCGAGCGCTTCAAGAACTGTTTCGAGGCAGCAACACGCAGTTCGATCCCGAACTCGTGCGTGATTTCGCCACCATGTTAGAAAAGCGCCCCGAGATGCTTCACCGTTGTGTTGTTGATCGCTGGTTGCAACAGCTACAAAGCACCTCGAACCGTTTGTTCGGCAAAGCCATCACGAGTGGTCGGATGGATTCAGAATCTGGATCTGCCTACCGTGTCGATTCCAGCCAATCGCAACCGCTGGCCGGTTTGCTCGATGATCCAATGCATGGCGAATCGCATCTGGAACACAGATCGCTCGCGTTCTACGAAACACTCAGCAATCACCTTCGCGACGGTATCGCGTTTACTGATCGCGAAGGTCAAATCTTGTACTGGAATGAGTCGATGGCACACATGACCAAAGTCGCCGCAGTGGCCTGTGTGGGAACCCAGTGGGATTCAGCAGCCATGAAATTCGTTGATGCCAACCAACAACTGTCAGGTGAGTGTCCAGTTGCGGAGTGCATCACTCGACAAATCGTCGTCACCCGCGGGATGAAACTGATCACGGGGGATGTCCTCAACGAGCTGTCCCACAAAAATCGTTTAGCACCATCCAAACCAGTATCCGAATTGCCTGGACGCGACGTGCTCGTGCAAGCCGCTCCGGTTGGTATCGAGCATGGTGGCGGGGCAGTCGTGATCGTTCGTGACATCAGCGATCGGGCCGAAATGCAAAGTCAAATTCAGTCGCTGCACAAGAAAGCGACCAGTGATCCGCTCACCGGGATCGCCAATCGGGCGGAGTTCGACCAACGCTTGTTGCACTGCGCGACCAAGGCGAACCAAAAAGGCGTCACGTTCAGCCTGATCATCTGCGATATTGACCATTTCAAAAAGGTCAACGACGTTCACGGTCACCAAGCAGGCGATGAAGCACTCATCCAATTTGCGAATATCCTTGAACGTCACACACGTGGCTCGGATCTCGTTGCTCGATACGGGGGCGAAGAGTTTGTCTTCCTCGCCATCAACAGCGACAATGCGACCGCCGCTCGCCGCGCTGAGGAGATTCGGCAAGCTGTTTCGGTGACGCCACTTAAAGGACTCGGTGGCGAGTCCGTCACCGTCAGCATCGGTGTGACCGAATTTCAAATAGGAGATGCACCGGAAACGATCGTTGCCCGAGCCGACCGAGCATTGTTGCAGGCTAAAGAAAACGGTCGTAACCGCGTCGTGCAACTGGGCAGCGGATTGGTCGAATCCAACGAGAAATCGGAACCTGCCGGATGGTTACGTTGGTTCACCTCCAACGACTCCGAGAAACAACAAGAATTTGAACTAGCGACACCAGTCCCAACCGATCTCGCTGTTGAAAAACTGCGTGGGTTTATCTCCGATCACCGCGCCGAAATCATTCACGTCAACGGCAGCGAGCTGTCGCTACGACTGAACGTACGAAGCGGCAATGGACGTCGTGCTGCGGATCAACAAATGACTCTCAATACCCTGATCCGGCTCAGCGAATCACGCAGCAAGCGTGGTACACGCGGTGCCTCGTTTACCCTAACTCGCGTCAACATCACGATTACCCCGGTTCGAGGTCGCGACCGCCGAAGTGCCAGTTTTGCGCCGTGCGTCAAGCAGGTCGTCAATAGTTTGAAGAGCTATCTGATGGCTGATCTCGTCCACGACGAAGAATAGGGCGTCGTCCAGAAATCAACGCCCCGCTTGCGCCGTTCCGCTGAAACGGTAAGTTATCCTGAAGAGCTGAGACACTAGCAAGCTTCACGATTCCCTATCGAGAGAACTATCTCCATGAGATCCCCCATCCGCTCGGCGCTGAGCATTGCCCTCGTCATGTTTCAGATGGTGGCCTGCGGAGCCATCGGATGTCCCCGTGTGCTCGCCGCGTCACCGCACTGGAACGCAGTCGTTTCGCCCGCTGGTTCGGTGCGGTTGGAACGATCCGGCAAGGTCGTCGCCACGCTCACTCCTGGACTGTTCGAGCATGACTGGCAGTTCGCTGCGATGAACGAGGCGAACGCGAGCCAAATCCTGACTGGCGAAATTCATCAGGGCCAGATCGTATCCGCGTCTGGCAAAGTCGTCAAAGTCGAGTTGCAAATTTCGACTGACAGTGAACCACCGCGTTTTCAGTATCGTTTGACACCGATCAGAGACATTCGCCTGAACAGTCTTCACGTCAGTCTCGCCCTACCCGCAAGCACCTGGGGTGGTGGCAAAGTGACCGTCGATAAAACGACTAAAGCCTTCCCGGCATCGTTCGATGGCACCACGGTGTACTCGGGATCCCTGCAATCGCTGTCTGTTTCAGGGCGTGCCAATGCGTCTCTGCAATTGAGGTGGGATCAACCGACACAGGTTCTCGTGCAAGATGATCGCCAGTGGAGTGAACAGTTCTCGGTGCGCATCGGGCCGCAGTTCGGCGATGGACAGATCTGGGCCGCAGGCAAGTCACTAACAATCGCGTTCGCGTTGACGGGCGACGGTGGACTAGCGGTCGAGCGAGACCAACCGCTGACCATTACCGCTGGATCGAACTGGTTACCGCTCGATGTGAGCTTAGACATTAAGCCTGGATCGGCACTCGACTTTAGCAACGTGATCCCCCGTCATTCGCCCGCTGGAAAATTCGGTCGAGTGATCGTCAATCCAAACGGTAAGTTTGCCTATGCGGATCGGCCCGCCACTGCGGCTAAATTTTATGGCACCAACCTCTGCTTTTCTGCTCAATACTTGGATCACGCTGTTGCCGATACGCTGGCCGAGCGTTTGCAGCGATTGGGGTATAACTCATTGCGAATTCATCACTATGAGAGCGAATTGGTTGATCGTAGCGACAGTGATGAGATTCAGTTTAAACCTGAGAAGCTCGATCAGCTCGACTACTTGTTCGCTGCGCTAAAACGACGAGGCATTTATGTCACGACGGATCTGTTCGTTTCGCGACCAGTCTCCCGTGCAGTGATTTATCCCGATCAAACGGGCGATATCGGCATGGATGAATATAAGATGGCCGTGCCTGTGAATGAGAACGCTTACAAGGACTTCCAAGCGTTCGCCCGCAAGTTGCTCGCGCACGTCAACCCGTATACCAACACCCGCTACGCCGACGATCCTGCGCTCGCGTGGATCAGTTTGGTCAACGAAGGTAATCCCGGTAATTTCATTGATCGTCTGGAAGGCGCTCTTCGCGATGATTGGCAATCTGGATGGAACCGGTGGCTCTCCAAACGCTATCCCAATCGTCCGTCGCTGGTCGCCGCGATCAGTGACTTGCCAGCAGACCAAGATCCGTCGCGCGGAAATGTGCCTCTCCAGAACGTCCACGGTGATTCCCAGGCAGCCGTTCTCTTCAACGTTTTTTTGGCAGAGACCGAACGAGACTTCTATCGGCGAACGCGGGATTTTTTGAGGAATGAACTGCACTGCGAAGCATTGTTGACGGACATCAATGCGTGGACCAATCCCATCCAGATGCAAGCGGTGCGGACAGAGTTTGACTATGTCGACGATCACTTCTACGTAGATCATCCAAAATTCTTAGAACAGCCTTGGCGGTTACCGTCGAGTTGCCCCAACACCAGTCCGATCTCGGAGGGGGCATTAGGTGGCCGAAATTGTGCATTCACGCGGTTGCATGGCAAACCTTTCACGATCACTGAGTTCAACTATTCATCGCCAGGTCGCTTTCGCGGTGTCGGTGGGATTTTGACAGGAGCACTTGGCGCATTGCAAGATTGGGATGCAGTGTGGCGATTCGCTTACGCGCATAACCGAGGCAACGTGATCGAGCCAGGTCCACTGAACTACTTTGATGTGGCTGCCGATCCACTCAATCAAGCTGCTGAACGGGCCAGCCTGTGTCTCTTTTTGCGTGGCGACATTCAACCTGCCGCCCATTCGATCGCATTGACAGCGACGACGAATCAATTGTTAACCAACCCGCCGCATTCACATGACAAAACGCCTGCCTGGAACGGTCTCGCGTGGCTGACGCGTGTGGGTTGGAAAGTTTCGGACGATCTAGCAAATCAACATCCTAATCAAATGGCGTTACCGGTGGTCAGTGGTGCGTTCGATCCGTTGGACACCAGTGCCACGGTGCCGATCACAGACAAATTGCGACAACTCGGTTGGGTTGATTCGCAAAACAAGACCGATGTCTCGACTCGCTATTTTCAAAGTGAAAATGCGGAGGTAACAATCAATGCACCGGAGAATATTTTAGTTCTCGATACCGATCGCACGGCAGGCGGTTTCGCACCCGCCGGAGCGGTGATTAAAACAAAAAATGTAACCATTGAGATCCTTGATACCGATGCCACGGTATGGGTCAGCAGTATCGATGCCGAGCCAATTTCCACCAGCAAACGACTGCTCGTAACACATTTAACCGATCTGCAAAACACCAACGCTCGCTACGCCGATCGCAGCCGCCGAGTGCTTTTGGATTGGGGGCGGTTGCCACATTTGGTCGCCGCTGGCCGAGCCACGATCACCCTGGGTCTAGCAGGAGCAGAGACCGCAATGGTCTATTCATTAGCTACCGACGGAACACGCGGAAAGATCATTGAAACGACCACAACGAAGACCGGTGAACTCGTTTTTCCACTCGCGATACAGGATGACGGCAAAGCCCGGATGTTGTATGAGATCGTGGTGCGTTAAGATCGTGCAGGAAATAAGTGGGATAGGCTTGACGACATCCCCTACATCTAAACCCGACACTTAGTCCGCCGAGTTTTCACTGCGAAGCGAAGTCTACCTTTGCTGGTTTTTCGGGCCAGAGGGCAAGTACGTTGGCGACTAAAATCAATATGCCACCAATCAACAACGGTGGGCTGAAGGTCTCGTTGAGATACGGAACCGCACACCAAACGGCCAGGAAGCCGGGCAGAAACATGGCCCAGATCGAGGCAAAGAACGGTTCGCTGGTGTAGATCACTGCCGCTTGGCTCGCGGATAAATACGGTTGATACTTGTTCATCCACGCAAACGCTAACAGCGATGGAAACAGTCCGAGGACCGCGAGCAAGCCAATGAAAGATGGTCGGTTTACCAGACTCATCCACGATTGATCTATCGGGATTTCTGGGACTAGGTTCTTTAAGATTGCAAACGTGATGCCACCTAACATCGCTGTGGTGCCAAACATGCTAGGAGTGAAAGCGATGGATTCGTATCTTTTGCCAAACGCATCGACGAGCAAAATATGCCCGCTAAAAAAACACGCACCGAGAATTGTGAGCGAGTCACCCCAGGTCCAGCGATGAAAGACGTCTTCGGCGATCACAACCGTACCGTTCTCAAACAATAATATCTCGGTAAGCACTGCGACACCCACAAGTGCGAACGCCACTCCAATCATCACGCTGCGTCGTGGTAGTCGCTGACGCAGCACTGTCGAGAACAACGGTGTAAAGACGACCGCCAAACTGGTTAGAAAACCGCTACGTGATGCCGAGATCGTTCCTAATCCGATGACTTGGACGAGCAAACCGGAAAAGAAAAACACGCCCATCGCCATGCCACAAAATAGGTGCGGCCAGCGGACACGGCGCATCACGGAGTGAAAAAACACGGTAAACATCGCCAGTGCCAGCGAGAAGCGAATGGATATCATCCAGGCCGCTGAAGAGGCTCGCAGCCAACCCGATGCCGTCACGTCCGTGACGCCGAAATGCTGATCGACTTGATAGTTCAAGCCCTTCATCATCGGAAAGGTCACGCCCCAAATAGCGTTGACAAGGATCAACATCACAATCGCATGGTTGCGTTGAGCGGTGGATCGATCGAAGCTTGGGGACGAAGATGACAAAGAGATGGCAGTGTATCCATTCAAACGGAAGAGCAGGTGGACTAACCTTGCGGTCGAATGATCCACCATATCCGTTGCAAAATCAACGCCTCATCCACGCCTGCCTCTTGCATCTGGCCAGCTAACTCTCGGGCTTCATTGGGGACATCGCTTAGACCCGCTAAATGAGCGATATGATCCAGTCGGCTATCAAAATCTGGCAACTCGACGATCCACGCAGGCATCACAATCGTGGCCCGCAGTGGCAAACCCGCTAGCATCGCGGGCGAAAGTTTCGCTTGCGGAGTCACCGATCGTTTTTTAGGTTGCGAGCCGTCATACGTGTCGCTGTCGGAAGTACCCAGCGGTTGAGCCAAGACGGCGGCACCGCCGTCGGCTGAACCGGTTTGCGGCAGGTCACTTTGCTGCACCAGTCGCATCCGTTCTCCGCGTGAAGAAGGCAAGGCATCCGGCGGTGCGGCAGCAAACGACTCAATCGTCGATACAGCTTGCATCCAGTCGTTGTTACTCGCCGTCAACAATCCCGTCGGCGTCATCGCCTCCGGAGTACTTCGTCCCACAATCGAATCCGTTAACATCAATGAGATGGTTCGCAGCAAATTGAAATTGCTCGCGATCAGATCATTCGCAAGATCGTTGTGGAGTTGTCGCAAATCCGTGTCGCTGGCACTGCCCGCCAAATCGTACGGACTTGATTCCAGCGGTCGGCCATGAACCATTTTCCACATCGCTCCGATCAAACCCTCGGCGAGCGGACGGGAACCGAGCAAGGCTTGCGACCAATTTGCATTCGTATTGGATTGGGCCAAACGACGGCGACCGTCCAGCGTATCGTAAAACCAACCGGTCGGTGAGTTTGGATTTCGATTCAGCCAAGGTGAAATGTTCGCAGCCAATTGCCAGTAATCATCCTGGGTGGTCAGGTCAGAGCTGTTGCCCTTGGGAATGTCATGACAACGCTGGCATCGCAGGTCGGCTCCGAGAGTCACCGCCGCTGTAGTTACGATCGCTTCGTGGTTTCCTAGCGGTTGCAACAACGCACCGAACGATGCTATCGATTGGTCATCCGAGTCGCTGGGGTTGTTGGCGGTCTTCGTTTGCGGAAGTGTTTGTTTCGATGTTTTCACGAACCAGGATGCCAGCAATTCATCAAATCCCGAACCGCTGTGGAGCGTCGCGGCAATCTGCTTGATCATGGTTTGATCGGACGGTCGTGTCAGGCTCTCGGCACGCCGTGATGAAATCGCCGCCAGAATTTGAACCGCGAGTGCTCGCGTGTTGACGGGTTGTGCGAGACTGGTGAGCATCGCCTGACTATCGCCAATCGCAGACGGAGGAACTTTCAGGTGCAGTTTGTCAGCCAAACGAGTAGCGATCACATCAGTGGGCAGCATCTCGGTCGGCTGCACACCGACACGATTCCAGTACCGCTGCAAGTGGCTTGTTAAGGATGTCGACACGAGCGTCAAAGGTTGAGCGACCGGCGGTGCCAGTTTCTCTTCGTCAGGCAACGTTGGCGGTGACTCACGAAACATATCCAGCGGATTGCGGCTGGGCAGATCATCGGCAGAGCCACCGGCCAATTCGATTGAACGGGTCGGCACGACGTCGCCAGTGTTTGGTGTTTCGCGTGGAGATTTCTCCGGTGTATGGTTCGCCAAACCGCTCGTCGAGTCGTCAGCCGCACGAGCAGCAATCGTTTGTTTCGAATTGTCGATCGGTTGGATCAAGTTCGGCTTCAACGCGAACCCGAGGTCATGGCGAAAACCGAACCCAATTCCGATGCACAGCAGGACAACAGCCGCTACCGCCATGGCGAGAGACCAAGACGATGTCGAAGAGGAGGTCGACGTCTGGCTGCTCGATGGGCGCGTGCCCGCCGCCACAGTGACCGGTTCGCGTAAACGGCGGATGATAGCGCGGCTTTGGTCCGGTGGTGATTGTCCCGCCAACAATTCAGCCAGCAAAATATCGAGCATCGCATCTTCAAAATCCGCGTTCTTTGAATATGCAGCGTCGTCGCCTACGCGGGACGCATCTTCAGGTGGTTGCGAATCGAAAGGTTCAGGCGAATTCATAGTTGACCGCCTCAAATGACGGGAGTGTTCTTCAGGAAATTAAGCGTTCGAGGTATCCGTGGTATGTTTCAATCGTTCACCGACACAATCACGTAATTGTGATTTGGCACGTTGCATCAAATTGCGAGCGCCGTGGTCAGTGATCCCCAGTGCCTCGCCGATTTCGACGCGGGGCACATTCTGGACGAACCGCATCCGCAATGCTTCGCGGGCACGATCGGTGAGCTGCTCCAGGCACTCACGGAGGGCATCGACGGCCTCATCACCGGTCAAGTCCTTACCGGCCCACCGCTGCCAACTTTCGTCGAGCAGAGTGGTGGATTCGGTGACCTGCATCCGCCCCAACTTGCGATGATTGGAAATCAGCAAGTTGTAGGCGGTACGGCGAAGATATTCCGACGTTGCCTCGTCAGAATGTTGAACGAAATTGTCTCGGCGAAGTACCCGCAGAAACGTCTCCTGCGTCAAATCGTCCGCTGTCGTGGCGTCGCATCCAAGCACGCGGAGGTATCGCCAGACTCCATTCTGGTGCCGCAGAACCAATTCGGCGGGCGAAAGTTCACTCACGCAAGCAATTCACTGATCAATTTCCCGCCACCAGCGATTTTCATCGGGCGGCCATTTTTGCTGGTAAAGGTGGTGTCGGTAGAAATCCCCAAACCTTTACAAACCGTCGTCATCAAGTCTTCGGCGCTGTACGGTTCGGTCTCCACGGTGCTGCCGTCACGACCGGTATCACCGACGGCGATACCACCCTTGAGGTTACCACCACCGGCCACGAAAGACCACGCCCGGGCAAAGTGATCACGACCGCCACCTTGGTTGATCCGTGGCGTCCGTCCGAATTCACCCATCCACATCACGACCGTATCTTGGATCAATTCACGCTGAGTCAAATCTTCGACCAAAGCGCTCATCGCTTTGTCGAGTTCAGGGAGTTTTTGATCTTTCAAAATGGTGTGAATGCCCGCGTGATTATCCCAGCCGCCCAGGTCGACTTCGACGAACGGCACACCTGCTTCGACAAGCCGGCGTGCCAGCAAGCAACCTTGGCCAAAACCCGTCGTGCCGTAACGCTCTTTGACGTCTTCTGGCTCTTCAGCGACCTTGAAAGCCTTCATCTGATCGCTGGTCATCAGGTCAAACGTCTTTTGAAGAACCTTGGCATGCTCGGTCGCGGGCGTGTCTCGGGTGCGGCTGGCGAACCCGGTCTCGATCATCTCGAGGGCCGCCATCCGCTGCATCAATCGTTCGTTGTTCATATTCATTTCGAGATTGCGCACACGTCCATTGCTGGTCACCGAGAACGGTGACCAAGCCATGCCCAAGAAGCCTGGACCGGTGCCTGCACCACCAACCGAAACGAATGGCGGAATCTCTAGCTCCGGTCGTTGTGACATCAATTCGTGCGCGATCACGCTGCCGTAACCAGGGTGCTCGATGTTTGGATTGGGCACGTAACCGGTGTGCATGTAGTAGCGACCGCGAGCGTGATCGGCTTCGCGAGTCGACATGCTGCGGACGATCGACATATGTTTCATCTGTTGAGCCATGAGCGGCATGTGTTCACAGATTTGCATGTCGCCGGTCGTGGAGATTGGTCGGAAGGGACCGCCCGTCGGTGCACCAGGCTTGAGATCCCAGATATCAATCGTGGCGGGGCCACCACCCATCCACAACAGAATCGCCGACTTGCGATTCTTTTTCATCTCAGCCGCATTGGCTTGGATGGCAGTGCCGAGCGTCAGAGCAGCAGCGGCAGCGGCGGATGAGCCAGCCAAGTGGCTCATGAAGTGACGACGGGTCATGCCGGTGGGAGTGGAGAAGTCCATGATAGTTTCCTTAGAAAGAAAGATGTCAGTTTTCAGATGTCAGATGTTGGTTTTTAGATGTCAGTTTTCAGATGTCAGTTTTCAGTCTTCCTGAACACTGTCATCTGTTATCTGAAAACTAATTTCTAGTGTTGCATGATGAATTCGTTGCTGTTGATGATTGCCCACCAAACGTCTTGCAACATTTCCTTTTCTTTGCCACCACGGGCGGCTAGCAACTTGCCCGCGATCGCTGCTTCGTTCTTGGTCGGGCGACGAGCCAAACCGGTTAGATACAACTGGGTGATTCGATCGCGAGGCGAACGCCCCACTTTGGACAAGCGGTCGATGAACGAACCAGGATCTTGGCTCGTCGCGTTCTTCGTCAAATCACCATTGAACAACATCAACGCTTGCGGGATCGATCCGTTGAACGTCGTCGCTTCGTCTCCTTCATCGGTACCGAACGTCACCACAAACTGTGACATCCATTTCCGCCGCTCCGCTTCTTGATCCGCGTAGCTACCCTTGCCCTTGGCGTCCGACGCAGCGACCAGTGACGCATAAAGCTGTTCTGCACTCATCTGACGAAGATAAAAACGCGAGAACTTGGGTGATTCACCGACCGACGGATCATCGACTTCGTTTTGTTTGGCTAGCACTGCTTCGAGTTGATACGGACGGCTCAGCACGATCCATGTGATCAACTGCTTCAAGTCGTAACTCGATTTGCGAAACTCTTTGCCGAGGGTATCAAGCAACTCAGGATGCGAAGGGGCTTTATGTGGGCCGAGGTCATCAATCGGACGAGTGAACCCGAATCCCAGGAACAACGACCACATCCGGTTAACGATCATCTTGTCGAGGTATTCGCTTTGCAACATCAACCGTGAGAGTTCTTCGCGACGATTGACATCTTCTAGATAACCACTCTTGCCGATCTCAGTGCCATCGGTGAACACGGGATAGGCCGTTTTCTGCAAGCCGTTGCGCAGTTCGTAGAACAGCAACGCGTCCTCTGGGTTACCCGCTTCGCCTGCGAAATCTTCATTGACCAATTCCGCCGACTCAATGTCGTTGGTTCCATCTACAAATTTCCGCAGTGCTCGTGTTTGTCGGAAGAACGCGTTAAACTCCCAAAACTTTTGTTGTTTCCATTGATTGAAGGGGTGGTTGTGGCACTGGGTGCATTGCACTTGTTGTCCCAGGAAAATTCGCGACACGCTGCTGGTCGCTAACGTGCCTTTTTCCTCGTTAACCTTTCCGATCAAAAAGTTAACGGCACCATTGAAGTTGGGTTTGCCAGGAGTCGTTGATCCTTCTGCGGAAACCAACTCGTAAACCATCCGGTCATAGGTTTTGTTGCGAGCAAAGCTATCACGCAGGTACTTCTGCATGCCGGTCCGGTTGGTCAAATCGCGATCATCATTGCCACCGCCACGACCGATCAAAATGTTGGTCCATAACGTGCCCCAGTGATTGGCGTATTCTTCGACGTAGCGATCGTCTTGCAACAGTCGCTGCACCAGGCTGGTCCGTTTGTCTGCCGCGCGATCTGTCATGAACTCCGACAGTTCTTCAAACGTGGGAATCCGCCCGATCACATCCAGGTAAACCCGGCGGCACCACACCGCATCGTCCACTTCGCCAACTGGGCGGATCTCATAATCACGCCACACCTGCTCAATCGCATCGTTGATCATCAAGACCTGAGGTGGCACCGTGGGGCCAGCCGCCGTGGCGGTCGTCAACGTCAATGTCAGACAAATTGTAAGACAGAGGAGACTCCATGCGACGATCCCGATGGGGAGTTGATCGCGCGTTAATTTCAATGGGCTGTGCATCAATTTTGACTTGATCGAGGAAGTTGTTGTTGCAGGGAAATGGACGTCAGCGACCGACCGTCCCCGCACGCATTTCTAAATGGGGGGCAGGTAGGTGGTGACAAATCGCCGCAGTTATCCTCTCAAACGCGAGATAACGGGCGATGTACTCACAACGACCTATTCTAACACAACCTGTCTGTAAGTGCAGGTTTTGAGAGAGTAGCGGAAGTCGTCAAGACTTTCGTTTCCCGAGGAGACTGAAGCTCTTGAAGAGTTCCGCTGTGCCAGTCATCAATCCCCAAGTGCTTAACTGGCCAGCGGCAGGTTAGTGGAAAGTGGCGTGTTTTCTTGACCCGACGCGTTACGGTTTGGTGATTTAATCGTTTAACCGTTAGCCGCAGGCGTACTTTCCGACGTCAGAGTACGCCTTTGGCTGACTGTTAAACGAGAAAGAAAGCGAGGGTTCTTCCCTAAATCGTTCCCCCGCTTACGCTCCGGGTTATGATTTTTACCAACCGGGACCTGTCCAGCCAGTTACGACGAACTGCGATTGATCAAACCGAGCACTTCGGCACGCGATTTCGGATCGGTCTTGAATGCCCCCCGCATGGCGCTGGTCAAGCACAGACTGCCGGGTTTGCGAATGCCGCGCATGGTCATGCAACTATGTGTCGACTCGACGACCACCGCCACGCCTCGGGCGGACAAACGATCTTCGATCAAATTGGCTACCGTGTGCGTCAATCGCTCTTGAACTTGCGGACGACGGGCCACCTCTTCAACAACGCGGGCCAACTTGCTCAACCCCACCACCTTGCCGCTGGGCAGATAGGCGATGTGAGCTTTCCCGGTGAACGGCAACAGATGATGCTCGCACATGCTACAGAAACTAATGTCTCGGACCAACACGATTTCGTCGTAGTCCTCCTCGAACACTTTCGCCAAATGTCGGCCAGGGTCCGATTTCAGGCCAGCGAACATTTCTGCATACATGCGGGCAACTCGAGCGGGCGTTTCCAGCAAACCGTCTCGATTGGGATCTTCACCGACAGCCTCCAAAATCACCCGCACAGCGGCCTCAATCGCTGGATAGTCCACAGAATCATTTTTCGGCTCATTCTTGTCGACGAAAAAAGGCGAGCGGGTGGGCATGGAGCACTCATCAGACGTTGAGGCGGCATCTTTCGACGAAGCAATCATTCAAACCATTTCCTAGGAAAACCAAGCGGGCAACCGGCAAAGTATAAACCTCTGGCTAGTCTCTAGCCATGTCACGCAATTTGGAGTGCAGTGACCTGTCACGGCTTTCTTTCCCACGCACGTGTGTGAGGTCGACGTCTAGGAAACGACTGGCGTAGCGGAACTCGTCAAGAGTATCGGTCTTCTAGCGAAACGAAAGTCTAAACGACTTCCGCTACATCCAAACCCCACACTTTTAAATCGGCTTGTAAGCCTCTTCGTAAGCCCCTGCGATCATCATCACGATGCGAATGATGAAGAAGATCAAGAATCCTGACACGAGCAACCAAATCAAGCCCGTCGCAACCCCGCCGATGAACCGCATCGCCGATTTGGCTCGCTCGTCGTAATCTCGCGCCACGTGTGCGATCGACTCGGCATCGGTGCCTGATAACTCCGCCACGCTGACTTGGGTCAAGAATTCTTCGGGGAAAACCGCCGTCGCTTGCAACGCTTCCGTCAACGTGGCACCGCCGCGAATGGCCGATTCGGCATCATCACCGCCGCTGCGATAGAAATCACTATCGGTCGAATCAAGCGCTAAACGAATGGCGCGGATCGGGTCCAGGCCTGTTTCCAAAGCCAACGACAATGTCCAGGTGAAACGTGCCAACGTGATCGTTTGCAAGGACGGTCCCAGACCAGGAATTTTATAAAGCAATGGAATCGTATTTTGCACACCACCGATGTTCTTTTGAAAGCCTACGATCATCGCGGTGACGACACCAAAGAATAACGCCAAGATCCCCCACAACTTCAGCACGCCCGAAGCACCGCGCAGTCCCAGTCCCAATATATCGGCCATGTCACTGAACATGCCCATGATGTAGATCACAAGCGAGATCACACCCACGCCGATCACAAACTGGATCGCGGGCCAAGCGATCGCGCGCTTAAAATTGTTCCGTAATGTGACCTGCTGCTCGTAATACTCGGCGAGTTTGAGAAACGTTCTTTCCAACGTCCCAGTGGCTTCGCCGACATTGGTCATCGAGCGCAGCAACGGCGGAAAGAACTTGGGCCGTTTCTTCATCGCATCGGCCAGCGTGGAACCTTGTGCGGCTTCTTCCCGCAACATCGAGATCGCTTCACGTTGTTTCGGCGGCCCGTTTTTGGCTTCGCTATCGAGCAACCGTAACAGATCAGCACCTGCTCGCAAACCGATACCGAAACGGCGACAAAAGTCTCGCGCCGCTTTGAGCTTCATTCGCTGTCCAATCAAACTTGCACCTGGCCTATCGTGTTGTTTGAAAGTGGGATCGGATTCATTGCCGACCAGTGCTAACGTTGCACCTGCGAATGAGTGTGCTCCGCAGGGAAGGCCCGGTTGTACTCGTTGCGAGCGTACACGAAAAGGTAGTTGGCTTGCTCATGTCGACTCAACATCTCGATTGCCAATTGATAGGCGTGTTTGGCCGTCGCTGGCTTGCCCGCTTGCAGCGAACTGCGTGCATTGCGAACCAACGCTTTCGCTTCGGCAATCTCGTTGATCACCCGTTGCTCGGCGGAAACAGGATCGCTGTGAACTCCCACCGCCAGTCGCCCCGCCGCCTCGCCGACGTGAGAGCGACCGCCACGACCACGACGCAGTTCTTGCGGATCGTAACCGAGAATTTCACGATCCATTTCATTGAGATCAATGATCGTCACGGACGCCGAAACGCCAGACGAAGATAATTGCGAACTTTGATTGCTGCCTGGCAGTCGCCCAATGCCCGGCAGACCACGCGACGAAGACGACATCGCTGCCGAACGATTCCCGCCGAGGAACACCGAGCCACCATCAGGAACCAGCACCCCGCCTTGATAGGAAAACTGGCGAACCGAAGGCAATTGCACGACGCTTTGCGCTGCCAACGAACTGCCGCTGAGACCGACCGCCAAACACATCAGGGCGATTCGCCACACACCATTATGCGGAGCATGGGGTGAAGACGCGGGTAGCGAGGTGAAAGCAGTTTGCGATTGTATGAAGTGCATATCCATCTCCTCATTCTAACCGATCGACGACCGGGAAAGGGCAATGAAGTTGAATCAAACTGTCGACTTCCGCTACATCTTTGCGGCGAAACCTCCTTAAATGTTTTGCTTGTGCAGCGGTGCTGAGAAATGCCAATTCATGATGGGTTGATGACTGAATTTGACATATGACGCGGCGACGATACGTTGTGTGGCGGTCCCATTGACGGTTCGAGCGTGAAGCCTTCAACGCAGGGATCTGAAATTTGCCTTCCTCAATGAGAGACAAGCAACCATGTACGAGTCAGAGCCTATTCAGCAATCCTTGCTCAGTTGGGCGTTTCGTTCGCTCGGTACCACCTACGTGATTCTCCTACCGCTAGTTGCGTTGTTGAGTTTTATTTTCGTCGTGATCCTGTTGGCTCGTGGTCGAGGTCCCATGGCGGCAGCGTCCGTTCTTCTGTTCGTACACACGCCGCTGATGATCGGCTTGTTCGCTGCCATCCAGGGGATGATTGCCTCTTATCAGGTGATCGCCAACAGCGGATCGACGCCCAAGCCCGCTGAGATGGCACAGGGGATTTCGATGGCGTTGATCGCACCCGTGATCGCCATGCTATTGATGATCCCGTCGTATCTTGTCGCTGCGATCGGCACATTCGTCCGCGCGATTTCTGCCAAGAAGGACGCGGATTGAGATCCAGCCGGATTTTCTATGGGAAACCCAAGGGTGATGGATTTTGATGCGCTCTAAGTTTTCAGTTCTCTCGAAAACCGTGGCTAGCAGGCTGTTGATCTCGTCGCATCCCACTTCTCTTTTGTTTAACAGTCAGCCAAAGGCGTACTCTTACGTCGGATAGTACGCCTGCGGCTAACGGTTAAACGATTAAATCAACAGAGAACTAGCGTCAAATCGGCTAATTCTTTTGAGAAACGAAACGACAGGTGTCCGAAAGCCTTGACGACTTCCGCTACTTTTTGCGACGAAACCGCCTTAAGAATAAAAATTGTAGGCTTTGTTATTCGGATCGAAATCGTCGTCGGTGAGTCCCACGTTGACCTGCAAGTTGAGGTAGTTGTATTCCTCAATCACTTCGCCAGGTTCACCGGCGCGGGTCGGCCAGTGGTAGGCGACATACCGAATCGGCATGTTGAGCTGATCATCCATGAACACTTGCGCTTGATAGAACTCCGCGTCCGCTCGCTGCGTGGGCTGAGTGACTTCCAGAACGGTACACACGCGATCTTTGAGTTTCGCTCCGCGACGGAACTCGCAGGTGACGTCTTCATAACGCATCGCTTTCTCACCGCGTTCGATGAGTTTAACGATCATGTTCTCGACGCCGATCTCCGTCAGCGGATAACGCTGGCCACGCATGGCGAGCATCCCATCGACGGGCAAACTCATCGTCGGCAACCAACGACCCTTCAAGCCGCCTTCGTGAGCGACCATTTTGCCATCGTTACGGTTCTCGACATAGATCACCTCACGACCTTTCACAGCCGCCGGTTTGAGAAACCCGATATACACGCTAAAGGGCTGAATGATTTGGTTCCCAGAGACTTTGCGATTGCGAACCTTGATCGTCATGTATTCATGCTCGCCGACCGTACCGCCAACCTGCTCACGTTTGACCAAGATCGCGGTGTAGTCACGAATTTCGCTTTGAGAAATCACGAGCGATTGGCGAGCCATCTCCAGCCCGCGCTGTAGTGCCGCTTTGCCAGGCGTCTCCATCGGCATACTCGGCTTGGGTGCCGACATGGCTGCATTGGCGACGCGGTGAACGGGGTTGGCCCACTGTCCATTACCTGGCGGTTGTTGTCCGCTCACTGACCGAACGAAACTGCTGGACATCAGGCCACCGGTGAGCAACCCAGTGGTCAGACTTAGAAATTGGCGTCGTGGCGTGTTCATATGATTCCCGTTCAGCTTAGTCCGTTGCTGTTGTTACGATCCGACAGAAACTTGCCATTCGCTAATATGCGTGGTCGACGAGTCTCCGCTAAGAAACATCGGCACCGAAGGTTGGTCCGCACCAGTGATCGGACGGGATGCCTGAGCGACCCGTGCAACTGACACAACTTGTGGGGGGCCAGCAATTTGTGGGGCCAGCGAAAAACCTTCGCACGATGTTTCATCCTTGTCGGTCGTGAAACTAGCAGAACAGTTCATTCCGCAGCCAGACGGATTCGTCCGATTTGACTTGCCCCTACCCACTCGCTTACCCTATGAGGGAGTCTATGGGACTTGTTCGGGCTGGGCAAACTGTCGCAGGCGTCGTTTGCTTTAACTCCATTCATGTTCTCCCTCCCGCTCAAATCGCCCCCCTCTTAGTTGCCCCCTCTTAGTTGAAAGTGTCACGATGAAAAAACGACTGTTCTGTAGTTTTGCTGTTCTGTTGGTCGCTTCCGTTTCCGTATTCGCGGCGGATCTCACGGTCAGCGAATCACCCAAGCTCGAAGGTGTGAAGTGCATCGTCGCCGATAAAGACGCCGTCGCAGGCAAGTCGGCTGATTACAAGGATGGCAAAGTTTATTTCTGCTGCGGTGGATGTGCAGGCAAGTTCGCCGCAGCACCAGAGAAGTTCGCAACTCCAGCGAACCGTCAACTCGTGCTCACGAGCCAATACGTGCAGAAGAGTTGCCCGATCAGTGGCGGCAAACTCGACGAGTCGACTGCGATCAAGGTTGACGGTGCCAAGGTGAGCTTCTGCTGTGGCAAGTGCAAAGCCAAAGTCGAAGGTGCCGAAGGCAAAGAAGCGACCGAGTTGGTGTTCGGCGAGAAAGCGTTCGCGAAGGGTTATGCAAAAGCCGAGAAGAAATCAGACAACTAAGCCTCCCCCGAAACAGCGTTTCATGCGAGACTGGGCAATTTCGTCGTAGCGGAACTCGTCAAGAGTTTCGTTCGGTAAGAAGGCTCGGTCCAAAACTCTTGACGACTTCCGCTACAGTTTGCAGCGAAACCGTCTTAAGAAACAGCGTTTCCAATCGTCCCCAGCGAACCCAAGTTCGCTGGGGATTTTTTTTAATCTCTCGATACGCGCACGATTTGCGTCGAAGCGACGCAACGTTAGTGGCCACCGACAGACAACAACGGCATCGCTCAAAACCGCTGAATCACCGTCGGCTGCCGAATCCGATCCGTCTTCTCATCGCATACTTCGCTGAGGCTCACAATTCAGTGTGAACTCGCTATTCAATCTGATGTAGGTAGTTCACCGATCATCTCGATGTACAACAGATGATTGTCTGAGTTGTCGCGTTCCGACATTTTCGAGACGCACTGTCACGCGAATCGCTTCAGGCTTTTGAAGGAACGGCGACGATGTCTCTCGCTCGGTGAAATCATCAACACCGTTAGCGTAAATTGGAGAAGTGGCTATGTCGATCCCGTCCGCTGCAAGATCCGTTAGGTCAGCATCGGCCACATTAAACTGATTCCAGAAAGTTCCGAGCACGACAGCGCCACTGATCCGTTTGTCTTGGAGCAGCCCGTCGTTTTCATACGCAGACGTGTACGTGTCGAAGGCCGGTTGAAACAATACAATTTGCCCGGAATTACTGATGATTAACCGCCCAGACTTTAGTAACGCATTTGTATACGTCTTCGTCCCCGCAGTGGTCGGAAATGCCGTTGCACCGTTTGCAAATTCGAGTCCCGAAAAATCGGATTGAATCCGGGTGAGGTTGAGCGTGTCACTACCCGAAGTGATTAAATTCGGCAAAATAGCTGCATTGCCAGGATTTGTCGCAACCGATGGATGTGTCGCTATTCTTCTGGCCTGCCAGCCTCGCATGGCTCCTCCCGCGAGGACAGGGTATGCGAGGTCAACGAAACCACCGCCCGCTACCAACGTCGGTGATGTTGCCGTTCCAATCAATACTTCTCGATAGCCAGCATCACCAGGACCGATCAATAAATTGTTAGACGAAAGATAAAACGCAGCATTAGGATCGAAGATTTGAACGTCCAATGCCCTGCAATTGTTGGCAATGACATCCTCTCCGCTTCGGGTGCCATTGAGAACGAACTCACGCCTCAAATAACCGCTCCAGTTCGCATCAGTGACAACGGGTGCGGTACTCGTACCGCCAAGCACAGGTCGATAGGTTGGAGGAGTTCCAGTCCCAGTACCGTCAGTTGCTGACAAAATCAAGTCTATTGGCGGTTCAAGGGCAAGAACTGGCATCGAAGTGTCATTCGCAGTACCACCACCTCCGCCAACGGTTCCCCACGGAACTCGCACATGCCCGAAACGATTATGTGGCTGCGCGAGGTCCGTGAGTGAATTAGCAATCACACCCGCTGAAGCAGTTAGGTTAGGCGTTCCATCCGTATTCAGTGTCCGCCGGATGGACAAATCGACGAGTTGATGAACACCTGCCATTCCCGTCTGCCAATTGGTTCCCGGACTCAGCCGTAATACGATTCCTCCTGTCCCAAGATTAAGGTCAGGGCGAATCAACAGCACGCGACGATACAAAAGTAAACGATCGGCAATTAAATCACCGTCGGTATCGATAATCGCGCCAGCTGAATTTCGCTCGGGATTGATGAAATAAACAATCTCTGCATAGCGTGAGCGGATGATGACAGGATTATTGGCAGCAGGTTCAGTCGCCGGATCTAGGCTCGCATCAAGTACGTAAGCCGGAACCTGACCAGTAAACCACGTACCTGGAGCTGCAACTGCCGTGAAAGCCAAATAATCATCTAAGTCTCCGTACCGACTGTCTTGTGCGACGTTACTACCATCTTGGATCGTCGAATTGGATCTGCCAAAGATTGTTGATGTCGCATCGGTACAAGGACCTTCGTAATACAGGAAATACCCAGGCGGCTCAGGCTCGTTTCCATCCACCGGATCCAGAGATACCGTGCAGCGACGCAGTTCATCATCTAACCGTGTTGTGATGTCTCTCAGATCGCTTGACAATCCAATACTGCCACGACTGTCACGAACCCGCTCACCGACAAAGGCAAATGCGCGAGCGACTGCAACCATCATCAACAGTGTGATCGCCATTGCGACAAGCATTTCCACAAGCGTAAAGGCAACACAGTTTCTCCGCTCCCGAAACATGCTCGTAATAGAACGCATCACTGGTAGTACCTCTCAAAAATGACTGTATCACGGGCATTCATATCCACACCTGGAACGAACCCAACGGGGATTGAACGATCAATAATAAACATTGCTTGGTATCGCTGAGCCTCACCCGTTGACTCACCGTACTCGGCTCCCAAACTGTTGATGTTACTGGCGTCTACCTCGAAGAAACCTAGAGTTAACCTGATCAGAAACACTTGGGAATTATCTGATACGAGATTCGGCATCCTCATGAGCGTTTGATACCGCATAAAGGGATTGCGGTTACGATCAAGATGAGGATCAACGGCAGGCGTCACAGAGTTATCCCAGGTCGGTGCTTTCATTGCTCCACGAACAAACTGAGGTCCGACGTTCGCCACCCCGCCTCGGTCTGGATCGTTTGTATCCAACGATCCATTGCCTCGAAGTAAGGTCCCATTAATGGGACGGCGGCGCAGTTTATCCGTTGTGACAGTGTCTCGAACACTCGGTGAAAATCTAGTTGTTGCAGCATCTCGAAACATGCCTGCAAACTGGGTTGGAAACAACGGATTCAAATGCGTAGCGTCGTAATTATACGGACCCGCGCTAGTTACCCGCGTTTCCGGTATCGGATCATACCCACGCTTCGCAAATGAAAATTCATCAAATGCCAGTTGCGTAGCTACTCCACTACTAGCTGGACTTGCATATTCGGTAGCATTCATGTGCCCTTGCATAAGCCCTTGCCAAACAGGAAATTCCGATAACGTATTTAGATTGACACAGCCGTTTCGAATGTTCCCGTACCTAAAGTTGAATGGTGGTGCCAGCAATGGATTCAAGTCCGAAGGAGCTGCCACTAACGATGGTGCTATTGCATTAACTTCTCCTCGGAATGGAGGCAGAGTGTGGACGTAATCAAACAAGCTGACGAAGCCTGCTGCCTCAGTAACGTTTCGATCACTATGGAAAAAATTAAGCAAATGCCGGAATGGGCCATGAAATTGAGTAAGGTCCGTTGCATCTGTGGGAAACACTACTGGATCTGCTCCTCCTTGAACGGTCGTGAATTCCTCAAAGAGGCGACCTTGAGAGCAGGCGGGAACTAATATGGACTCAAAAGGAGTTGCAAAAGGTCGATTGAGCCACGGATGAATGGCGAAACCAACTTGCGGTAAGTTTCTATCGTTGTTTGTATTTGGAAAGGCAGTCTTGAACGGTTCGGAAAACCCACTTGCAAATGCTGGATTGACTGCGGCCTGAGTCGTATTTAAGAAACCCAGCGACGAGTAAAAATGTCCATTAGTTGGAGCAAACGAGAAGTAATCAGCAGACGTGTCGATGTTTGTAACGTAGTTGTCAAATACATCGTCGTCGATAATGTCAAACTCTGACAAATATGAATACAATGCGTTCTGATTTTTGACGACATTGCCAAGGGAGTCTCGCGTACTTCCATTTTTCTGACGACTGCGCCGGCGATATTTGACTTGATACGTTTCAGTCGCTAGATCCGACGGATCTGTTCGCGTCACTTTGCTAGGACGCTCTTGCCCACTAAATACATTTAGATCCAATGACATGTAATCAACTACTCGATACGGATTCGTTACCGCGTTCCAATCCCGCGTCGGATCAGCAAGACGCTGCAGAAAGATAGAACTATGCTCTGGGACAGTTCCTAAAAACGGTTCCTCCTCCGTTGTTGACGCAACGTTCGGAATCAACCTGTTCGCGACATCATATGGAACATCCGCTGGAAGTGGATTCGCTGTTGTGTCGTAACCAGCCAATGGTGCGGAAACGTTTAAGGGAATTCCGCCCGTCGTGGTTGCAACGAATACCTTGGGACGTGAGTATTCGGTCAATAGATTGAAAAGAGGAGCTCCTGGTGCAACACCTGCGGGGAGATGCTGCACTCCATTTGTTCCGTTGAAAGCGATTGTCTGATTGCTACGAGTTGTTTTATCGGACTGGTAGCCGAACGTTGTCGTCGCTCTCGGAAGAACACACAAATACTGTCCGCGCGTTACAGATTTGCTCCCGTTATCAGCGCCAGCACCTCCGAGGTAAAAAGTATTGTCGGAGGTCATGCCAGCGATGTTACTTTCGGCCCCCGTGAACAGTACATAACGCTCAAACTGGAGTTGACTCGCGACCGCTGTGTTGGCTAGCTCGCTCTCTTCTTTTTCATACGAATACGCATCACCAAGAGCACTGTTGTGGCGTCTTCGGCTCGGCCTTTTGTTCGACGGCAACGCGGGGACGGGATCGACGATGGACGCGAGGGGTTGAAAGACTGGATTTAATGTCGGATCCCCGTCGACCGAAATGTTTTTATCGAAGTGAGGTTCCGAGATCGCTAGTCGCCAAACCGGGGCATTGCCAGTGACCCTTGCGAGGTCAAGGGACTGATTGGTGTAAAGCTCTTGTGGATAGGAACGCGTCGTCGAATCGGTAACGTTTGAGCCAGGACAGTACAGTTCAACAAATAGACTTCCTTCAGGTAGCCCTATTTGATCCGTATGCTTGTCATTATTTGGAGCTGAGCCAATGCCTTTATTCCCACCAGTCGGTGTGTCTTGTACAGCGATATCATGAAATGCCAGCGTTTCGGTCAACAGTAACTCCGGCATCTCGACACCCCAAACCGTATTTTCGTTGGATGGAACGGCTGGTACGTCCCAGCCATTGAAGGGATTCTTGTCGTACACGAATCTCGTCATGATTGAGTCAGGATCTCGGCAATCAACAACATTGACTGCCCACTGAGCCAGTCGTCTGGCGTGATAGTCAGTCTCGTTAATACCAGCCCCTGACACTGGAAAGACATAATCTTTACTTAAGGCCATCATCAAAACGTAGATCTGTCGAGCTAACAGAGTTCTTCCATTCTCCGCAGTTGTTGAATCCAATACGTAAAATGCTTCCTGGTTTGCATAGCCATTTGGCAGTGTCGCGGTGGACGCCGCAGGAATCGCGAATGCAGGCTCCCCAACCTCACCAGCTTCATCAACAGTACCATCGAGATTATCATCGATACGATTCGTTACTGATGGAACAGCTCCAGTAGTTGGAATTTCGCCAGGTTCGTCGATAACACCATCACCATCATCGTCGATACCATTTCCAAACGATCGATTAATGTCCAGCTTACGTCCAAGGCGTATTTCTGGAGCAATTAGTTCAACAAGTTGCGCATTGCTAAGGGACGGGAAATATAGAGTTCTGAGCTTTTCAACTGCAGAGCCAGATGTCACGAAACCGAACTGAGGTGGTGTATCATCGGACTTACTAATCGTCGTGATTACTTTATCGATGCCCACCACCGAGCTAACAAGACCGCGCAGTCGTTGAGGCAGAAGATTGACATCAAATTGATTGCTGCGAAGGATCGCCTCCAATTCGCCTTGGGTTAGCATCAAATCATGTGCGAGGCGACCCGTTGGATCAGATTCATAAGGATCATTGAGCGCTTCGTCTTGGGCACTAGCTGTGACGACCGTTCCTGAATTCGCAGCAACGAGACCTCCAGATCGTCCGATCGCAACCCCTCCCCGCCCAAAGGGGTCGATCGAGTAGCCGTACCCACCATTCGCCGCTTGAGAGCCAGGTCGCCACGCAGTCCTAAGAACATCCAATGAATCTGCTTGAGCGCTGCCGGGAACTCCGTCGGTGCCAAGACGTTGCGTCACCAAACTGGCGGACACTGCAGGCGGTAATGCTATTTCGGAAGGACCGTACCCAAGACCCCGAAAAGTTTTCTTCATCAAAGCTGCATTTGTTCCTGCCCAAGCAGCCAAGTCGGAGTCTAATCCCGCGTTTGTGACACCAGTAAGTTGAGAATTTGAATGAGCATTGACATTCAATCTTCCACTTAGGTCCTCAATCATGGGCGCAATTAACGGACGCAGCAACTTGCCGTCTGGAGCAGTAATCAATGGAAGTCGGAGGTCAATCCAAATGCTGTCTTTAATTCCATCTGAATCGTTGTCAACGTCATATGACTGACCAGTCGGTGTGCCGTTGCCAATCAGTGCCCTTGCAAATTGGTCTAGCCGTGCTTGTCCACCGGATTGCATGAGCAAAGGTATCCTAAGTGCAAAACTTGAGTTCCCGCCAGTAAATTGCGGGTTGAGAGCACCTGAGGTGGTTGAGAATTGGGAGGCCGCGAGCGGAAGTGGACGAAAGGTTGCGCGCGCAAAACTCGCCATTAAATCTCTGTATATAACGTCTCCCGCAGCACCTGTCACACTGGGCCAGTCAGCTTCGTTATTTAGTATATAGTTCAACACAGATGGCCGGTGGAAAGATGGAATAACAACTCCGTCGCTGTGACGATGGCTCAAAAACCAATTATTAAAATCTGCTGCGTCGTAGCCTTCGTCAAAGTCACCTCTGGTGCCAGATTTTTTATCTACAGTACCGGGTAGATGGTTGGGCTGAATCGCCATTGGTAACGTCGAAATCCCAACTCCTGCTGGAATATTCAATGTGTTATTAACGCTCCCTGCAATGACGGTTGCATTAATATCTGTCCCGTCAAAACCAATTCCAGCGGCGTTGCGTGGGATACCATTCATTACCAGCGTGTCAGTGTTGCTTATGTCGGTGGCAGCATAACGAGACTCTAGCTGGAAAATAATTTGGTGCGACCCGCCGACGAACAAGGAACGAATCACCCGATAAGAACGGTTGACGAGCGTTCCATTGGAGAACGTGATGACACGCCCTGCGTAAACGTCGTTCAAGTTCGGCGGCGTGATCGTGGCTCCGGAGATCGCTACTTTCACAAATCCAGTTGGGTTGCCGCCTGAATCATTGATCGACGCCGATGTGGTTACTGTGAGGCTGAGTTCTCCATCACCCCGACCATAATAGTCACTTAGTAAATCCTCACCCCAAAACGCGTTCGTCCCGTCGTCCGTTCCCCGAATCAACGTCATTAACGCATCGTCAATGATACCGTTAACATTCGGACGGTGGATATTGCGGGCTGAGATCGCAAAGGACGACTCCCGCGACTGGTTACTGAAGACCAGGTATGCCGCAATCAGAACGCTAAAAAATGTTAGCGAACTCAGAACGACTAACAAGATGATGCCGGCTTGTGGTTGCTTGCGGTTCATCGGATTGCTCATGCGAAAAGTCGTCATTGGTGTCAAACACCAGAGACGTGGAGAGGAGAGATTGAGAAGGTGTAAACGAGGTTTCAAAAACGCGCCAGTGAAATTGTGGTTTCGTTGACGATTACCACATCTTCGACCAAAGTGGCATAAGTCAAAGAATTAGTACTGGTCCCGCTAGGAATCGTGAAATCAAATTGCCAGTCAGGTCCATCGAGCATTACTGTTCGCGACCACACCGTCGAATCTGCCATGCGGTTCACAGACGTGTCCGCCGTCGGAACGGTAACGCCGTCAACGGTTTGATTATCTGTCGGAGTGAAAATGCTTGCGTCACCACCAGTGCCAACGACACGGTACCAGCGGTGAACTTGCGAGGCGACGCGTTCATTGGTAGTCGATGCATTAGGAAATGTTGTGCGTGAAAGCATCAGCCAATCACCACTGGTTAAATTCTGAAGCGTGTTACCAGAGGACAG
Source organism: Rhodopirellula sp. (assembly GCA_041740155.1). Lineage (GTDB taxonomy): Bacteria > Planctomycetota > Planctomycetia > Pirellulales > Pirellulaceae > Rhodopirellula. The sequence goes on from JBGSMN010000426.1 coordinate 48,467, forward strand.
AAGCCGAACGGAGCCGCCGGAGCCACCTGAAAACCCCACGTTGGATACAACAAGAGCAACACGTTCCGCCAATGCATTGGCATCTGGTGAATCTGCAACTGCAGCAGGAAAATCCGTTGTGCGCTCTCGTCCTTGATATACCACTACGGACATTGTTCCGTAGCGAGACTCCCGATCAGGATCAACTGTGATCATCCAACTGTATGTTCCAGTCGGGATGCGTTTTCCGTAATCAAAACTGCTTGATGTTGTTGCCGTCAAACCAGTCAATAAAGACGGAATCGAACGATCTTTCGGCCTCAATAGCGAGAGATCGTCGGGACTTTCAACCAGTGTTCTCGCAATCTCAAACTGCTGTGCTACGGTTAGGCTGGTAATTGCACTCAAGCCAACACGCTGCATTCTTGGCTGGCCAAGAAAGCCTGGGGTATTCGTGTAAGTCGTAGACGGGTCCAAAAGCGGATCATGATGTTGACTATAAAACGGAAACACAGAAAGGTCATACCGTTCGAACGAAGCAACGGAAATGCTGTTGACTAGAAGTGGGTCGAAGCAAAAGGGTTGAATGACTGGATTGGTGGCGGTTCCAAGCTGAAGCGAAGTACCGCTCAATGAGCTATCACTGATAATATTTCTCGCAAAAACCTCTCCCGAGACTACATTTGAAATCGCTGCTGCAGTATCAAAATCTAATGAGTCTTGCGCGCGACGCCCGGCTAACGGCAAAATGGACGTAAGCCCCACGAGACCAATCAGGATAACGCCTATAGCGAATGTCACTTCGATTAATGTAATACCGTCACGTCGATGCAGATAATTATAAGCGTTCATATTCATTCGGTGATAGAGTCGGAGTAGGTAGCAAGGATTCGTGCTTCCTGCATTGCTACCCCGAATGCGATTGTGGTAGGGTCGTTAGGGTCGGTTGGAATGGTTACGATTGACGCATTCCCCACCGTACTGGTTTGACCAGAAATCGGATTGACAACCAGCCATAGAGAATCAGATTTCATGACGTTAGTCGTAAGTGTCCGATCCGCTGAGAACAAATTCTCGCGATCTGCTGATGTTGCCCCCTCAACCGAAGCAATGCCATCAATTTCTCCAATGCAGAAAAAAATCAAACCAGTTGGGTATGTGCGAGCGTTGGATGTCGAGGTGTTTACAATGACTTGAGAGACGGCTCCATTAGCGTCAAACAGTAAATCGACAGAATGAGGAATAACGGTCGCGTCGGTTGGAGGTGCAAATTGATTTCCAGTTACGCCAAAACCAGAATAGTTTAAGTCGATCGCCATCCCCCGTGGCATTGATAACGTCTTGCTGCTGGACGGTGTAGGACGGCGGTGGATTTGGTATTTGACCGCACCACCCGCTGAGGGTAACACACCAGCTAACGGGAAACGGTTTACGTTGACTGACCCATATAGATTGACGACTTCACTCAGGTTAAAAGTAACGGTTACAGATGAACCGACGACGGCCCCAATGCTTCCGATTGGAACGGTACGTCCACCTGGCAATTCAAGCAAGTCACCGGGTTTGATTGGCGACAAATAGTCATCTGTTGTAGGAGCCGTATTCAGAATACTAGCACTCAAGTACAGCAACGGACTGTCAGCTGTATCGAATACCGCAGTGTTAATCGGTGAGCCTGATAAGATTGCAGTCGCGTCTACAGCATCGCCGGAGTATGCTGGCACGCCCACAAGTTGCCGCACACGAAGGCACGTCGAGCGTTGGAAGTTTGCTGTCCCCAATCGTTCAAAACGTACGCCAACCGTACGTCCCTCACCAATGGCACGACTTCGAGCGGCGTTGATGAAAGCCTCTAGGCTCTGGGCTGTTCGACTCGTCTTCTGATCGCTAACAAGGCCTTTCACGATTGGAAGTGAAACGGCAATCAAGATCATGAAAATAAACAGCACTACCAACAACTCAATGAGCGTGAAAGCTCGCAATGGTTTTCGCAATACCTTTTCCTTGCTCCGTCTGTATTCGCAACTCATTGGGACACCTCGAGGGAGTAGTTAGTGAGATTATCCGCACTCTCTTCTTTACTAGTAATTGCACCGGGAAGAACGCTCGGTGGGCTGTGCCGTAAGTACGGATCAACGAAACTGTACGGGCTGGAGCGACCTTCTTGTTCATCACCTGCCTGAGTCGTTGTGCCAGTATTCATATCAGTTAACGGCCAGCTTTGAGATTGATACGCAACAGTATTTGAACTTAATTCCAAGCCAAATTCTTGATCCGAGCCAGCTGATATAATAAGTGGCCGCATTGCCCAAGAACGGGTGACCGACGAGACTGAATTTCCAAAATCGACTTGGAATGGATCGAACTCATCGGGTATGGCTGTGTTGACTAGATCGCTATCTAAAAAGCCAACAGGCCAGCGAATAAACCCCAATGGGTTGCCCCATCCATCGAGTATTTCTGGCATGCCGTCATTATCCAAATCAGCAATATTTGAATTTGGAATACTGTCGATTGCAGGCGATCCATTAGAAAACGACGTTGCCATAATCATATAAAGGCACTCAGCACCTTCATGAGTCGTAGTCCATCCGCTACCCGAACTCTCAAACCGCTCAAAATACATATCCGACTTTTGAGAGTGGTTCGGAGTGATGGAAGTTTCGGTTCGGTTCGTATATTGCCTAATTGCCTTTCCTGTTGTCGTGTCAGAGATGACTCGGTTCGCAACCGCTTTAATCGAGACCGCGGAGGTCTGTGTCGCCCCGGTTACAACGTCGAGCTTTTTGTCGGGAATTTCCATGCGCTGCAAATCTCGCAGCATGATCAATCGAACGCGTGCAGCTTCTGTTACAAGCACTTCATTGCTGACCAGAATGTCTGGAGTGGAGGGGTTGCTGTCGTGGTCTACGAGCATGCTTGTTATCGGGGCATTAACAGCAAACGATCGGTACTTATAGGACTCATATTGTTCTTGGATCACGCTGTCACACGCCGCGATAATCGAACGCGTGCGCGATGCACGGGCCGTCGTGGTGACACCTTGAACAGCGGTTAGAACCATCCCACCCATCAGTCCGATAATCACAAGCACAACCAGGATCTCGACAAGCGTGAAACCATGCTTGACTTTCACTCGACAAAACGGATTCAAGAAACTCATGGCAGGTCATCCACAATTGCGGCGTTGCTAAAATTCGTGATATTGTCGGGAACCGAATTTTCATTGCTTCCACTAAGCGAGCCTTCCTGAAATTTTGAGACTCCTGTGACTTTGAGGCCTCCTGGGATGGCCGTGTCTAAACGAGGCGCAATCGCGTCACCACTTGGGTATTGAAAATAAACTGGCCGGTCGGCAGCGTCCCCAACGTCCGCTAAATCAACGCCACCGAAGTTGTCGTCCATACCTGCCGAAATGACTTGGTACGTGTCAGGGTTCATAAATTGCCAGGACTGCAAGGCTTCTGGCAGTGACGCGAAATTCGCTGTTGTAGTAATCTTCTTAACCGAATCAGAAACGTATGGACGCACAAACCCAAATGACCCACCGAATCCATTCATGCCAAGCGTTGCATCCTCTTTGCGGTACGTTCGCGCATCGAAATATACAAATGGTGCACCATCCTCGCGTGCTAAATATGTGGGAATTAAGTCGCCAGCGCCAGATTCTTCAGACGACAGGTACCGATTCGTAGGACTAAGTGCCAGCGAAGCGTTAACAGAGCCAATCGTCAATCGCTCGGTGCTGAAATCAAAAAGTTTGTTAACTCGATCTGTATTGATCTGATAGTTGCTGGGCGTCTGTCGTTCAACGCTTGTTGCGGCAACATAAGTTCCACTGCCTACCCATTCCAATGGTCCTCCAGGACCTGTAAATGGCCGTTGAATATCATCGCTGTATCCTCCCAAACACCAAACTAAAGCCTCCGCGCGGTCAATGATCGTGGGGTTGAACGATGTTCCTGTACCGACCATCGCGTCTAACAATCCTGCGTCATCCGCCGAAATTCGCGGGAATAGTTTTCGGTAATGACGATCGATAACTGATTTGTCGCTAAAATCCGGTGGATAGTCACCGTACTTCAAGCTGTACTGATCAATTGCAGATGCGAGTGAGTTTACTTCCAACTTAATTGCAGCAACCTTTGCTCTATACACCCCGGCATTAATCGCCGGTATCGCGATCCCGGCGAGGATGCCGATAATCGTGATCACGACGAGGATTTCCACCAGGGTGAAGCCGGGGCGAGTGGCGAGCGGCCGGGCTGTTTTTTTGTGGTACATGTCGAACATGGTTTGAACTGGGGATGATGGTTGGGAGGTTGGGTTGTTAGTTGCTAGTTGCTAGTTGCTAGTTGCTAGTTGCTAGTTGCTAATGACTTCTGGAAAATTGGGGCAGAGTTTTGATTGAGGTTGTGGTGTTTCGATGTCGTTGCTGAAGTGATAGGTCATGGCTCCGCGTTGATCGCATTGCCAACATTCAATCGCGCCAGCTTCAAAGTACAATCGAAACTTATTCATGATTTCATTGCGAGTATTAGAGGGACTGATGATTTCGATACAGATTTCGGGGGCGATCTCGCAAGCGGTTTGCCCACGGACTTGCTCGTGCCGCTCGGGCGAATACCAACCCACGTCCAACGCTTTGACTCCGTCGGAGGTGTTCAGCGGAAGCTCTGGTTTGGCGCGTCCGCCCAGCAAACTGCGAAGCTGAAAGACAATCTCGCCTTGACGGTCGCTGTGCGGCTCGGCAGCGGGAGGTGACATGATGATCTGCCCCAAAGAATTGGTCTCGATTCGATCCAAACAATCACGCCATCGCGGGTCGGCAACAACCTCCTCCCAGCGTTGGCGATTATTCGCCAACACTTCTTCGCGCTTCGGTAGGTTGATGATGAGTTGCATGGGAGTGGCTAGTGGCTAGTGGCTTAAGTAAGTCCGGTAATGAGTTCGACGAGGGGCATGAATAAGGAGATCACGATGAAACCGACGGCGACGCCGAGGAATACGATCATGATCGGTTCCATCAGCGCCGTGAGGCTGTCGGTCATGATGCGGACTTCTTCGTCATAGGTGTCGGCGACTTTATAGAGCATGGTGTCGAGTTCGCCGGTCTCTTCACCCACGTCGACCATGTTGACAACGAGGTCGTCGACAACACGGCCTTTAATTTTCGTCATGTAAAACAGCACACACATGACTGCCCCACCGATGATCATGTACAGCGCGAGAAATGTGAGCGTTTGGACTAAACCGTCTTTATCGAGTTTGCTGCCCTTGCTCGTCAGTGCCACGCTCATGACCATGATGCCGGGGAACGAACCGAACAGTGCCCAGAACACGGCAGCCATGGGGTTGAAACCCAACACGGAGTGCTCACGCAACGGCTTGCTAATGACTTCGCCTTCGCGAATTTGCTCAGCGACCTTCGTATACAATTTTTCAAACATCGCGTTACCCGCCGTCTCGCGGGTGATGTTCAATCCTTCCATGATCGGCACGCCCGAACTGATCAGCGTGCCGAGCGTTCGCGTGGTCCGGGCGAGAATGTTTTTTTCGATCAAGGCTCCGAAAATCGGGACGCGTAATATAAACATGTCGAAACCGATCCGGCCTTGTTTGAATTTTCGCATCAGCTTGATCAAGATCATCGCACACACCGGCATCGCGATCAGGAGGAACCAATAGCCGGAGATGTAGTTACTCATGGCGATCAGGAGTTGCGTCGGTGCAGGCAACGTCAGTCCGAACTCGTCGAACATCTTTTCAAACGTGGGCACGATAAACAGCATGATGAAAGTTAGGATCAAGATCGCGACGGAGACCACGATGCACGGATAAATCAACGCCCCTTTGACTTTGCGTTTGAGCGACTCGGCGCTTTCGAGGAAGTCGGCGAGGCGGTTGAGGATCGTTTCTAACGCACCGCCCGCTTCACCGGCTTTGATCATGTTGACGTACAAGCGATTGAACACCTTGGGGCACTTCGCCATCGCTTCGCTGAGTGTCGAACCACCTTCGATCTCGTCGCAAACGTCCATCAAGGCGTTCTTGAGTTTACCAGGCTTCTGGTTGTTCTCGAGGATCCGTAGGCTTCGTAAAATCGGCAGACCTGCGTCCTGCAAAATCGAGAGCTGACGTGTGAACGCACAGATATGCTTGGTCTTGGCACCGCCCATCGCAAACGGGCGTTTCTTCCTACCGCCAGCCGTCACGGTCGCCCCTGCCGCCTGTTTCTTGATGGTGATATTCGTGACGAAATATCCCATCTGGCGAATAGTGGTTTGCGCCTCGTCCTCGTTGGCCGCTTCGATTTCATCCCGGATCTCTTGTCCGGTCGCGTCCATCGCTTCAAAGGTATAGGTAGGCATGGTTGGTCTCTGGTTGTCTAAAGGCTGTGTTCTTTTTTTAGTTGCTAGTTGCTAGTGGCTAGCCATCTACGACTGTCTCTCGCACGATTTCGTCTAAGGTCGTGATGCCTTCTTTGGCGCATTGCATTCCATAATCTCGCAGTGTGATCATGCCGTCTGCTTGAGCTTTGTCGCGCAGGTCATCGGTGCTGTCGCCGGACATGATCATTTCGCGAATCGTATCATTCATGACCATCAGTTCAAACAATGCCACCCGGCCTTTGTAGCCAGTGTTGTTGCAGTTCTCGCAACCGGTGCCTTTGAAGTAATCTGTCTTTTCGACTTCTTCGCGTTTCATGCCGAGTTCCATCAGCAAGTCGGTACTGACGCGAGTTTTTTCGCGGCACTTGGTGCAGATCCGCCGGACGAGTCGTTGGGCGATGATCGCTTCGACGGTCGCACAAATCATGAAGGGCTGGATGCCCATGTCTGTTAACCGCGTCACGGTGCTGGGGGCATCGTTGGTATGCAGCGTGCTGAAGACCAAGTGGCCTGTCAGTGCGGCTTGAATCGCAATCTCGGCAGTCTCCAAATCACGGATCTCGCCGACGAGAATGATGTCGGGGTCTTGGCGGAGGATCGCTCGCAAACAGGAAGCGAACGTGACGCCAGCGTCGGAGTCGATGGGAATCTGGATGATGCCGTCGATGTCATACTCCACGGGATCTTCGGTGGTGATGATTTTTTCTTTAGGATCATTCAATTCGCTGAGCGTGGAATACAGCGTCGTCGTTTTGCCGCTGCCGGTCGGCCCGGTGACCAAGACGATACCATTCGGACGATCGATGGCTTTGCGGAATTTCGTGATCGTGGTCTCATTCATGCCGACGTTGTCGAGCGATAAGTCGACGACGCTGCGGTCGAGCACTCGCATGACGGTGGACTCGCCAAAGATCGTCGGCAGCACGCTGACGCGAAGGTCGACGGGGTGACCACCGACCATCAATTCAATCCGTCCGTCTTGCGGCATCCGCCGTTCGGCAATGTCCAAGTCCGCCATGACTTTCACACGGGTAGTGATCGCAAAGGCCAAGTGCCGTGGGGGCGGCACCATTTCATACAGCACACCTTCGGATTTGATGCGGATGCGGAATTCGTCTTCAAACGGTTCAAAGTGAATGTCGCTGGCGTGATCCTTGATCGCCAGCAACAACACCATATTGAGTAGCTTGCGAACGGGTGCGGAGTCGGCCAAGGCTGCCGCGTCGGTGATATTGAATTTCTCTTGATCCAGAATACTGGCGGCCGCCTTGAGGTCTTCGTCATCATATAACTCGGCGACCAACTTCTCGACGCTCTCGGCATCGCTGTCGTAATGTTTCGTGATCGTGGTTTTGATATCGCGCTCAGTAGCGACGACGACACGGATTTCATAACCCAAGAACGTACGCAGTTCGTCTTGAATATTGAGGTTTTGTGGGTCACAGGTGGCGATTGTGAGTTGTTTAGCGGCTTCGTCGAATTTTACCGGCACGCAACGGTAGAGCTGGGCCATCGTCTCACTGATTTTGTTTAGCACTTCGGGCGCGATCTTGGCCTCTTCGAGCGAAACCGTTTGCATCCCCATCTGTTCGGCGAGACCTTGGATGAGCTGTTCGTCGGTAACGAGCTGCATGTCTTCGGCCACACGACCAAACAACGCACCGGGTTGCTGCTCTTGCTCTTCGAGCACGATCTGCAACTGGTCATCGGTGAGAAAACCGAGATCGACGAGAATCTGTCCGATACGACGTTGGGCCATGGGAAACTTCTTGTAGCTAGCTATCAGCAATCAGCTAGTAGCTTCGGGGTGTGAGAGTTGGTAGTTGAGTGATCAGAGTCAATCAATCAGTTTGGGAAAATCAGGGCAGAGGTTCGATTGCAATGCAGGGTTGGCGATATCACTGTTCATGTAAAAGTGCATCGTTCCATCAAGTTGTCGCGTCCAGCATTCGATCGCACCGCTTTCAAAATACAGCCGTCGTTTGTGTCGCATTTCTGCCTCGGTATTGCTCGGGCTGACGACCTCCACACAAATCTGTGGAGCCGTTTCGACAGCGGCTTGATGCCGAACAGCTTCATATCGTTCGCTGGTGAACCACACCGCATCGGCGACTTTGACTCCATCAATGGTTAAGATGGGGCACTCCGTCATGGCGTGGCCACCGAGCTGATTTTGTATTTCATGTGCGATCCGGAAGCCACGATCGTTGTGATCAAACGGTGGCGGCGGGGACATGATGATTTCTCCGAATGCATTGGTCTCGAAGCGACCCTCAAACGAACGCCACTGTGGGTCAGAGATCGCTCGCTGCCATCCTGCTCGGACATGAGCCAGCGTTTCGTCGCGTGCCGGTAAGTCGATGATAAGTTGCATGGGATTTGTCGTCTTAAGGCTGTTTTTATTTTTAGTCACTAGTCACTAGTAGCTAGTAGCTAGTAGCTAGTAGCTACTCTCCGATGGGGGCGGCTGAGTCGTCTTCGCCTTTGCGGGCTTGGACGATCCGGCGAGCCAAATCGTCGGGGTTGTGAGCTTTGGCGAGCACGTCTTCGACGGTCACACGACCGCCTTTCCAGTGGTTGAACAGGGTGTCATCCATGAGCTGCATGCCGAACTTGGCACCGGTTTGCATGGACGAGTTAATCCGAAACGTTTTGTTTTCACGAATGAGGTTAGAAATCCCCGAGGTAACCACGAGGACTTCGTAGGCTGCCACGCGCCCGCCTCCGATCTTCGGCAGCAGCGACTGGGCGACCACGCCGATCAAGGTCGACGCGAGTTGAGTCCGAATTTGGTCTTGGAGGTTTCCAGGGAACGCGTCAATGATCCGGTTGACGGTGCCTTGGGCGCTGTTGGTGTGCAGGGTGCCGAACACGACGTGACCGGTTTCTGCTGCACTGATGGCCGCTTCAATGGTTTCGAGGTCACGAAGCTCGCCGACCAGAATCACGTCAGGGTCTTGCCGCAACGCCCGCCGAATTGCTTCGGAAAAACTCGGAACGTCGACGCCGACCTCACGTTGGTTGATCGTCGATTCTTTGTGCTCGTGATAAAACTCGATCGGGTCTTCGATTGTAATAATGTGGTGGTCGACGGTCTCGTTAAGCAAATTGATGAGACTGGCCAGCGTCGTGGATTTGCCTGAACCCGTCGGCCCCGTCACCAGGAACAATCCCCGCGGGCGGTGGACCATTTTGACGACAACCTCCGGCAAACCGAGTTGCTCGGGAGTCAGTTTGTCGTTGGGGATTTGACGCAGCACCATTGAAATAAAGCCGCGTTGCTTGAACACGGAGACCCGAAACCGGGCCAGATCACCAAAGGCAAAGCCAAAGTCGGCGGAGCCGGTTTCTTGAAGTTCACGCTGACAACGTTCGGGGGTGATGCTTTTCATCAAACCCACCGCGTCTTCAGCTTCGAGTGTTTTCGTATCAAGTTTTCGCATCCGTCCGTGGAGCCGGAACACGGGCGGTTGTCCCACGACAATGTGAATATCGCTAACACCCTGCTTCACAGCAGCTTGTAGCAGTTTGTCAATGAGAACTTGGGCCATAGTGGTAAGCGGCACGGCCGCTGCAGAGTGAGCTTTGAGCGTCTAGCTGTTAGCTTGGGTGTGGACGGGTGAGGGATGAATTTGATGAGGAATGACAAAAAGCGAGAAGCTAAGAGCGAGTCGCTGTTGAAAGCGAGTGCTTAGCAGCTAGTCGCTATTGTGTGGGTCGAAAGATAAGAATGAGGGTCGACCGGACACAGAAAATGATCATGGCTGGTGTGCCAATGACAGCATTATCATGACAAAAGTATGAAAAGGCAACGATTTTCCCGCTCAGGGGTGACTTGGTCGACTGGGTGACCGTAAAGGGCGTCGCCACCCAAGCATTTCAATACGTTCCGTTCTTCCAAACGGGGGGCGATGGGAAAGTGGGGTAGGCTTCCAGCCTGTCATTGTGCAGCCTGTCGATCATGGCAGGGCCGGCTGAACGTCTATATCAATCTCAACCCAGCGCTCACAGCGACGCCAGATCCTTGGCGATATGGGCCAAGGCGATGTCCTCTTGCTCGGTTTGTTTAGCAACTCGATAGACCTCGTCGAACGTTGTGATGCCGCGAATCACCTTGAGCATGCCGTCGGCGTAGAGCGTTGACATGCCGTTTTTGATCGCTTCTTGGCGGATGTCGGCCGTGGTCGTGCCTTTGAACATCAGCTCACGGAGCCGGTTATTGATCATCATCAACTCATAAATCCCGATCCGACCCCGGTACCCTGAGCGTCCACAATAGGTACATCCGCGCCCCTTGCTGAACTCCGCCTGAGCCAGCATCTCAGGCGGGATCATGGAATCCTTAATCACACTTTCAGGCGGCTGGTACCTGACCTTGCAGCGGGGGCAAATCGTCCGCACTAAACGCTGGGCCAAGACCGCGATGACGGAGCTAGCCACCATATAGGATGGGACACCTATGTCCACCATTCTTGATATGGCACTGGGCGCATCGTTCGTATGTAGCGTACTGAATACCAGGTGTCCAGTTAATGAAGCCTGGATTCCCATCGAAGCGGTCTCGTGATCACGCATTTCGCCGACCAGAATAATATTCGGAGCTTGGCGGAGCATGGCGCGGATGATGCGCGCGAAATCCAGCCCGATGCTGTGCCGGACTTCGACTTGGTTGATCCCTGGCAAGTAATACTCGACGGGGTCCTCGGCGGTGATGATTTTGCGGTCGGGTCGGTTCAGGGCGTTAAGGGATGCGTACAGCGTGGTCGTCTTGCCGGACCCCGTCGGACCGGTGACCAGGATGATGCCGTTGGGGCGTTTGATGAGCGAGTTGAAATTCCGGAAATCTCGTTCGGACAATCCCAGTTGCCGCGTACCGACTTTGATGTTGTCTTTGTCGAGCAGCCGCATCACACAGGATTGGCCGTGGTTGGTGGGGATGATGCTCACCCGCAGATCGAGCTGTTTGTCGCCGACGGTGATTTTGATTCGTCCGTCGGTGGGGCGTCGTTTTTCCGAGATGTCGATCTTGGAGAGGATTTTGATGCGGGCGATGATCGCGGCCAGCATCCGTCGGGGGGCGGCCTCACGGATCACACAGACGCCGTCAATTCGATAACGGATCTGAACGCGTTCCTCAAACGGTTCGACGTGGATGTCGCTAGCCCGGAGCTGGACGGCTTCGGCGATCATCAAGTTGACCAAGCGAATGACGGGCGCGGAGTCGTCGTCCATATCGCCTTCGTCCATCCCGTCACTGCCGCGATCGGTTTCGGTGAAGTCGATGGCGGTGTCAGTGAATTCTTGGAGCATCGAGTCAGCGGACTCACCCTCGACCTGTCCATAGTACTGGTTGATGGCCCCGTTGATGGCTTCTTTGGGGGCCAGGGCAGTTTCGATTTTGCGATTGAGGATGAATCGCAGTTTTTCGATGGTTTCGAGATCGAAGGGGTTTGCGATCAAAATCGTTAGGGCACCGTCTTCCTCTTTGTAGGGCAGCACCATGTTTTCTCGGGCCACGGACTCGGGGACGAGTTCAATAACCGCTTCGTTGATGCGGATGGACCGTAAGTCAACGTACGGGATTCTGTGGAATTTGGCGATCGCCTGGGCGACTTCTTCGGGCGTCGCGTACTCGAGTTTGACCAGGACGTCGCCGATTTCAGCCTTGGTGTTTCTGGCGATTTCCTCCGCTTCGGAGAGCTGATCGAGGCTGATCACGCCCTGTTGAAGCAGCAGGTCCGTGAAATCTTGCATTGTTTTGCTCATGACGAGTTCCTTCGACAGAAAAGAGGCGGCTGTGTGGCGCTGGGCGGGCTGGTACGTGGTGCGAGAGTGAGGCGGAAAAGCTTTTCCGATGTGCTGATCACGGACCAGAGCGTTTAGGATATCACGAACACTTGCGAAAAGGGTAGGAATCAATAATTTCACCAATAGGTTTCAGCAGATGCGAGATTTAAGAGTCGATGCCCAGGCAATCTTTCGGGCCGGAGTTGAGGCCGTTTTGGGTGATCGCTTGATCCGTGATAGCGTGCAAGCGGACGCTGGGGGCGTTTGGTTGGGTGAGGTTTTTATTGAACGAAAGCAAGTTGAGCGGATCGTGGTGGTGGGAGCTGGTAAGGCGTCGGGGGCGATGGCGGTGGGATTGGTGCAGGCTCTATCACTGCGTGAATCCGCTTCCACGGTGACAGACGGAACCGTGCCGCTTGATTTCGGCGACGACGAGCGTCGCGAACCGATCGAGATCATTGGTCATGTCAATGTGCCCGAGGGCTGCGACGACACACCCGAGGGGATGCCATGGCCGGCGGGCTTGATACTATTCGCCGCTCGACCGACCGGCGTGAACGAACCAACGGCGGAATCGCTTGCTGGGACGAACCGCATTTTGGAACTAGTTCGCTCGGCAGGCTCGCGAGATTTGATCGTGGTGTTGATCTCGGGCGGCGGGAGTGCATTATTGTGCCGTCCAGTTGCGGGAGTGACGTTGGAGCAAAAACTCGCGGTGATCCGGCACCTCAGCGGAGCGGGGGCGAATATCTCGCAGCTCAACACGGTTCGCAAACACCTCAGCGAGGTCAAGGGTGGCGGGCTGGCCCGCGCCGCCAGCCGTGATGCGACAGCGGTTGCTCCCACCATGGTCACGCTCGTGTTGTCGGACGTGTTAGGCGACCCGTTGGACCTGATTGCGTCTGGGCCGACGGTGCCGGATACCTCAACGGCAGCCGATGCGTTGGACGTGCTCGCCGAGTTGGATCTCCAACGTGAGTTACCAGAGGCTGTTTATCGAGTTTTATCGCAAGCCACGCCAGCTGCTGGCAATTGTCTGACCCATCCAACGATCATTGTTGGCAACAACGCGGTTGCCGTTGACGGTGCGGGGATCATGGCTGAGTCGCTCGGATACAATCATGTGATGCACTCGGCCCGTCAGAGCGAAGGCGAAGCGGAAGCGGTAGGCGGGCATCTCGCAGAGATGGCCGTGACCATGCTGCGGCGTGATCGCACGCTACACCGACAGGATGCGTTAATCACCGGTGGCGAACCGGTGGTGCGACTGGCCGAGTCGTCCGTGCGAGGCAAAGGTGGCCGAAATCAACAACTCGTCTTGGCAGCATATCGTCATCTGTTGCAATCCGGCCTGAGCGACGATGAGTGGCAACGAGTTATCCTGTTGTCTGGTGGAACCGATGGCGAAGATGGACCGACCGATGCGGCGGGTGCGTTGATCGATGCGTCCGTCCATGCCAATGCAATCGCCCAAGGTTTGCAACCTGATGGATTCCTCGCGAGAAATGATGCGTATTCATTTTTCGAACAAACTGGCGGGCTGGTGATGACCGGGCCAACTGGAACGAATGTATGTGACCTGCGCGTGGCGTTAGTGGACTCGATTCGCTCTTGAGCGAAACGTCCGCTACTGCGAAAGAGGTGCTCAAAACTCTTGTTGCTTGCGGCTGGACAGCACCTCGGCCATGACCTCCCAGCTTGACTGTACGATCTGCGAGGCAGCGAAGGCGGCTGCTAAACCAATCGCCGTCGCTGCAACGGCAGAGGCAACCACGTACTTCGCCATCGTCTCTTGAGAAAGCAACAAAGCTAACCCCAGCAGTGGAATACCAGCAGCCGCTAAAAGAAAACGACCGCACCAAGTCTTCGCGTCCGCATGACGTTGATCAAAAAAATCGTCCTGCATGGTTTTGCGGATCATGCATGGGTAGTACACCCGCGTCGTCATCACAATCAATCCAAAAAACGGATAGACGGCCGCGACTCCACCGCAAATCAATAGAGAACCAAAGAAGTGCATCGCTGCGACGGGCGGAAGACTCGGCGAACCGGTGACCAATGCCATTGAAAAAATGATCGCAGCAACCAACCATAGCAACCCACCGATCCAGGCGGCGCGTCGTCCCAGACCTGCGGTCAATGACACCGCGGTGGGATCCACTACCGCATCACGGCGAGCCAAGCCAATCGCGACGGCAGCCGGACGCGCCGCCCAAATCATGAGCAACCCGCCGAGTGGAAAGAAGACGGAGTTGATGGTGGTCGCCAATGCAAAAAAACGTGGTTTCAACTCGGGATGTCGACCAATGATCTCAACGTAGTTGTAGAGATAATTGAAAGCACCTGCAGCGATGTTCGGAAGCAAAATGAATGCCGCTGCAATCAACCAAGGCGATACTCGCGTGCAGCGACTCGCCCACGAACGTTCCGGTGGATCAAACAATCGAGCCGCTTCAGGATAAAGCGCCAAACGCAAGCGAGCGCTCAGTTCGCCCGCGCTCTGCATTCGTTTGGAAGCATCGTAAGTGATCGCTTGCCGGAGCACTTGTTCGAGCACTCGTTGCGATCCATCTGATCTTGCTGCGCGGGTGACAGCGACGGGGTCGTGATCGCGATGCGCTGCGTGCTTCACGAACCACTGACGATCACGAATCGGTGGCGGCTCATCATCGAAAGGTCGCTGGCCTTGCCACAACTCCCACAACAACACACCTGCGGAATAAACGTCAGCAGGAGCCGCAATTGCGAATGACGGATCTTGTTGTGAGCGCACATCCTGCGACGAGGATGTGGGGAACATCGCTTCAGCAAGTGCCGCGAGGTGCTCAGGGGCCATGTACGCTAACGAACCGCCGATCCTGTTGGCGGTATCTTCGGCATCATCATGATCACCGGCCTGTTGATCGTCAGCATGTTGGCCATTGGGCAGCGAGATCGATGCGTTGGTTGTGAAGCTGACATTGAAATCAGCAAGTCGCGGCAGCCCCTCAGCGGACAGCAGCACATTGGCCGGTTTGACATCGCGATGGTACACACCCTGTTCGTGCGCCGCTTGCAAGGCACGGCCCAGTTGCATACCTATCCAGGCGACGACGATCGGCCATGAAGCTGTCGCTAACCAATCGCGTTGCTGGGAATGCTCGGGCACTTGTTGTGCAGCAGCGAGTAAATTTTCGTTGACACTGTCGAGCAAAACTTGGCCGGTCAATTCGACCGGCCGCGACGAGTCCGTCACTCCTTGTCTGCGCAGGTGGCGAACGCGGTCGACGACACTTGCGAGTGTTCCACCGGGCAAGTACTGCATGTAGAGCAGATGCACATCGAGCTTGGCAATTCGTCGCTGATCGAAGACGCGGACGATACCGGGATGATCCAATCTCGCCAACGTTCGGGATTCGCCCGCATCGATTCCGCCGTCAGCCAAACTGCGAGAAATTTTTAATGCGACCAGTCGCCTGAGCGGGATCTGTTGGGCCAAGTACACGCTCGCGAACGCGCCCTGACCGAGCGACGAGATGATGCGGAACTCGTCGATTGTGTAGCCGGTCGGCAGCCCAGCGGGAAAGCGTTGCACGCGTCGGTGCTTGGAGACTGCTGCCAGCCGTTGATGGTGTTCATCGGCAGCGATGACGGGCGACGATCCACCGACGTCGATTTGATCGGCATCAAACTGAGGCGTCAGTACGGTCTCATCATGGTCATCAGACGGCGGGCTATCACTGTCGATTGGATCGTTCATGGGCCGTATGCGGTGTGTTGGCGAGGGAATGTCGTGTGCCTGCATCGCAATCGTAGCGGAACTCGTCAAAAGTTTCGTTCGGTACGTCGCTGCGGTCCGAAAGTCTTGACGACTTCCGCTACGATTTGCGGCGAAGCCGTTTTTAAGGGGGAACACCCAACGAAAAAAGCCACGTTTAACCGTTTCCGGTCTCGCGTGGCTTGGCAGATGGATAGTTGAAGTCCCTCAGTAATGAGGGGCAGCGATGAAGATCGACTAGCTAGCTTTCTTCTTGGCAGCTTTCTTTTTAGCAGCCTTCTTCTTGGTCGCTTTCTTCTTGGTGGACTTCTTAGCAGCCTTCTTCGAAGCCTTCTTCTTAGTTGCCTTCTTAGCGGTGCGTTTCTTCACCGACTTCTTAGCTGCCTTCTTCTTGACGCTCTTTTTGGCGCCGGTTGCTTTCTTCTTGGCCATCGTTTCCTCCGCGGAAAAAAATGGTTGATGAGTCATTGTGACTTGTCAAAGACACGCTTTGAAAGCCACCGGCCACGGCCCATCAACACGACTTAGTGACCACTCCCACCTGCTTCAATGTTCCACATTGACCATGCAAGCAAAAGCAATCGTTAACACACTAGCGCGTAACTGTACGCGCTTCCACAAATTCCGCAACATCTTTTTTGAAAAAAAGCGGTTGCGTTGAGAAAGATTTTTGCTACGTCAACGGAGTTTTGCAAGCACACATGCGCGTTTTCACGCCTTCAAGTCGAAAATTTTTTGCGTTCGCGATCGTGTGTTCTGATCGCTCAACGTTCTTGACGAGGTCATTCGTGGACGTGATCGTTTCACGATCGAGAGCAATCGTTCGATGCATCGCCACGCAGCAACCAACGTTTTGATACTTACCGATAGGGACTTTGCATCATTTGGTAATTGCCGAACGCAAGCGATAGAAACATCAAACCCAAGATCGGTTGTCCGCCCTGCGAGATCGCATACAGCGCCACTCCCGCCGCACTGGCCATGCTGATCCATAACCACGTGTCACTACGATCGCCACTGATCAGCACGAGCGAACGCATCACACGACCACCATCCAGCGGAAACACCGGCAATAAATTTAACAGTGCCCAGAGGACACTTGGGAAGACATAGAAGAAAACGACTGCAAACAAACCCGCGTTGACGATTCTCTCGCCTTCAAACAGCCGTTCAATCTTGCTCACTGGCCAAGGCATGCCACTGAAGGCAATGACTTCGTAGCCAGCCATCTTGACTACGATTGCGAGCAAGAATGCGGAGGCGATTTGCACGACAGGCCCCGCCAATGAAATGAACAAATCGGATTTCTCGTCCATCCGATGCGATGAAAATGAGTCCGCAAAACCACCTCCCTGACTGCGCACCGACGACGGGATCGCTAAGCCGCCGAAGTGATACAGCACAATCGAACTTTCCAGCCCATAGTAGCGAAACGCGAACGCATGACCGAGTTCGTGAATCAGAATCGACAGAAACAAGCAGGCCGTCCACAGAAACAGCAACGGAAAGAGTCCAGGGCTAAGTTCTCCGAAACCACGATCAAAATCGTATGACAAATGGTATCCAAACACGATCGCGCCAAGCCAAAATGTCCAAGCGATGCGAATCGGAAAACCGAACAGCATGAAGTTCAAGTCGTACGGGGATTCGTCAGGAGCTTGCAGAAACACGATAGGAACCTTGCAGTGATCCAGCGGCGCTATCCGCTGGTAAGAGATTAAGCCTACAGAACTAGCCGCAGGTAACAAGTGAAACCTGAAATTCAAAAACGCTGGTTACGTTCATCGCCACGGCGAATCATGGGCTGGGTCATAGATTTTCGATCAAGAATGCCCAGAGGTCGGCGTACTCGTCGATCTTTTTGCTGGTCGGTGTGCCCGCACCATGGCCCGCCCGTGTTTCGATGCGAATCAATACCGGCTTGTCGCAACTTTGCACTGCTTGCAACGCTGCGGCAAACTTGAAACTGTGCCCCGGCACCACCCGGTCATCACGATCCGCTGTGGTTACGAGCGTGGCTGGATAACACACCCCTGGCTTCAAGTTGTGCAGCGGACTGTACGACAACAGATTGTCGATCTGATCGGCTTCATCGCTACTACCGAACTCGTTCGCCCATGCCCAACCGATCGTGAACTTGTGGTAGCGGAGCATGTCCATCACACCGACTGCGGGCAAGCAGGCCGCAAATAACTCCGGTCGCTGGGTCATCACCGCACCCACCAGCAAACCACCATTACTGCCGCCTCGAATCGCGAGTTTTTCAGGCCGCGTGATCTTCGCTTCGATCAAGTGCTCCGCTGAAGCGATGAAATCATCGAACACGTTCTGTTTGTTCAATCGCGTACCCGCTTCGTGCCACGCGCTACCGTATTCACCACCTCCTCGCAAGTTCGCGACCGCGTACACACCACCCTGATCCAGCCAAGCCGCGATGGCCGGTGAATAAGCAGGCGTCAGCGAAATATTGAACCCTCCGTACGCGTACAACAACGTACGATTATTGCCATCATTGGGTTGGTCACGATGACGCGTGATCAGAATTGGCACGCGCGTTCCATCTTTGCTCGTACAGAAAACTTGCTCCGTCACGTAGGCACTGACGTCGAAAGGCACTTCTGGTCGCATCCACAATTCACTCTCGCCCGTGGACACGTTCACACGATGCAGGCTCGGGGGTGTGACATAGTTGCTAAACGAGAAAAAGGTTTCCGCCGAGTCTTGTCGACCACCAAAACCTTCCACCGAACCTTTGCCAGGCAACACGACTTCACCGATCGTTTTGCCATCGCGAGAATATCTCACGACTTTGCCGAGTGCGTCGGCGAGGTAACTGGCGTAGATCGTGTCGCCCAGCATTGAGACGTTTTCGAGCGTGTCACCGCTCTCGGTGATCACGGATTGCCACTTGTCGCGAGCGACTTCTTCATAAGAGCCTTCCGGCTTCGCTGCATTCATGTGCGCGGCGATGTCGATCGAAATTACCCGTCGGCGAGGCGAGTCGAGATCCGTCAAGAAGTACAGCGTCGAACCGACGGAGGCAAAGAACCGATAATCCGCGTCAAAGCCTGCGATGATTTGACGCACCACGGGCGATTGCGTCTGCTGGAGATCGAGCACGAAGACCTGCGTCTTTGGCTGAGTACCTTTCCAGTTTTCGATGATCAGGTAACGCCCGTCGTCAGTCACTGTGGGTGAGAATCCCCACTGCGGTTCATCGGGGCGCGAATAAACGAGTTGATCTTCGGATTGAGGCGTGCCCAAGCGATGCAGATACAGCATTTGGTTTTCATTCGTGCCGGTGAGTTCTGCACCTTCGCTAGGTTCTGCGTAACGAGCATAGTAGAAACCGTCACCCGCTGGCGTCCAAGCAACGCCGCTGAATTTAGACCATCTGACAACATCCTCGGAATCTTTTCCGCTGGCGACATCACGCACACGCCACGTCCGCCAATCACTACCACCGTCGGCGATTGAATAGGCCAGCAGTCGTCCGTCTTCGCTGGGGTGCCACGATCCCAGTGCGATCGTGCCATCTTCGCTCAACGTGTTGGGATCAATCAGCACAGATCGCTTGCTGGCGAGATCTTGCGAGGTGGTCGTCGATGGAGCGACATACAGCACACTCTGATTTTGCAAGCCATCGTTGTGCGTGAAGAAGTAGTGGGGGCCGCGACGCATTGGCAGACTTGTTCGTGAGTAGTTCCAGAGTTCTTCGAGTTTGTCTCGCATCGCATCACGTGCTGGCAGTTCGCTGAGATATTTTTGCGTGAGAGCGTTCTCCGCAGTCACCCATGTGGCAGTTTGTTCGCTCTCGACGTCTTCGAGCCAACGATAGGGATCGGCGACAGTGCGTCCGTGATAGTCATCGAGCACCTCAACGGTGGCGGTGGTTGGATAGTCGATCGTCGATTGATTCGGCTGGACACGAGTCGGCATAGCAGGCGTTGGTGTGGAATTGGGTAAAGTGACTTGGGCGGAAGCGTGCTGAGCAACACTGAATACGACACTGATGGCCATCATGCAGAGAACGAAGGATTTCACGATGTGTTTTGTAGTCAACGATATAGCAGAGCGTGTCATCAGCGGTATCTCTGGGTGCAGAGTGATGGAGTAAATTTCCGTAGCATAGTGGTCTGGCAAAGACGCTTATTCATCGTACGCGTACGGTGCTCCGATCACAACGCGACCGAATATGGTACCTTGGAACGCCGATTGCAGGTACGCCTGCTCGGTTTCAAACCTCCCGCTGGTTCTTTCTTTCGGATCGCTGAGTTTCAACATGCTGAATTGGTTCCTCACGAAGCGTTTTTTTCAAGTACATGCCGTTGCCGTGACGTGGTTGCTGTGTGGTTTGACGATCATGGTGATCTGCGGCTGTTCCAAAGAGAACACGGCATCGACTGCGACCGATTCACCAGCGGCCGACACCGCGATAATTGGTACTGGTGTTGTGACGATTGAGATATTCGGCACGAGCGATGAGGAGGGTCGCACCGCAGTGAAGTTCGCGGAAGATTTTGAGGTGACTGACGGCACGACATTGGAAGAAGTCATGCGAAGAATCCAGCAACCTGAGATTGTGATCACCGGAAGCGGAGTGACGGCGTTCGTGCAACGCATTGATGGTGTTGAAACAGACGCTGAGCGGGGATGGACGTTCACGGTCGATGACGAGTTTGCAAACCTGGGCATCGGTTCGCTCGAATTGACACCGCCGCAAACGATCCGCTGGCGATACACCACATTTGATGAAGTGGCAGGATAGCACTCTCTCGCGTGGTGCCGTGCTCTGTTATATTAAGCGGGTCGCAGGGCACCTTTCAAACTTGCCTGCCCCGCATCGATTGCCGATTGAACCTATCGGATTCAGCATAGATGCTGATCCATCATCACCTTTTGAGGAGTTTTGTATGAGCATGCCCGCCGACAATCCGTACGATAGCCCTGCGGCAGTATCAAATCTCGGTAGCTATTCTGTAAGTCAGTCTCGAATGATGAAACTCAAACGAGTTGATCCCGTTTCATGCGGGAAAATGCTCGGAGCGCTTTACCTAGTTCTCGGTCTCATCGCCGCTGCGGTCATGGTTGTGATCGTCTTGATCGGCGTCGTCGGTGGTGGAGGTGGCGGCAACAACGCGGTTGCCGGTATCGCAAGTGGGTTACTTATGGCCGTGTTCGTGCCCGTTTTTTATGGCGTGCTGGGATTCATTGGTGGGTTGATCATGGCGCTCATCTACAACCTTGTCGCATCGTTCGTGGGTGGTGTCGAAATGGAATTCGGCGAGTAGTCGTATACTGGGGCAAATGCTGTGATTCGGCTAATCTGTGAGTTAATTGGTTACCCCTCCGATCAAGCCCTCACTTTTTTCGACCATGAAACACTCCATTGTATTACTTCCCGGTGACGGGATCGGCCCTGAGATCGTTGCCCAAGGCCAGCTCGTACTCGACGCCATTGCCAGCCGCTTTGGACATGAATTCACATTCAGCTCCCATTTAATCGGCGGCATTTCGATCGACCAAACCGGTGATCCGCTGCCGCCTGAAACCGTCGCCGCCTGTCGCAATGCCTCGGCGATCCTGCTCGGAGCCGTGGGCGGCCCGAAATGGGATGATCCATCGGCCAAGACACGTCCAGAAGCCGGGTTGCTCCGCATTCGGAAAGAACTCGGGCTGTTTGCGAACTTGCGTCCGATCAAACTGTTCGATGAACTTGCCGATGCGTCACCACTGCGGCCTGATATTGTTCGCGGTACCGACATTTTATTCTTTCGTGAACTGACCGGAGGAATCTACTTCGGCGAGTCAGGATGCAGTGGCACGGGCGACGATGAGACGGCGTTCCAGTCGATGACCTATTCACGCCGAGAAGTCAAACGGATTGTCCGCATGGCGGCGATGGCGGCGCGAACCCGATCGAATCATTTGACGAGTGTTGATAAAGCGAACGTGCTCGAGCCGAGTCGTTTGTGGCGTCGGGTGGCTGCAGAGGTCATGACCGAAGAATTTCCTGATGTCAATTACGATGTCGTGTTAGTCGATTCGATGGCGATGCACTTGATCAACCGCCCCGCTGACTTTGATGTGGTCGTCACAGGCAACATGTTCGGTGATATTTTGACCGATGAAGCGTCGATGTTACCAGGCTCACTCGGCATGCTGCCCAGTGCATCCTTGGGCGATTCGGGTCCGGGGTTGTACGAACCAATTCATGGCAGTGCACCGGACATCGCTGGCAAAGGCATCGCCAACCCATTGGCCACGATTTTGGCTGCCGCCATGATGCTGCGTCATTCGTTGTCCATGAATGAAGAAGCGGACTTGATCGAAGCCGCTGTCGCAGGTGTGCTCGCCGACGGATTGCGAACGGCTGATCTGGCGCGAGGCAGTGCTACCTCCGCGATCGGATGTGAGGCGATGGGCGCGGCGGTGGTTGCTAAAATCGTGTGAGCAAAATGCCACACCTCTTCCTTCATCTCAATCAAGTGCAACTGCTAGCGTGCCCGACTTCACCACCTATCTGCTGATCGCCGTCATCTTGGGGACGCTCACGATTGCAACGCTCGTGGGCGCGTTGATGGGACGCAGCAGCATGCCGGGCACGGATGCAGCACTAATCAAACGATTCCAATCCAAACTGCGTGTTTGGTGGATCATGGTGGTGGTGTTTGTGATCGGATCGCTAGCTGGAGCGACGTCGCTCGTGGTGATCTTTGCGGCTGTTTCGTTTTGGGCGCTGCGTGAGTTTATTTCGATGACACCCACTCGACGTGGCGACCATCGCACGTTGTTTTGGATCTTCTTTGTCTTCACGCCGATGCAGTACATCTTGATCGGTTTAGGTAGCCAGTATTACGAGTTCTACAGCATCGTGATCCCGGTATACGCCAGTCTGTTCATTCCGGCGCGGGCTGCGCTAGCTGGTGATGCGAAACGGTTCCTCGAACGCAGTGCGAAGATACAATACGGGTTGCTGATTTGTGTTTATTGTCTGTCACATGCACCCGCGTTATTGTATCTCGATTTGGTTCGCACCGATGGTTCGAAATGGACAAGCAATACGAATTTATTGATGTTCTTTGTGTTGATCTCGCAGCTCTCGTTGGCGCTCGAACGGATGTGGAGTCGTTGGATCGGCATGCACGTGATCGCGCCCGAGATCAACGCCTCACGGACTTGGGAAGGCGTGATGGGTTCGATCATGACGACAGGCTTGATTGCCGCCTCGCTTCGGTGGGCGACACCATTCTTCTGGTGGGAAGCGTTACTGATGGGCGTGGTCGTGACGATCATGGCGAGCGTTGGCACATTGACCATGAGTGCGATTAAACGCGATCGTGGTGTGACGGATACGGGCACGCTCGTGCAAGGACATGCTGGCGTCCTCGATCAAATTGACAATATCTGTTTCGCCGCACCGATTTTCTACCATGTCACTCGCTTCTTTTTCACTGCTTGATAAATTGTTTCCATGCACTTGATCCTCAGTTCATCGCTTCATCCGACCAGCCGCAGTCGCATTTTGGCACGTGAGGTGGAAGTGCGTTTAGAATCTCGGGGGTGTGAAACCTCCGTCTTCGATTTGTCGCAGCGCACCCTGCCGCTGTGCGATGGAGCAACTGCGTACGGTGACGAAGAAGTCGTCGCGCTGAGTAAATTGATTCGCGATGCGGAATCCATTTTTGTCGCGTCGCCGGTCTACAACTACGATGTCAACGCCGCGATCAAAAATGCAGTCGAATTGACTGGCAAAGCTTGGACGGGAAAAGTCGTGGCCCTGATGCTGGCGGCAGGCGGCCAGGGCAGCTATATGTCGGCGATGGGACTAGCGAATAGCCTGATGTTGGATTTTCGTTGTTTGATCGTGCCCCGGTTTGTGTACTGCACGGGCGAGAACTTTGCGGGTGACGAATTAGCCGACGAGGATATTGCGGGGCGAATTGATCAATTAGTCATCGAGACGCTGCGAATTGCTGACGCGTTAAAAGCGTAGGACAATTTGGCACAGCTAACAATTGGCGATCCGTTCCATTAGAATGCTGCACTGTTTGGTATTTCAACATTGCGCTTCCTTGGAGAAGATCCCATGTCGGCAGGTCCCCTTTCTCAGTCGGACGGTCAGCTATCGCGACGACGTTTTCTCAACCGTTCGTTAGCCAGCACCGCAGTTGCGGCCAGTACGTTGGCGATTCCCCGGTTTGTTTCCGCCTCTACTCTGGGACTCGGTGGCGCGGTCGCACCGAGTGATCGGGTCACGGTGGGTGGAATTGGAATCGGTCGTCGGGGCACCTACGACTTGGGCTGTTTTTTAGAACAACCTGACGTGCAATTTGTGGCAGTGGCCGACGTCAAAGAGGCCCAGCGAACTGCGATTAAAGATCGTGTCGACAGTCATCACAATAGCACTGATTGCACGACCTATCGCGACTTCCGCGAACTGCTCGGTCGCGAAGACATCGACTCGGTGTTGATCGCGACCGGTCCCAATTGGCATGCCACCGCCTCGTGCTATGCGGCTCGTGCGGGCAAAGATATTTATTGTGAGAAGCCTTGCACAAAGAATATCGTGCAGAGTTTACAGTTGGCTGAAACGATGCGCCGCAACGGTGTGATTTTTCAAGCTGGCACGCAGCGCAGAAACTTGCCGCACTTTGAGTTCGCCTGCATGCTGGCGAGAACCGGACGGCTCGGCAAACTGCACACCGTTCATGCTCAACCGGCAGGCATGAAAACCCAATCGAGTGGTTGGTTGCCTGCGCAAGAGTTGCCGCCGATCGAGCAAGTCGATTGGAATATGTATCTCGGCCCTGCCGCGTATCGTCCCTACAACAAAGCTTGGTTGGACGGTTTCAACTTTGAAAAAGGCGGCGGGCTGACTGGAGGCGGTGTGCTCGAATGGGGATCGCACTGCGTGGATTTGTGTCAGTGGGCAGCCAGTGCCGATTCCGTCGCTGCAGTCAACTATCAAGCACCCAAGGATGGCCGGATTGTTGCGGAGTATCCCAGTGGTGTGAAGCTCGTCATTCGTGACGACGGATGGTTGCCGCTGGGGTCGTGTCCGGTGCGGTTTGAAGGTGATACAGGATGGATCGAGACGGGTGACAGCGGAAAGTTTGTGCTCAGTTCGCCCGAGTTGTTGGCTGGACGCGAAGTGGCTGAGATCGGTGGCTATCCGGCCACGTTCCACGTCCGTGATTTTCTAGATTGCGTGAAGACGCGGAGCCAACCGCGAGCGAATGCCGAAGCGGCGTGTTACGCGCACATCACTTGCCACGCCGCCAACGTGGCCGCGTTCTTGGGACGTGACGTGAAGCTCGATCCGGCTACTTATGAGTTTATTGACGATGCCGAAGCGAATCGGTTGCGTGGTGAAGCGTTCCGCGAACCGTGGCAAATTTGAAGCTCATCCTCCTGAACCATCTCACACTTTCCAAAATTAACTTTCATGTTTACTCAACCAAGCTACAAACTACTGCTACTGTTCTGTTTGACGTGTTTCTCACTGCCCGCGATCGGAGAGGAGATTCCCACTGAATCAGCCATGATCGCGACGTTGACGTCTGAAGACTCGCCGCCTGCTGATAAAGCCATCACTTGCAAACAACTCGCCGTATTCGGTTCCGCTGAGTGCGTACCGAGTGTCGCGGCGTTACTGAGCGATCCCGAACTGAATTCATGGGCACGGATCACGCTCGAAGCGATTAACGATGAAGCTGCCGAAACGGCCCTGGTCGATGCCATGTCGACAACCGAAGGATTACAGTTAGTTGGCGTGATCAACTCCCTCGGTGTCAAACGATCGAACGCTTCAGTCGCGATGCTTGCAGAGAAACTCACTAGTGAAGACGACACGATTGCTAAAGCCGCTGCGATGTCATTGGGCAAGATCGCAGGTACAGATGCAATCACCGCGCTCAAGAAATCGCTCGCGGAAACTCGAATGGATGTGCGTTCGGCTGCCGCAGAGGGATTGATTCGTTGTGCGGAGGGTCTCGACCCCGCGGAAGCGATTGCGATCTATGATCAAGTATTGGAAACGGAATTGCCGATTCCACGCAAAGTCGAAGCCACTCGTGGTGCAATTTTGACACGCGGTAAGGATGGCGTTGAGCTGCTCATCAAGAGTCTGGCATCAGACAATAAACGCCTTCGATACATCGCACTAACGACGGCGCGCGAACTGAAAGGCGAAGGGGTTTCCGACGCTTTGCTCGCCGCTCGCTCTGATGTGCCTGCATCACAAGCGGCGTATTACTTGATCGCGTTGGGTGATCGGGGCGAAGCGTCAATGTTACAAGCGATGCTCGCCACGATTGAGCAGCCCGCTCAATCAGATGCGGAGATTGATATCAAGACCGCAGCGATCGGTGTGGTTGCTCGGATTGGTGACCCATCGTCGTTAGATGCATTGATTGCTGCGGCAACAGCAGACAACGATGTCGTGGCGACCGCTGGCCGAGCTGCACTGGAAGTTGTCGGAGATGAAGACATGAACGACGCGATCATTCAACGAGCCAGTCAAGCCGAAGGCAAAACGCTCGAAACATGGATCGCGGTGATTGGAGCACGCCGCATTGATGCCGTTGATTTGTTGGTGAAAGCTGCCAAGAGCGATCAGTCATCGACTGCCCACGCTGCAATCACGGCGCTAGGTGATGTGGCCACGATCGACGAACTGTCGATTCTGATCAACGCCGCATTCTCCGGTAGCAATGCCAACACAAAATCGGTCGGATTGAAATCGTTGCAAGCCGCCTGTGTGCGGATGACCGACAAAGCGGCCTGCGTCAATCAACTCGAAACTGCGATCGCCAGCGCCGACGCCGCTTCGCAAATCGCAATTCTGGAAATTTTGGCCGCGATGGGTGGAACCGAAGCGTTGGTGGCGATCGAAAAGGCAGCCCTCAGTTCCAACCCGAATTGGCAGAATGCATCGACGCGACTGCTCGGTGGTTGGATGACCGTTGATGCCGCAGAGACGCTCAAAACCATCGCGGAACAGCCTAAGCATCCTTATCGCATTCGAGCCGTCCGCGGCTACTTAAGAATTCTTCGCCAATTCGTGATGCCTCAACCGCAGCGAAACGAAATGGCACAAACGGCGATGACGTTCTCGGATCGTGACGACGAAAAACGTTTGATCTTGGACGCCGCTGGACGCTACCCCAGTCTCGAGATGTTGAAAATTGCCAGTGAATTGAGCAAGAGCGAATCGTTGAAGAACGAATCGCAAGCCGTCGCAATGGCGATCGCTCAAAAAGTCAAAGCGACTCCGCAAGTCGATCAATTGTTAGCCGACATGGATATCCAGTCCATGAAGATCGAGATTGTCAAAGCGATGTACGGGGCAGGTGACGAAGCGGTCGACGTGACGGCACGCTTACAAAAACAAGTTGGATCGCTACCGATCATCCGCTTGGCCAATCCCAACTACAATTCGAACTTCGGTGGTGATCCAGCTCCGAGTAAACCGAAGCAGTTGTCGATTGAGTACAAGATCGACGGACGCGCGGGTAAAGCCACCTTCAACGAGAATGATTCGATCGTCCTTCCTATCCCTAAGTAAGCCTCGCCATGCTGCGCCTTTCCTGTTTGTTTGCCACGCTCGTCGCGCTCATTTACTTGAGCACGGCGAGTTGCCTTGTTCACGCTGACAAACCGTCTGCGAATCAAAACCAACCGGTTAGTGAAACGGCGTGGCCGGGCCAGGCTTCCGTTTGGCAAGGTTACGAACGAGTTGATTTTGAAGTCGATGGTCGGAAAGCGTATGTGGTCCGTCCGCATATCACGGCTCCCGGCAGCCCCTGGGTGTGGCGAGCACGGTTTCCAAGTTTTCATAGCGAAGCAGACCAAATCTTGCTCGCGCGTGGTTTTCATGTGGCCTTTATCGACACCAACGGCATGCTGGGCAGCGAACGAGCGATGAAGCATTGGGACGCGTTTTATACGTTCATGATCGAGCGTGGATTGAACAAACGAGTGGCGTTGGAAGGTGTCAGTCGCGGTGGACTGTTTATCTATGGTTTCGCGTCGCGTTGGCCCGAACGAGTCACGTGCATTTACGCTGACACGCCCGTGGCCGACATCAAGAGCTGGCCGGGCGGCAAAGGGACCGGTCGTGGTGATGCGGCTACTTGGCAAGTCTGTCTAAAGGAGTACGGGTTGACGGAAGCCGAGGCGATGGAGTTTGCGGGCAATCCGATCGATCGCTTGCAACCCATTGCGGACGCCAACATTCCGATTTTGCATATCGTTTCGCTCAACGATGTGATCGTGCCACCAACGGAAAACACGTTTGTGATCGCGGAGAAGTATCGCGCACTGGGCGGTTCGATCGATGTGATCGAAGTCGCGAAGGGTACCGAACAATCCGGCGGGCATCACTTCACCCATCCCGATCCAACCCGTGTAGCCGATTTCATCGAGCGACATTCGGCCTGCTTGCCAGCCGACGACGACTATTTCGTCTTGCGAGGGAATTTGGATAATTGTCGTCACCGATTTGCTGTGGAAAAACGCGGACGCGTGGCGTTCATGGGCGGTTCGATCACAGCCATGAACGGCTGGCGTCCGTTGGTTTGTGAATACTTGCAGCAACGTTTTCCTGAAACGAAGTTCGATTTCATTGATGCCAGTATTTCCTCGACCGGTTCGGTGCCAGGGGCGTTTCGATTGGCCCATGATGTCCTTGCCAAAGGTGAGGTTGATTTGTTGTTCGAGGAAGCCGCTGTCAACGATCTGCATAACATGCGGCAACCGATCGAGATGACTCGCGGAATGGAAGGTATCGTGCGACATGCACGCCAAGCGAATCCGAGAATGGATGTGGTCATGATGCACTTTGTCGACCCGCATCATATGGAGGACTATCGGGCCGGAAAAACTCCGCAAGTGATCCAGCAGCATGAAGCGGTGGCGGAGCACTACGGTGTTCCGACGATCCAGCTTGCCAAAGAGGTCACCGAACGCATTGATGCGTCTCAGTTCCAGTGGGATCGAGACTTTAAGGATTTGCATCCGTCACCCTACGGTCATCAACTCTACGCTGCCACGATTCGGCGAATGCTCAGCACAGCGTGGGCGGTGCCACTAAAACCTGACGACATTGTTGAGGATCATCCGTTGCCCGAACCGCTGGATCGTTTTAGCTACGACAACGGAAAATTTGTGGATTTGGCAGCGGCAAATGAGCTATCGAATTTTACGGTCATCGCTGACTGCGATCCCACGGCTGGTGGTGTGGGTGGATCGGTACGAGCTGGGTTTACTAAGGTGCCGATGCTAGTCGGCACACAGCCTGGCGCGAGGATTTCGTTAACGTTCAGCGGTCGTGCGGTGGGCATGTTCGTCGCCGCTGGTCCCGACGCTGGCGTGTTGTCGTACCGGATTGATAGTGGCCCTGCAAAGACGCTCGATCTGTTTACGAAGTGGAGTCGCTCGTTGCACATTCCTTGGCTGTATGTGCTGGAGAGTGAGTTGGAACCTGGTGAGCATACCCTGGTGGTCGAAATTGCTGATCAACGCAATGAGTCCAGCACCGGCAATGCTTGCCGCATCGTGCGATTGTTGGTCAATGAGTAGGTAATTAACTCAGCAGCAAGTGTCCGTCGGGAATTTGGATGACTACAAAAGTTAGCGCCCAAGATAACGTTAGCCTGCGCAGATTTATCCGGTGACGAGTTGCTTAGGAGTGGCGTTGCGTGCCGCGTGCAATGCGGTGATCGTTGTTTGCGTCGAACCGTTTTACACCACGGTCCAGCATAGAGGTGACTTAATTGGCGTAATCCGCAGATCATGGCGTCTCTATCAATGAATTGCCGGAATAGCGTGAACTGCTAAGGAGGATTTCTTAAGGTCTATCCGATTGTTTGACGTGAGGGAACGTCTGGCCACCGGAAAGTAAGGATGCATGGAATGAAAGCTTACGTACATCTTTTTAGAAAAGTCGCTGCACTCGCGTTCACGTTAATCGTGGTCGTGTTTGTCAGCATCAAGGCTCAACCCGCATCCGCGCAGGTGAACGGCGGTAACGAGTGTTTGATTGGCGTCGATAGCGATCATTGTCTATCTAGCTGCGATGTCGCAGCGTGCGATGCAACCTGTAGTAATGATTTATGCTGGTGCGAGTCGTTCTATTCCTGTTTATCCGATAGTGGAATTACCGTCTCAAACAACGTCACCCAATTCTACTTTGGCACCATCAGCGGTGGCTTGGACGAGACGGATCGCTATGGCGGACACGGCGACTACGTCGCCACCATGGACCTAGGAAAACTCGGAGTTCATGAGGGTTTATTCTTGAAGTTGCGTGCCGAGCACCGATTCGGACGGTCGGTCGGTGAGCCTGCTGGGGTCCTGCTGCCACCCACCTTGCCCACGGAACTACCGGTTGCTGACAGCCGCGATCTGTATCTGACCAATGTACTGTTCACTCAATTCTGCAGTGAAAGATTCGCAGTCTATGCGGGGAAGCTCGACACGCTCGACGGCGACACCAATGCTTATGCGAGCGGTCGGGGAATCACCCAATTCTCGAACGTCGCATTCATCGCCAATCCGATCGCTCTACGGACGATTCCGTACTCCTCTTTGGGTTGCGGTTTCATAGTCCTCACGGATGAGGGAGAACCGTTGTTCAACTTTTTGGTAATGAACCCGACCGACACTGCTGGCTCCGATGGATTTGACGAGTTGTTCTCCGACGGCGTCGCGCTGTCGGCTGAATTGCGTTGTGCTACACCATTGATGGGTAAGCCAGGGCATCAGTTGTTCGCGGGTACGTGGAGCAGTCGTGACTACATTTCGCTGGGACAGGATCCGCGGATCTTGCTACCCAACGTCCCCATCAATCGCGCTGACGGCTCGTGGTCGTTGTACTGGAATACGGATCAGGCATTGTGGGTTGACCCCCGCGATACGAGTCGGCATTGGGGCTATTTTGCCAGAGCGGGGATCGCCGATGATTCGACGAACCCCGTCAGCCATCTATTAAGTGCAGGGTTGGGCGGAGCTAGTCCTTTGCGATCAGGCGACGCATTCGGGATCGGCTACTACTACAGCGGCACTAGCGATGAAATTGGACCGATCTTGCAGGCAGCGGCTTTAGGGCCGATTGGTGACGGCCAAGGCATCGAAATATTCTATCGGGCACAGATAACCAAATCAGTCTCTATTACGCCTGATTTTCAGTGGCTTGATCCATCGCGCCGACAAATTGATGACGCATATATTTTGGGAGCCCGAATGAACATCACCTTCTGATTTCGTTGTCTGTTAAAACCGTGTTAGCTGACCCCTAGCCCATCATACTTGCGTGCTCAGGGCTATCGCAAATGTGCAGATCAGAACCGTCGTTTCGGTACGACAGTGGACTGGGAACGGGCCGCGTATAAAAGCGAGCTTCATACTTAGTGGGCAAGCGTTTCCGACAGGCAAAGGCCCAATCTGATCTCCTCAAGCTGCTGGATGATCTCGGTAGCGCCGATAACACCATCGTTCAGTACTCGACCAACAACGGCCTGCACTACAACACTTGGCCCGATGCCGGAGCGACTCCATTTCGCAGCGAAAAGAAGTTGAACTGGGAAGGCGCCTACTGCCTTCCCTGCTTCATCAAGTGGCCAGGCAAATTCCCGGCTGGAGAAGTACGCAACGGCATCGTCTCTCACGAAGATTGGTTGCCAACGTTCGCTGCCGCAGCAGTTAATCCCGACATCGTCGAACAGCTGAAGAAGGGTGTAAAGCTCAATGGTCGTAGTTACAAGAACTATTTGGATGGCGCTAGCCAACTTGACTACATCAGCGGCAAAACTGAAGTTTCACCGCTCAAGTGCTTCATGTATGTAAATGATGACGGAAAGATCATCGCTATGCGCTATGAAGCTTGGAAAGCAGTCTTTTTGGAGAACCGTGGCCAGGCCTTCGAAGTATGGCGGGAGCCGTTTACAGAACTACGCGTGCCGATGCTCGCCACTCCCCGCGTGTTCCTGGACGACACTGCGGGAGATCGCGCGGCCACACAGCCGCTCAAGATACTGGACAGCTTTTTCGTAGACGACAAAGAGGGCAAACCGGTTGGGATTCATCAGATGATTGGCCGCAGTCCTGTAATGTGTTTTGGCAATAGTGACGGCGACAAGGCGATGCTGGAGTACACAACCGTCGGAAATCCCCGCCCCAGTTTCGGTTTGATCGTACATCATACTGACGAAGCACGCGAATACGTCTATGACGCTCACCCTCAAAGCAGCGGTAAACCGTCGAAGCTTTAAACGACGCGTCGGCGCGTGGCTGGACAGTGGTTACCATGAAAGACGATTGGAAGTCGATCTTCCCAGTAAAGTGAATTATCAAGCCTCACTCCGACTGCTGCGAGTCGCTGCTTGGCGAGTGACCCTTTCGCGGGTGGCCGACTTATTCAGCATCGCATCGTCCACTCGTGTTTCGTTGCCACCTCGCCTACCAACATGCGACAGGGATTCGATTGCTTATCGTTTTGTATGCGTTGTGAAAAATGTTTGCCAACCGAGTGATTCACTTTGTTCTGGTTGACAAACAGCAAAATGTTCAGAGTATTCACTTGAGACAATAACCACCTATTTCTCGTACTCGTAGAATTTCTAGACGGACCTAGCTACTCGGCAAGCAGTAGCTCGCGTAGTGATTTCCGGTCGAGATGTATCCAGGCGGGGTGTCCATCATCGCGGGGCAATGACCAGTCGATGGTATCGGTGTCTAGCCAGGTGTTGTCGATGTTTGTTGGAACGCGTGGGCCACGTCCGCGGTTGTCGCGAACAATCGTTTGCTCAGTAATACTCACCGAGATGGTGGCCGATTGGCGTGGATGCAATTGATTGTCCTCGATGCGAATCGTGGGGGACGTCGAATTGGCAGCAGCTAACTCATTGATGATCCGAATCGCTGCGTCACCGGTTTGCACGACGACGTTGTGATCGATTAGCAGGTTACTGGGCGTCGCCGATTGATGACTGCGGCTGTAGATTCCCGCATGGGTGGCGATCGCGATCGTGTTGTTGCGAATGAGTGCATCGGCAGCGGCTTGGATGCCGTGATCGCCACAACGGAAGACCAGGTTTCTTTCGATCTGATTGATGGGACCACCACGGGTTCCGTAGACAATGATGCCGGGGTAATTCGTATCATGGATCACATTCGCTATGATCCGGTTGCCAGACGAACCGTCTTTAATCTCGATCCCATCGCCTTGGGAAACGCCAGGACCGTTGAGATGATGGATGTAGTTTTGTTCGATCAAACCATCATGAAAGGTTGCCGAGGCATCGTTGCCACCGAGGTAAAACGCTTCACCATCACCTGCCGTGTGGTGGATGTGATTGCCACGAAAAATGCAATCACGATACGTCGCGCCGGGGGTGTTGCAAGTGATCGCCACGCCGCCGAGATGATGCAGATGACAGTCCAGGATATGAATGCCGCGTACTTCACGATCGGTGGCAGCGGGATCGGGACCGATCCGAATTCCTGCCGCACCGCCTGTGATCTCAATGCCTTGCAGAACAACATACGAGGCACCTTCCAGATTGAACGTGTTTTGGGTGTTATTGGGTCGATGAAAGACCACTGTGTCACCAGCGCGAGCACGAATCACGATTGGTTGTTCACTCGTGCCGCGATGCCGCAGCGACAACCGACGAGGATCGCGATACGTCCCACCAGCGAGTTCGACGATGTCACCCGGTCGCAGCTTCTCACCGTTGAGCAGATCGAACCATTTTTCGTCAGGACCAAACGACTGGGTTGCGGCAGACACTGGTTTCGCAATCATCATCGCCATCGCTAACGATGCCATAAATAACATGTGATGCAACCGAGGTGTTCGAGCCATCATGACAGTCCTGTGAAGATGCCTACTATTTTATTGATTTCTTCTTGTTTTGCGGATTCAGTGGTAACACGAATGCCCGCTCGGCGTAACGCTGCCACATCGCCTCGAGTTCTTTCGTCAACTCGGGTTTCTGCCCGCTGAGATCATGTTGTTCGCTGCGATCACGGCTGATGTCGTACAGTTCCCACTTGCCTTTGGCACCTTTGGCAACGAGCTTGAAATTGCCTCTACGGACAGCGCGATTGCCCTCGTGTTCCCAATAGATTGCTTCCCGCTTGATCGCACCACCGGTGAACAATGGTTGCAGACTCTTGCCTTCGAACGGCCGAATTTCTTGATCGTCATGAAATTTTTCAGGGTACTTCGCGCCCGAAAGATCCACGGCGGTTGCCATCAGGTCAATCAAGTGCCCTGGAGTGGACTCCAGTTCGCCAGGGCGGCTGATTCCGCGTGGCCAGTGAGCGATCAGAGGCGTGGAAATACCACCTTCGTGTGTCCAGTGCTTGTACTCGCGAAACGGTGTGTTTGAAACCGTCGCCCAACCACGACCATAACCGATGGCTGTGTCACCAGCACCCGACATCACGCCTTTGCCTTGGCGAACGGGATAACCAGCGCGAGTTTGCCTCGGTACCATATCGAGTTGCAAGTGATCGGCGGGCAGCGGCTTTAGCGTGGGCTGATCAGGGCGAGGTAGACCGTTGCCACCGCGACCGAACTCTTCGGCACAGCCGCCGTTGTCTTGTAGGTAACAAATCAACGTGTTATCGTATTGTGAGGTCTCTTTGAGGGATTGCACGATTCTGCCGATGCCTTGATCCATCGAATCAATCATCGCCGCGTAGACTTCCATGTTGCGTTTGTCCCACTCCCAATTTTTCGTTTCTTTCCAAACCGGGTCGATGGGCCAATTCACGGTGCTGTCTTTGTCGATCAAACCCAATTCGATCATCCGCGCGTACCGTGCATTACGAACGGCGTCGTAACCGGCGTCATAGCGACCTGTGTATTTATCGATGTCACGCTGGCGAGCATGCATCGGCCAGTGAGCCGCTGTGTACGCCACGTACAGAAAGAACGGTTGATCCGCTGATTGAGTTTGATGCTCACGAATGAATCTTGTGGCATGATCCGTGATCGCATCGGTGTAGTAGTACTCGCCATCGACTTGCTCGCTTAGCGGATACTCGGGATCAGCGTGCGGCGAGATGCGAGTGTTGTCGCGAGTCAGTGAATTCGGATCGAAAAAACTGCCTGCCCCATGAATGGTTCCGTAGAAACGATCAAAGCCGCGTTGCAATGGCCAGTTCGGTCGAGTGTCGTCGGGATTGTTCGCGTGGAACGGCGTGACGTGCCATTTTCCCGTCATGTAGGTGCGATAGCCGTTAGGACGCAGCACTTCGGCGATGGTAACGCAGTGTCGATTTAAGTTGCCACGATACCCTTCGTGTCCACGATCTTCCATCATGTGGCCCACTCCCGCTTGGTGCGGGTACAAACCCGACAATAAACTTGCTCGCGTCGGACAGCAACGAGCGGTGTTGTAGAACTGTGTGAATCGCAAGCCACCCTCGGCTAATGAATCGAGCACAGGCGTGTCAATTTCGCTGCCGTAACAACCAATATCCGAAAACCCCATGTCATCGGCAAGGATCAACACGATGTTTAGCCGTTCGCTTGACTCGGCTTTAAGTGAATGCGCATACAGGATTTGTGCAAAGAGTACTGCAAATGCCGAAATGGTGAGTGCAGTAATTCTGTGTCGCAAATGACGTAGGAACGGTCGGCGGCAACCGGACGTTCCAGAAACACGCGTCGACTTGGCAAGGAACTGAATCATGTTGAATCCCCTTCTTTGGATGGCGGATGCCGCAGGGACTATCAGTCAGTGGCATTCGTTTGAATCACGAGGCCCACCACTCTCGGTGGCTAAGTCTACGCATAAAAAATAACCAAGGGACCACGGTCGGCAAACCGTTGGTCGATCCCTTGGCGGCAAGGAACCGAACTCGGTTCCCAACCACAGTGTCTTCTCTCGGATTTCACAAGTCAATTCCCGGCGGCAACCAGGCTCACCCCGAAAGGTTAATCGAATGGCAAGGACCCGCAAAAACGTCGGTAGCAGCATAGTTCTGCATGGCATTGGAAGCAAACAGACTGCTGGTATGTCACTCCACAAGGAACCAAGAAACGCGAAGCCCTCTTCAATGAGAACGGGGAACTGATTCGCGGCAAGGACAACAAAGAAGCAGCCCAATTGGCGCTCGCTCGCATTAAGTTGTCTGACGAACTGGCGCCGGTGGTCTCAGCGCCGTCAAAAGGCTGGACCGTTGCCCAAGTCTGTGAGGTTTATCTTGCGGATCTCACGAACACGGCTTCGCCAAAGTGGGTGACACTCAGTAAGGCATGGCTGAACGAGTTCTGTGGTTACTGCGGGGCTTTGACCGTGCAAGAATTCAAAAAGAAGCTCCTGCGAACTTGGCTGCAAAAGCACAAAACATGGAACGTCAACACGAAGTGGAATGTGATCGCTTGTGTCAAGGCAGCGTTCAACTTATGCACCAAGTTTGATGATCTTGAGATCAACCCTATCGCAAGCGATGAAAAGCCAGCGGCCACCGCAAGGGTAACCTGCTTCAGTCCTGAAGAAGAGGAACAAATCTATGCGGCTACCAATGATGCTCACGCACTATTCTTGAAGTGTTGTATCCTGACTGGTGCGCGTCCCTACTCTGAAATGGCGATCGTGACGGCTGATCATGTCGTGGAGACGCCACACGGAATGTTCTATTTGCTGAAGGCGCGAACCGCAGATGGTGGACACGGTCACAAGGCAGCGAAAAAAACGGGCAAAGATCGGCGGATCATGCTATGTGACGAGATGTAAAAGATCACGCGTCGTTTGATGCGCACTGCACCGAAAGGTTCAGGCATTCCGTTGTTGCAGACAAAGTATAGTAAGCAATGGAAACGCTGCAATGGAGTTCAGCAGTTCTGTTTGATCAAGGAAAAGCTGACCCTCCCAGACGATCCGGTGACCTACACCTGCCCTCACACGTTTGCGAAACGTACGCTGTCTGGCTACTACACCGGCAACCCTGTGACAATCGAAGTTTTAGCTGGTTTGTTGGTCAACACACCAAAGTGTTGTGGGAATCACTATGCTCAGTGGTCTGACGACTACAACGACCCGCTCTGGGCAGCGTTCGGCAAGACCAAGCAACTTCGAAAAGCAAGTTAACCCCGATCATTTCCATGTTGGCCGTTTCGGACGTAATGGATCGATTCTGTGATGCTAAACTGAGACCGATTTTGCGGCATATTCGGTGAACGCCTCCCGCTTAACAATTTGTCGGGGTGCATTTAGGGGTGAGGAGCGATGTTACACCCTCGAATACTCTAATGAAGCTAAATTGAACCGGAAAACGTGGCAGATTAAATGAAGCGAAAGTGTGCTTCTTGAAAATGAAAAACCCGACTCGGATTCTAGTTCGAGTCGGGTTTTTGTTAGCGTCTACGTTGCCGCGCGGCCGCCATGCCGCCAAGGTTTTGGTCTTGAATTTCAGTCATCGGGGCGACCGAACTTCGCGTTGCCGTAGACGAACGATCTGTCGCCCCCTCACTACCTGATCGTGCTTTAGAGAACCGCCCACACGAGCCAAAATTAAATACGCCTACCCTGGATCACCAGCCTGCTCCAGATAGTTCAATTTCGCGTCGGACGAATCCGTTTTTGCTTCGAGTGTGTCAAAAAGCATCGCAGCATCTTCGAATTTGCTTTGAAGGATAAGATTCTCGCCCAATAACTGCTAATCTTTACTTGTCGAGTTTGCGGCGACCACCTTTTTGAAGGCTCTCTGTTTGCTTCGTCCAATTACAGCAAAACACTTTTACGAGAAACGCACTTGTCCAGTAACCGTCTTAAGGCAACAGATCAGGCACGGAGAACAAATACACGACTGAACAGCAGGACATCCCAGCTTCATTTAGTTACTGGCATTTTTTCTTAAATCAACGTGCCATGCCAGGGCGGTTCGAGGTACCCCCGTATCTCGGGTGCCCTAAGATTTTTGGTGCAAATGACACTTTCTACTTGGACAAAACTTTCGCTGGTCGCTTCAATGACTTCTTGGCGACAGTGATTTTTCGGGGCACCGCCCGATGGTTAATCCGTTGCGAGCGAGGATTGGATTTTTGCTGACGTGGCAGATGAGCTGGTCGAAAGGCTTGGGGCTGCCGGGATGGAGTCGGAATTCCAACCGTCCGATGCGGATAAGCAGGCTGCGTTTATGTTCTTCAGCCAATTGCGTAGTCGGATCGAGACGGGGCCGCTGCCTAACTTGTTCCTCGCCGACTCGAGATCCACGATTTTAAGCGATGGATAGTTGATTCCTGGAACAGCGAAGGCCTAAAGGCCAGTTGACTAGAGTCGTTCTTAACCGACTCTGAGCTAGAGTTGGTTCATCCAGCCATCACCGAGCTTCAATATTCAACTATTTATTCAACCACGTATTGGCGTCGTGCGCTGTCAATGCGTTTGCCATCGCGAAGTTTGATTTCAGAACAGTCTCGCCGTCCGTGCCGACGTAACAACGGCGATAATTCGCCGCCATGGAAGAAGATGCCAGGCGACCAATCATCTACGTCCAATCTTTTCGCAACAAGGAAGAACTGGTTCCCGTTCGTTACGCATATCGTCATCAACGGTCGCAAGTGGCTCACCCGTTTTTCGGCTTCGGAACATCGACGCGTCCTATATTCATCATGTCACTCCTAGTGATCGGACGCAGCATCGATTGACGCAGTGGGACAGAAAGATGATCATAGTTTTGGTTAGTGACTGTGACTTTGCCAAGCATTTAGGCGTTGCAGGATTTCAGCGACGCATTCACGTTCGGGTGCCAAAAAACGGTGGAATGGGTCGGCGGGCAAGTCGCTGCAGATGCCCAGGATCGACAACGCAGACTTGGTCGCTTTGATGTGACGCGAGGCGTATTTTCCAATCTCATAGATTTCTTGGAGAGCGACAATCCCTGCCTGCGTTTGTGCCACCTTCGCCTTTTCGCCATTCCCCAGCGCTTGATGGCATTCAACGAATAATCGCGGCAATACATTGGCACCACCACAAACGCCTCCGTCACCTCCCAGTCGATGGGCATCGACGAGATTCGCTTCGGGGCCGAGTAGGATCGACCAATCAGGACGCTCAGTTTTTAATTGACAAAGCTCACCGAAATAGTCCAGGTCACCGCTGCTGTCCTTCACACCGACGATCGACTCGATATTGGAAAGCTTGCGAAGGGTTTCGATCTCGAACCAAACTTTCGTTAATCCAGGCATGTTGTAAAGCATCAGCGGCAGTGGGATCAGCGGTGCGATCGCCTGCACATACGCCGTCAGTTCGGTTTGTCCGGCAGGGAAGTAATACGGTGTCGTCAGCACTGCGGCATCGGCACCTTGCGCGGCAGCGTACTTCGCCAGCTCAACCGATTCGACAAAGGCCGTGTCCGTGACACCGACTAACACTGGCACGCGACTATCGACCACGCGGATTGTCTCCAGAATCATCTCACGCCGCAATCGGTAGCTCAGACTCGGTGCTTCACCGGTCGTGCCTAGTATGAATATGCCTGCCACGCCGCCAGCAATGACATGCTCTAGCAGTCGTTGAAGTCCCGCGCGATCGAGTTCGTCGCGGGCGGTCAGGGGTGTGACCAACGGGGGCACGATGCCGTGTAGCTGCAAGTGTTGCTGTTTCATCGAGTGGAGTGCGTTGTTGAATGTGAGTGAAAAATTCCAAGCCAACGATAGATCATCACCGCCGACAATTCCAGGGAGTGATGGACTGCATTGAGGATGTTCGACTCACGGAGTCCGTTGAATTGACAGGGCATCGACCCATCACTACTCTGCTGGATCTGCCGTCCGATTGTGTTCATTCAGGACGCATCGAAACTCTTGACGAGTTCCGCTACAGAAACCTAGTGCCTTTGAGAACATGCGCCATTGAGGCACGAGATGCCAACCGAATCCAGTGAGACGTTGCCGCGAATCGAATGCAACGACGGTGAGCGGCAGATCACTTTTGCGGCGCACGGTCACATTTTGACGAATGTCAACGTTTGGTCGGCTGATAGCGAGTGGATCGTGTACGACGTTCGCAGTGACGCCGACGGTGGCAACTTCGACGGCAATCGTATTGAACGAGTCAATGTTCGCACGGGCGTGGTTGAAGTACTTTACGCGTCGCGAGACAACGTGTGCTGTGGAGTAGTCACTGCATCGCCTACTGACAACCGAGTTGTCTTCATTCACGGTCCTGAACACCCGACGCCCGACTGGTCATACAATTTTTGTCATCGGCGCGGCGTGATCGTGCACATGGATGGGTCAGGCACGGCTACGAACGTCGACGCCTGCGACTTGACGCCTCCATTCACCGCCGGTGCGCTGCGTGGTGGATCGCATGTGCATGTGTTTTCACCCGATGGAATGTGGATTGCATTCACGTACGAGGATCATGTGCTGTGGGCATTGAGCGATTCCGATGATGACCTCAATCAACGCGACTTGAATCAACGTGGCGTCGGCGTCAGCCTGCCTGCTGGGCCGGTCGTTGTCAGCAAGGATCATTGTCGCAACCATGACGGTTCGTACTTTACGGTGTTGGTCACGCGAACGGTCAATCATCCGCAACCGGGTTCCGATGAAATCAGCCGTGCGTTTGAAGACGGATGGGTTGGCCGTGATGGTTACGTTCGCAGAGATTGCAGTCGACAAGCACTCGCGATCGCGTTCCAAGGGCAAGTCGTGACAGCCAAGGGTGAGTCCATCAGCGAAGTTTTCATTGTCGACTTGCCGGAGGATTTGACTCGCCCAGGCGACTCGCCCTTGCAAGGGTCTTCCACGACTCGGCCAGCACCGCCCTGCGGCGTGTCGCAGCGACGATTGACGTTCACCGCCGATCTCAAGTTTCCAGGTATTCAAGGCCCACGACATTGGATGCGAAGTTCACCCGATGGTGATCGCATCGCTTTCCTGATGAAAGATGATGCGGGAGTGGTGCAGATATGGACGGTTTCACCCAACGGTGGCAATTCAATCCAACTCACGCACAACGCATACGATATCGCTTCGACATTCACGTGGAGCAGTGATGGGCATTGGATTGCACATGCCATGGACGGTAGTGTTTGTGTGACCAGTGCCAGCACCGGAGTGACGCGGCGGCTAACGTTAAGTTCCCCACCCGAATATTCCCCACGCCCAGAAGCCTGCGTTTTTTCTCCTGATGCCAAACAGATTGCTTACGTTCGACCAGTGAGCAGCGAAGGACATACTTGGAATCAGATATTCGTTTGTAGCGTGTAACAGAATTTCTATTCCGTAGCGGAACTCGTCAAGAGTTTCGTTGTCCGATGAACTTGCGCGTGGATCGAAAGTCTTGACGACTTTCGCTACCTTAGACCACGACATTGGTTTTATCGAACATTCAACACTACCGATCATCGCCATCTACATGAATAGTCATTTCACCGTACTCGACTGGATCGTTCTAGCGGTTTATTTCGTCGGCACGATGGCCATCGGCTTCTATTTTTGGTGCAAGGATCGTACGACTGAAAGTTTCACTGCCGCCAGCCGTTCGCTACCAGGTTGGGCGTGTGGGCTGTCTATCTTTGCGACGTATTTGAGCAGCATCAGCTATTTGGCATTGCCTGGGAAATCGTTCGCTGGCAATTGGAATCCGTTTGTCTTTAGCCTGTCGATTCCCATCGCGACCTTGATCGCGGTGCGTTACTTCTTGCCGTATTACCGGGCCAGTGGTGAAGTATCGGCGTACGCGCTTTTAGAACGTCGCTTTGGGGTGTGGGCACGGATGTACGCAAGTGTCTTTTATTTACTAACACAGATCGCACGGATGGGTGTGGTGATGTACCTGATGGCACTGCCGCTGTCAGTCATCTTCGGCTGGGACATTCGTTTCATCATTCTGTTCACGGGCGTTTCGGTGACTCTTTATTCGTTCATCGGCGGGATTGTGGCTGTGATCTGGGCCGACGCTGTTCAAGCGGTCGTGTTAATGGCTGGCGCAGTGATCTGTTTGGTGGTCATGATGATGGGCGTCGAAGGCGGTCCGCGGGAGGTTTTCGCGACCGCAGTCGGTGCTAACAAATTCAGCCTGGGTGAAATTGGTGTGGGTGTCGAGGAGGGACGGTTTTGGTTCGACGCCAGTTCCGCAACTTTCTTCGTCGTGCTGTTGTATGGCATCTTTATCAATCTACAAAACTTTGGCATCGATCAGAGTTACATCCAGCGTTACATCGCATCGAGTAGTGATCGTGAAGCACGCAAGAGCCTGTGGATTGGCGGGGTGCTGTATGTGCCCGTGTCTGCCGTGTTCTTTTTGATCGGTACGACACTGTTTGTGTACTATCACTCAGACGAGCATCAAGCAGAGTTGCCGGAAATCAAACGTTTGGTTGCTGGGCAGCGCATGCTGCAACAAGGCATCTATCCCACGTTCACAGATTCTGAGCAAACGACATTCACCGAAGACTACCAAGTCATGCTTGATCATCAGGCCGAGGCTTTAAGTGATGCTGACATTGGCGACCGTGTGTTTCCGCATTTTATCACCAAGCATCTGCCACCTGGCTTGACGGGTTTATTGATTGCCGCGATTTTCGCCGCCGCGATGAGCACGGTTTCGACGAGTTTGAATTCTTCGGCGACCTTATTGATGAGTGACTATTATCGACGATTTTTTCGACCCGATGCTAGTGATAAGCAGTGCCTGATGGTGTTGTATGTCAGTACGATTGCCTGGGGCATGCTCGGCACAGGGATGGCGTTGATGTTAGTCAAACTCACCGAAAGCGCGCTGGACGTTTGGTGGACGATGTCGGGCATCTTTGGCGGTGGCATGTGCGGGCTGTTTTTGTTGGGCATGATCAGCCGTCGTGCCCAGAATCCCGCTGCCGTCACGGGCGTTGTCCTAGGAGTGATGGCAGTTTTGTGGATGTCGCTGCCGAAGGTCATCGAGTGTCTCGCGACCCAACCGCCAGGCAGTTCCTTGCAGCGAGCGAGTCTTTGGCTTGAGCAGCAGACCACTTCTTGGAGCAGCCCATTGCATGCCTACTTGGTTCCCGTGGTCGGCACACTGACGATCTTGCTGGTGGGATTGACGGTTAGCCGAGCGACGGGGCGATTATCCCAACCTGGTTAGATTAGACAAGCTTCAAGTGCAGGTGTTCACGGCAATACCATCCCCTGAATTCTGACGTCGGGCAGTGTTTTCTGTTTGCGGGCCGATACGAAAAAATCAGATTGTGTGTAGAATCAGGGCATGTTCCTTATTCTTCAGAAAATCTCGGTAACCTGTTTCACCGCCAGCTACCTCGTCGTGCTCGCGATTGAGTTGCTGAGGCTGGTCGGTCGGCGGCTGCCTGGGCGGGGTTTGGCGGGTCTGGCCATGATGGCGATCGGGATTTTTACCCACGTCAGCTATTTGATGCTGCGGGCCACGATGGTGGAATCGGTGGACGTAACGGTGGACAACGTGGGGCGTTTAGCGACGTGGACAGATTGGTCGCTGATGGTCGCCTTAGGATTGGCGCTCGCGTATTTCATCTTGTATTTGCGGCGGCCTGATACCGTCATCGGTTTTTTCTTTTTGCCCGCGATTTTGGCGATGATCGCATTGGCGATGTCGGTACGGCATCTGCCTGCGTTTGACCGCGGGGAAGCGACGGCATTTTGGCGAAATGTGCATGCGATCTCGATGATGGTTGGATCGGCAGCAGTGCTGTTCGGATTCTTAGCCGGTGCGATGTATCTGGTTCAGTCGTGGCGGCTCAAACGCAAGCGGGCGGGATCGGCATTGCGGTTGCCCACGCTCGAAACATTGCAAAACCTCAACCGTCGTTGTCTCGTGATCAGCACGATTGCGGTCGGTGTGGGATTGATTTCAGGCGTCGTGATGAACCTCAATCGTTGGGGTGAAATCCCGTGGACCAATCGCGGCATC
This sequence comes from Rhodopirellula sp., assembly GCA_041740155.1. Taxonomy (GTDB): domain Bacteria; phylum Planctomycetota; class Planctomycetia; order Pirellulales; family Pirellulaceae; genus Rhodopirellula. The sequence goes on from JBGSMN010000426.1 coordinate 92,281, forward strand.
ATGTTGTCAGGTGTGTTGTTCTTGTGGTTAGCCTCGGCAACGGTGGTCGAGTTTTTGTATGCACCGGCCAGTCGCGGTCGCAAGGTCGCGTACTTGACCTTGGCCAGTTTTGGTTTTCTCGTGTTGGCCATGTCGGGGGTTTTGACAACGCCGCACGGTAGCGCAGCGGTCAAAGAGGATGCGGCCAAGATTCAAGTGCAGAAGCTTGGGCGAGGCGACACATGACGCTGCACATGATCGGTTGCTCCCATCATGATGCAGCGGTGGAAATCCGAGAGCAATTATCGTTTTCGACCGAGCATGCATCATTGGCATTCGCGACGTTCGGCGAACGCTTTGATGGCGCGGAACTAGTCGTTCTTTCAACATGCAACCGCGTCGAGTTGTACGTGGCCGGAGGTGCCTTCGGTGCCGGACTTGCCAACACGGAATCAGCGTCGGGAACGATGTCCGAGGATCAAGTCCGCAGATCGTTGATTGAATTCGTCGCCTGTTGTTTGGAAAGATCAGCGGAGTTTGTCGGTGCGCACATGTCGGTGCGAACAGGGCGTGATGCGGTGGAGCATTTGTTCCTCGTTGCGGCGAGTTTGGACAGCATGGTCGTGGGCGAGGCTCAAATATTGTCGCAAGTCAAACAGGCTTACGATTTGTCGAACCTCGCAGGTGGGACGGGGCCGTTGACGCATGCCGCGTTCCAAGCCGCCAACCGCGCCGCCAAACGTGTGCAGACGGAAACGACGATTCATCGCCGTCGGTTGAGCGTGCCGAGCGTAGCGATCGGTGAAGTTGTCCCGGAGGTGTTTGAGACGTTGCGGAGCAAACGTGTCGTGCTCTGTGGCGCGGGTGAGATGGCAGAGGAAACGCTACGGTATCTCAAGACCGGCGGCAGCGACAACTTGTGCATCGTCAACCGTGGCCAAGAGCGTGCCAAGGCACTCGCGAGCGTGTTCGGGGCTGAGACACGTCCACTCGCAGATTTGCACGAACAGATTGTGGCGGCGGACCTGTTGATCGGCACGACTTCGTCGGAAGAACCCCTACTCGATGCCGCGACGTTTGCGAAGCTCAATGCGCAGCGTGGTGGCCGAATCATGCTGATTTTGGATCTTGCCGTGCCTCGAGATTTTGATCCTGCCATTGGAGATGAGAACGGCGTGTTTCTGTATCAGATCGATGATCTACAAGCCGCTTGCAATCGCAATCGACGCGAACGTGAGAAACAATGGCCAAAAGCCAAAGCGATCTTGGACGAAGAGGTCACGCATTTTTTTGAGTCATTGCAACAACGGGCGACTGGCCCCTTGATCCAGCGACTACGACAACGGGCCGAACAAGTCAAAGCGGCTGAACTGGAACGTTTGCTGGGCAAACTCAACGGGTGTACTGACCCCGCGATCACCAAAGAAATCGAAAAGTCTTTTGATCGACTGACCAATAAACTTTTGCATCCACCGATGGCATCGTTACGCGACGATGCGGCGGCGGGACATTCTCGCGGACTGCTCGAAGCCTTACGGCATTTGTTCAATCTCGGCGATGATGTTTAGAGCAGACACCATCTCGCACCAACCCCTTGAACGACAAATATGCGCAGCCTGATAGATTGGTTGTCAACAATGCAGTGGGAACGATTGTTTCCTGAACTGCTCGGCAAAGCACTTGGATTCCTGGCTGGGTTTGCCGCCAGTTGGTTTCTGGTATTTCGTCGTCGGCTCAATGCGATCGCCAAGATGCAGGCAGGTGATTCGGATGACTTTATTTTCCAAATGCACCGTTTGTGGGAGGTGCCAAATCACCCCGGCGATTATGTGCTGTTGTTTCGCAATGTTGCGCCGAAGACAACGCTCAATGATCTGTACGACAACATTGCGGTGCGCGAACTCGTAAAGTCGCTCGCGGACTCAACATCACTCGATGATCCAATTTTGCAAACCAAAGGCACGCTCGGTTTTGAACTACTCAATGATGCCATGGGACACATCGCGGGACTCGTTGCGACGACGCCGTTTCAGCGAGAAACGTGGTTGTTCGCGATGACATGTGAAGACCGCCAAGTGGTGCGAAAGAAGTGTGTGCGGTGTTTTCTGGTACGTCCAGACGACTTGCAGCGGTTTGCCGATTGGGATTGGTGCCAAAGTCATGTGTTAGTGGAGAAACCTTGGCATTGGTTTCGTGTGGTTGCGTTGCACCGGATCGCGATCGCTTGGCAGGCCGAACAGGAACTGACACGCCAAGAAGCGTCAGCCAGCCATGATCGAGACATGCCCTTGGTCGACAAACAAGTTCGCCATGATCGAATTCGGATGCTTTCGCTGGGTTTCCACCAAGAAGAAGTGCCCGTGGGCGATCCCTACCGAATTCAGTGGAGTAGTCATTCTGAGAAACTTTCGGAAATGGGGCTGCAACTCAGGAAACCGCCGGAAACAGTAGTATCTGAAGCGTTGCAATCCGAGACGTCCGATCCACCCGCCAGCACATAATCGAACGACAGCTCCTCCAGAGGTGTTGCCGTGAATTAGACTGTTGCAAGAGTTCAGTGAATCTCCGCCGTCGATCGTGTTGACGTGCATGGTGGTTTTGGACTTCAACTCTGGCTATACCTTACAGTGAAACTTCCCCCCACTTTCCCCTGAGACCCACCTTATGAAAAACCTGCTCCACGGCCTCGCACTTACCATTGCATTTTTGCTTGTTTCTCCGATTTATGCTCAAGAAGCGACGGAGACCGAATCAGCACGATCGCTGCAAGGCGGCGAAGTCAAAACGCTGTTCGACGGCAAGTCGCTCGAAGGTTGGCGCGGACGTGACGACTTGTGGTCGGTCGCTGAAGGGGCGATCGTAGGCCGCACGACCGACGAACAGCCGATCAAACAAAACACCTTCCTGATTTTCAACGAAGAAGTCCAAGGCGACTTTGAACTCACTCTGCAGTTCAAGATTGAAGGTGGCAATTCGGGGATTCAGTACCACAGTATGGTCGTTAATGAAGATCAGTTTGTGGTCGCCGGTTACCAAGCGGACATAGATGCGACCAACAACTTTGCCGGGATCTTGTACGAAGAAAAAGGTCGCGGCATTTTAGCACTGCGTGGCAAGAACGTGGTGATCGGCGAAGATGGAAAGAAAACCGAAGAAACCTTTGCTGACGCAGCCGAACTGGCCAAAGGCATTCATCCAGGCGAGTGGAACGATTACCGCGTCCTCGTTCGCGGACATCAGCTCGAGCATTTCATCAACGAAACGCAGATGATGAAATTGACTGACAACCAAAATGATAAGTCGCGGGACTCGGGCGTGATCGCTCTGCAGCTTCACCAAGGCCCAGCGATGAAGATTCAGTTCAAAAACATCACGCTTCGGCAGTGGAAATGAAAACCCAATGAGCAAGTCCATTTGGCCACGCGGTGACGATACCGACGTGCTGATTCAATCGGCACGCCAGGGCGATACCGATGCGGTCAACCGGTTGCTGGATCGGCATCGCGCCGCGATCCGGCGATTAGTCGAAATGCGGCTGGATCGAAAGGTCCAGCGGCGGGTCGATGTTAGCGACGTCGTCCAAGAAGTGCTGGTGGAGGCCAGTGGACGGTTGGATAAATATCTCAACGATCCAGGAATGGCGTTTCATTTGTGGCTGCGCCAGATTGCGTGGGATCACATCATCGACACCTACCGGCGACATCGGGTCAGTGCCAAACGCAACATGGATCGGGAGCAGCCGATGTACGGTGGCGGCGAGGGCGGGGTGGATGAGTCGTCGGTGGATTTAGCGATTCAGCTTTGCGATCCTGCAATGACACCGGCTGCTGTGGCGACTCAGCGAGAAATCGCTAGCCGGGTGGAAGCCGCGATTGACCAGCTTGACGACGCGGATCGCGAAGTGATTTTGATGCGGCACTACGAGCACTTGTCCAATCTGGAAATCGCTGAGGTGCTGGGGTTGCAACCGCCTGCCGCCAGCATGCGATACTTGCGGGCGGTGCGACGATTGCGGACGGTTCTGGAACAAGATGACGAATCATTCTCCTAACGCATGATCGCTCAGCACGTTATCCAGCTCACGTCGAATCAGCTCCGCCCAAACCTGGTAACCCGCGGTGTTTTGATGCAGACGATCATCGCGGAAAAATTCGGCGCGTGGTTGATCCTCATTATCGAGGTAATATTCCGCCGTGCTGACGAACGAAACATTTGGCTGGGTCAACGCCACCTCCCGCAACATGGCGTTGAGTTCGCGAATTTCTTTCCAAACATGAAAACGTGATGGCGTCGGAGTGACTTCGACCAGTAAAATGGGTGATTCGGGTTGATGCTCGCGAGCGATCTCGATCACGTGCATTACCATTCTGCGAACCGCCTCGACGGAGCGATCTTCTTTTGAGCCGGTGATATCGTTGGCGACGAAAACGACCAAGGCACGAAATTCGTGCGGTGTGATCAAGCGTTTGGCGAAAACCACCAAATCGCTGTACCGTGCACCGCCGTAGCCGCGGCGAATAGTCGGGTACGGAGCCAGCATCTCGGCGGCGTTTTCCCATAAACGAATGCTGCTGCTGCCTAACAGCATGACGGCGTTCTCGGGGTCTGGTTCAGATTCGTCGAGACGCGCGAATTTAGCGATGTCTTTTTCCCAGCGCTCGATGGAATTCGCCCGGTCGGCCGGTGTGAGGATTCCAGCCAACTCTGTTTCGGTGGCGTTGAGATCCTGCTCGCTGGCAGTTTGGGTAGTTTCGGAGGTTTTCTCAACTGTCGCGTCTTGGCTGGACGCTGAGCTTGGGAATCCGCCTACGGCGATGAGTGCGACCAGCACGAGGGCCGGAAAAAAAATTTGCTTAGGGTGGGATCTTCGCGAAAAAATCTTCGATTGGCAGGCATTGAGTACGTGCTGGTTGGGGAAAAACATCGTCACGGTGGGGGACTCGGGGGAATTGGGATGGCAGTGAGATTGGACGACATAGCCTACTCTAATACGAACCCGTCTTGCCACTTGGTGGACAATCGCGAACACTGACGGCTCAGGACGCGTTTGAAAAAGTGGCTGAGTTTTTCGCTGAGCAAGCCAACCTTTTTTGAAACCGCGTTCATAAAATTCACTAGGTACCCTTGAAGGTAATTTTCGCATGTCCGATCCGTTTGGTTCTATATCACCACTGTTCGCTGGTGGCGACGATTTTCGCACCGATCATCGTTTGGCCAGTAGCCACGCATCCCAAGGCTATCAGCGTCAGCGTCAGATGACGCTCGGCGATTTGCTATTGGAGAATCGCATCGTGTTTCTGCAAGGCGAGATTCATTACGCCAATGCCAACGAAATCGTGATGAAACTGTTGTATTTGCAGAGCGAGAATCGCCGCAAAGACATCCATTTCTACATCAATTCGCCTGGCGGCAGCGTGACGGCGACGTTGGCGATCTACGACACGATGCAAATGTTGTCGTGCCCTGTGGCGACGTACTGCGTCGGCGAGGCGTGCAGCGGTGCGGCAGTGTTGTTGGTCGGCGGCGCGAAATCCAAGCGATTCTGTTTGCCGAACAGCCGCGTGATGATGCACCAACCGATGGGTGGTGTTTCGGGTCAAGTCAGCGATATTGAAATTCAGGCATCGGAGATGTTCAGGTACCGCGATAAACTGAATCAGATCATCAGCGAACACTGCGGCAAATCGATCGAGCAGATTGCCAAAGACACGGATCGCGACTTCTTCTTGTCCGCCGAAGAGGCCAAGGCATACGGTTTGGTTGACGATTTGCTGAAAAAGGCAGAGGCACCGACGGAAGAAGACGAAGATCGTTAACAGCCGGCTTGCTGCCGCGTTCTACTCTCCATTGATCCCAATTCACAATCAAAAGAATCACTCATGTCCTATATTCCTTACGTGGTCGAAAGCAACGGTCGCGAAGAACGTACTTACGATATTTACAGCCGGTTGCTCAAAGACCGGATCATTTTCTTGGGCACGCAAGTCAACGACCAAATCAGTAATGCGTTGGTGGCTCAGATGCTGTTTTTGCAATCGGACGATCCGAAAGCGGACATTCACATGTATATCAACTCGCCAGGCGGCAGCATCACGGCGGGGATGGCGATCTATGACACGATGCAGTTCGTGAGCTGCGACGTGGCAACCTACTGCATCGGCCAAGCTGCTTCGATGGGGGCGGTGTTGTTGACGGCAGGCACCAAGGGCAAGCGTTATTCGCTGCCGAATTCTCGGATCATGATCCACCAACCGCTGGCGGGGATGCAGGGAACTGCTCGCGAAGTCGAAATTCACGTGGGTGAATTGCGACGGATCAAGCAGCGGATGAACGAAATCATGATCGAACACACCGGTCACTCGCTTGAAAAGATCGAAGAGGACACGGACCGCGATCGTTTCATGTCGGCTGACGAAGCGTGTTCGTACGGATTGATTGATAAGGTTGTCAGCAAGATTGGTGAGGCGGCGAAGAAGTAGTTTGGACGAATGCAGATAACCTCTCCCCAAACGATGTTTGGGAAGAGGTTATTGCTGAACTCATTCCCCCTTCGTCTAGCGGCCCAGGACGCTGGCTGATCCAGCCGGAAACGCTCGTTCGAATCGGGCAGGGGGTGTTTGGCGAATGCGGGTCGAGATGGGTATGATGAGGAGGCTCTCAATCCCGTTTTCTTGCTGCCTATTGATTTCATGCCCGCTCTACCCACGCCCATTCGGTTTGTCTATTTCGATCTCGGCAACGTTTTAGTGGCCTTCGACCGCGACATCGCTTGTCGCAACGTGGCCAACCTATTCGCGGGTGATCCCGCTTGGGCCGATGAAATTTTACACACCGCCGGTCTGCAGAATGAACTGGAGAGTGGACGGGTCAGCGAGGCGCAGTTCGCGGATCTGTTGCGTGTAAGAATGGCAACTTACGCGGGGAAAGAAGCACTTCTATCACCTTCTGATGCCGATCTGCTTCGCGCGATCAGCGATATGTTTACGCCAATTGAATCGATGCGCAGCGTGATTCAAAACGTCCGCAGCCAAGGCGTTCGGATCGGCATTCTGAGCAATACCTGCAATGCGCATTGGAGTTGGGTGCAGTCGCAGGCTTACGGCGTACTCGAAGGTCCATTCGATGTCTGTGTCGTCAGCCATGAAGTCAAGTGCATGAAGCCGGATCGGTTGATTTACGAGACGGCAACCGAACATGCGGCCAGGATCTGCAATGCGTTGCCTGAGCAGATTTTGTTTCTCGATGACCGAGAAGAAAACGTGCTGGCTGCTCGTGAGCACGGTTGGCAAGCCGAGGTGTGCTTAGGCGGTTCGTCCGCTGAGCAAGTCTTGATTGATTACAACGTCTTATCGGTTCGCGATGCCGAGGTGCCTGCCTGATCATGAGTTCTTCGTCCATTCCCTCGCCGCCAACGATTTCGGTGTCACACACTGATGGTGCCGCACCACATTCTCTTTCACCACGAACCGTTGCGGTGATCGACATTGGTGCGATCAGCATCCGCATGGCGGTGGCTGAGATTCATCCAGACGGTCAAATTCGAACGCTCGAATCATTGTTGCAGCCCGTCGATTTGGGACGTGACGCGTTTGAAACGCGCCGGCTGAGTCGTCGTGGGATTGAACGAGCAGCGACGGTATTGAAACGATTTCGGCGAGTGCTTAGTGAATACGGTATCAACGATACGAAGGACATTCGCGTCGTTGCCACCAGTGCTGTGCGTGAAGCGATCAATCGCATCGCGTTCGTGGACCGCGTCTACGTGGCCACCGGACTCGATGTCGAACCGATTGACGAAGCCGAAGTCAACCGCATCACTTACATGGGAATCACACCGATGTTGATGGCGCGGGCGGAAACCGCCGAAGCCAAGTCGGTGGTTTTAGAGGTTGGCAGCGGTAGTACCGAGTTATTGATGATTCGAGGCGGCAACGTGCTGCATTCCGATTCGTTCCGGTTGGGGTCGTTGCGGATGATTCAAGAACTCGATGCCTCGGGGTTGCGGGGTGCCAAGTTCAGGCAATTGCTTGAAACTCATGTGCGCCGCTTCGTTGGCCGCATCGCCTCGGAACTCAAATCGGATGCTCCCTTACAACTCGTCGTCATGGGTGGCGACATTCGTTTTGCCGCCCACCGTTTGATCAACGATTGGGACGAGCACTCACTGACCAAACTTTCGACGGCCAAGCTTGAAAAGTTTTCGAGCCAAGTTCTCGCGATGAGCGAAGATGCGATCGTCAATCGATTTGGTGCGACTTTTGTTGAGGCGGAAACGCTTAGTGTCTCGTTGCTCGCATATACCTTATTCGCCAAACATTTCGAGTTGCCGCATGTGTTCGTTAGCGGCGCAAACTTGCGTGACGGGTTGCTCGCCGATATGGAACAAGGCGGCAATTGGACGAGCGAATTTCGGCAACAAATCATTCGTTCGGCAGTTTCGCTCGGGCAGCAATATGCGGTGGATCAATCGCACGCTCGGGCGGTCGCGGAACTGGCTCGCGGTTTGTTTGAACAGCTCGCCCCAGAACATCAGCTCGACTCGCGGCATGAGGTCTTGCTGTATGTCGCCGCGTTGTTGCACGAGGTTGGCTTGTACGTCAATTTGCACAGCAATCACAAGCATGCGTACTACTTGATTCGCAACAGTGAATTGTTTGGTTTGAGTCGGCATGAATTGCACTTGGTCGCGATGGTGGCCCGCTATCACCGCCGGGCTTCACCTCAGGCGGCTCACGAGGGTTACGACGCGTTGGACCGCAAAGACCGCGTGGCGGTGACGAAGATGGCAGCGATGTTGCGATTAGCGATTGCTTTGGACGATACCCGCAGCGGACGGATTCGTGAGGTACGCTGTCTACGGGAAGAGAAACAAATGGTCATTTCAGTCCCCGGTGTCGATGACGTGTCGCTCGAACAGCTTGCAATGCGGACGAACAGCTCGCTGTTCCGTGATATCTTTGGGGTGCCGGTGTTGTTGCGTGCAGGAGAATAAGACGAATGGGACACACATCTATTTTGATTTTGGGCGTGTTGCTCATGGTATTCGCTGTTCCGCCTAGTCAGGCAATTTCGCAGGACAACGACTCGGCAGTCCCGCCCGTCCGTTTACCGCACATCATGACAGACAATACGATGCCCAAAAAATCGCCGATTATCTTGGCACAATCATCCGGTAGCGAATCCAGCAGCAGTCGTTCACGCGGCGATGATCGCTATGCCGAGTCCCGGCGACGCCTGGTTGAGACCCGTATCCGCACCGCGGGAGTGACGAATGAACGCGTGCTTGAGGCGATCGAGCAAACACCGCGACATGAGTTCGTTCCGCCAGAGGTCCGCAAGAATGCGTATTTCGACATGGCGTTGCCGATCGGAGCGGCGCAAACGATCAGCAGTCCTTTCATTGTCGCTTCGATGACCGAAACGCTCGACCCGCAACCGACCGACCGGGTGCTGGAAATCGGTACCGGCAGCGGTTACCAAGCCGCCGTGCTGAGTCCGTTGGTCGCCGAGGTGTACTCCATCGAGATTGTCGAGTCGTTGGGCCTGGAAGCTCGCAAAGTTCTCGATCGACTCGGTTACGAAAATGTTTACACCAAAGTGGGCGATGGGTTTTTAGGTTGGCCGGAACATTCACCGTTCGACAAAATCATTGTCACGTGCAGCCCCGAGTCGGTCCCGGTGCCACTGGTCGAGCAACTTCGCGAAGGCGGTTCGATGATCATCCCGGTTGGCGAACGGTATCAGCAAACGATGTATTTAATGATTAAGCGTGACGGGAAATTGATTCGTCAACCGTTGCAGCCGACGCTGTTTGTCCCCATGACGGGCACCGCCGAAGCCAATCGCAAAGCGTTGCCCGATCCCACCAATCCGGTCGTCATCAACGGCGATTTTGAGGCGGTCATTGAGGTACTCGAGGACGAACCCGCTGACAAAAGTAGCGAGCAAAACTCAGGCAATGAATACGTGGCAGGTTGGTACTACGGGCGTCAAGTCAAACGATTGGTAGAAAACGGCAACGCGATGGCTCATTTTGAGAACGAAACGGCAGGTCTGGGGTCACATTTGTTGCAAGGCATCGCGATCGACGGCACAGAGGTCGCTACCATCCGGCTTTCGATTCGCGTACGGACTCAGGATGTCGTCAAAGGACCCGATGCAGATTCGTGGCCGATGGTCGCGATCAGCTACTATGACAGCAGCCGTCGGGATCTCGGCATGGTTTCGATGGGACCCTACCGGGGGACGCGTGATTGGCAGAAAGACAGTCGGATTTTGCGGGTGCCGTTGGCTGCGAAAGAGGCAATCATCCGCATCGGTCTGTTCGGAGCGACGGGGCGCGCGGACTTTGACGATGTGAAAATCGAGAAGATAGGTCGTTAAATTTTACCCAGACTGCTTGATCGGCCGCCCCGTCTCGCTATTCTATCGGGTAGTGAAGACAGTGATCGGGTCGGTACGGGAGTTCTGTGCAGTCGAAAACGGCGTGATCTTGATCGTTGCGAACATGGGTGGGCATGTGTACCCAAGCCGGATGCCACCTTGCCACAAATTCTGATTTCCGGCGGTATCACTTTTTTGAATCAAACATTGAGGATGGAGGAACGTACATGAGGTGTTTTCACCTGTTAGGATGCCTAACATTGGCACTGACACTCAGTTCGCCAGCGGAGGCCGGTGGCTCTTTTGGGAGCTATGGAAGCAGCGGCGGTAGCTCGGGAGGAATGGTCCACGGCAGCAGCGGTGGCGGTTTGCTGTCGGGATTGCGTGCCCGGATCGCTGTTCGTCATTCGGGATCGTCCGGTGGCAGTTATGGCTCGTCGGGAGGCTCCTCTGGTGGGGCCTATGCAGTCAATTATGGCTCATCGGGTGGCTCGTCCGGCGGTGGTCTATTCAGCCGATTGCGGGCGCACATCCAAGCCAAACGGGTAGCCCATGCGTCCAGCGGCGGCTCATCAGGCGGTTACACTGCCTACTCAACTTCGTACTCCAGCGGTGGCGCGAGTGTCGGCGGTAGCAGCGGTGGTTATTACAGCAGCTCGTATGCTGTGACCCCGGTTTCACACGGCAGTTCTGGTGGCTATGTTGCTCCTGTGACCTACGCGGCACCAGTTCAGTACAGCGCACCGATCTTGCATTCAAGTTATCCTGTCGAAAGCTACCAAAGTCATAGCTATCCGATGGATTCCTATCCTTTAGGCACGGTTATCGACTCGGGTAGCTATCCCGTTGATGGTAGTGTGATCAACGACAGCGCAGCTCCAATCGGCGGTTCCGTTATTGATGGCACGATCATCGACAGCGGTGCGAGCTATGAATCGCGCAAGCCAACATTGGATGACGACGCGGCCTTGTTAACCGTTGCTGTACCAATGGAATCAGCACGTGTGACCGTCAATGGTCACGAAACGACTAGCGACGGAATGGTTCGCCAGTTCATGTCACGTGGCTTGAAAGACGGTTACTTGTACACGTACGAAGTCGTCGTGACCTACGACATCGACGGACGTGAACAACGCGACACGAAGACGATCAAACTGCGTCCTGGTGACATGGAGAGAATGGTCTTCCAGCAAGACTCCGACGCCGCAGCGGAAGAGTCCGATGCAGCAGCCGAGGAAGCTGTTGAAGAAGATACGGAAGCGGAGGCAAAGGCTGAGAAGAAGGACGACACAACTGAAACGGTCGTTCAGCTTTACGTCCCCGCTAACGCTGTCGTGACTTTAGCGGGCAACGAAACCAAAGGTTTTGGCCGCGTGCGTACGTTCCGCACCACGCAGCTCGCCCCAGGTCAAAGTTGGGAAAACTATACCGTCTTGGTCAGCACGACCGTCAATGGACGTAGTGTCCAAAACGAGCGAACGATCAACGTCGCTGCTGGTAGCACCGTCGAACTTGAGTTTGACCTCAATGCCACAACGCTCGCAATGCGTTAACCAGCCATCGGCACAGCTCGCTGTGCGACGTCGGTAAACAATCTCGAAACCGTGCTCGTGTTAAAAACTTGAGCACGGTTTTTTTATGATCATTCGGTTGGAATCCAGGCATAGGAACGTTCCAGCAATTCCGTGATGCCCATGAACCCGGTTCGTGCAGTGACCCGTTGACCTTTAGCGACATCCAGCAAGTCTTTTTCAAATTCGATAATCCAGCGGATCATGGGCAGCGGGACGGTAGGCTCAATGGGGGCAGAAGACGGTTCATGCTCACCGAGTGGTCGTGCCATGACCGTGACGAGTTTCACGCCGCCGTGCTTGTCGACGAACTGCCAACCGCCCACGAGTTGCTCGATCGACGCGGCCGCTAGCACACCTTCAACGATCATCGTGCAGTTGCGGTTATCCCGCGGAACATTTACTGTTTTTTCAATCCGTGCCTGCAAACCCTCGTGCGTTTTCAGCCAATCGACCATGATCAACGCAAGGATTCGCAACGCGTTCTCATTGCCCGTGGCCCACGGCATCGTCTCAACGTCCTGTTGATGTTCATTCGCTTCGCTGTCGCCATAACTGCGCAGATCGACTTGCCACCGAATCGGTTGATCTTGATGCTTGACCTGGGACAGCAACCGACCTGCCGCGATTCGCAATTGAGACTGAATCGACTCAACGCCCTCCGCAGGTTCACGGGTTAGCACATCGTCCCAATACTCTTGAATTTCCAAGTGAGCCTGGAAGTCGTCCCGCCGATACTTGGGGTTACTATCCCCATGCAGTTTGTCTGAGTTTGGTCCCGAACCGACTTGATGCAGTGGCGTTGCGGGCGGTGAGATCACATGCTGTTGGAGACTCTCTTCGAGTTGATCCAGCAACAACATACAATCCTCGAACGATTCGCGAATCGTCAACTGTTCGATTAGTTTTGTGTTGATGCCACCTGAATCGCTGCCCGTCTCGTATCGAATCGGTTCAGTGCTCAACTGCGGGCGAATCTCTTCTAACAACGTCGCCGCCTGTTCACACCATTGTTGTTGCGTCCACTCAGCTGGCGTCGATTTCGGGTAATACCGAATTGGTTGGCAGGTGATCTGCCATTTGGAATCGCTGGCTGGGATGAGGTTGCTCGCCTGATCATGGGACGCCGCCCTATGATTTAACATCGACGTTGGCCTTGGTGCTGCGATTGACAACAGCATCGGCACATCTGCAGGATTCGCTGACAACGTCTCCGCAGCAGGCCGCACCAAATCGCGTTCGATTTGACGTTTCAGCGCTCGCGCCCCCATCGCCGCATCCATTCCTGCGATGGCGGTGCTTCGGATTGCATCCATGGAAATATCGATCAAGACATTGCGACGACGCAAACCATCGCGTCGCAACAACCGCTGGACCTGCAACCATGCGATTGCTTCAATGGATTCGACACACAACCGATCAAAATGCAAGACATCGTCAATGCGATTGAAAAACTCCGGTCGAAAGAAATCACGCACCGCGCGATTATGTTTTAGACGCACGTAAGCCGCATCATCGCCTGGTACGAAACCGGTCGTCGACGCCGATTGACGCGACCCCAAATTGCTCGTCATCAAGATCAGCAGGCCACTCAAATCAACCACACGTCCGCGTGCGTCACTCAACCTGGCCTCGCCCAGGGCCGGCAACAGCATATTCAGCACGCTAGGGTGCGCCTTCTCAATCTCGTCAAGCAACAACACCGCATGCGGACGCCGCCGAACTGCCGCCGTTAACAACCCATCGGGTGAATCAAACGTGCCGATCAGCCGAGACGCCGCTCCCGGTGCGGACAACTCGTTCATATCAATTCGAATCAAACCGCCTTCATCGAACAAACACGATGCAATCGCTTTGGCAAGTTCTGTCTTGCCAACGCCTGTCGGCCCGACCAACAAATACGTTCCCAGCGGGCGAGTGGTGTCGTTGAGCCGCGCAATCGTCACCATCGCCCGATCGACCAACGCATTGACCGCTTCGTCTTGGCCAACGACTTGACTCTGCACGCGTTTCAGCAAATCGGCGCGGTGAGTGTGTGCTTCACGGTCAATCACCGACATCCGCAAACCGCTACGGGCAGAGAACTCACGCAGGATTTTGTCGCGTGAGATCACGCTTTTGGGATTCTTAGTGGCCAGTGTTTGCAATGACGCGATCGCTTTACCAGGTAACACCGAGGCATTGTCAAACCGATCTTGCAGCGACACGATTTCATCGTGCGCTCCAATTTGAAACAGGCAGCGATATCGTTCTTCCAATCGCTGCGAGACCTGCACGACAACGCGTGTCGCCTGTTCACGCGACATGGCGGTCGTTGGCATGACAACAAAGTTTGCCGCGAACTTGGGATCACGATTGCGAAAAATCGCCCACGCTTCGGGCGTCATCTCCGCAACGATGCGAACCGGCGAGGCATCGAGTTGCGTGCGCATCATATCAGCCACGCACATCGCGCTGTCGCGGGTTTTGCCGGCCTCGAATAACCCCAGGAGATCATCGAACACGAGAACATGATCAAATCGATGAGCGTGTTGCCAAATCGATAGCACTCGTTCCTGCCACTGCCCCAGATACGACATCCCGCTGATCAAACGGGCCGGTGACAACTGCCACATCAACCTTTTCGAGCCTTTTCTTGGCAACTTCGCTGCGACGCCTTCGATCCGTGCCGTTTTACCGCTACCCGATGGACCGACCAATACAACACAGCGACGGTCGCCGACCGAAATCAGGGTAGACAAGCGACGTAGATCATCGTCGACGCCGATCGGAGCGGCCAAATCGTCCAGTGGCACGAAGTTCAAACAATGCCCGACTTTTTGTAGCTCACCGGCTCCATCAGAAACGTCCGCGCCTCCCAGAAAAGCTCGCAGCGGGTCGACCTCTGGGGGCACCCGTCCGCCGGGCGATATGTCAATGGTGACCACGTCGATCCAGGCTTTGCCTTGGATGCTGCACGACTGCACGCTGTTTCCAGAATCTTTGAAACGCGACTTGCCTTTCAGGGCCGCGCGGAAATGCGTTTGATAAACCTCCGTCGCCCGCTCTTCCAACGACTCACCACGCACGACATCGAACCAGAGGTCGGGCAAACTCGGCGAGAAAGCAATCTTGCGATCCCGCTCTCCGACCAAAACGATCAACACCCACAGCACTTCCGTATGATCGCCTAAATCCAAGTGTAGATTCAACCGCTGATGGCCCAACGGTTCTTCATCATGAAAACGCGTTAGCTCGCGATGATTGACACCACGCGAGGCTTGCGTGAGATACTCTCGCAACTTGCTATGAAAGCTCGCGATGGTGCGACCGAGGTCCGATCCGGTCGCTACTGGCGCAGGATGAAACAACGGTCGCACAGCGATCCGCTGCACGCCATCGTGACGATCACGAGTTAAGTAAATTGGAACATTGATTCTCAAAACGGCAACTCCTCTTCAGTCGGCCAATCGTCAGCGAGATGAGACCACATGCGTGCCCGGTGGGCCGATTCGATCATCTCGGCAAGCCACTGGCCCGCTCGATCCATTTTGATGGAGTCCTGACGCTCGTCGCTTAACAACGAGGACTCATCATGCAAATCAACAACTAAGCCAAGCTTCATGTCGTATCGCCGTCGCGGTTTGCCGTTGTACTGGAAATCTGCACGGGCTAGCCATTGCGGGGCAAGATATTCGATCGGCAACGCGTCGTGTCGCTGCACAAACACAGAGATACTGCCATTGCGATCAGCTAGTGAAGTTTGAAAACTATGCACACCCGCCTCACCGCCAAGCAATGTCGCCACGCCACTTCCACGAAACGTCATCATCAACGCCACACTCTCGCTGGCCACCACCTTTAATCCTCCATTGGCTTCCATCCGATACGCGGCTAATTGCGGCGTCGGTTTCGAGACAGCCTTCGTGTCGGGTGGTGACTTCGATGTCCTGCCCTCTAACTCGTTACGCCAACCGATCGACTCCAATGAGATGTTTGCTGACACGGGTTGTGCATCCTCAGTGGCAATTCGGAACGCGGGCGTGCGATTCCAACCGGCAACATCCAGGACTTTGTCGGTGTCGTTGCGATGATCGCGGCGGATGATCGCATGGATTTGAACATTGCGTTGGTTCGTAGAACCCCAATGATGATAGGCCGTCAACAAAGGCTTCGCGGTATTTAAGTCTGGCCCGGATACAATCAACGTGATCCGATCACGATTGGCTTGTTCCGATTCGGACAAATCGCACAGCATCAAAAACAGCGTGTCTTCCAACTCGCTCGCTCGCGACTGCACCAACTCCGCTTCCAACCCACCAGTGGCGTAGACCGTCGACAAGACTTCCGCTTCGAGTTCCTCGGCGTGTTTTTTCAATTCCTCGCCTTCGCGAATTTTCACGAGCAAACGATCGCGTAGGCGTGCCTGCTCGCCATAGCGAATTCGCTCGCGTGCCAGACGATTGCCTTGTTTTTTGAGATCACGTTTGATTGTGCGGCATAGCAGGGTGTACTGCGTATTCGCATCACGCATCAGTTCGCAGGCCACAAACGACTGAGAGAGCCGTCGCAGTCGGCTCACCTTGGCAATCAAATCCGCCGTGCTAATCACCTTGCCACGCTGCGTCTCGGTGCCCCCGCTGAATTCATTATCGACAAAGCCCAGTCCTGACGCTTTTTCACGGCCAGCGACAATCACCGTTCGCGCGAACAGCCCCTTGCTATCGACCGCAGGGGTACAACTAATTTGCGTGCGTCCGTTGGGTCGGCTGATCTGCAAATCCAATGCACGTGTTCTCATTTTCGGAATGATCTCCGCCAACGGCACCAACAGTTCACGTTGGATCTGCCGCGCCAAAGGTCGAGCACCGTACTGTGGTTGATACGCATCGCGAGCGATCGACTCAATCACATCATCGTCGACTTGCCAGACACCATCATGTTCTCGTAATCCATCACGCTGCCGCAGCGAGTTGATTTGCCGCCGCGTCAACAACTCGATCGTCTCCATGGCCAACGGATGGTAAGCCAAAATGCGGTCGATTCGGTTGGTCATTTCAGGTCGCAAGAACTCGCGGACCTTACGGCGAAAATGCGTTTCTAATCGAGCAAACGAGCCAGGGTCTTCGATCAACGATTGGGCATTGGAGGCACCAGCAGCCAGACCCAGTGGCACGTCGCGGTAATCTTCCACACCTAAATTGCTGGTCATCATGATGATCGAATTGCGAAAATCGGCCACCCGCCCACGACGATCCGTCAATCGTCCTTCGCCCAACACTTGCAACAACAAATCGAACACCGACCGATCAGCTTTCTCAAACTCGTCGAGCAAGATCAACGAGAACGGTTGGGCCTGAACCGCCGACGTCAACACACCGTCTGGTTCTGACGTTGTTCCCACCAAACGCATGGCGGCAATCGGGTCGCTGTATTCGGCCATGTCGATGCGCACGAGCCGGGCCACGTCGCTATACATTAATTGTGATAGAGCCTTGGCCGTTTCTGTTTTCCCCACACCTGTAGGTCCGATCAATAACAACGATGCGAGTGGTCGATCCCCGCGCGAGAGGTCCGTCGCCAGGACTGCAATCAAATCAACCATGACCTCGATCACGCCCGGTTGACCGAGCACGGTGGTCGAAAGTTGAGAGGTGATCGCGGTGAGATCAGGCGGCGATTGTGAATCGACCAGGAACGTGGGCAACCCGGTTTGGCGACTGAAAGCGTCCGTCACACAGGCGACGTCGAGCGGTTGATGTTGCGCCGACGCGACCAACTCGCTCATCACGGAACTGAAGAACGTTAACACGCGTCCCGGCGACGCCGACGAAGTGGGAAACCGACGATGCAACCGATCCAAACACTCCAACGCTTCAGGATCGACGCGCGGCAGCGGTTGAGATGCGGTCTCTGTGCGAGCTGTCTCGGCTTTTTGTTTGATCGTCGTCGGTTCGATCCCGGCGCGACGTTCGGCTCGATGTCGTTTTTGTTTGGCTCGGGCGGCGATCGTAGCACTGATGTCTATCGGTTTCCAATTCGCAGCCGCATCAAGCAAGATTCGCCGCGTGGTCTCTGGATCAGGTTCGTGAATTTCCAGTTTGGTCAAACCGCCGATCAAACGTGGTTCGGTACGTTGCAATCGAGCGAGTTCTTCAGGAGTGCATTCCAACACCACTTGTATCTTGCCTTCGAAGATTGCCGGTGCCAGCAACGCACCAACACCACCGCTGCCCCACGCTTTGCCGGACTCACACAACTCGTTGGCGTTTCCCAAATGCAACAGGCCGCCGACTCGGCGGGCGTCCTCGATCATTTCCAAACATTGCTCTTGCCAACCACCGAACCCCGATTGGCCCGAGATCAATCGTGAGCCGTCACTGAAGTAGCACTTCTTCGGCGTTTGACCAGCGGCGCGGTAACGCTCACAATACTGACGATACCAAGTCTGAAAGATCGCGGTTTTGCCGACTCCAGAAGGACCAACCAATAGCACCGATTGTTGGCGCCGTTGAACGCCAGCCGCGCTGCCCCCGCGCCCCAGTTCGCTGCCCGCCCACCCGAGTAACTCAACCATCCGTGTCAGCTCTTCGTCACGACCGGTGGCGATTTTCAATCGTCTCGGGTCGAGCCGCGTGGCGACTTTGCGGAGCGTCGGTGAGGCGTATTGCGACTGACCTCGTTCACTGCGAGCTTGTTCCGAAGGTGTGCGAAGTTCGATCGACAGCCGCGATGAATTCAGTTCATACGAAACAGCTTTCTCGTGCAACGCAATCCCTCGCAACGACCAGCGATCGAGTCGGCGAACGGTTGAGCGAATTTGTTCGCGAACGAGTTGTGTTAAATTCGTGTGTGGCGAAGCCACGACTCGCAACTGCAGCGCCGGAACGATCGCTACATCTAATGCTGGCTCGATACGCCAGCGCAGTACAGGAAACGGGATGGTGCGATTGGCTCGCCAAAAAACATCGTGAGCTTCCGGTTGGAATTCGACGTCCAAGATTTCCCAAACGGGCGTGCCGCGAACCAGGCATTCCACGAATTCTTTGGCGACGAACGATTTCACGCTCTTGATGACAGCCGTTTTCGCTTGGCTGATCGCCTGTTCTTGCCGAGCCGCGAGCACCGCCATTTGCGGCCAACCGACAGGTTCAGCAAGATACAGCCCTTGATGACAGGAAACGATGATCGGCAGATCGATATGGAGGCGATGTGGCATGGTGAGATTATAGAGAATTTCCCACCGCACCGGTTCGGTCCGAATCGTCGCAGGCACAAAGCATCGCACCGCGTCGTCGGTGGGCAGGATGCCGGCAATTTCTTTCGGCTGGATGCCGACCACGGGTAGAACCTTAGGCCGTGGTCAGGCGTTTGAGAAAAGAAAGCTCCGGCAAGTCAGAACACTCCAATGCAGATCGATATGGAAACGATTGGTTCAATCTTGGTTCGCTGGATCGTCGACCGCGTAGGCCGCGATCTCAAACGGATTGCCGCGATAGCCGTCACGTCCGCTGACGTATAATAGCACCGCGATGCCGAGATATGCGGGCACGAAAAACGGTCCCCAAATCGCGTACTGACGGACATGCACCCGTTCGTGTTTTCGCGTCCGCGCCAACACCTCGCGGTCTCGACCGAACACGACGTGTCCCATCGTCAGCGCCAATGCGGGCACAAACATCCTGGCCAGAACTCGTGCGACGTGCTGGCCATGAACTTCGAGCACACCATCGACTCGTTCAAATCGACCGCCCAGCAATAGTCCGACCGCAATTCCAAACAGTGTATTGGGTGAAGCCCACAGATAACTGAGGACGTTGAGTAGTTTGTGTTTCATCAACCGTGACCTTTCCCGATTGATTGTAACAAGTCCGATAAACGAGTTGATTGTCTGTCGACTTATTCCTGGGAATGCTTTCCGTGGATGTGCTCACTGGACTCGCGAGGATCAAAGTACAAAGCACCTGTTGGGCAGGCTGTGATACAACGTTCGGCAAGTTCGCCCACGCCTTGATCAAACGTGCCACCGAACGGGACCGCGAGCTGGACGTTGAAACCGCGTCCCACAAACGTCAACCCTAAGGCGTCCTGCGACTCCGCTGCAATCTGAATGCATAACTCACACTTGATACACTTGCCCGGCTCAAACAACACACGCCCACCCCGACCGATCACTTCATAGACTCGTTGCCGTGAACCGAAACGATTCGGGTCAGCACCATAGCGTGCCGCATAGTTTTCCAAACGACAGTCACCGTGGGCAACGCAGCCACACGTTAAACAGCGGCCCGACTGATCGCTCGATTGTTCGGGCGTGTATTCTTCAGCAACCTGCAACGTTTGCACCGGGACGGACATCGCACCGGCCAAAAATTGCTTCATTTCCTCTGTGGCGATTCGGCCCATTCGAGAGGCAAACGGTTTGACAGGAGCCGTCACAACTTGCCCATTTAGAAATTGGTCAATGCAATTTGCGACTTCCTTGCCATCGGCGGCGCTGCGTACGAACAATGCTTTCCCGTGAGTTGCCCCGCCAGCGGCGAAGATCTTTTCGCGTGTCGTTTGAAACGTATCGTTGACCTCGACCCCTCTTCGCGCCACCGCGATCGAACACTCCGCCGCTAATACGGACGCGTCCACTCCCGCAGCCAGCAACACGACATCATGCGAGGCCACGATGGATTCGAACTCGGCTGCCGAGTCGATACGATGATCCGTCTCCACTTCAACACCGAGTCGTAGGATTTGCAGAATCTCTGCATCGATAACATCACGCGGGAGTGTCGTTTCCTCGGTCTCCCTACGCAGTCGTCCACCGAGTAGCGAACTGGCCTCAATCAAACGACACGCATGTCCTCGCTGACGCAAATAGTACACCGCCGATAATCCCGTTGATCCCCCGCCGATGATCGCAACGCGTTTGCCCGTATCGGCTGCGCACGGTGGCATATAAACATTGTCCGAAGCGAGATCCTGGTCAGCGGCATAACGTTTCAGTTCACAAGCAGAAACAGGGTTATCTGCGGCACTGCGACGACAGCCCTTTTCACACGGCTTAGTACAAATTCGACCGAGGATCGCGGGGATCGCGATGTCACGTTTGATCGTGTCAATCGCAGCGTGTAAATCGTTGTTGCCGATTTGCCGTAGCATCAACGGAATATCCATATGCGCGGGGCAGGCGAAGAAACATGGTGCTAGGCAATCACCGACATGTTCGCTCAGCAACAGTTCCAGCGCCGTTCGCCGGGCGGCATGGACCTCTGCAGTTTCACTTTCAATCCGCATCCCCTCAACCGCCTTGGTCGCACACGAAGGTACCAATTTTCTACTAGCCTGATCACGAACCAAACAGACTTGGCAGGACGTCGAAGGCAGATACCCCTTGAGGAAACACAACGTGGGAATCTCGATACCTAAACTCGCTGCCGCATCGAGAACGCTCGTGCCGTCAGCAACGTCGATGGTTTGATCATCAATGGAAATGATGGGCATGTTTGTCTTTCGCAATCGCGTATGGCAATGTTGGCTATTTCTTACTTCGCTTGACAATCTGCACGGCGTTTTCAGGGCAAACCACGCGGCATGTATCACAGGTCGTACACTTGTCGATGTCGACAACATGTTTGGCATACGGAACCATCGGAATCGCGTCGACTGGACAATGCTGGGCACACAACGTGCAGCCGATGCAGGCATCGTTGATGTGATATTCGATCAGGCCTTTGCATCGCCCGGCTGGGCAGTGCCCGTTCAAATGGGCTTCGTACTCGTCGCGGAAATACTGCAGCGTTGACAGCACTGGGTTCGGAGCGGTTTTACCAAGCCCGCACAGACTGCCAGCGGAGACGCTATGGCATAATTCCTCCAGTGCATTCAAGTCCCCTTTTTTGGCGGTTCCTTCACAAATTCGATCCAGGATTTCGAGCATGCGTTTTGTACCGATGCGGCAGTAAGTGCATTTGCCACATGATTGGTCTTGAGTGAATCGCAAAAAATAGCGAGCGATATCGACCATGCAATCGGTGTCATCGAGAACGACCATCCCGCCACTGCCCATGATCGCACCGACACTTCGTAATGCCTCATAATCAACCGGTGTATCGGCCAAGACGGCAGGTACACATCCACCCGACGGACCGCCAATTTGCACCGCTTTGAATCGACGTCCATCCGCAACACCGCCTCCGATCTCATCGACGATCTGCCGAATGGTGACTCCCATCGGAACTTCAATCAACCCGCCCCGTCGGATCTTGCCGGCAAGTGCAAAGACCTTCGTTCCTTTGCTCGTTGCGGTACCGAGTTTCGCAAACTCACTGCCACCATGACGCAGAATCCATGGCACCAACGACAATGTCTCGACGTTGTTAATCAACGTGGGCTTCTCCCACAATCCTGATTCAGCGGGGAATGGCGGGCGAATTCGCGGTGTGCCCCGTCCACCTTCGATCGAATGAATCAGTGCGGTTTCTTCACCACAAATGAACGCTCCGGCACCTTCTTTGATGGACAGCTCGAGCGCATAATCGCTGCCCATCATCGCATCGCCCAACATACCTTTCGCATGGCATTGGGCCAACGCCAAACGAATTCGCTGGACTGCCAAGGGGTATTCGGCACGGATGTAAAAGTAACCCTGATGTGCACCGACCGCGATGGCTGCAATGGCCATGCCTTCGATCACGCGATACGGGAACGATTCCAACAGCATGCGATCCATGAACGCGCCTGGATCGCCTTCATCACCATTGCAAATCACATACTTCCGGTCCGCTAATGCGCTACAAACCTTCGCCCACTTGATTCCCGACGGAAACCCTGCACCACCTCGACCACGCAATCCACTTTGCTGAATTTCAGCAATCACCTCGTCGCTGGAAAGTTCGTGAAGACACCGCTGCAGCGCCACGAACCCTCCGTGTCGTTGATACTCGGCAATGTCCAGCGGGTCGATGTCGCCACTAGCCTGGGTGGCAATTCGTTTCTGTGGTCCGAGAAATTCGCTTACTGGCCCTGTCGTGGCGGAGACCGGTTCGATGGCCGTGTCACGACCGATTTCGCTGCCGTACAACTCCGCCACCCAATGTGTCCAAGATGAACGCAAGCGAGACGCAAAGCCGACGGGCTTGAAATTTTGTCGCACGATCTCCTCGACTTGTTCAGCTTGCACATGGCAATACAGCCGACTCGAACCATCGTGCCGAATCGCTTCAAGCAATGGCGTCTGATGACACATGCCGACACACCCCACACGCTTCACTTCAACATTGCACCCGATCGCAGCAACCACCTCATGCACCCGCTTGAACACTTCGCCGCTGCCCTGGGCGACACAACACGACCCCAATCCCACGCGGATTTCGCCAGTTTTCTCAATGACCTCTTTAGCACGAGTGACAGTGTCGGCTGAGTTGTTGTTTGAACTTTGTTTCGCGGACTTTTGAAGACGGACACGCCTTTCAAATTCACGAATCGTGGGGGTCACCGTTAACGCAGACAATCTGCCATAGGTGTCTTCGTCAATCTGCACGACAGGTGCCAACGTACAACACCCCAGGCAGGCGACAGGTTCGATCGTGAATTGTTGTTTGGGATCGGTGTCCTCACCGGCAGCCAATCCGAGATGCAGCGCGATGGCTTCTTCAACGAGGCCAGCTCCTTTGACGTGACAAGCGGTCCCACGACATACTTGAATATGATGCCGTCCCATCGGACGATGACGAAATCGTGTGTAGAACGTCGACACGCCTTGGATCGCTGCAGGCGTGATCTCGGTCAATTCACAAACACGCTGCAAAGCAGCCTGGGGTAAGTAACGATAGTGTGACTGGATCGCTTGCAACAGCGGAATGACCGCCTCAGGACGGTCACCAATTTCCGCAACGCATTGATCAACAAAAGACAGATCAACACTCATGACTCACCTACGCAGAATAGGTGTTTTTGACCACGAATGAAAATGCGACCGCCATGAACTGCAGGGCTAGCCAAACAGTTCTCGCCTAAATCCGACTGCATGACCGTTTCGCATCCTTCACGCGTTACCGTGATCAGCCAAACCTTCCCGGAGACACCGATCAACAACACGTGCTCACCGATGAACGTCGGCGACGATCGAAAGCTATCGTCGAAATCCACTTCCCATAACGGATCGCCGCCCGTCGCAATATCATAACTGGTCAAGGTGCCAAAAGAGGGCAACATCAATATCATGTCGCCGACGAGCAGCGGGCTGGTCGTATCGGGAATCCCATAATCAATCATCCAAACCACGTGCGTTTCCGTCACATCGCCACTGCCGCCTAAACGGATCGCGGTCCCGCCGGGATTTTCATTGGCAACGTAGAGCACACCGTCACGAGCGATCGGTGACGGCCCGACGTCCTGGTACAACGCATCGCACCGCCAGAGTTCTTCGCCATCGCTGGCCCGATAAGCGATGACCCAGGGATTAGCACAGGTGATGATTTGTGTCTCGTTATCGTATTCAATCACCAACGGCGTCGACCATGACGCAGGCACCTCGCGTGGCGTGCTCCACAAGGTTTTGCCAGTGCGGCAATTCAGTGCCATCAACTTTGACAGTGGTTCATCGCTTGATCCGTGATCGAGCTGTACGATCAATTGGGTTTCGTCGACCACAAGTGAAGCAGCGTGCCCATAATGATTATGGGGCGTGCTAAAGGAGCGCGTCCACAAAATTTTTCCTTTGAAATCCAGTGCCGTCACATCTCCATGGGCAAACATTACAAACACCCGTACGCCATCGGTCGCCATCGTCGGTGCTGCATAGCCGGTCTCTTCATTGACAGTCAACTCCGCCGCCTCGTGCTCATCGCTCGCTTGCTCCGGTGCAGTGATTGGTATTTCGGTTTGCCATCGCAGTTCGCCATTGGAGGCGGCATAGCAGTACACGCACCGTCGGTCTTCAGTCGCACCACTGAGCAACACGTGATCACCGCATACAATCGGTGAATTATTTCCAGGCAATTCGAGTTCCATCTTCCAGCGGATGCCCTCGCCACTGGCGACATCAAAGGCTGGTGGTACAAACGACTCGGTCGCGATACCGTCACCGCTGTTTCCTCGGAACCGTGTCCATTGCTGGCGATGTTCTTCCACTTTAGGGAGCACCTCGCTATCAATAGTCGAATCGGTGACCGGTTCAACGACCTGTTCGACCGACGTTGCCACAACGACTGTCGGCCCTGGGTTGTCATCGGGGAACAACGCCGCAAGTTCCATCGCGTCACGAGGCAAAACGCTGTGATCTGAAAAAATCAACCAACTCGAGAACAGAAAAACACCGACAGCGAAACCGATCACCGCTGTGATAGATTGTAAACTCTCCATCGTACTGGGATCGTTCACTGGGGCAGTGGCGGAAGGAATTGCCGGTGCGCGTCGCTGAATAGTCGAAGCAGTCCGGGCGGTCGACACAGCAACGCACACCGCTCCCAACAATAACCAAGCTCCGACGCGCGCGAACTCACGACGGTCGAAATACGCCACTCGTGATTGCATATCAAGTGTTCGAATTTCTTCGCGAATGGTTTCACGCGTTGCCTCATCATCATTCGCTGCACGCAAGGATTGTTTTAGTTCAACAAGTCGCGGCGTGACGCTGGGGTCGACGACGCGAACCGCGAATCTGACAAGTAGAATCAAACACACCAGGCACGCAAAAACCGTTGCAATCCGTGAAACGAGCAGGAACGCGCGGTGGTAATCCGTCAGCGATTCCGCGTTGATTGTCGCAATACGTTTCATGTGATCTGCACCAATTCCGGAGTTGGTTTCGGTTTTGGATTTGGCTTCGCTGCAACACCGGTTTGTCCAGTCTCACCATCCGTTTTGGTTTCGCCTTTGACCGGGCAATACCAGAAACAGCGGCCACACGAGACACAATTTTTTGTGTCGGCACGATAGTCGCTGTGCGGACGACGGATCGCCAGTGAAATCAATTTGAAACTAATCACAACGCCGACCCATCCACCCAACAGCATCCCGAGGGAAGCGAAACTGGCTTGCCGTTGCAACACGTGCTCGTAAAGTCTTCGCTCGTCCCGCCTTGCACTGCGAAACGCGTCGCTGGCGTCCGTCGTGAGTGTGGTGATGCCCAACGATTCTTGCCGCAACTGTTCGGCCAATTGCACCTGGGGATCCATCCGCGAGAGCGGTGTTTTCATTATCGTGCCTAACGCTCCGAAAGCCACGATGATCAATGGCGTTGCCAACAGAATCCATGACAACCGTCGTCGACCTGCTGCGGCGGTCTCGGGTGTGGCTCGCTCGACAGGCGGCTGAAGCGCTCCGTAGGGACACGCGTTCGCACACAGCCCGCAAGTAATGCACTGACTCGGCGGGATGCGAACGTGCCAACGAGAAAAATGAGATAAAACTGACAGGATCGCTCCGTAGGGACATATGTATCGACAATATGGTCGGCCGACAAATACACCGATCAACAACAACGCACCACCGGCGATCATCATGTTGGCGTTGCCGCCGAGCCGAAAGAAACCAACGAAAGGGTCGTAACGACAGATGAGGAAGGCCGTTTCGGTGGCAGCGAAAATCACCGCCGCACCCAGGTAGATCCAAGTAAACAAGCCCAACGAATGATCTACCCAACGTGGAACCTGAATATTTTTCAGCGAGACGAACTCTTGGATCGCACCGAGTGGACAGACTGCTGCGCAAAACGTACGACCAAAGAAGAGCGTGAACAGCAGCGGCAAGGCAAAGAACGCGACTACCGAAATGGGAATCACATAGCTGGGATCAAACAAAGCCAAAGCAACATTCTGGGTTGCTCCGATACTGCAAACACAACCTTGACGAACAAACCCAAACCACAGCAAGGATGCCAACGAAAGTCCGAACAACCCTCGTCGTGATCGCGTGATCAATGCGAAATAACTGGCCACCGCTAACGCCAGCAATAGAATCACAACGTCAGCGTATTCCCACCAAGGTGAGGCCCCTGTGGGTAGACTCGTCGTAGGCACGAGGTGGTCGGTGAAACTCGGTGTGGGAATCAACTCGGTCATCGCATTGTCACCAATTTCATTAAACGTGATAATGGATCATCGGTGCTCTTTTCTAACTTTGGAGCGTCGAGCCGGGATTGATACAGTCGTTGAGCTTGCTGTTTGATAAGATACGGTTTATCCGCTGGTACCCGCTCGTAGGCTTGAGTGGGACAGACCTTGGCAACCGCGCATTCATTGCAGTTCACACAGCGGTCGTGCATCACCTGCAGATACAACGATCCGTTCATCAATGCGCATCCTTTGACGCACTTGCCGCAACCGATGCAGGCTTGTTCGTCGATCGTGTATTGATAGAAACGCTGCCCAGCCTTGTCTTCGATAAATTTTCGCACAACCGCTGCGGTCGGGCATAATTGATTTTCAGCCGCCGAGTCGACTGCGTCATAATTCGTATCGAGATAGCCAGTACAAATATCACAGTGCCCACACATATCAAAGCACTGCACGCACTTTACGGCAGATTCATCAAGCACACAGTAAGTCGCACAGTGACTGCAACCGATGCATTTGTCGGGATCAATCTGCCAACGTGTCTCATTGGTGTCACCCCTTCGGCCTGACAAGAAACCGACCAACGATCCGAAGGCCACCGCACCAGCGACCCGTGTTCCGCCAGCAAGAAACTCGCGACGGCCAGCGAGCGGTTGCGAACCTTCGTTACTTTTGGAGGTGCGATTAGCGTACATGAGTATCCCTCAATGGCGTTTGTGATTTCGTCCGCGACTGTGTTTGAAATCCGCGAGCTGCGGGCAGTTCACAGCGTTTCAACAAGCCACAATCGCGACACGTGCTCGCGACTTGAAGACATCCCGCCCGCCATCGTCGCTGGGCGAGAACGCTGCTGATCACGACGATGAT